>CAYNUH010000078.1:0-15795 GCA_964400605.1 uncultured Acidobacteriota bacterium | reverse complement strand
CAGGGTGTTGACAAAATCGCCTCGTGGCGACGGCGCGATTGATCGTTTCGGGGGTTCGGACGGTATATATAGATGAAGGAGGTGCCGTCCGATGATGGGAGAGAAAGATCCGCAGCTCACTCTTTACTACAACCTGTCCCTGGAGAGCTTCGTTCCGCCGGATCACCCGCTGCGGAGCATCCGGCCCCTGGTGGACGACGAGGCGATTCGCCGACACTGCCGGCGGCTTTACTCGGACATTGGACGGCCTTCGATTCCGCCCGAGCAGTTGTTCCTGGCGTTGCTGGCAGGCTACCTCATGGGTATCACCAGCGAGCGGCGACTGGTGATGGAGCTGCAGTGCAACATGGCCTTGAGATGGTTCGTGGGGCTGAACCTGAACCAGGACGCGTGGGACCACTCCACGTTCAGCCAGAACCGGCGCCGCCGCTTCGACAAGGATGGGACGTTGCAGTGGTTGTTCGACCAGACGGTGAAGAGGGCGCTGGAGGAAGGCCTTGTCAGCCGGCACGTATCGGCCGACGGGACGCTGGTACGGGCCAACGCGAGCTACAAGAGCTTTGTGCCCATCGAGCTGACGATGGAACCGGAGGAGTACCGGCGCAGTTTGCGGTCGGAGGACCCGGCGGTGCGGGACGATGAGCCGGATGACCCGGGCAATCGCGCCGTGAACTTCCGCGGCGAGAAGCGCAGCAACAAGACGCACCGCTCGACGACGGACCCGGACTGCCGGTTCGTGTCGAAGGGCTCTACGGGGACGGGGGCGTTTCCCGGCTACACGGTCAACGGGGTGATGGACAACCGAAACCGGATCCTGCTCGGTATCGGAGAGGAGATCTTCAGCGGCAGTACGGGGGAAGAGCAGGGGTGCCTGTCCATCCTCAAGCGGGTCAAGAAGAAGTTCGGTTTCGAGGTGGAGAGCCTGGGCGCCGACAAGGGCTACTTTCACGAGACGTTCCTCGATGAACTGCTCGACCAGGGCATCGAGCCGCACGTAGCGGTGAAAGACGACGGGAGCAGTGAAGCCCATCGCCGGGTGAGGATGCGGCAGCGCGGCGAGGGATACCGGCTGTCGCAGAGATGCCGCAAGAAGATCGAGGAGCTATGGGGAGAGGGCAAGGACTGGCACGGTCTGAGAAGGCTGCGGCGTCGATGCCGTCTCCGCGTGCGAGAGGAGTTATGCCTGATCGGGTGGGTCCTGAACCTGAAACGCCTGGCCAAGCTACTTACCCCGGAGCTGCAAGCCGCCTGAGGCACCAGGAAGTGAGACCGTGATCGACTCGCCCGCGCGGAACAGAACGAAGGCGAGCCGCCCGGTGGCCTGAAGTCGGGTCTGAGCGGGCCGTCGGAAGGTCTAAAGGGAACACAATCCAACATCACTTGGTCAACACCCTGCTAATGTGCCCTCCATCCCCCAGAGGGAAACCCGCGGCGCAAGTGGGTTGTTCGGTGAGCGGGACGGCGTACTTATACCACAATCGCAGTTGAGATCCAAGAGGATTATCTTCCTATCGCTGGCGGTACTCCGGGGGGCGGGGTCCTGCCTACCGAGTCGCGGGCACCAGGCTCCGGTGCGGTCCGAGGACCGTGTGATACGATCTCAGGCGCTTCCACACCCCAGGATGAATTGATGGCCAAGCTCGCCCGACGTGAACTGCACGAGGAATCCCCCAAGCATCTCAGGGGGACGCCCGCCGAGAGGCTCCTTCTCGCCCTCCGCCGGGGCGGGAGGGCCCTCCGCTTTTCCCTCGCGGGGATGCCGCCATGAGTCTGCTGCGGGACGTCGTCTCCTACCTCGAAGGCCGCGGGCTCGCCTCGGCTCTGGTGGGAGGAGCGGCCCTCGCCCTCCACGGGATCGCCCGCGCGACCGAGAACTTCGATCTGCTCGCCCTGGACCGTGCCCCGCTGGATCGCGCGTTCTGGACGGAGTGGAAGAATCCCGGCAGGCCGGAGATCCTCAGCGGCGATCCCGAGGATTCGCTCGCGGGGATGGCACGGTGGGTGGTCGGTGAGACGATGCTGGACCTCGTCATCGGGAAGGACGAGTGGATGAGGCCCATCCTCGCCAGACGCGCGTGGATCGAGGTGGCCGGTGAGGCGATCCCGGTCGTGGAAGCCGCCGACCTGGTCCTGCTGAAGCTGTTCGCGGGAGGCCCCCAGGACCTGCTCGACGCCAGGCTCCTGCTCGCCGGCGACCCCTCAGGCCTGAGGACCAAGATCACGGAGCGCCTCGACTCTCTGCCGTCTTCCCTCCGCGCCCGCTGGCACGCCACGGCCGTGTGACCCCTCCAGGCGGCCGGCGTCAGGATGTTTGGGAAGCTTCACGTGGGCAGGCGCGCCAAAACCTGGCTCGTCGCGGCAACTCTCCTGGCGCTCGTCGTCGGATTCCTGGCCACCAGCGGTCCACCGCCACCGACACCGAATCCCCCCGGGAGCTTTTCCTTCGCGGTTCTGGGCGACGCTCCGTACTACGGCTGGGAGGACATCCAGTACCGCCTCGTCCTGCAGGCGCTCGACGCCCACGACCTTAGTTGGGTCCTCCACGTGGGCGACATGTTTTGGCATCCCTGTACCGACGCGATGTATAGGCGAAATCTCGACTGGTTCAACGGCCTGCGGCACCCGGTGATCTACACCCCCGGCGACAACGAGTGGGTGGATTGCTGGGAGCCCGGATCCGGCGGCTTCGCGCCACGAGACCGACTCGATCGGATACGGCGGATCTTCTTTGACGACCCGAGCCGGAGCCTGGGCGGGAACACTCTCTCGCTCGTCAGGCAGGCGAGCGGTGAGCCGTTTCCCGAGTTCGTCGAGAACGTCCGCTGGGCACACGAGGGAATCATCTCCGCAACCGTCCATCTCGTGGGAAGCAGGAACGGCCTGGAGCCGTTCGCAGGGCGCACTGCGGCCGACGATGACGACGCGAAGCGACGAACGCAAGCGGCGGCAGCGTGGGTGCGCGAGACGTTCGCCGAGGCCAGGGCCTTGAACGCCTCCGCCGTGGTCTTCGGTTTCCATGGGAATCCGGCCTTCGAAGAGCCCGTTGGCGACCCCTACCGCCAGGCCTTCGAGCCGTTCATCACCGCGTTCGAGGAGGAGGTCGAACAGTTCCCGAGGCCGGTGCTCGCGGCGCACGGGGACGGCCACGAATACATCGTGGATCATCCGCTCGTACGGCGCTCGACGGGCCGGCGCTTGGAGAATTTCACGCGGCTACAGGTTCCAGGCTCGCCCGAGGTCGGTTGGGTGCGAGTCGTGGTGACACCGGGAGCCGAAGCTCCATTCGCCTTCGAGGAACACGTCGTCCCGCGCTGGAAGTACTGGTAGCCGGCTCAGCGCCCCGGCAAGTACCGCTTCGGCAGGTTGGTTGCCGAGATCGGCGACCTCGCCCGATTCCACAATCCCCGGCAGCTCGCACCCTGCCTGGGCTTCATCAGGCTGAGGGCCGGAGAGGCTCAAGTTGGGCGATCTCATCTGGCCCGGAGCCCTGCATGGCGTGCCAGAGATCCAAGTCGAGCCGAGGCAGCCGCGGGACGCGAGGCGGCGATCAGCCCGCGATCGCCCGGACGGCCTCGGCGAGGTGGTCGATCTGCTCGGGGGTGTTGAAGGGCCCGGGGCTGACCCGGACCGTTCCCGACGGGAACGTGCCCAGTTCTCTGTGGGCGCCGGGGGCGCAGTGGAGCCCCGAGCGCACGGCGATGCCGAACGACGTGTCGAGGATCCCCGCCACCTCGTCGGGTTCGTGCCCGGAGACGTTGAAGGAGAGCACGCTGGAGCGGGGCGAGGTGGGCGGTGGGCCGTAGAATTTCACCTTCTTGTGGTCGCCGAGGGACTCCACGAGCCGCCGGATGAGCGAAAGCTCGTGCTCGCGGATGGCGGCCATCCCGCGCTTCTCGACGTAGCGCACCCCCTCCACCATCGCCGCGATCCCCGGCGTGTTGAGCGTGCCCGCCTCCAGATGGTGCGGGTACTCCTCCGGCTGCACCGGGTAGGACGAATCCCCTCCGGTGCCGCCCTCCCGCCAGGGGTCCAGCTCCACCCCCTCGCCCACGATCAGCGCACCCGTCCCCGCCGGGCCGAGCAGCCCCTTGTGGCCCGGGATCGCCAGGAGATCGATGCCCATGGCGCGCACGTCGATCGGCCACATCCCGGCCGTCTGCGCGGCGTCCACCATGAACAGCACGCCGCGCTCGCTCGCCGCCCGCCCGACCTCGGCGATGGGCTGCAGCGCCCCGGTCACGTTCGATCCGTGAAGCATCGCCACCAGGCGCGTCCGGGAGGTGATGGCGGCTCTGACGACGTCCGGATCGACGACGCCGTGCCCGTCCGGCCGGACGCGCGTGACCGTCACGAGCCCGTCCCGTTCCATCCGGTTCAGAGGGCGCATGACGGAGTTGTGATCGGTGGTCGTCGTGACGACGTGATCGCCGGCCTGCAGCGCGCCCGCAAGCGCCATGTTCAGGGCGTCGGTGGCGTTCAGCGTGAAGACCACGCGCGAGGGATCCGGCGCGTTGAAGAGGGCGGCGAGCGCGCGCCTCGCCTCGGACATGATCCCGTCCACTTCATGAACCATCCGGTACGAGCCGCGCCCGGGGTTGGCGCCGAACTCCTTCAGGAAGTCCCCCAGGCGGGCGTGGACGGACTCCGGCTTCGGGAACGACGTGGCCGCGTTGTCGAGGTAGATCACGGCGCTCATGGTGCTACGCCCCGATGTATCGCGCGTAGAGGGCACGGGCGGCGGCCGGGTCCTGCGTGCCGGCGACGATGGCGCGGCCGTCCGGGAAGATCGTCATCGCGCACCCCCCGGCGGTGAACCTCAAGAGGAATGCCGACGTCTCGACGATCCCCGCCGCGCGCAGCCGCTCCGCGAGGGCCGGCAGGTCGAGGCTCCCGCGGCCGGTGGGCGTGATCTGCACGGCGTTTCGCCCGCACAGCACCGCCGGGCGCGTTCCCTTCCCCGACAGGTACTCGAACTCCATCCCGTCGCAGGTGGCGCAGCGCCTCCGGCCTCCCCCCTTCGGCACCTCGACGCGCGTCACCACCTGCGTCCAGGCGTCCACGCTCAGCAGAGCGTCGCTCATCTCCTCGCCGCGGCCCGAGAGGTGCTTCAACGCCTCCGCCGACTGGAACGACGCGATGAGCGACACGATGGGCGCGATGATGCCGGCCGTGTCGCACGTGGGGGTCGTTCCCGGCTCGGGAGGCGACTCCATCAGGCACCTGAGACAGGCGGTCACGCCGGGGATGATATTCATGGTCAGCCCGTACGAGCCGAGGCAGGCGGCGTAGATCCAGGGGATGCCGTGCCGCACCGAGACGTCGTTGATGAGGAAGCGCGTCTCGAAGTTGTCGGTGCCGTCGAGGATCAAGTCGCAGCCCGTGAGGATCCGCACGGCGTTATCGGGGCAGAGGTCGGCCACCACCGCCTCCACCTCGATCTTCGAGTTGGCCGCACGGAGGTGATCCCGCGCCGCGATCGCCTTCGGCTTCAGGGCGCGCAGGTCCTCCTCGTCGTAGAGGAACTGCCGCTGGAGATTGGATTCCTCGACGACGTCGCGGTCCACGATGCGGATCTTCCCCACCCCCGCGCGGGCGAGGATCGAGGCGGTGACGGAGCCGAGCGCGCCGCATCCGACGACGGTCGCCTTGGAGGCGAGCAGTCGCTTCTGGCCCTCCTCGCCGATCCGGTCGAAGAGGACCTGGCGGGAATACCTGTCTCCGGGCTCAGGAGGATTCATCGGTCGATCGAACTATATCATTCGACGCCGGAGCCGGTCCGGGCGAGCGCCTCCCTCAGCGCCTCGTGCATCACTTCGACGGGCGCATCGCGGCCGGTGAACATCGCGTACTGCTCCACGCCCTGGGCGAGGAGCACGTCGAGCCCGTCGAGGGTCGGGATCCCCCGGTCGGCCGCCGCGCGCAGGAGGGGCGTGGGCGAGGGGCGGTAAACGAGATCCACCACGACGGACCCCTTCACGGCGGAGGGCGGCACCGGCATCGAACGGCCGTCCATGCCGGCGGGCGTCGCATTAATAAGGATGTCGTAGCGCTCCTTCGGCAGCGCGCGAATCGCGACGTAACGGCCCCCAGCGAGCCTCGCCACCTCCCGGCCCGGCCTCGCGCGCCGGCTCGCGACGAGGACGCCCGCCCCGGCCTCCGCGAGAGCGAAGGCGACGGCGCGCGCGGCGCCCCCGGCGCCCACGACGGCGGCCACCTTCCCGGCGGGATCGATGAGGCGGCGGAGGGGCGCGAGGGTCCCCTCGAAGTCTGTGTTGAACCCGATGAGCCGGCGGCCGTCGTTCAGGATCGTGTTGACGGCGCCGATGCGCCGCGCCCGGGGCTCGATGTGGCGCAGCCTCCGGCACATCGCCACCTTGTGCGGCGCCGTGACGCTCAACCCGCGGATGCGCAGGCCCCGCGCGAGATCGATGATCCCTCCCGGGCGCGGCGAGGAAAAAGGCAGGTACCGGTAGTTGATCCGCTCACTGTGGTAGGCCGCGTTGTGCATCACCGGCGACAGCGAGTGGCCGACGGGATAGCCGGTGATCCCGGTCAACCTCGTCTCCTCGTCGATCTCCGCGACGCGGTACACGTCCGTGGCCTCGTGGAGGGTGAGCTGCCCGGGCGCCGCCTCGGCCCCCCGGCGCAGGCAGACGTACGTCGCCCACGACCCCCAGGCCGGTGCGAGGATGCGGCTGGCCGCGCCGGGATCCCCCATCGCGAACGCGGCCAGAGGGACGCTCTCCCTCGCCGCCTTCTCGAGCAGCCGCCGGATCTCGACGATGTCGGAGGGATCCTTCGCCGTGGTGACGATCTTCACCACCGCCACGCCCGGCACCCGCGCCATCCGCCGGTACAGCGCGAGGAGATCCGCCGAGCGGCGGGTGCGGGTCCGATCGTGGTGGGAGAGGATGATCTTCGAGGGCGCGACGTCGTCGAGGATCTCCGTCAGCGGAGAGCCGTGCTCCACGTCCACGTACGCCACACCCGCGCGGGCGGCCGCCATCAAGATGTCTCGCCGGGCCTTCTCACCGCCCCGGTGCAATCCGCCCTCCGCCGCCCGGCGGCACGCGGCGATGACGGGGCGGGCGGCCCGTGCGGCGCCCGGGAACCACGCCGCCGGGGAATATCGAGCCCTGCCTGCGAGCGCGTCGAGCCGCACCTCGACCGCGTCGGCCCCTTCGGGCGGCGCGACGAGGAGGCGCTTCACCGCCTCGGGATCGCGCTCCAGGATGGAAAGGATGATCAAGGCAGGCTCACTCTCTCGGGAAGAGATCTGTCGAGAGGTACTTCTCGCCGCGGTCGGGAAGCACGGTCACGATGCGGCCCCGGCCCAGACGAGAGGCCACGACGAGAGCCGCGTGCACCGCCGTGCCGGAGGAGATGCCGCCGAAGATCCCCTCCCGGCGCGCCAGATCGCGCGCTGCGCGGAAGGCGTCCTCGTCCGCCACCACGATCTTCTCGTCCACGACGGACGGGTCCCAGATGGGCGGCACGCGCGCCTCGTCCAGGTTCCTCAAGCCCATCTGAGAGTGCTTGCGCTGCGGCTCCGCGGCCACCACGCGGATGCGCGGGTCCAGCTCCTTCAGCCGCCGGCCCGCGCCCACCACCGTGCCCGTCGTGCCGAGCGTGGCGACGAAGACGTCGAGCCGGCCGGCGCACTGCTCCCAGATCTCGGAGGCGGTCCCCCGGTAGTGCGCGCCGGCGTTGTGCGGAGAGTCGTACTGGGCCACGCGGAAGAAGCGCGCGGGCTCCTTCCTGGCCATCTCGTCGGCCATGTCCCAGGCGGTGTCGGAGTTGCCGTCCGGCGGCGTCAGGACCACCTCCGCTCCCAGGGCCTTGAGGATCCGGCGGCGCTCCACGCTCGCCTTCGCGGGCATGGTGATGACCACCTTGTAGCCGCGCGCCGCTCCCACCATGGCCAGCCCGATGCCCGTGTTGCCGGAGGAGGACTCGAGCAATGTCTTCCCCGGCTTCAAGGTCCCGTCGCGTTCGGCCTGGTCCACGATCTCGAGCGCGATCCGCTCCTTGACGCTGCCCATGGGGTTGAACCCCTCGATCTTGGCGACGAGATCGATTCCGCTCGGCGCGCCCATCCTCCGCAGGCGCACCAGAGGCGTGCGGCCGATCGTCTCGAGGATGCCGTCCTTGATGTCCATGGGCGTGAAGCCTAGCACGCGCGGCGGCCGCCTCGATCCGCCTGAACCGGCCGCGGGCCGGCCTGTTCGGCGGGGACGGTTCCGCCGCAGAGCCGCTATTAATAAGGATAGAGGTATTCGGGACCCGCCCCTCCTCGGGCGGCCCCGGTTCCGGTATATTGGGCGGCCCGACCGACACGGTATCGCCTAACCAGGCCCGATCCGCTCCATCGACCGGGCCTGCGCGGAACCGCTCACGTCCTGGATGAGGAAGCCGACAGATGACAAGAGCTCACTCCGGACCCGCCCTCTCTTCAGATTCCATGCTCGACGCGCCCGCGCCGTTGATCGGACTGTGCGCCGCGCTGGCGATCGTCGTCCTCGCCTCCGGTTCCGACTCCCGGGCGTCGGGGCCGGCCGGCTCGGGCTCCGCGGCAGCGGCGGCCCCAACCGCTGCCGCTCCCGCGGCCGTGGCGGCTCCCGGCGGGACAGGGCCGGGCGGCGCGGCGGACACCTCGATGGTGGAGGCGGCAGCCGCCGCCAAGCGCGCGCTGCGGTCGAAACACGGGGAGTCGGAGGCGCTCCGGATCGACCGTGGCGTGGATCAGGTGATGCGGTACTGGCGCAACGAGGACGGGGACGCGGCCGCCTTCCGCGAGTTCGTCGAATCGGAGTTCCTCCCCTCCGGAGAGATGCTCGACGCCTCGTTTGATCGCTTCGAGTTCACCAGCGAGAGGATCGTCGGCTATTTCACCTCGCTGGTGCGCGATCTGCGGCGCGGCGTGGATCTCGACCTGGGACCCATCCTCCCCATCGACCATCGCTTCGCGGCCTTCAGTCCCGCCGCCCACCTCTCCGACGACCTCTTCGGCAACAAGATCGCGTTCGTGGCGCTGCTGAACTTCCCGCTCACCACGCTTCCGCAGCGGATGGCCGATGGGATGGGCTGGTCCCGCCGCCAGTGGGCCGAAGCGCGGCTGGCGCAGCAGTTCTCCACCCGCGTGCCCGCCGGCGTGAACCAGAAGCTCTCCGAGGCGTACAGCACGGCCGACACCTACATCAGCGGCTACAACATCTATATGCACCACCTCCTCACCCCCGACGGGCGGCGCCTGTTCCCCGAGGGGCTCCGCCTGCTGAGCCACTGGAACCTCCGCGACGAGCTGAAGGCCCGCTACGCCGACCCCAACGGATTGCCGATGCAGCGGATGGTCGCCCTCGTCATGGACCGTATCGTGCGCCAGGAGATCCCCGGCGCCGTGGTGAACAATCCGCTCCTGGACTGGACTCCCTCCTCCAACGCCGTGGCCGCCTCGAATGTAAAGGACGCGGAGCCGCCGCCCGGAGCCGCCGCCGCGCCGAAAGCCGATAGAGAGCCCGACGAGCGCTACCGGATGTGGCTCGACATCTTCCGCGCCGAGCGTCTCTCCGATCCCTACTACCCGGACAACCCGACCCACATCGCGCGGCGCTTCAACATGAACCGCGAGATCCCCGAGGATCAGGTGAAGGCGCTCTTCGAATCGGTCCTCGCCTCGCCTCTGGGCGAACGCGTGGGCCGGCTCATCGAGAAACGGCTCGGCCGGCCGCTCGAGCCGTTCGACATCTGGTACGCCGGATTCAAGCCGCGCGGCAGGTATCAGGAGTCCGAGCTGGACGCCCTCACGAAGAAGCGCTACCCGACCCCCGAGGCCTACGCCGCCGACATGCCGAGGCTGCTCATGGGGCTCGGCTTCGCCGAGGAGAAGGCCCGGTTCCTCGCCGGCCACATCGTCGTGGATCCGGCGCGCGGGTCCGGCCATGCCTTCGGCGCGGCGAGGCGCGACGATCAGGCGCATCTGCGCACGCGCGTGGGTGCCGGCGGGATGGATTACAAGGGCTACAACATCGCCGTGCACGAGATGGGCCACAACGTCGAGCAGGTCTTCTCGCTCACGACGATCGATCACACCCTCCTCCAGGGCGTGCCCAACACCGCCTTCACGGAGGCGCTGGCGTTCGTCTTCCAGTCTCGGGATCTGGACCTGCTCGGGCTCGCCGGCCCCGACCCTTCGCAAGAGAGCCTCAGGGCGCTGGAGGAGTTCTGGGCCACTCGCGAGATCGCCAGCGTGGCGCTGGTGGACATGGCGGCCTGGAGGTGGCTTTACGATCACCCGGACGCCACTCCCGCTTCCTTCCGGGAGGCGGTCGTGCGGATCGCGTCGGAAGTGTGGAACCGGCACTTCGCCCCCATCTTCCGCGCCCGCGACGTGACCCTCCTGGCGATCTACTCCCACATGGTGGACTCGGGCCTCTACACGCCGGACTACCCGCTCGGTCACCTGATCGCCTTCCAGATCGAGGGGCATTTCAGGAAGCAGCAGGGTCCCATGGGCGCCGAGTTCGAGCGCATCTGCAGGCTCGGATCTCTCACTCCGGACGCCTGGATGCGCCAGGCCGTGGGCGCGCCCCTCTTGGCCGAGCCCCTGCTGAAGGCGGCCGGGGTGTCGCTCCAGGCTCTGGGCGGTTGACGGATCGTGGGCGGCGCTGGAAGACCGTGTGAAACCGCGCTAACATCCGACCGCTCTGGTCTCATGATTCTTGGAGGGATGGCATGAACGCCGCCGAGGACTTCCGGCTGACGAGCTGCGCCAAGTCGGGCGGGTGAGCGGGCAAGCTGAGTCCGGTGGACTTGGGCAGCCTGCTCCGGGGCCTCACCAGCCGCCCCGACCCGAACCTGATCGTCGGCTTCGACACGAGTGATGACGCGGGGGTGTACAAGATCCGCGAGGACTTGGCCCTCGTGCAGACCGTGGACTTCATCACCCCAGTCTGCGACGACCCGTACATCTTCGGCCAGGTGGCCGCGGCCAATTCCCTGAGCGACGTGTACGCCATGGGGGGCCGCCCCCTCACCGTCTTGAACATCTGCTGCTTCCCGGCCCGCGGGGTGCCGGTGGAGGTGTACCAGAAGATCCTCGAAGGCGGGCTTTCCAAGACGACCGAGGCGGGAGCGTCCCTGGTGGGCGGCCACACCGTCAAGGACGAGGAGCTCAAGTACGGCCTCTCGGTGACGGGCACGATCCACCCCGGGAAGGTCCTCAAGAACGCGGGCGCGAGGCCGGGCGACGCGCTCATCCTGACCAAGCCCGTGGGCACCGGTGTCCTGATCACCGGGTCCAAGCGAGGGATGGTCCGCCCCGACGTCTTCCGGAAGGTCCTCGACTACATGGCCCGCCTCAACGACGTCGCCGGGGACCTCGCATCGCAGCACGGCGCCACCGCCTGCACCGACATCACCGGCTTCGCCCTCGCCGGGCATGCCCTGGAGATGGCGAAGGGGAGCAAGGTCGGGATGCGGATCCGCTTCGGCAGCCTCCCCCACTATCCGGAGAGCCTCGCGCTCATCGATCTGGGCGTGAAGACCGGGGTGACGGACTCGAACCGCGTGCTGGCGGGCGATGCCATCCGGTTCGTGGACGGGCTCAGCGAAACCCAGAAGTGGCTGATGTTCGATCCGCAGACTTCGGGCGGGCTGCTCATCTCGATCCCGGCCGCGAAGGCGGACGCCCTCCTGAAGGAGTTGATCGAGAAGGGCCAGCGCGACTCGAAGGTCATCGGTGAGGTTTTCGCCTCACCCCAGCCCGTCCTGGAGGTCGTGCCCTCCTGAGCCTCTTCAGGGACCGGGTCCCATGGCGCCGGTCAACCTGATGGAAACGTGGACCTCTCACCTCAAGGCTGAGACGCTTTCCGAGCCGTTCCTCTGGAACGCAACATTCCTGTGGCGCGGGGGGCTGTTTTCTCGGATACTTAGGGGTCAGCCCGCCGGTTTCTGGGGGCATTTCCGTTCCCCTTAACCCTCTCTCAGAGCGGCCCCTCAAATAATGATGCGCGCTCACACCCAAACGCCCCGCCCTCGCACCCGCCGCTTCCTCCGCGCCGCCATCGCCGCGGCCGCGCTCGGCCTTACCGCGCCCATCGCCGGAGGGCCCGCGGCTGCTCACGTTCCCGGCGCTCCGCCCGAGATGTCGCAACGCCCTTCCCCCATCATCGATCCCGGAGTGGCCGAAGCGGTCGAGGGGGGCGCCGTCGCCACCGTCCACGTGGTGCTGCGGGGGAACCGCCCTCTGCCGCCTCAGGCGTCTCCCGCCGCGGAGCACGCCTTCGTGCGCGAGATCGCGGAGGCACAGCGCGCCTTCCGCGCCGCCCTTCCCGAGCGCGGCGCGAAGATCGTGCGGGAGCACCTCTACGCCTTCGGCGTCGTCCTGGAGATCGACCTTGACGGGCTCGAGGCGCTCGCCCGCATGCCGCACGTGGAGCGGATTTACCTCGACGGGATCGTGCGGGCCAGCCTCGCGCAGGGTGTCCCTCTCATCAAGGCCGATGTCCTGCACGGCTCGGGCTTCACCGGCGCCGGGTTGACCATCGCCATCATTGACACCGGGATCGACTACAACCACACGGCCCTGGGGGGCTGCTTCGGCCCGGCGTGCAAGGTGCTGGCCGGGTTCGACTTCGCCAACAACGATTCGAACCCACTGGACGACAACGGCCACGGCACGAGCGTGGCCGGCATCGCGGCCGCCGATTCGAACTCGATCCGAGGAGTTGCCTACCAGTCGAAGCTGGCGGCGCTCAAGGTCCTCGGCGCCACCGGCTCCGGCACGTTCACCGCCGTGGACAACGCGCTGGACTGGGTGCTGACCAACAGGGCGGCCTACGGCATCAAGGTCGCCAACATGAGTCTCGGCGACGGCGTGCAGTGGATCTCTTCGAGCAGCGGCCCGTGCAGCGGCAGCAACACCGCGACTCTCATCCAGAGCCTCGTCAATGCCGGGGTCGCCGTGGCCGTGGCCTCGGGGAACGAGGGATTCGACAACGGCGTCTCCTTCCCGGCGTGCGTGGCCGCGGCCACGGCCGTCGGGGGCGTCTACGACGCGAACGTCGGCAGCATCTCCTGGTGTGGCCCCACCGGCTGTCCGCCCGCCGGCACGATCCTCTGCACCGACAACCCGACGTTCGCCGACAGGTTCGTCTGCCATGCCAACGCGGGCGCTCCCCTGGACGTCATGGCTCCCGACTTCAGGACGACCACCACGGCCCGGAACAACGGCGTCGAGACGAGCTTCGGAGGCACTTCCGCGGCGGCCCCTTACGCCGCGGGAGCCTTCGCGCTCATGTTCGACGTCGTCCCGAACGCCACGGTCGCCGCCATCGAGGCGAACATGAAGTCCACGGGCGTCCCCATCCTGAACCCGGACAATGGAATCTCGTATCCGAGGATCGACTTGCAGGCGACGGCGCTGAACTTCGATCAGGACCTCGACGGCCACGCGGACACGGCCGACAACTGCCCCGCCATCTACAACGCGGACCAGGCCGACGGCGACAGCGACATGTTTGGCGACGTCTGCGACAACTGCCCGGCCAACTCCAACGCCTCCCAGGCCAACCTCGACGGCGATCCCGCCGGTGATGCCTGCGACTGCGATCCCGCCCGCCCCACCATCTATCCCGGGGCCCCCGAGGTGTGCGACTCGTTCAACAACAACTGCAACCATCCACAGTGGCCGTCGCTGGTGGTGGAGACCGACGACGACGGCGACGGCTTCTCCGAGTGCCAGGGCGACTGCAACGACGCTTCCACCAACCAGCGCCCCGGGCTTCCCGAGGCCTGCGACGGGATCGACAACGATTGCAGCGGCTCCGTCCCGGCCAACGAGTCGGACGCCGACGGTGACGGCTTCCGGATCTGCGCCGGCGACTGCAACGACGCCTCGACGGCGCAGCGCCCCGGGCTGCCCGAACTGTGCGACGGATTGGACAACGATTGCGCCGGCGGAGTCCCGGCCAACGAAGCGGACGCCGACGCGGACGGCTTCCGGATCTGCCAGGGCGACTGCGAGGACTCCCAGCCCACCGTCCACCCGGGCGCGCCCGAGGTGTGCGACGGCTTCGACAGCGACTGCGTGGGCGGCGCGCTCCCCAACGAGGCGGACGCCGACGCCGACACGCACATGATCTGCGAGGGGGACTGCGACGACACACAGCCTTCCGTCTACCCCGGAGCCCCGGAGGTCTGCGACGGCCGCAACAACAACTGCGACCATCCGGCGTGGCCTTCCCTCTCGGTGGAGAGCGACGACGACGGCGACGCTCTCGCCGAGTGCGGCGGGGACTGCAACGACGCCGACGGCCGCATCAGGCCCGGCTTCCCGGACGTGTGCGATGGATTGGACAACGACTGCAACGCCAGCGTCGATCCCAACTACGGCACCATCCCGATCGCCACCTTCCTCGCCTCGGCGGAGGATCCGAACGGCAGCGCCTCGGACTCGGCGGGGTCAGCCGTCCTGGGGATCCCGGACGTCACCGGCGACGGCGTTGCCGAGATCGTCGCGGGCGCCCCGGGGTGGCCCTCGGGGTCTCAGACCAAGGGAAGCGTCGCGCTCTTCTCGGGCGCCACGCGCGCGTTCGTGCGGCGCATGACCGATCCAAACTCCACCACGAACGCCAATCTCGGAGCGACACTGGTCAGCCCCGGCGACGTGAACGCCGACGGCAAGGCAGACGTCGCGGCGGGGGCTCCAATTCAGCAGCGCGTTGTGATGTTCTCCGGAGCCACGGGCGCGGTGCTCTGGACGCACCAGAACATCGGGGGCGGCACGAACCTCGGAACGTCGCTGGCGGGCATCGGCGATCTCAACTTCGACGGCATCGGCGAGGTGATCGCCGGCACCACCGACGACTGCGCGAGCGGCCCCAACTGCAGCGGGAGCGTCTCGATCCTGGAAGGCGATACGGGCGTGCGGCTCAACGTTGTCGGCAATCCGGGTGACGAGGTGGACTCGAGGTTCGGGACGGCGGTGGCCGGATTGGGCGACGTCAACGGCGACGGCATCGATGATTTCGCCGTCGGCGCTCCCGGCAAGGACAACATCCCGTTGGGCCGGCCGAACGCGGGCGCCGTGCACATCTTCTCGGGCGCCACCCGTGCGCTGATCCGGACGCTCACAGACCCGTCACCGGCCACCGACGACGAGCTCGGGTCGGCCCTAGCGGCCATCGCCGACCTCAACGGCGACGGGAAGATGGATCTCCTCGCGGGCGTCCCGCTGCGGAACACCGCCGCGGGCGCCGACGCGGGGACGGTGCTGGTCTTCTCCAGCGCGACCGGCGCCCTGCTCTACCGGATCACCGATCCCAACGGCGCGGCGGGCGACAACTTCGGCGCGTCCGTCGCCGCGCTTGGGGATCTCGACGGTGATGGGAAGGCGGAGTTCGTCGCGGGATCGCCGCTGGACGACACGCCAGCCGGCGCCGACGCCGGATCCGCGCTCATGTTCGACGGCGCCACGGGGCTGTTCATGCTGCGGCTCACGCATCCTGCAGGCGCCGCAGGCGATCGGTTCGGAAAGGCCGTCGCCCGCATCGCAGCGCTCGACGGCGACGGGCTCCCCGAGGTGCTCTCCGGAGCGCCGAGTGACGACGCGGCGGCAGGCGCCGACGCCGGAACGGTGCAGATCCACGCCCCCGGGTTCCTGGGTGACTGCGACGACGACGGCATCGCCAACGGCTCCGACACCTGCACCGACCTGGACGGCGACGGCCGCGGCAACACGAACTTCCTGCCGCCCTCGTGTCCCGGCGAATGCGACGACGACCACAAGGTGGTGTA
>CAYNUH010000077.1:0-16521 GCA_964400605.1 uncultured Acidobacteriota bacterium | reverse complement strand
GTGGGATGGCACCACGTGGGTGAATCGCATGCCCGCGGTGAGCCCGCCCGCCCGCGACACTCATGCCCTGGCCTACGACAGCGCGCGGGGCCGCGTGGTCCTGTTCGGGGGCGTCCGCAGCAGCCGCCTTGCTGACACGTGGGAGTGGGACGGCACCACGTGGGTGAATCGCACGCCCGCGGTGAGCCCGCCCGGCCGCAACGCTCATGCCCTGGCCTACGACAGCGCCCGGGGGCGCGTAGTCCTCTTCGGCGGGTACGATGGCAATGGCTACCTCGGCGACACCTGGGAGTACGGTCCGCAGTCGGAAAGAGTCTGTGACGGTCTGGACGACAACGGCAATGGGCTTTTCGACGAGGGGTGCGACGACGACGGAGACGACTTCTGCGACGCCACCATGACCCTGGTCGGCTTGCCTTCAGTGTGTCCACAAGGCGGGGGTGACTGCGACGACGCCAATCCAAGCATCCGGCCCGGCGCGCAGGAGTCCTGCGACGGTCTCGACAACGACTGCGACGGCGCGACGGACGAGGAGGACAACGACCGCGACGGCGTCCCGGAGTGCTCCGACAAGTGTCCGGGTCTCGCCAACTCCGATCAGCGGGACGCCGACGGTGACGGCCTCGGCGATCCGTGCGACACCGAGACCTGCGGCGACGGGATCGACAACGACGGCGACCTGTGGACGGACGAGGGCTGCTCCAGCGGCGGCTCCGGCGCTACGCTGACGGGTTGGGTGAGGTTCCTCACGGCCCCATGGGAGTGGGCCGAGCCGGTGTTGATTAAGAATGCCCGAGTCACGCTGTGCAGGAAGCGCGCCTTCCGGGACGATTGCCGTGCTCCTGTTGATGCACCCACCGGAGAGTACTCGTTCTCTGGGCTCGCCGACGGCGAGTACAACATCAAGGCCGAGCTGACGTACAGCTTCACACCCTACTGCGACGGGGCCACGGACCTCGAGTGCGCCGGAACGACGATCGAGAACTACGCCGGCGACGAGCCCACGGGGTATCCGGTCACCATCGCGAGCGGCGTGGTCCGCGGCGATACGCACGTGGTTTTTCCGCGCCCGGTGGTCCTCGTGCGCGGGATCGACACTCCCTGTTGGTTCGCTACGTCGGCCTCCGGCTACTGGCGATCGACGTTCGAGTTCCTGACGCAGAAGGACACCTACCTCCCGCGTCAACTCGGCGAGAAGGAAATCGTGGTTTACATCGCCCGCAACATCGACGGAAGCGGCCTCCACGCCGACAACCAGCAGGCCCTCACGGAGTTTCTGCGCGACCTCACGACGGACGACCTCGGCCTCCGGTCGCTCACGGACGGACCTGTGTCGATCGACCTCGTCGCGCACAGCATGGGAGGCACGATTGCTCGGCACTACCTCGCTTCGCACCCCTCGGACCGCGTGAACCTGAACCATCTCGTGATGATCGCGACACCGAACGCCGGGATTACGGACCTGCTTTACCGCACCCCGCCGTGTTGGAACCCTTGGCTACCTGAACTCTCCTGGGTGGTGAGGAAGGAGTTCAACGCTCAGTACCCCGACTATGACGTCGGCACCGGCCAAGGGATTATGGGTGACGTGAAGTACATCTACGTTGCCGGCGACGGCTCAGTACTCAACACGTCTATCCGTTTGGAAACCGCACGGCCCAATGACTCTGTCGTCATGATGCAGAGCGTTGTCCCCTGGCTCGTGGCGGGAGAGGACAGTGATCGCTTCCGAGGCCTCTCGCCTCCGCTGAAGGACGAGAGCCCATACAGCAGCGGCTACGCGAGCGCCCTTTGCAATCATGAAGCCCACAGCGGGATCAAATCCGACAACGCCACCCTAGACGCGATCGAGAAGAGGCTGACGGGCCGGACGGTCGCGGGGATGTCCTGCGCGGAGCATGCTCTGGCCGCAGAGGCCTACAATCTCGCGGCCGGCGTCGCGGAGGGAAGCGCGCTTCTCCTGACTGAGGTCAGCGCCGCCGGGCCCGGCGGCGCCGAGGCCCACACGGTGGCTCTCGACGAAGTCTCGGAGGTCCAGTTCCTAGCGACATGGACCACAGGCTCGGTCTCCGTGACGCTGATCGATCCCACGGGGACCGTGATCGACCCGAATGCCACAGATCCCAACGTGACGTACGAGCAGGGCAGCGAATCTGGCGAGACCTACAGTCTCTACGTCGTCATAAGCCCGGCACCCGGGACGTGGACCGTCCGGATGGATCTGGGCGCCGACTACGCCTCGACGCCGACGCCATTGAGGCTATCCGTCCGGGCGCGTTCACCCCTAGGGATCCAGGGATCGACGGCAAGCCCGGATTACACGACCGGGAGCCAGGCCGTATTCCAGGCGGCCATGACCGACGCGTCGGGCCCCGTGACCGGGGCGACCTGCACGGCGACTCCCGACGATCCGAACATGCCGCCCTCCCCCATCCCGCTGGCCGACGATGGCATGTCTCCCGATGTCGTTGCCGGCGACGGGATCTACTCCTGTCTGGGGCCTGCCGAGACAACGGCGGGGCTCCGCTCGGCCCAGGTGCGGTGCGAAGGGGTGCATCCCACACTGGGGGCTTACGAGCGGATCGGCGGCGCCGTCTACGCCGTGACGAGACCGGTCGTGTCGTTCACCGACGCCTACGCCGAGACGACCCCCGACCTGAACGGGAACGGCCTTCACGACTCCCTCGATCTGTCCGTCGAGACGGACGTCGCGCTCGTCGGCAGGTACACCGTCACGGGCTGGCTGAATGCTCCGCTTGGCACCAGGATCTCGAGCGCGTCCACGACTCTGGACGCGACGTCGGTCGGCCCGGCCTCTGTGACCCTGAGATTCCCCGGTCCTTCGATCCGCGAGGCAGGCATCGACGGTCCCTACACGCTGTCAGACCTAGGCATCTACGAGTCGATCACCGGACTCAGCCCGATCGATCACCGCTCCAGCGCGACCACGACGAACCCATATCTGGCCGTGGATTTCGAGCCCCGTGACAGCGACGGCGACGGGACGCCGGACGCGCAGGACAACTGTCCGCGTCTGCCCGGCGGCGGGAGCGCCGATTCGGATGGCGACGGTGCCGGGGACCAGTGCGACAACTGTGCCTTCCAGACGAACGCGGGCCAAGCCGATCAGGACGGCGACGGCGTCGGAGACGCCTGTGACAACTGCGTCTCGCGGGCGAACGTGGACCAGAGGGACATGAACGCGGACGGCATAGGCGACGCGTGCGATCCAGACGCCGATTCCGACGGAGTCCCGAACGTGACCGATTGCGCTCCCTATAACCCTCTCACGAGTGACCTACCTGCCGAAGTCGAGAGCCTCTCAGTAGACTCGTCGGGCGTTGATTTCACATGGATGTACCCGGCTGGAGTCGATCCGGGAGAGTTGTTCCGCTACGTCGCCGTCCGCGGGAGCGTTTCCGAGATGCTCGCCGACGGTGGATTCCCACGTGCTATCTGCAGGGGGTCGGTGCTTTCGGGGGCCACATACACCGACCAGGAGGCGCCGGTTCTCGGCCAAGCGTTCTACTACCTCGTTGCGGCGGCAAACGCCTGTGCGGGGCCAGATTTCGGCGTAGGTTCAGATGGGCTGCCCAGGCTTGTGACGGCCTGCCCATAGGCCCCAGAGGTAGCGGCTGTCAAGTGGTGTGAGGGGGGGCGATCGCCCGGAGGGGTTATTGGCTTGCTCTGACCGCCCTTGGCCGGCTACGCCGCCGCCCTCCAGCCCTCCCGGCCACCCTGGAACGCCTCCCCCCAGGCCTTGACAGACGTCTTTTCGAGTACAGAGGGTGTCCATCCGATATATCGTGTCATTTTGGGCCGCGCGGTGATCACCCAGAGCGGACGTGAGTGGAGGCGCCGGGACCCGCCTTGGCGAGCGGGCGGGCGGGAGTCGCCCGCGGCCCACCTTGCTCGATTCCCCATGATGCGGCCGACGGGCGCGGGAGACGGCCCGCGAGCCTAGTGCGGGCGGCGCCGGAACGGGGGAGCGGCGGGTGATTACCGCGCGGCACTCGTTCCGAAGATCATGGTGTATGAACTAGCCGCGAGGGGTGGCAAGCGCCCCTGAGGGTTCAGTCGGCCTTGACCTCGAAGTGCCTGAGGTCCCGGATCTCCCGCTTGAGGTACTCCTTCAGCCGCCGGATGATCCTCGCCTCGATCTGGCGGACCGCCTCCCGCGTCGTGCCGAAGTGGTCGCCGATCGCCTGCAGCGTGATCGGGTCCTCCGCCACAAGGCGCTTCTCCAGGATGTAGCGCTCCTTGTTTTTCAGCCCCGATGCGAAGGCCGCGATCTTCTCCTTGAGGATCTCCTGCATCTGGTCGCGGGCGACCTGCTCGTCCGGTCCGGTGATGTCGGCGGCCATGGTTTCCCAGACGAACCGGCCCTCTTCCTCACCCGGCCGGCCCACGGGCTGGTCGATGGACACGTCGCGGCCCGTGAGTGCGCGGCTCACCTCGATGACGTCCTCCTCGGGCGCCCCCATGGAGTCGGCGAGCAGCTTCGGGCCGGCGGCGATCCCTTCCGAGAAAAGCCGCTGCTGCTCCTTCTTGAGGTTGTAAAACAGCTTGCGGCGGACGTTGGTGGTGCCGACGCGGACGAGGCTCCAGTGATCGAGGAGGTACTTGAGGACGTAGGCCCGGATCCAGTACCCCGCGTAGGCGGAGAACGGCACGCCCCGG
Source organism: uncultured Acidobacteriota bacterium (assembly GCA_964400605.1). GTDB lineage: Bacteria > Acidobacteriota > Polarisedimenticolia > JACPZX01 > JACPZX01 > CAYNUH01. The sequence continues at coordinate 11,841 of CAYNUH010000077.1, read as the reverse complement.
TAAGGGTCGTACTTCCGGACCGCGTGGAGCAGGCCGACGTTCCCTTCTTGAATCAGATCGAGGAGGTTCAGGTATGAGCGGCGGTAGTCCATCGCGATGCGGACCACGAGCCTGAGGTTGGACGTCGCGAGACGCAGGGCGGCCTCCGGATCGCGGTGCTTGCGGTAGCGGACCGCCAGCTCGTGCTCTTCCTCGCGGGTGAGGCGCGGGTGCCGGCGGATCTCGGCGAGATAGCGGCGAAACGGATCGGCCGGCGCTATCGCGGTTTCGGTGGAGGCAGTCTCCGGAACCGCCTCGGCCCCACCGGCGGACTCCGGCCGGGCCGAATCCTCCCCGGCGCCCGGTGGCGTGGGCCTCCCGGGGGGAGTGTCGTCCGCCGTGCGTTTCCTGCGTCGTCTGGCCATAGGGACGGAGAATCGGGCGGCAGGGGCTTCCCGCAGAGGAGGGCGGGACCCGCGCCGAACGCCCCGAGAAGGAATTCTAGCATCTGGTCCGGCGGCGTATTTTGACAGCCGGAGGGGATTGTGCATAATGGGGCCGCATTCGCGACCCTTATTCTCGGTGGAGGTGAGAAGTGGCCGGAAGGGGCAAGGCAGAACTGATCATCTCGAAAAGCAGGACCAAGAATGCGGTGAAGAAGTGTAACGTCTCCGGCGACTTCTACGGGGCGTTGGACAGGAAGGTGCGCGAGATGCTCGGTGCCGCGGAGTCTCGCGCCATGGCGAACAAACGCAAGACCCTGAGACCACAAGATCTCTGACAGCTAGAAAGGGCCCGAAATGGGCCCGCAACCAGGCCGACATTGTCTCGCCCGAGAGGGCGAGCCTCATGCCTGCAGGAGCCCCGCAGCCCGACGTGCGGGGCTTTGTCTTTCATGGGGATCGGCGGAGGAGACAGGACGATGTGGGACAAGAAAGAGCTCGAGAGAGATCGCACCACGCAGACGGCGCCCGGCCCCAGGGCCGAGACGCTCTCCGCCTCGCCCGCCTCGCCGGCGGCGCCGCCGCCGCACGCGGGGAGCCCGGCGAAGGGACGAGCGGCCAACATCGGCACCTCGCTCTTCATCAAGGGTGAAGTGTCCGGCAGCGAGGACCTCGCGGTGGAAGGCCGCGTCGAGGGGCGCATCGATTTGAAGGACCACAACCTCACCATCTCCCAGAGCGGTCGGGTTCACGCCGAGATCCACGCCAAGAACGTCACCATCCTGGGGGAGGTCACCGGCAACATACAGGCCGACGAGAAGGTCGAGATCGCGGACACGGGACGCCTCAACGGAGACATCCAGGCCCCGCGCGTGGCCATCTCGGACGGAGCGCAGTTCCGCGGTAGCGTGGACATGGCCCGGGACAAGGGCGCGTCGTCCACGGTGGCCAGCATCAAGGAGCGCATCCACGCCCAGATCCCGACGCCGATGCCGGCGCCGATCCCGGGGAGAATCGCGGGCCAGAGCTGACGGCCGCGGGGGCGGCCGCGAGCGCGCGATGTTCTGGAAAGAGAAGGAAGCTGGACGGCGAGCGACGGCGGGCGCAGCGGGCACGCCCCCGGGGGTGGTGTCTTGCCCGCTGCTGCGCCCCTTCCTCGGGCGCATCGCGCGCGTCCAGCCGGCGCCGAGCCTGCTCCTCTTCGGTGAGATGTGCGGCGCCAACGTGTCGTACCTGGGCGAGAGGGGGTTTCGGGTTTCGGTGATCGGGACGCTGCAGCCGGCGCCCCGGCCGGCGGCGGCCGGCGACCCCTCGGCCGGGCCGGCTCCGCTTGCGGGCGGATACGCCGGAGCCCTGGTCTGGGACGCGCTCTCCTTCGTCAAGCCCGCCGAGGCGCGCGGCTGGGTTTCGATGATCGCGGAGGCGCTGGATCCCGGCGGCGCCGTCCTCGTCTTCTTCACGCCCGCGTCCACGACCGTCTCCTGCCCGCGGATGCGCTACCGCATCGTCTCGGACGAGATGGTGATTCCGGAGCGCGTGGACGGCGACGGCGTCCTACCGCAACCCTACCAGAACCGCGAGATCATCCGCCTTTTCGACCGCTTCGATCTCGATCTGTTGCACACTCACAAGAACGGCCAGCGCGAGGCGCTCTTCTTCAAAGGCCGCCCACCCTCACCCGGCCCCTGACGCAACCAAGGCCCGATTCCTCCCGCGCTCCCGGTCCCGGGGGAGGCTGACACCCTCCGGCGCGAAACTTGTCCGTCCAGGGTCACATCTTTCCCCTCCGAGGGGGCGGCTCCGGTCCCGGCTCGAGTTCGAAGCGGGCCAGCGGGAGGGGGCGCGCGACGCACCGGCCGTTGCCTGCCAAGGAGTTACGGTGGGCCGGTTACGGTTGTGCCGTTGGTGAGCGGGGCTGGCCCGCAGATTGCTCCCTGAGTGATTGACGTTCGGACTTGATGGGGCGGTAGAAAGAAAAGAGGTCAGACCATGGGAACCAGAGACCTGATCGGAGAAGCGGCGCAATCGATGCATCCACAACCGCCGGGAGGTCGTCCCAAGGCCCTCATCTGCAAGTCAGGTCCCGCGGAGGTTGTGGACATCTGCCTCATGCATCTCAGCAAGGAGGCCGATGTGGAGCAGGTCCCCACGCTGGCGGAGGCCATGAGCCGCTGCCTGGCTGGGGAGGTCGATATCCTTTTCGTCAACCTCTTTTCCTTTACGGCACGTGAACTGACGGCGCTTTCGGCCTTCCGCAGCATGATGCCTTCCCAAGCGGTCGTCGCCGTCGCCGGCACGGAGATGAGGAATGCTCTCATTGGCGCTGATCTCGCCGACGAGGTGTTCATCCTTTCCGCACGCCAGGAAATAAGCCTCCATCCGAGGGCCTGACTCCGAGGCCCCATCCCACCCCAATACCCCGCCTCACAACCCCACCGGCCCCGACGGAGTCGGGGCCGCTCTCCTTTCCGGCGCTCAGTCCTGCGTCGCCTTCCGGAGCGTATCGTTGAGGACGGCGATCCGCGCGGGGTCCTCCTCGATGTCGAGCAGTCTTTTCAGCAGGGGCGCCGCCTCGCGCAGTCTCCCGGTCCGGATCAGCGAGTCCACCGCGCCCCCGAGGCCGTTGGGATCGTCGGGGTAGCGGACCAGCAGCGCGGACCAGACGGCCAGGGCGTCCTCCCACCGCTCCTGTTGCACCAGCAGCGCGCCCAGCCCGTGGTAGTTGCGCTGGTCGGTGGCGTTCCACTCGATAGCCCGGCGCAGGTTGCTCTCCTCCGCGGCGACGTCGCCGCGCCGCATCGCCTCGTCGGCCTGCGTCCGGTGCCACCCCGCCATCGATCCCGCCAGGTCGGTGGCCACCCGGAACTGTTCGAGGGCGAGCACGCCCTTGTCCAGAGCCAGGTAGGCCCGACCCAGATCCAGCGCCGCCTCCACGCTGCTCTCCGCCGGCTTGGCGATCTCCCGCCAGTCGCGGAAGTAGCGCGTGAGCTCGCGGACCGCGCACTCGGTGTCGCCGATCGCCATGCAGGCTCTTCCCCAGTGCATGTGGATGAGGGCAGCGAGCGGCGAAGGGGGATCCTGCCCGGCGGCGGCTTCGAGGACGGCCACGGCCTCCGAACTCCGGCCGGCCGCCTGGAGCGCCCGTCCCAGCTTGATCTTCGCTTCCACGGAATCTGGGTGGGCTTCCACGGCTCGTCTCAGAACATCCACGGCGGCGTCACTCTCCTCGGCCTTCTCCAGCAGGTAGGTGCCGAGGCTCATGAGCGCCGGGAGGCACGAGGGATCCGTCCGGAGAGCTTCCTCCCAGGCGGAGCGCGCCTCCGCGTGCTTGGCGCCGCGCGCGAGAATGTCGCCCCGCAGCGCGGCCGCCTCGGCCGCCACAGCCGCCGGCCGCGAGGATCCCGCGCGAGCCAGATCCGCGCGGGCGCGCTGTTCCAGCCCCAGCGTCAGGTACTCGCGGGCCAGCGACACCGGGAACCGGTCCGCCTCCACCGCACTCAGCCCCGACAGATCGGTATGGTCCAGCGGCGAGGATGGAGCGTTCGTCAGGAGGGCGTCATTCTCCAGGTGCGTCTCCGAGTACAGATTCCGGGGCGCCGCGAACTCGATGAGGGCGTTGTCGTCGGTGTTGAGCGGCCCCGGAGGGCCGACGAGGGTCCGGAGCTCGTCTCCTCCCACGCGGAAGCGCGACAGAAGAGAGGCCGCGCTTCCCACGTTGATGCGCCTGAGGTCGGCCGCCACGGCCGGGATCCGCATCCGCTCGGCGATCCGGTGCACGTCGAACCGGATGGGCGTGTCGCTCGCCATCACCAGCGTGTCTCCGGGCGCGCCTTTCAGCACCACCACGTCCGCGAAGACGTCGGCCAGCGTTCTCAGGAGAGTGCGGTACGAGTCCAGGTCCAGGCCATAGAGCTGCACCCACTGGCAGAGGATCCCTCCCGGCGCGAGTCTCTCCTCCGCGAGGAGAAAGAACTCGCGCGTGAAGAGGCGCGACGGCCCCGCCAGCCAGGGGTTCGAGGGCTCCGACATGATGACGTCGTAGAAGGAATCGTCCACGAGGAGGGTGTGACGGGCGTCGTTGATCTCGATCCGCAGGCGCGGATCGTCGTAGGGGTCGTGGTTGAAGTCCCGGAAGAGCCGCGAGGCCTCGATGACGGCCGGTTCCAGCTCGACCGCGTGCACCGACACGACGCCGGGATGGGTGAGGACCGAGCCCACCGAGACGCCGCTGCCCCACCCGATCACCAGGGCCCGGCGCGGCTCCCGCGCTGTGAGCATGGGAAGCTGGCCGCTCAGCACCTGCGTCTCCATGTCTCCCACGGAGGAAGCGTCCACCTTCCCGTTCACGGTCAGGACGAGCCCGGCCTTCCCGTCCTGGCGCGCCGGGCGCTTCTCGACCGTGATCGTCGTCGTGGCCCCATCCTTGTAAAAGAGTTGCTTGTGGGCCTCGTGGTACTCGATGAACTCCCGCCTGGTCGGGAACTGGCGGGCGAAGTGAGGGGCGTACTGGAAGACGCCGCTCGTCATCACGAGAGGGTTCCACGGAGGCGCGCCGATCGGCAGCCCCGGCAGGATCAAGAAGATGACGGCGGCCAGGCCGTACCGGTAGGCCCTGTTCGCGGACGTGGAGACGGCCAGGAGGAAGGCCCCGACCGAGAGGTTCACCAGCGCGCCGGCGACGAGCGTCTGCCTGAGCCCAACCAGGGGCACCAGGAGGAAGCCGGCGGCCAGAGATCCGGCGATGGCCCCCAGCGTGTTGACGGCGTACAGAGAGCCCACGGGCCGGGCCGCCTCCCGGCTGGCGAGCCTGAAGCAGCGAACGGCCAGGGGGAACGTGGCGCCCAGCATCAGCGTGGGCGGGAGCATGACGCTCGACGCGAGAGCGAAGCGTCCGATCTCGAACCAGGCGGGGGATTCCCGCGTGGCACGGAAGACCCGGATGAAGGCGTAGGGGAGTTCCGGGAAGACGAAGACGCCCAGGTACACCATGAGGCCTGCGCCCAGCTCCGCCAGGGCGAAGGCGGCCAGCGGATTCGGGATCCGATGCAACAGCCGGCTCGCGATGGCGCTGCCCACCGCGAGGCCGATGAGGAAGGTGGTCAGCATCACGGTGAACGCCTGGGTCGAGGATCCGAGGATCAGCGACAGCGTCCGCGTCCAGCCGACCTCGAGGACGAGCGCCCCGGCTCCGGAAACCGCCAGGGCAGCGGCCACGCCCGCGAGCGCCCCGGGAGGCGGAGGCACGGCGGAGACATCCTCGATCGCGCCCGGCCTCCGTGCGGGGCGATGCGAGAAGGGCACCATGAAGTCGTGCCCCTCTTCCTCGACCCGGCGCGACAGGTACAACGCCGCCACCGCCGCCGCGAGGTTGCCGGCGGCCGCCAGCAGCGTCGTGCCCGTCATGCCCATGGCCGGAAGGAGCCAGAAGCCCGCGGCCGCGGAGCCGGCGACCGCGCCCACCGTGTTCACGGCGTAGAGAGTCGAGGCGCCCTGTCCCGGGACGTGCCCCCGTCTCTCGACGTAGGCGCTCAGCACCGGAAGCGTCGCCCCCATGAGCGTGGTGGCGGGCAGAAGGAATAGCGACGCCAGGAGGAACCGCACGAGCGTCAGCGCGGGCAGCGACAGGTGGGCCACCGGGTAGAGGACCCGGTAGGCGGCATCGAGGGCCGGCATCAGCAGGAGGACCGACAGCGAGAGGATCGCGATCCCCCCCTCGAGGAGACCGTAGGCCTTCAGGGGGGTGGGGAGGCGGTCGCCGAACCGCGAGGCGAGCCACGAACCGAAGCAGAGTCCTCCCATGAACGCCGCCAGCACGGTGGCCACCCCCTGCGTCGTGGAACCGAAGACGAGCGTCATCGCCCGGCTCCACACGACCTGGTAGATGAGCCCGCTGGCGCCGGAGATCAGGAAGATCAGGACGAGCAGGGTCCCGCCGCCTCGGAGGAGCGTGCGCTCGCGCTGGGGGGAGGCCTCGCCGGGCGGCGCGATGGTCTCGACCGGCCCGGCGGCGGTGGGCGTCATCGCGGGCATTCTACTAGATGCGCCCGCCCGGAACGGAAAGAAGGTGCGTGCGCGCTCCGCAGAGCGCGTCAGCGCTTCCCTGCTCCGGCTGGATTCGCCGGAGACTAGGGATATGATGGGGCGACGACCAACACCCCATGCACCTTCCCGGCCGATCGCACATCCCCGAGATCATGGACGGGGACGACTTCTCCCGAGCGGAGCTCGAGCGGAACCTCTCCGATCTCGCGCGCTACCACCGCTGCACGGGCGGGCTGCGGCGCCTGCTCCGCGCCCTCCGCGCGATGACGCAGGGCTTCCGGCTCGGAGCAGGGATCGCGATCCTGGACGTCGGGGCGGGCGGCGGCGACGTCGCCAGGGGCGTCGCATCCTGGGCGCGCCGGCAGGGATGGGTCCCCACCGTGGTCGCGGTGGATCTCAGCCGCCGGATCCTCGAGGCCGGTCGATCCCGCGATGGTTCCGGCGGTGAGCCCAGGTGGTGCCTCGCGGACGCCCGCGTCCTTCCCTGCCGTGACCGCGCTTTCGACGTGGCCTACTCCTCCCTTGTCCTGCATCACCTCGATGGAATCTCCATCGAAGCCGTCCTCGCCGAGATGGGCCGCGTCACCCGCCTCGGTTTCGTCGTATCGGACCTGAGGCGGTCGGCCCTCGCGCTCGCCTCCGTCTGGGCGCTCACGCGCCTCACGACGCGCAACAGACTGACCTTGAACGACGGTCCGCTCTCGGTGCGGCGCGCGCTGACGATGGGTGAGATGCGCGACCTCGCCGCGCGCGCCGGAGTGCGCGTCGTACGCGACGGGCCGGCGCGCATGCTCCTGACCTTCCGCCATGCGGGAGACGGGGGGCCTCCGTGAGGCCTCCCTCGCAGGGGTGCGACGTCCTCGTCATCGGGGCGGGGCCCGCCGGCGCCGCGTGCGCGGCGCGCCTGGCCCGCGAGGGCTTCGACGTCATGCTAGCGGAGAAGGCCGTCTTCCCGCGCGACAAGCTGTGCGGCGACTTCATCACCCCGGGAGCCGTGAGGCTCCTCCGGGAGGCGGGGCTCGTCGATCCCGCGCTGGCGGCGCTACCGGCCGCCCTGCGCGGAATGAGATTGACTGTTGGCGAGACGGTCGTGCCGCTTCCGTTCCCCGAGGGGGCGCCGGGCTGGGCGCTGGGGCGCCGCGATCTCGACGCGGCCCTCATGCGAGCCGCCCGGGCGGCGGGGGCACGGATTCTTCAGGGGTTCCGCATCGAGGAAGTCGAGGACGCCGGGAGCGTGGTGTTGGCCTCGGGGGTGGGACGGCTGGAGGGCCGTGTTGCGCTGGAGTGCCGTTTCGTGGTGGACGCCGGCGGTCGCAACGCGCTGGTGCCGCGCCGCCGCCGCTGGCGACGGGTCTCGCGGTGGCCGGTGAGGTACGCGGTGGGGGCCTGGTTCGAGAACGTGCGCGGATTGTCGGATCACGGGGAGATGCACGTGCTGCGCGACGGCTACATCGGCGTGTCGCCCATCGGCGACGGGCTGGCCGGCGCCGCCGGCGTCGTGGACGCGCGCCTCTTCTCGCTGCACCGCCGAGACGCCGCGGGCCTGCTCATGCGGCTCATCCGGTCCAGCGCCGAGCTCAGCCTCCGGTTCGAACGCGCCACTGCGATCACGCCCACGCGCGGAGCGGGCCCGCTGGCCCACGGCGCCTCGCGCTTCGGCAGGGGACGGATCCTCATCACCGGCGACGCCGCGGCGTTCGTCGATCCGTTCACGGGCGAAGGGATCCACTCGGCCCTCCTCGGCGGCACGCTGGCCGCACGGACGGCGGCCGCGGTGATCCGGGGCCGAAGCGGGCCCGCCGAGGCGTCACGCGCCGCGGCACTCTACGAACGTGAACTGCGCCGGGCCCTGGCGCCGCGCTTCGCCCTTTCGCGGATCCTGCAGGGGCTGCTGTGCGCCCCGTCGGCGGCTCGCCGGGTGGCGGCCGTCCTCTCCCGCCGCCAGGATCTCGCCGCCGCCCTCGTGGCCGTGACGGGCGGCGTGGAGCGCGCGGGGTCGCTGCTGGAACCCGGATTCATGGGGCCCTTCCTGCGCGAGGCCGTCCAGCCGGCGGGCCTGCGGCTGGGCGCGGCCCCCGAGAACGAGGCGATGCGGTGAGTGGGTCGGGTGCGCTCGCCGGGCGCCGCCGCGTGGTCGTGACGGGGATGGGCGTGGTCAGCCCCGCGGGATCCGGCGTGCGGGCTTTCGGCGAGGCGCTCTTCTCGGGGCGCAGCACGGTGGGCCCCATCACGGTATTCGAGACCAACGGCTTGCCGAGCCGGGTGGCCGCGGAGGTGCGCGGTTTCGATCCGGCGCCGCACATGGCGGCCGGCGACGAAAGGCGCGTCTCGCGGGCGAGCCCGATGGGGGTGGCCGCGGCGCGGGAGGCGCTGCGGGACGCCGGCGTGGATCTCGACGCCGCCACGCGCCGGACGCTGGGTATCATCATCGGATCAGGGGCCGGAGGGATCGAGTTCGGGGAGAGGCAGTACCGCCACTACTTCAGCGGCGAGCACCGGCTGATCAACCCTTACGCCATCTCGACGTCCTTCGTGGGCAGCCTCAGCAGCGACATCTCCATCGCGCTGGGGATCACCGGCTTCAGCCACGTCGTCTCCACAGGATGCACCTCCTCCAGCGACGCCATCGGGTACGCCATGCTGTCCATTCGCGCGGGCGCGAGCGATCAGGTCCTCACGGGAGGCGTCGAGTCCTGCATAACACCCGCGCTCATGGCCGGCTTCTGCCGGATGCGGGTGGTCTCCACCGCCTTCAACGACGCCCCCGAGCGCGCGTCGCGCCCCTTCGACCGCGACCGCGACGGCTTCGTCATCGGAGAGGGCTCCTGGATGTTCGTTCTGGAGGAGCGCGATCGCGCGCGCGCCCGCGGGGCGGCGATCCTGGCGGAGATGGCCGGATGGGGGTCCACGTGCGATGCGTACCACCGCGTGGCCCTGGATCCCGAAGGGGAGGAGCCCGCGCGGGCCATCGAAATCGCGCTCGCCGACGCCGGGTGCGCGCCCGAGGAGGTGGGCTACGTAAACCTTCACGGCACGGCCACGCGCCTCAACGACGTGGTGGAGGCGCGCGTGATCCGGAAGGCTTTCGTGCGGAGGCCCGCCCCGCCGCCCGCGAGCGCCACCAAGTCGATCTTCGGGCACCCTCAAGGCGCGTGCGGCGCGCTGGGTGTGGCGGCCACGATCCTGGCGCTGAGGGAGGAGAGGCTGCCGCCCACCGTGAACCTCGATCACCCCGATCCGGAATGCGAGATGGACCACATCCCGGGCCGGCCCCGCCCCGCGGCCGTGGAGTGGGCGGTGTGCAACTGCATCGGCTTCGGCTCGAAGAACTCCGCGCTGGTGATGAGGCGCGCGTGAAATCGGGGCCGCGCGGAGGATCCGGACTCTTCCCCGCAGCGTGGATCGCCGGCGCGGCGTTCGCTCTGGCCGTGGCGGGGCGTTCAGCGGCCGCCGCGGAGCCGATTCCCTGCAGCGCGGTCGTCCGCGCCGCCACCACGGCCGCCGGCGCCCGCCTGGTCGCGGCGGATGGGGCCGCCCGCGCCGGGTTCGTCCTGCACACCTTCTGGCACGACGTGGAGGGGACGACGGCGTCGGTCGCGGCGAGGCTGGACTCGGCGAGCGGCAGCGTGCTGATCGACGGCGAGGTCACCGTCTGCGTCGAGGCGGCCACTCTCGATACGGGCATCGGAAGGCGCGACAGGAAGATGCGCGAGGAGCACCTGGAGGTCGAGAAGTACCCGCGCCTGGAGTTCCGCTCCACGGCCGCGCCGCGGCCATCCGCAGCGCAGGAGCCGCGAGCGGGCGCCGCCGAGGGGGAGGGCGCTGAGGATGCGGCGCCCCCGGCCCGCCTGGTCGTGGAGGGGGACCTCACGCTTCACGGAGTGACCCGTCGCGTGAGCGTGCCGGTCGAGGCGCGGGCGCTTCCGGACGGCTGGGCGATGAAGGGGGCGATCGTCGTCAGGCTCACCGACTACGGCATCCCCGACCCGTCCATCGCGCTGAACAAGGTCCGGGACGAGGTGGACGTCCACTTCGACATCCGCTTCTCTCGCGCGGCCGCCGCGACGGGCGACCGAGGGACGCCGTGAGGGCACGGGCCCGGATCCTCGCCGGCATCCTTTGACGGAGCGGGCGGCGCGACCGTATCATGCCGCGTCGTGCGTGGAGGCGGGCGCCGTGCGGCCGGCGTGCTCTTCCACGTACCGGACGGGAGATCTTCCCTGACGGAGCGGCGACGTCGATGAAGCGCTACCCAGCCTTCGATCCTCCCGAGTACGCCGACTGGAAGCCGGAGCCGGCCGTCATGTCGGAGTACCGCGCCGCGATCGACGGCCACCCCCGCGCGGCGGCGCTGGCCGCCTCGCTCCCGGTGAGTGATCTGCTTCGGCTCTACGAGGGGATGGTCCGGTTCCGCCTGCACGACATCATGCTGAAGCGATGGGTCCGGCAGGGAGTGATCTCCAAGGCTTGGCTCGGCACGGGCGAGGAGGCGGTGTCCGTCGGCAGCTCCCGCGCGCTGCGCGCGGGCGACGTCGTCGGGCCGATGATCCGCAACGCCGGCGCCTGCCACGAGATGGGAATGCCGGTGGCGGAGATGCTCAAGGCTTATCTGGGCGCCCGCGACACGATCACACGCGGGCGCGACGTGCACACGGGAGACCCCGCGCGCGGCGTCATCCCGCCCATCTCGTTTGTGGCCTCGCTGGTCCCGGTGCTGGCCGGAATGGCGCTGGCGTTCAGGATGAGGGGGGAGCCGCGCGTGGCGCTCACCTGGGTGGGGGACGGCGCGGCGCGGACGGGGGAGTTCCACGAGGGCCTCTCGATCGCCGCGGCCCGGAAGGTGCCGCTGATCGTCGTGCTGCAGGACAACCGCCTCGCGCTCGGCACCCGCTACGAGATCCACTCGCGCGCGCCGCTCACGGCCCTGGCTTCCGCCTACGGCGTGGAGGGGCTGGCGTGCGACGGCAACAACGTCCTCGACGTGTTGGCCGCCACGGGCGCGGCCGTGGAGACCTGCCGCGCGGGCGGCGGCCCCGTGCTGCTGACCGCCTTCACGTTCCGCATGGGCGGGCACGCCACCCACGACGAGGCGGAGGCTCGCGCGCTGTGCAGCCGGGAGGAGTTCGCGCGCTGGGGCTCGAGGGACCCCATCGGGTGCTTCGAGGTCTGGCTGGAGGGGAGCGGGCGCGGGATCTCTCGATCCGCGATCGCGGAGACGGAGGAGCGCGTCATCCGCGAGGTCGACGAGGCGGCCGAGGAAGCCTTGAAGAGCCGATCCGACGCTCCCGCGGATCTCGACGAGGTATTGAGCGGGGTGTACGCAGAGGGTACCCTCTCGTCCCGGCAGGGGATCCTCGTCAAGACGTGAAGGAGCCGC
>CAYNUH010000076.1:0-17150 GCA_964400605.1 uncultured Acidobacteriota bacterium | reverse complement strand
CTCCGCGGGGCGGCTCCCTGCGCGGCGGCGGGGGCGGCGGATGCCAGCGCCGCCGCGGCGAGCGTGAGCACGCGCACGCACCACCGGATCCGCCGGGACGCGATCATCGCCGGAGCGTCGCCTCCCCCTCGATGAGGGTGATCCTTCCGGCCGCCACCTGCGTGAACCTGTCCACTCGCCCCGAGGGCCAGCGCACCTCGATCTCATCGGCGGAGGCGGCGCCGCCCAATCCGAAATGCAGCCGCGTGTCGCTCTGCGACTGGTAGGACGCGCCGCTGCGGACCTCGTCCAGCATGCTGCCGCCGCCGGCCCTCACGCGCACGCGCGCCCCGAGCGCATCGCGGTTGGAGGCCGTGCCCGCCAGGCGCACCAGGAGCGAGGGCCGGGCGTTGCCTCCGTCGTTGCGGAAGAGGCGAGGGCGGCCGCCGCACACCGTGACGAGCACGTCGAGATCACCGTCCAGATCGATGTCACCGGATGCAAGCCCACGGCCGACGTTCTCGACGGCCATGTCGGCGCCCAGCGTCCGCCCCACCTCCTCGAAGGTGCCGTCGCCTCGGTTGTGGTGGACGAAGTTGCGCTGCGCGTACGTGGTCGAGTCGTTGAAGTAGGGGGCGTTGTCCAGGATGTGCCCGTTGGCGATCAGGATGTCCACCCGACCGTCGTTGTCGTAGTCCATGAAGTCGGCGCCGAAGCCCACGAACGACATGCTGATCCCTCCGATGCCGGAGGGGAACGACATGTCCGAGAAGACGCCCCCGCCCTCGTTGCGATACAGCGAGTTGTTCTCGAAGTCGAGGTTGGTGACGATGAGATCGAGGTCACCGTCGCCGTCGTAGTCGCCGAAGTCGGTCCCCATGCCGGCCTGCGCCGACCCGTCGAGGCCGTAGCCGACCCCCGCGAGGAGCGTCACGTCGGTGAAGCGGCCGTGGTCGTTGCGGTACAGTACGTTCGGCGTCTTGTCGTTGGCCACGTAGATGTCCACGTCTCCGTCGCCGTCGTAGTCGCCCGTCGCGACGCCCAACCCATTGCCCCCGGCGTCGCGGATCCCGACCTCCTCGGCCGCGTCGCTGAAGGTGCCGTCGCCGTTGTTACGGTAGAAGGCGTCCGTCTGGCCGTTGTAGACGTTCGGATGGCAGTACTGGCGCACCTTGCGGGCGAAGTCGCCGCAGAACTTGTTGTTGGTGACCGAGAAATCCACGTAGTTCGTGACGTAGAGGTCGAGGTCGGCGTCGCCGTCCGCATCGAGGAAGGCGCACGAGGATCCCCACAGGGGGTCGCCCACGCCCGTTTCCGGCGTCACGTCGCGAAAGCGGCCGTCTCCTTCGTTTCGGTAGAGGACGTTGGGCCCGAAGTTGGTCACGTACAGATCCGGGTAGCCATCATTGTCGTAGTCACCCGCGCAGACGCCCATGCCGTACCTGACGTTGGCGGCCCCCGACGCTCGCGTGACGTCGCTGAAGTGTACGCCGCCTTCGCTGTGGTACAGCGCGGAGGAGAAGTCCATCGGCCCCTTGTACCCCGGCATCGGGGCCCCGTCGAGCAGGTAAATGTCCAGGTAGCCGTCGCGGTCGAAGTCCACGAGCCCGCCCCCCGAGCCCATCGTCTCCACCATGTACTTCTCGCCCCCCTTGCCCATGTTGTGGACGAAGGTGATCCCGGCCTCGGCCGCGATGTCCTTGAAGGTGAGGCCGATCCCGGCGGCGGGGGCGGCCGCCGGGTGGAGCAGCGCGGCCCAGAGGGCCGCGGCCAAGCAGAGCGAGGGCGCGATGAAGGCCCGGTACGGCCTCACCGGGCGGTCTCGGGGGACCCGGGGACCGCGCCGTCGAGGAGCGTCCCGCCCGCAACACGGCGTGGAGAGCTGGGGGGCATCGGGAAGGCATCTTAGGGGGGGCCGGACGGGAGCGTCAAGAAACTCGCCGGTCTCGGTGTTCTGCTACCCTTGACCGCCCGATCTGGAGACTCCCCCATGAGGCGCATCCTTACCCTGGCAGCCCTGCTCACTGCGCTCGCGCCGAGCGCGGCCGTCGGCGACGTCTCCCCCAGCGTCACCCCCAGCGTCACCCCCGGCCCCTCCCCCATCCCGGCGCCGTGGACCGTTGACGACGTGCTCGCCCAGGAGCGCGTCGGCGCCGTGGACATCTCACCCGATGGCAAGCGGGCCGTGTGGGTGAAGCAGCGGCCCGACAAGGAAAAGGACGCGCGCGCGTCGAACCTGTACATGAGCTGGCTCTCCGAGGACAGGGAGGTGGCCCTGACGCGCGGGCGCGATAGCGACGCCTCGCCGAGGTGGTCCGCGGACGGCAGGTGGATCGCCTTCCTCTCGGATCGGCGGACCAAGGCGCCCTCGGAGAAGGATGATAAGGAGGAAGGAGGCAACCAGATCTGGCTGATCGATCCGGAAGGGGGCGAGCCCTGGCCGATCACCCGCGCGGAAAAGGGCGTCACGGGCTTCGAGTGGCTCGATCCCGGCCGCCTCGTCTACGCCGCGCGGGACGGCGCGACGCGCCGGGAGCGCCGGCTCGGGGAACGCAAGGACGATACCATCGTCGTGGAGGACCGCGAGCACTTCGCGCCCATCCGGCTCTTTACCACCGACACGAAAGGCGAGAACGTCACCCGCCTGACCGACAACGACGATCAGATCGAGGAGTTCGCACCGTCGCGCGACGGCCGGCACATCGTGACGCGTCACATCGTGACGCCGCACTGGGAGGCCGAGAGGAACCCCAAGCCGAAGTTCTTCCTGTACGATCTCAAGACCGAGATCGACGGCCTCCCCTCGCGCACGGAGATCTTCGAAGATCCGCTCTTCTTCCCCTACGCATTCATCTGGAGCCTGGACGGGGCGGGGTTCTACGCCGTCCGAACCGTAGCCTCCGACCCCGAATGGGACGGAGCGGGGGTGCCCGTCCTCTACTTCTACGACCTGATGAAGAAGGCTCCCATGGAGGTACCGCTGGATTGGCCCAACGGCCTCGGCGAGAACGTAGCCTACGACGTCGTGGAGGGCGGCTTCCTGGCCCTGCTGGCCGAGGGCGCCTCCCACAGGTTCGCGCGCTACCGCCGCGACGCGGACGCCTGGCGGCGGGAGTGGATCACGGGGCAGCACGCCGAGAAGGTGCAGCGCTTCAAGGCCGCTCCGGACGGGACGACGCTCGTCTTCCAGCACTCGACGGCCTCCACGCCGCCGCGGTGGTACGCCGCGGCCCTCCGGGGGGCGCTTCTCGCCGATCCGAGGCCGATCATCAAGGTGAACTCATTCGTCGGAGGGAAGGTGAACGCGCGCGCCGAGGTGATCACGTGGAAGGGCGCCCTCGACGATCCCATCGAGGGGATCCTCTATTACCCCCTCGCCTACCAGGAGGGGAAGCGTTACCCGCTCGTGGTGACCATCCACGGCGGCCCGGCCGGGGCCGACCTCGACGCCTTCGACGAGAGCTACACGGGCTACCCCAACATCATGGCGGCGAAGGGCGCCTTCACGCTGATGCCGAACTATCACGGCAGCAGCAACTACGGCCGGAAATTCGTGGAATCGATCAAGGGGCACTACTACGAGTACGAAGTGCCGGACATCCTGAAGGGCGTGGACCACCTGATCGCGAGGGGGCTGGTGGATCCGGACAGACTGGGCGTCATGGGATGGAGCAACGGGGGCATCCTGACCATCGCCCTCATCACGGAGACCGACCGCTTCAAGGCCGCCGCCCCCGGCGCCGGCGACGTGAACTGGGCGAGCGACTTCGGCAACTGCTCGTTCGGGCCGCAGTTCGACATTTCATACCTGGGAGCCGCGCCCTGGCAGAACCCGGGGCTCTACGTGGAGAAGTCGCCCGTCTTCCGGATGGAGAAGGTCACCACCCCGACGATCATATTCTTCGGGACCGAGGACCGTTCGGTGCCGACCGAGCAGGGGTGGCAGCACTTCCGCGCCATGAACATGATCGGCAAGGCTCCCGTGAAGTTCCTCCTCTTCCCGGACGAGCCGCACGTCTTCGGCAAGATCACCCATCAACGGCGCAAGATGGAGGAGGAGATCGCCTGGTTCGACCGCTACCTCTTTGGCGCGGCCGGCCCGGTCAACGAGGCGCTCCAGGAGGGCTCGCCCCTGGATCTCGCCCTCAAGGCGAGGGGCATCGGGCGCGCCGGGGGCTTCTACGGCGTGAGGCGCGGCGGCGTCCTCGCTCCCGAGACGGTCGCGTGGGAGGGGCGCGGCATAGGCCGCTTCGAGGTGACGCGCGCTCAGTACGCCGCCTTCGACAGGAACATGGCCTTCGACGCCTCCACGGGCGACCTCCCGGTCACCGGGATCTCCTTCGAAAAGGCGAAGGCCTACTGCGAGTGGCTCGGCAGACGCACGGGCGCCGCCTACCGCCTTCCCACGGCCGGCGAGATGCGCGAGCTGCTCGGCAGGGCGGACGCGGGGTCCGGCCCGGAGATCACGCTCGATTACTGGGCGGGGTACGCCCTCACGCCCGGCGATGCCCGGGAAATCCTCGGCAAGGCGCGCGAGATGGGCCCGCCCGCGTCCCTGCTCAAACCGGTCGGGAGCGGCCGCGCGGTCGACCTGGCGCCGCTCCGCGCCGATGGGCAGGGTCGGGAGGCCGCCCTCTTGGCGTACGATCTGGACGGCAACGCCGCCGAGTGGGTCGCAGAGGGCGCGTCCGGAAAGGCCCTGGGTGGATGCGCGATCGGCCCGGGCGACAGGCGCCCCCCGCGCCCGGCTCCCCCGCCGGAGCTCACCGGCCTCCGTGTCGTCCTCGAGCGCCCCTAGCCAGCGGGCGCGGGCCGGGGGCGCATCGCTGTGCTACGATGACGGCTCCGCGTGAATTCCGGCAGGAATGCCGGCGCGCCGCCCGCTGTTCATCGTCCCGAGGCCCGGCCCCACGGGCCTCGCGAGCCGCCGAACATCCCGCACCACCCCCGGCAACGGTGTTGGAAGAGGTCGTCCACGGGTGCCGAAGACACGCCGCCTCAGCGCGCTGACGCTTCTCGCCCTCCCCGTGTGGGTGGCGGTGTTCACCGCCTCGCCGGGAGCGCTCGCGCAGAGCTTCTCTTCCACCCGCATCCTGAAAGCGAGCGCCGTGACCTCCGTGGACCACGTCCATCCCGGCACCTCGTTCCAGATCGCCGTCGTGGCCGATGTGGAAAGAGGATGGCACGTCAACGCCCACAAGCCGAAGCTCGACTATCTCATCCCGACCGTCGCCTCGATCGCACCCGCCGATGGGTTCACCTTCCGCGAGCCGGTCTATCCGCCTCATCTGGAGAAGCCGTTCGCCTTCACCGACGGCAAGTTGCTGAAGGTGTACGAGGGCGAAGTGCTGATCGGGATCGACGTGTCGGCGGGAGCCTCGCTGACGCCGGGACCCGTGACGCTCCGGGGGGTCTTCTCGGCCCAGGCCTGCAACGACACGTCCTGCCTTGCTCCGGGGAAGGTCCCCTTCGAGTTCGAAGTCGTCGTCGCCTCTCCCGGCGAGGCCGTGACGCTCACCCACCAGGAGATCTTCAAGAAGATCGCCTTCGTCCCGCGGGCAGAGGGACGCTCCGGCTCCGAGCCATCCTCCGCCCAGGGCTCCGACCTGGCCGCGGTGGTCGGCGAGCGCGGATTGTTGCTGGCGCTTCCGCTGATCTTCCTCGGCGGCCTGGCGCTGAACCTCACTCCCTGTGTCTATCCGCTCATCCCCATCACGGTTTCGTACTTCGGCGGCCAGGCGTCCGGGAAGCCCGTTCGGGCGCTGGGCCTGTCGAGCGTGTACGTCCTCGGGATGTCCGTCACCTACTCGACGCTGGGGGCCGTGGCGGGCAGCACGGGCGGGCTGCTCGGTTCGGCCCTGCAGAACCCGTGGGTGCTCGGCTTCGTCGCCGCGGTGCTCGTCGCGCTGGCGCTGAGCCTGTTCGGGTTTTTCGAGATAACGCTTCCAGGCTTCATCGTGAACCGGATCGGCTCGCGGCAGGGCGCGCTCGGCGCCCTCTTCATGGGCCTCACCGTCGGCCTCGTGGCCGCCCCATGCATCGGCCCGTTCGTCGTGGGACTGCTGGCCTATGTGGGCCAGACCGGGGATCCGCTCACCGGCTTCTTCCTGTTCTTCGTCCTCTCGCTCGGGCTCGGAACGCCCTTCCTCGTGCTGGGGACGTTCAGCGGCGCCCTCGCCGCGTTGCCTCGCGCGGGAGCATGGATGGTGTGGGTGCGCAACCTCTTCGGGTGTGTCCTCATCGGGATGGCCATCTACTTCCTCAAGCCGGTGCTGCCGGAGGCGGCCGCGCGGATCGCGCTGGGCGTGCTCATCCTGGCGTCGGGCGTCTTTCTCGGCTTTCTGGAGCGGAGCGAGGTCCGCACGGCGGCCTTCCGCGGGACGCGGTTGGCGACCGCCGTGGTGGCCGTGGCGGGAGGAGCCTGGGTGCTGGTCCCGGGCGGCGCCCCCGGCGAGGCCGTGGCCTGGCGGCCCTACGACGACGCGCTGCTCGCGGCCGCCGCCCGCGAAGGCCGCCCCGCCGTCATCGACTTCTCGGCCGAGTGGTGCATCTCCTGCATGGAGCTGGAGCACCTCACGTTCACCGATCCGCGGGTCCGCGCCGAGGCGGCGCGCTTCGCGACCCTTCGGGCGGATCTCACTTCGTACGCCTCGCCCCCCGTCGAGGTCATCAAGAAGCGGTTCGGCATCCTCGGCCTGCCGTGGGTGGTCTTCCTCGACGGCGAGGGAAACGAGAGGACCGATCTGCGCGTGACCGGTTTCGTCCCGGCCGGCGAGTTCCTGGCGCGCATGAAGAAGGTCGAGCCATGATCGTCACCCGCCCACGGCCGGATGAAACACCCGCTCTCCGCTACGACCCTGGCGGCTGATCGCCGCGTCTCCCGCTCCGCGGGCGCTTCGCCCGGACGCCTCTCGACGAGGCGGACCCGGACGCGGCGCTCCCCCGCCCGTCACCCGTCAACCACAAGAGAAGCCCCCACGGGGGCAGGGAGATCCGGCAGTGATCAAGGCCACGCAGCTCAAGAAAGGAATGGTCGTCAAGCTGGAAGACAGGCTCTACAAGGTCGTCGCGACGCACCATCTCACGCCGGGGAACTGGCGCGGCATGATGCAGACGAAGCTCAAGGACTTCTCGTCGGGGTCGATCATCGAGCACCGGTACCGCTCCGAGGACAACGTGGAAAGGATCCACCTCGACGCGGCGGAGATGGAGTACCTGTACAAGGACGGCGACGACTACCACTTCATGAACACGTCCACCTACGAGCAGATCCACATGGACGGCGAGACGCTCGCCGACGCGGTGAACTACCTGATCCCGAACATCAAGCTCAAGGTGGAGTCCATCGAGGGCAGGCCCGTGGGCATCGAGCTGCCCATCACGGTGGATCTGAGGGTCGTGGCCACGGAGCCGGAGCTCAAGGGCGCCACCGCGACCCAGACACGCAAGCCAGCCACCACCGAGACCGGGTTGATCGTGCAGGTGCCCTCCTTCATCAAGGAGGGCCAGGTGGTGCGGATCTCCACCGAGGACGGATCCTACCTGGAGAAGGTGGCGGGCTAGTCCCCGCGGGTCCCGGCGGGTCCGTGCCGGCCCTTCAGGTAGTCGTCCAGGATCGCCCGGTGGTCGAAGGCGATGTCGGAGGGAAACTCCTCCGGAGCGAACGCCCGCGCCTCGGCCGCATCGTCGGCGCCCACGGGCGTACCGGCCGCCTCGGCGATGAAGACCACGGTGACCGTGTGGCCGCGGGGATCACGCCCCGGGTCCGAGTAGGTGTGGAACTGCCGCACGAGGATGACGTCGAGGCCCGTCTCCTCCTTCATCTCCCGGATCGCCGCGGCCTCCACGGTCTCGCCCCACTCGACGAACCCGCCGGGCAGGGCCCAGCCGTGAGGGGGAGATCGGCGCCTGACGAGGACGATCCGGCGCGGGTCACCGTCGAGCGTGATGATGCAATCGGCGGTCAGGCGCGGCGAGGATCCCGGTGGGGGCATGCGGGAGGATAGGCGCGGCCTGGTTTCGCGATCAAGGCAGGTGCTGGTAGATCTCCTCGAGGCGGGCGCCGATCTTCTCCCAGTCGTGGCGCTGCACGATGCGTTCGCGCGCCGCGCGGCCGAGCTCCTCGCGCCGGGCCTGACGGTCGATGAGGTCGGCCAGGGCGGCCGCGCAGTCGGCCACGTACTGATCGGGCGTGACCACGGGGATCCGCACGCCCGCGCCGTCGGGGACGATCTCCTTCGGCCCGCCGATGTCGCTCACGACGGCCGCCATCCCGCACGACATCGCCTCGAGCAGCGCGATGCCGTAGGTGTCCGAGACGGTCGGGAAGCAGAAGATGTCGTGGCCGCGGTAGAAGTCGATGAGCGCGGAGCGCTCCACCGAGGCGATGAGGCGAACCCGATCCGTGAGTCCTTCGCGGGCGATCAGGTCCCGGATGAACCCGTCGAAATACCTTCCCTCGCACTTCCCGATGATCGTGAGCTCGAAGTCGCGAATTTTCCGGATCGACCCGCAGGCCCTGATCAGCAGCTCGATCCCCTTGTGCGGCTTCAAGCGGCTCACCCACAACAGCTTCGCCTTCTCGTTGCGGTGCCGCCCTTCCCCCGGAGCCGGCGGCGTGAACACGTCGTGCTCCACACCGGCGTACACGATCGGCTCGCACGACCGGTGGAACTCCCTGGGGATGTCGTCCATGGTCGCGGCGCTGCCCACGAGGATCCTGCGGGCCTTCTTGAGGTGAGTCCAGGAGCGCCGGAGCGGGTCGAGGAGGAAACGTCCGAGGCGATCCTTGAACCGGATCCTCTCCCTCAGGGTGGCGCTGGCCTTGTAGTGATGGATCTCGCGCCAGATGACTTCCCGGAACGGCTCGAGGGCCCGGGGGCTCGCGAGAATGGGGCCGATCACCAGCGGCCGGTTGACGAAGGCCAGCAAGGTCGGGTCGTTGATGCTGCATGGGTTCACCCGGTGGACGAGATCGATCCCCTGCCTCATCTCCCGGAGGGCGGGAAGGCACTGCCTGATCTCGAAGGAGAGGAGCGAATCCCGCATGACCTCGTTGAAGTCGCGCCCGCCGAGGTCGATGGCGTGCACGCGGCGGACTCCCGGCATCTGCGTGGTGACGTCGGTCGGGGAGCAGGTGATGACGGAGAGATCGTGGCGGCGCCCCAGCACGCGGGCATAGTGGTGCCCCACGAGCGACTCGCTGCCGTAAGGGGAATAGGCCGAGAAGGCCGAGAAGAGGATCCTCAAAGCGCTTCGGCCGGGAGGCGCGGCGCTGGCGGAGAGGGAGGGATTCGAACCCTCGGCACAGTTTTACCCGTGCAACCGCTTAGCAGGCGGTTGTGATCGGCCACTCCACCACCTCTCCGCGCCGGGATGCCGCCCGCTCTGTGGGACGCGGTGAGGATAGCGGCTCCGGCCACGGGCGTCCATCCGGCGGGCTCGGTTCCCGGGCCCCGGGGTAGGATCCCGCTTGCGTTCTCGGTGTATGATCGCGGCTCTCAGACCCCCCCCTAGCGAAAGGAGACATACATGGCCGGCCGTGCCAAGAGGAAGCCTGCGAAAACCGTGAAGAAGCGCCTGATGAGGAAGCCAACGAAGAAGGCCGCCGCGAGGAAGAGCCATCCGAAGAGGGGGCTGCCGAAGGTGATGGCGATCCCCGCGGGGTTCACTTCGGTGGCCCCATACCTGTGCGTGCGCGACGGCGCCGCGGCCATCGACTTCTACAAGAAGGCCTTCGGCGCCGTGGAGAAGGAGCGCCACCTCGGCCCGGACGGGAAGATCATGTACGCCAGGCTCCAGATCGGAGACACGCCCGTGCAGCTCTGCGACGAGATGGAGATCATGCAGTACTGGGTGTCGCCGCAGAGGCTCGGGGGCACGACGGTCGGGCTTCACATGTACGTGAGGGACGCCGACGCCGCCTTCGCGAAGGCCGTCGCCGCGGGGGCGAAAGTGTCCATGCCCCTTGCGGATCAGTTCTGGGGCGATCGCTTCGGCAAGCTGACCGATCCGTTCGGCCACGAATGGTCCATCGCGACCCACAAGAGAGACCTCAGCGTCAAGCAGATCGATGAGGCCGCGAAGGCGTTCTTCGCGCAGATGGGCGCGGAGCATGCCGCTGGAGGAGGGCAGGCATGAGGACCCGTGCCGAGGTCTGCGGCGGGCAGTAGGATCCGGCTCTCCCGTCGCCGGCGGGCTTCCCGCGTCCGAGGCCCGCGAGCATGAAGCGAATCGCCTGGGTCACCGACATCCATCTCAACTTCCTCTCGCAGGAAAGGGTGGGGAGCTTCATCCACGGCATCGCCCGCTCACACCCCGACGCGCTCCTCGTCGGCGGGGACATCGGCGAGGCGCCCAACGTAGGAGCCTACCTCTCGCTTCTCGAACGCCTCCTCCCATGCCCGATCTATTTCGTCCTCGGGAACCACGATTTCTACCAAGGCTCGATCGGCAAGGTCCGTGCGGAGATCGCCGATCTCGCCGGACGCTCGAGCCGGCTCACGTGGCTGCCGGCCGCGGGCGTCCTCGAGCTGACGGCGCACACCGGGCTCATCGGCCACGACGGCTGGGGGGACGGCCGACTCGGCGACTACGCCCACACCGAGGTGATGCTGAACGACTTCCTCATGATCGAGGAGCTGACGCTGCTGGACAGAGAGAAGCGCCTGGCCCGGCTCAACGCCCTCGGCGACGAGGCCGCCAACCACTTCCGGACGGTCCTCCCGGAGGCGCTGGATCGGTTCGGGCACCTGGTCGCGCTCGTGCACGTGCCTCCGTTCGAGGCGGCCTGCTGGCACAAGGGGAAGATCTCGGACAGGGACTGGCTCCCCTACTTCACCTGCGATGCCGTGGGGAGGACGATGATCGAGTTCATGCAGCGGCGCTCCGACCGCCGGATGACCGTCCTGTGCGGCCACACCCACGGATCGGGCGAGGCGCAGATCCTTCCGAATCTGTTCGTCAGGACCGGAGGGGCCGTGTATGGACGGCCGGGGCTCCAGGAGCCGCTGCTGATTGAATGACCCTCGCGTGGCTCGCCACGGGGGGCGGACCCCTCAGTGCTTCGCCGGGTTCGCCGCGGAAGGGCGTCCCTTGGTGTCGAACCTGACCGGCCGCTCCGCCGAGCGCTGCTCGGGGTTGTAGTAGGGGTACACCGCCGACTCGCCGTTGACCGCGCGCACGATCATCTTCGCTCTCAGCCGGAACGAGAAGTCCAGCGGCCTGCCCGACTCGATCCGATCCACGTAGAGGATGATCTGCCGGGCCGCCGGCTCGAAACGCGAGATCTGCCGGCCCACCAGGGCCTCGAGGTCCTCGGCCACCAGATCGAAGCCGGGCGGCACCGCAAGGTCCACGATGACGTTCGTCGCGGCGAGGTGGGTATTGTTGGCGACGCGCACCCGCTCCGTCACGATCTCGTCGCGGTCGAGGCTCGTCCGGTCGTAGTCGAGATCGATGGAGAGGGCCGGCCGCGGCGGCTCGGGGATGCGATCCCAGGGGACGTAGTAGCGCGAGACGATCTGGTAGAGGAGGCTCCCCTTCCCCTCGAAGGAGAGCCGGATCTCGTTGCGGCCCTCGTTGACGTTCGCGCCGCAGTCCACCTGGCGCATCAGGTCCGACGTTTCGGGAGTGACGCGGACTTCGGCCGCCTCGTGTCCGTTGCACGTGACCCGCACCGTGGCGTCCGTCTCGGCCGATCCGGCCGCCATCGCCGCCAGCATCGCGCGCAGCGCCCACACGGTCGCCTGCGTCGTCTGCCACGTGCCGTACGAGTCCTTGCTGCGGATCAGGTGCGTGAGGGCCTTGCGGGCCGTCTCGGGCTGCACGCCGGTGCGCAACAGCGCGTAGGCGGCCAGCCCCGTCGTCTCGAGGTCGGCCGATCCGGCGGCCGCTCCCGTGAACGGGACCTCCTTCGTCCCCCAAGCCGCTCCGCCGTCGTGATCCACCTTCATCCCCGCGAGCCGCTCGGCGGCGGCGCGGGCCGCGGGCGATCTCCGGTCGTTCGCCGCGAGCGCGTTCGTCGCCAGCGCCAGGGCGTACGCGTCGTCGATCCGGCCCGTCTCGGCCCGGAGGAACTCCATCGCCCGCGCCACCTCGGGTCCGCGGTACCCCGACTCCGCCAGCGCCCAGGCGATGTAGGCGGTGGTCTTCAGAGTGTCGGTCTGCCTGTTGATGATCCCCTCGGCGATGCCTCCGGCATCTCGGTCCCACGTGCCGTCGGCCTTCTGGCGTGAGGCGAGCCAGCGCTGCGTCCGCTCGATGAGGGCCGGGTCCACGTCGTGGACCTTCGCCATGTCGGAGAACTCGAGCAGGCCGTAGGCCGTGAGCACCTGGTGCGCGGGGGCGTCGCCGAACCAGGAGAACCCCCCCCCGGGCACCTCGTATGTGAGGAGGCGCTGGTAGCCGGCGTTGATGAACCCCTCGGCCTTCATCCGGGTCTCGGGGTTGGCCTGCTTCGTCTCCTTCAGGTACGCGAGCACGAGGACGTTCGGGTAGGTGGTGGACGACGTCTGCTCGAAGCAGCCGTTCGGCATCCTCAAGAGACTATCGAGCCCCTCCACCGCCTGGGAGAAGATGCCGGGGTAGATCTTCACGATCAGTCCGCTCGCGCCGGCGATGGCGCCGGCGGGGATCGTGATGTCCTTCATCACGTCGCCGTCCAGCCGATCGGAGAGGGTGTCGCGGAACTCGCGCCCCTCGGGGACCACCTCGATCCGGCGCCTCACGGCGTCGGAGAGCCGGCTCCCCCGGGCGGTGACCGTGAAGGTGTGCGCGCCGAACTTCTCGACCCGGATGGGGAAGAGCACGGCGGCCACCTCGCCGGGCTGCAGCGTCACCTCGGCCCTGCCCGCCCCGCGCCCCGCCGCTCCTTCGCCGGGAAGGGATGTGAACCAGTCGCCCGGCTCGAGCGTCAGGTTCACCGTCTGGGGCTCGCGGAGGTAGTTGTAGAGCGCGACCGGGACCGATATCTCGTCGCCGCGCGTGAGCGAGAGCGGCAGATCGATGTCGGCGAAGAAGTCCTGGAAGACACGCAGCGGCGATTGGGCGCTTCCGAGGCGGCCATCCTTATCGCCCGCGAGGGCCGTCAGCCGCCACGTCGTGATGGAATCGGCCAGCGGGATCGTGAGCCGCGCGCGACCTGAAGCGTCGGCGATGACCGACGGGTTCCAGAAGAGCGTCTCGGGGAAGTACTGCCGCACGCGCACCGCGTCGCCTCCCGCGCCGCCGCCTGGCTCGCCCGCGACGCTGCTCTTCGCTCCCTCTCTGTCCCGGGCGTTCATGTCGTCATCCGCGCGTGCGGCCTTCTGGGCCGCCATCTCCGCCATGGGCGCGGCGGCGTCCATCGCGATCACGCCTCCCGCGACGCCTCCGAGGACGCCTCCACGGAAGTCTCCCTCCAGACGCATCTTTCTCATCAGGGCCTCGGCGCCGAACTCGAGGTCGTCGCTCGTCTTCCACCGCCCGTCGGGTCCGGCGCTGCGGAGCGTGAACCAGGTGTCGTCCCCGCCGCGCCTCTCGATCCGGTACGTCCTCCTCCACGGATCGCGGAGGTCGGATGGTTGGAGGAACCGCCCTTCCGCCAGCCGCTCCTCCTCACCGGGTGGAACCGGATTGACGTGGCGGCGCCGGTACTTCTCGAGGCCCCGGCGGATCTTCTCGTGGTCCTCCTGCATGGCCCTCAACCACGACGCCTTCGCCGCCTCGAAGCGCGTCCGGTAGGTGCTGGCCCGGATGGTGAAATCGGCCATCGGTGGGGCGGCGGCGAAGACGACCCTCGCGGCCTCCTCGCGCAGCCGCTCGCGGCGGATCGCGCCGGCCCCGTCCCCCGGCTCGGGCATGGGGATGGGAAGGGGATCCCCGCCCACGATCGCCGACGGCTCGAGGCCGTGGATCTCGTAGCGCGGCTCCATCAGCTCGCGCTCCAGCGTGAAGTAGATCTTCTCGAGGCCCGGCTGGAGCTCGCTCAGCGCGAAGACGCTCTCGTCCACCCCCGCCACGCCCAGCAGAGCGGCCGAGGGGCGGCCGTCGGGACCGGTGACGAGGAAGTCGACCACCGCCTCCTCGCCGGGACGGTAGGTGTCCCGTGCCGGGCGGATCGACACCTTGAGCTCGTCCGCCTGACGGACGTAGAGCGTGCGGGTGTCCCTCACGATGTTCTCGTCCGGGAGGATGCGGTAGGCGTGGATCTGGATCGTCCCCGCCAGGTCGGGGGTGAGGGGCAGGGAGACCGCGGCCCGCCCTTCGGCGAGATCGACCGCACGGGTCAGGACCGTCTGCCGGTCGCGGACCACGTCGAGGTAGACGGCGCCCGTGCGGGCCGGCGAGAAGACCCTGAGCGCGAGCGTGTCGCCCACGGAGGCCAGCGCCTTCGACACCGCGAGGATCACGCCCTCGCCCGATGGCCCGGTCGCGGCGAGCGACAACGCCGCTCGGCCGTCGTTGCCCTTCTCGTCGCGCGCCGAGACGCGCAGCGTCACGCTCTCCTCGTCGGGAGTGAAGGTCCACACGGCGATCCCCAGCTCGTCGGTCCTCAGCGAGACGTCCATCTGGGCCCGTGAGGCGCCGCGGATCATGACCTCGGCGCGGGCAGGGGTGCCGTCGGGGTAGGCGGCGGCGACGTAGAGGGTGTTGGGCACTCCGGACACGAGCGACCGGCTCGCGGCGATCACGGCGACGTCCAGGAGATCGCGCGATACGGGGATCGACAGCCGGCCCTTTTCCTGGTGCTCCGCGCCGTCCACGACCGTGGCCTCGAACTGCACCGTGGCGCGCCCCCGGTCCAGCGGCTGGCCGACGAAGGCCCCGGGGAGAACGTATTCGAATTGGTAGGCTCCCTCGGCGCCGGTCGTCCCTTCGATCCGGCCGATCTCCTCCACGCCCACCGTGAGGGTCGAGACCCGCACCGTGACCTTCGCCGAGGCGACCGGCTTGCCGAAGAAGTAGTCGGCCTGAAGAGTCCCCTCGACTCTGTCGCCCGGGCGGTAGTACGGCTTTTCGGCCTTCACGCTCACCTTGAACTTCGGCAGCGCGTACCTCTCCACGGTGACCTTCTTCTCCACCGTGGCCGCGGGGTTGGCGGCGCGCAGCGTGTACAGCCCGGCGTTGACCTCCGAGGCGAGAACGAAGTCGGCCGCGGCGACGCCGAAGCGGTCGGTCTCGACGGGCCTCTTGAACACCTTGTTCCCCTTCGCGTCCTCGATCTCGAACGTCAGGGTCTCGCCGCGCAAGGGCCTCCGGTCGGGCTTGCGGAGCGCCAGCGCACGCAGGTGGATCGTCTGCCCCGGCTGGTAGAGCGGCTTGTCGGTGGTCAGGAAGACGTCGGCCGACTCCTCGAGCGTCACGTCGTGCGTGAAGACGTCGTTGCCGGCGGGGCTGTCCACGTCCACCTTGACCTGGTAGCCGCCCGGATCGAGCCGCGGCACCGGGAACGAAGCGTTCAGCGTGCCGAGGCTGCCCGTCCTTCCCGCGAAGAGGACCCGCTCGGGGCCCGCCCCCTCGCGCCGCGCCAGGGAGATGCGCACGTCCGAGGCCAGAGGCGCGCCCCGGTCGTGATCGGACACCACGATCCGCAGCGCCGCCCGGCTCCCCGAGATCCACCGGTTCTGGCCGAGCACCCGCACCTCCACCGGGCTGATGGTGAGGATGGGGACCGAGGGATCGCCGGGCGAACGCGGCCCGTTCGCCTCGTCAGCCTCGCGCGCGGCGCGGAGAGGAACGGCGTCGGCCGCCAGGGCCGCCACGGCGGCTGCCGCGGCCATCATCACGAAAAGAAGGGCAGGCGCGGTCGGAGTGTTCGATGGATGGGCGCGGGGTGTGCCGGGTTTCATGGGTGCCTCCTGCCGGGTGCAGACGCCCCGGCCTATGCCCCATGAGACCCCGGAGCGCCCGGAAGGTTCCCGCCGACAGGCCGGGGGCCGCACCCACCGGACGGAATCACGTCGGGACGTCGAGGGTGTCCCGCAACCCTCTCAGTCCCCGCTCTGCTGGATGAGCTTGGCGACGAGGCCGGTCCAACCGGTCTGGTGGCTGGCGCCCAGTCCCGCGCCGCTGTCGCCGTGGAAGAACTCGTGGAAGGGGATCAGGTCGCGCCAGTGCGGGTCGCGCTGGAAGAGCGGCACGGGGCCGAAGCAAGGCCTCGACCCGTCGGGCGCCCTCAAGAATAGCCGCGTGAGGCGCCGTGACAGCTCGGCGGCCGTGTCCCACAGCGTCAGCGCCCGCCCCGATCCGTGGGGGAACTCCGCCTTCACCGACGGCCCGAAGTAGTGGTGGAACTTCTGGAGCGACTCGATGATCAGGTAGTTCACCGGGAACCAGATCGGGCCCCTCCAGTTGGAGTTCCCTCCGAAGAGCGACGTGCGCGACTCGGCGGGCTCGTAGTCCACGCGGTGCTCGTTGGCGTTCACGAACAGCCGGTAGGGGTTCTCCCGATGGCAGCGCGACACCGACCGGATGCCGTACGGCGAGAGGAACTCCTCCTCGTCGAGCATGTAGCGCAGCACGCGGCGGAGCGGTTCCCGGCCCACCAGCGATAGGAGGATCCTCGCCTGTCCCGCCTTGTTCTTCTCGGACATGTCCACGTGGCGGCTCAGGTCGGGTCGGTTGTCGATGAACCACTGCATGCGCCGGCGGAATCCGGGGCAGTGATCGAGCATCTCCGGCTCGATCGTCTCCGTGGCGAAGAGCGGGATGAGGCCCACCATCGACCGGATCTTGAGGAAGTGGTGCCGCCCGTCCGGCAGGTGCAGCACGTCGTAGTAGAAGCCGTCCTCCTCGTCCCAGGTCGTTCATGGCGTGCGAGATGTAGACGAAGTGCTCGAAGAACTTGCTGGCCACGTCTTCGTAGGCGTGGTTGTCGCGCGTCAGCTCCAGAGCGATGGCCAGCATGTTCAGGCAGTACATCCCCATCCAGGACGTGCCGTCCGACTGCTCGAGGTGGCCGCCCGACGGCAGCGGGGCGCTGCGGTCGAAGACGCCGATGTTGTCCAGGCCGAGGAAGCCGCCCTGGAAGACATTCAACCCCTCCGCGTCCTTGCGGTTGACCCACCAGGTGAAGTTCAAGAGGAGTTTTTGAAACACGCGGACCAGGAAGTCGCGGTCGGGCCTGCCCTTGATCTTCTTGTCGATCTTGTACACGCGCCATGCGGCCCACGCGTGCACCGGCGGGTTGA
>CAYNUH010000075.1:0-17304 GCA_964400605.1 uncultured Acidobacteriota bacterium | reverse complement strand
GTGCGAGAACCTGCAGCGGATGGGCGCCTTCAAGTTCCGCGGCGCCTACAACGCGATCTCGCGCCTGCCTGCGGGATCGAGGAAGCGTGGCGTGGTGGCCTTCTCGTCGGGCAACCACGCCCAGGCCGTCGCCCTGGTCTCGCGCCTGCTCGGCGCCCCCGCCGTTATCGTCATGCCGAGCCACGCCCCGGCCGCGAAGCTGGCGGCCACCCGCGACTACGGCGCGGAGATAGTCCATTACGACCTCGCGGGCGAGGAGCGTGAGGCGATGGCCGGGCGGATAGCGCGCGAGCGTGGGCTCACGGTGGTGCCTCCCTTCAACCATCCCGACATCGTGGCGGGGCAGGGCACGGCCGCCCTGGAGCTCATCGAGGAGGCGGGCCCGCTCGACGCGCTGCTGGTGCCTCTGGGGGGCGGCGGGCTTCTCTCCGGCTCGGCCCTCGCGGCCCGGCACCTCAGCCCGGGCTGCCGGGTCATCGGCGTCGAGCCCGAGGCGGGAGACGACGCCGCGCGCTCGTTCCGCAGCGGCCGCATCGAGAGGGTGGATCACCCGGACACCATCGCGGACGGCGCCCGCACGCCGTCGCTGGGCCCCCTCACGTTCGCCTTGATCCGCCGCTGCGTGGATGACGTGATCACCGTCTCCGACGCCGACCTCGTCGGCACCATGCGCTTCGTCTGGGAGCGCATGAAGCTGATCGTCGAGCCCACGGGCGTGCTGGGCCTGGCCGCGCTGTTCACCGGCCGCGTGCGGTTCGAAGGAAAGCGCGTCGGGACGATCCTCTCCGGCGGCAACGTTGACTTGAAGGCGGCGCTGGATCTGTTCCGGTCCCATCCGGACGGCTGACCGCCTGCGGGGCTACGGCAGCGCCGGCGGCGTCACCTTGACCGGCTCACCGTCGAGCGCCTTCAGGAACGCGGCGAGGTTGGCCTTCTCCTGGGCGGTCAGGCTGAGAGGCTTCATCTTCTCGTCGAGATGCGGGTTCTTCTTCCCTCCCTTGTTGTAGAGCTCGATCACCGACTCCAGCGTGGCCTCGCTCCCGTCGTGCATGTACGGCGCCGTCCTCGTGAGGTCACGCAGGATCGGCGTCTTGAAGGCGCCGCGATCCTTCTCGGCCTTCGTGACCTTGTACCGCCCGAGATCGGGGTCCTTCCCGTCCATCCCCACGCCCAGGTTGTGGAAGAGGCTGTCCGACAGGTTGAAGCCGACGTGGCAGGAGGTGCACTGCGCCTTGACGCGGAAGAGTTCGTAGCCGCGGACGGCTGCCGGCGACATCGCCGACTTGTCCCCTTTCTCGTAGCGGTCGAACGGGGAGTTCCCCGTCAGGACCGTTCTCTCGAAAGCGGCGATCGCCTTCGCGATGTTGGGGGCCGCGGCGTCCGTGCCGAAGACCTTCTGGAACTGGGCTCGATAGCCGGGGACGGCGTTGAGCCTCTTCGCCACGCTGTCGAGCGTCTCGCCCATCTCCAGTGGGTTCTGAATGGGGCCGAGAGCCTGCTCCTCCAACGATGACGCGCGGCCGTCCCAGAACTGGAAGTACTGATAGGCCGCGTTGAGGACGGTCGGGGCGTTGCGCGCCCCCTTCTGCCCCCGGATGCCGGTGGAAACGGGCCTGCCGTCGGCCCATCCCTTCGCCGGGTCGTGGCACGTGGCGCAAGAGATCGTCCCGTCGGCGGAGAGCCTCTTGTCGAAGTAGAGCTGCTTGCCCAGATCCACCTTCTCCGCCGTCATCGGATTGTCCTCGGGGACCGGCGGCTCCTCGAGGCCGAGGGGCGGCTTGATCGGGAGAGGCGTTCCGGCGGGCGCCGGGGCCGCCGACGCGGCCAGCGCCCATCCGGCCGTGAGCGCCGCGACGAGAATCATCCACCTTGTTCTCGTGGACATCTGCGATCCTCCATGGAACCCCCGCCTCCGGCGGCGGGGGTGTCGCGGGCCTTCAGCTCTCCAGCGTCGCGCGCAGGAACCACGCGTGCTTCTCGAACTCCGTGATGATGATCGTCGCGAGGTCGTGCGTGTCGGTGTCACCGTGCTTCTCGGCCACCTCGCGCGCCTCGCGGAGGCCGGAGAGGTAGGTCTCGATGCGCTCCGCGAGAAGCTTCACGTGCTCCAGGTCACGGGCTGTCTCTTGAGGATAGTCGGGGAGGCGGGAGGTCTTCGCGACGTGGCGTGAGGTGCCGTACGCCTTGGCGCCGAGCGTGACCGCCCGCTCCGCGAGGGTGTCGTTATGGGCCGCGAGGCTCACCGCGAACGTCTCGAAGAGCGGGTGTAGGGCCGCGAAGCTCGGGCCCTTGATGTTCCAGTGCGCGACCTTGATCTGGCCGTGCAGATCGAGCCCGTCCGCGAGACAGGCGTTGAGGGACTGCGCGATCCGGTTTCTGACTTCCTCGGTCAGTGGGCTGGGGCTGCGATGCATGTCAAGACTCCTTTCGCGCGGGCGATGGTGTGGGGGCACGGCGCCGCTTCCGCCGCCGCCTGGCGCCGGCCGAGCACTCCCCGCAGAGACCCACGATCTGGACGCTGACGCCGTGCGGGGTGAACCCCGCGACGCGGCGCGGCGGCCTGAGAGCGTCGAGTCTCCTGTCGTAGTAGTCGGCGACCTTCCGGCAGCGCGTGCACAGGAGGTGATGGTGCCGCTCCACGTTGGCGTCGAAGCGCCGCCCGTGAGTCGCACTGGTCAACTCCCGCACGACGCCGAGCTTCTCGAGAGCGTGGAGCGCCTTGTAGATGGTGGCCAGAGACAGCGACGGCATCTCCTCTCGGACCCTGCGGAAGAGGGCCTCGGGCGTGGGGTGCTCTTCCGACTCCAGGAGCGCGCGGTAAACCGCCAGGCGCTGCGGCGTGGCGGCCACCCGCTCCTCGCGGCAGCGCGTGAGGAGATCGGCAAGGCGGCTCCTGAAGGTGGCGGCGTCGCGTTTCATATGGAGAAGTCTTATCCAACGAGAAGTCTTTGTCAAGGGAGGCAGGAGCCGGGGAACTCTCAGCCCACGACGCCGGCCCCGCCCGCCGCGCCGGAGGGGGGTGCTCGAGGTTGCTCGCGGGGAGCGATGGTGCATCCGATGAGGGCGGGCTTGCGGGAACAGCTGGCCCTCCCTTGTCGCTGCCGGACGATCCGGTCTAGGCTGCACGCCATGGAGTGGCGCGAGGACGACATCCGGAGGTTCGGGCGGGAGGTGGCCGACCTCATCGCGGAATACTACGCCGCGCTGGAGACGGTGCCGATCTCTCCCCGCGAGCCCGACCGTCTCGACGAGATCTTCGGGGGGCCTCTGCCCGAGGAAGGGACCGATCCGTTCGCACTGCTGGCGGAGGTGAAGAGGAACGTCCTTCCCAACTCGTTCCACATCCCTTCGCCTCGCTACTTCGGGCTCTTCAACCCGACCCCCACCGTGATCGGCGTCTTTGCCGACGCCATCGCCTCCGCCATCAACCAGAACATGGCGGCCTGGAGCCACGGCCCGGCCGGATCGCACATTGAGAAGACGGTGATCCGCTGGCTGTGCGATCTGGTCGGGTACGGCCCCGCAGCCTTCGGCACGCTCACGAGCGGCGGCAGCCTCGCCAATTACACGGGGCTGAAGGTGGCTCTCGATGAGCGCCTCCCGGAGATCCGCAAGGGGGGTCTCACGGGCGGCGGCGGGAGGCCGGTCTTCTACGTCTCCACGCAGGCCCACTACTCGCTCGACAAGATCGCCGGCATGCTGGGGCTGGGGTCCGACGGCATGCGGCTGATCGAGTGCGACGCCGGCGCGCGCATCGTGGTCCCCGCGCTGCGCGCGCGGATCGCGGCCGACCGGGCCGCGGGGATGCGCCCATTCGCCGTGGTGGGCATCGCCGGCACCACCACGAGCGGCGCCGTCGATCCGCTCGAAGATCTGGCGGAACTTTGCTCGCGGGAAGGGCTCTGGTACCACGTGGACGCGGCGTGGGGGGCGGCGGCGCTCCTGTCGCGCCGCCACCGGGCCCTTCTGAGGGGCATCGAGCGCGCCGACTCGGTGACGTTGGACCCGCACAAGTGGTTCTCCGTGCCGTTCGCGGCCGGCGCGATCATCACGCGGGACGGCGCGGCGCTGCGGCGCACCTTCGGCGTGCGCCCTCACTACGTCTCCGACCGCGCGTTCACGGAGCACGAGGATCTGAACCTCTTCCAGTTCGGGGTGGCGGGGTCGCGCCGTCTCGACGCCCTGAAGGTGTGGCTGTCGCTGAGGCAGTACGGGCGGCGCGGCTACGAGGATGCCGTGGACCGGCAGATCGCCCTGGCCGGATACCTGGCGACCAAGGTCTCGACCTCGCAGGACCTGGAGGCGATGTCGAAGCCCAACCTCGCCGTGATGTGCTTCCGCTGCGTCCCCGCCGCTCTCAGAGGAGACGACCGCGAGCTCGACGCGCTGCAGATGCGGATCCAGCACACGGTCGAGCGGCGCGGCCGCGCGTGGATCTCGACGTCCCTCCTGGGCGGCCGCCGCGTGATCCGCTTCTGCGCCACGTCGTACCTCTCCCGAGAGCGCCACGTGGACGATCTCCTCGGAGAGATCCGCGCCGCGGCCGGCTGACGCCGCTCCCGCAATCCCGTATCATCCGTCTCCGTGGGCAGGCGCGGGTGGTGGATTATCGGGTTGACAGCGGGCGCTTGTGTGGTGAGGTCCGCGCTCGTCTCGACCCGGGGGGACTTCCTCGAGTTCGACGAGACGTACTACCTCCTCATCGCGCGCTCACTGGGGGCAGGGGAGGGGTTCGCCATGAACGGCCTGCCCCAGATCGCCTTTCCCCCTCTGCCCGCGCTCGTCCTGGTCGCTCTCGATCGCCTCTTCGGCTCCATGGTCGCTCCGTCGCGGATCGTCTCGGCCCTTCTCGGCGCGCTCCTCGTGCTCCCCGTCCACGGCGTGGCGCGCCGGTGGTTGGGCAGGCGCGCCGCCCTCATCGCTGCCCTCTTCACGGCGACCTGCCCCACGCTGATGACCTTCGTGCCTGTCGAGGCTCCCTACGCGCGGCGGCTCTACTTCGGGCACGAGCCGCTTCATGTGCTGCTTGTGTATCTGACTCTCTGGGCCTTGCTGGGTGCGATCCGCCGCCCGACGGCCCTCGCGGGCGCCGCGGCCGGGGGCGGCGCCGCGCTGTGCTACCTCTCGCGAAACGAGTCGATCCTCTTCGGCGGAGCGGCCGTGGCGATCGTGGCCTTTGCGGCGCTGCGTTCAAGGAGAAAGAAGCGCCGAGAGGAGCCGGGTGCCGGCGCGATGTTCCGGAAGCGCGCACGGTGGCCCGCGGCCGTCTGCGCCGTTGTGACCCTCGTCGTGGTCGCCGCGCCGTATCCGATCTACCTGCACCGCGTCACGGGCTCGTGGGCCCTGACCGGCAAGAGCGGGACGGCGGCGTTGATCCGTCCCACCGTGGTCGCGTTGGTCCGCGACGACGACACGTACGCCTTCGAGAAAGCCCACTACGCCCTCGCTCCTTCCGGGGACCGGATGGCGTCCTCCTATTGGGGGTGGGCGGGACCGCGGCCGGAAGGCGGCCTCGGCCTCACGGCGGCGGGGGTCGCGGACAACATGAAGGTCTACGCTGGGGTCCTGCTGCCCGTGTTGGTGCCGTGGCCCCTGTGGCCGTTCCTGTTCGCCGCCGTGGCGAGATGGATCCGGCGCGGGCGAGGCGGGCGCCGCCGTGATCGGCTCGTTGACGTCTCCATCGCGAGCCTCCTGCCGCCGAGCCTCGCCGTCTGCGCGTTCCTCTTCATCGAGCCCAGGCACCATCTCTACCTCGTCCCCCTCGCGCTGATGGTCGCGGCCGCAGGGCTCCTCGAGGCCGTGCGATGGATCCGGCGCCCGCAGGCGGCGCGACGTCCGGATGAAGATCCCGGTCCTCGCCGTCAGGCCTTCGACGGTTCCCGCCGCCTGTACGCGCGCCGGCTGGCCGCAGTTCTGAGCGCGGCCGTCACGGCCGCGCTGCTCGCTCTGTCGCTCTGGCCGTTGAAGGTCCTCGCGGCGGGAGATCCCGCCCGCGCCGAAGCCGCGCAAATCAGGATGATGGGTGAGATCCTCCGGGAGGAGGTCCCGGAGGGGGAGCCGGTGATGTCCTGGCATCCGGCCCTCGGTTTCTGGGCCGGACGCGGCTGGCGTGTGATGCCCTCGGCCTCGCTTCCGCAGATCGCGGCCTACGCCCTCGCGCGGGGAGCCGGGACGATCGTCTTCGAGACGAGCGTCTTCGGGCCGCCTCCCGGCGAGACGGCGGACGAGGCGGCGCCCTTCGCGCTCTTCAAGATCGAAGGGCTGACGAGCGAGCAGGCGGAAAGATCCCTCTACCGCATCGAGCGCATGGAAGAGAGCGGCGGAAGAGGCGGCCGGCGTCTCTTCAACCGCTACCGCATCACCGGACCGGACGCGGCCGGGCGGTAGCGGGCGGCCGGCGCCGGGGGCCTGCCCGCACTGCGCCGCAAGGCACGCGCGTAGAGCTCCGATCCCCTTGCGAAGAAGCGAGTCCCCCGCCGGCTCGGGGAAGGAGCCGCTTGCCCGCGCCCGCGCGCCGGTGACATGCTGCGTGAGATGACCGCGCGGCGGCGGGAGCGGTACGTGGCGTGGGGCGCGATCGCGGCGATCCTGCTGGCCGTCTCCGGCGCGCGGATCGCGTTCCTCTACGAGCCGTACACCTTCCTCATCGGCGACTGCCCCTACTACGCACAGGCCGCGATCTCGTTGCTGGTGGACGGCGATCTCGACCTCCGAGATCAGCTCCGCGGAGGGATCGGCCTGCATCAGCGGCAGATCTCGCTCGGCGAGCGCGGCGAGTGGTACCCCAAGCACCCGGTCCTCATGCCGGTCCTCACGCTGCCGCTCCTGCCCCTTCTGGGAATGGACGCGTTTCTCGTCTTCAACCTCATCGTCCTGGTCGTGGTGGGCGTCACGCTGTACGAGATCGCCCGGCTGGCCGCGCGCCCGGCCGCGGCGGCGGCCGGATCGCTCTCGACCATCTTCGGGTCCTTCCTCATCCTCTACGACTACAACTACTCGCCCGATCTCTTCGCCTGCCTCTGGCTCGCCCTGAGCGTGCTTGCGACGTTCCACTCGCGCCCGGGGGCGGCCGGCGCGTGCTCGGGCCTCGCCGCCCTAGCGCGGACCTCCAACCTCTTCCTCCTGCCGGTGCTGTTCGCCTACGCCGCCTGGAAGGGCAGGGCGAGGGGGGCCGCTCTCTTCGCGGCGGCGGCGCTGCTGCCCCTGCTGGCGCAGGCGGCGCTCAACGACCGGATGTTCGGATCGCCTCTCGTGAGCCCCTACGCGCGCATCATGACAATGGAAGGCGGGCGCGTCGTGCTGCACTCGCACGTCGCCGACTTCGACAACTCTCTCTGGGACGGGATGATCGGGCAGATCGTGGACCGGGAGAAAGGACTTCTCTTCACCGCCCCGATCCTCCTCATCGCCCTGCCCGGATTTGGACTCTGGCTCCGCAGGGGCCGAGACCAGGCTCTGCTGTGCTTCGTGATCGGGGAGTTCCTCTTCCTCCTGTTCAGCCGTTATCGCTGGTGGCCGACGAGCCACCAGGGGAACAGGTTCCTGATGCCGCTGGTGGCGCTGAGCGCGCCCGCCGTGGCCTGCGCCGTGGAGTGGGCGCTGCTGCGACTGAGGGTCCTGAAACCCGCCCCCCCGGAGAGCGTACAAGGCGGCGATGCCGGAACGCCGATGGCGCCGTGACCGCCGGTACGGAGAATCCGAGGGCGGCGAGGTCCGGTTGAGAAACCGGTGAGGAGGATCCTGCTGGTCAGCCCGAACGTCTGGGATGAGGAAGAACTGGCCGCGCCTCGCTTATCGGGTCGGTATGAGTTCACCGTGATGCGGGACGGGTGGATCCGCTTCCCCGAGACCATCGGGCTCCGCCAGGCATTCAGGCGCTTCGACGTGCTGCGCCTCATCGACAGGGCGGCTTCCGAGGGCGCGGAACTCGGGATCGACGGCGTCGTGGGCACCGACGAGTACCTCGCCTGCGTCGTCGCGGCGGCGCTCGCGCGCTCGCTCCACCTGCCGGGCCCGGCGCCCGAGGCTCTGTTGCTCGCACTGCACAAGTACTACTGCCGCCGGGTGCAGCGCGAGGTCGTCCCGGAGTCCACGGCGGCCTTCACGTTGATCGATCCGTTCTCGCTGGGCAGCACCCCTCCCGATCTGGAGTTCCCCATGTTCGTGAAGCCCGTCCGGGGAACCTGCTCCGTCCTGGCCCGGCGCGTGGAATCGTTCGATTCGCTGCGCGATCACCTCAGGTTCTCGCTCATGGAGCGGGCCATCGCGCGGAACCTCATGCGACCCTTCAACCGCCTCATGGCCCAATACACGCGGCTTCCTCTCGACGCGAACTTCTTCATCGGCGAGGAGGTCCTGGAGGGCACGCTGGTGACGCTGGAGGGGTTCGTGTGCGGCCGCCGGATGGAGGTCGTCGGCGTCGTGGACTCCATGATGTACCCCGGCACGGATTCCTTCTCCCGGTTCGACTACCCATCCCGGCTCGACGACGCCGTGAAGCGGAGGATGGCCGGGATCGCCGCGGCGCTCGTCGAGCGGATCGGGCTGGACGACTGTCTGTTCAATGTCGAGATGTTCTACGGGGAAGAGACGGACCGGATCCATGTCCTCGAGCTCAACCCGAGGATGGCCTACCAGTTCGCCGATCTGTACGAGAAGGTGGACGGTGTGAACTCGTACGACATCCTCCTTTCCCTCGCCGTGGGCGAGCGGCCGAGACTCCAAACAGGCGGGGGAGCGCACGCGGCGGCAGCGAGCTTCGTGCTGCGGAAGTTCGAAGATGCCCGCATCGCGCGCCTCCCGGACGCCGCGCAGATCGGGGCGGTCAAGAGTCTCTTCCCCGGCACGCGCATCCGGATCTACGGCAGGATCGGCCGGCGGCTGTCGGATCAGAGGGGCGTCGAGAGCTACCGGTACGCGATCCTGAACATGGGCGGGAGTGGCCGCGCGGACCTCACCCACCGTTTCGGCGAAGCCTGCCGTCTCCTGACCTTCTCGTTCCGGTAGAACTTCCCCAATTACCCCGCCCCGCCTTCTTTGATCCCGTCCGACCGGCGCGGTATGGTGGGGGAGCCGGCTGCATCCGGCCATCCTGAAGCGCGACGGACACGCCCCTTGAATCCGCACGCGTCCGCGAGATCCGGAGGAGCCCTCGTCCTCCTGCTTATGACCGGCCACGCCGTCTTGCCGACCGGCCCGAGTGCCGCGATCGGAATGACGCGAGCCGCGGAGATCACCCCCGTGAGCACGACCGAGGAGACACACGGCGCGAAGGGCCGCCGCCCCAATCGCCTCGCGAAGGAAAAGTCCCCGTACCTGCTGCAGCACGCCAACAACCCCGTGGACTGGTATCCGTGGGGGGACGAAGCGTTCCGGTCGGCGAAGGATCGGGACGTGCCTGTCTTCCTCTCCATCGGCTACTCCACCTGCCACTGGTGCCACGTGATGGAGCGCGAATCGTTCGAGAGCGACGAGGTGGCGGCGTACCTCAACGAGAACTTCGTCGCCATCAAGGTGGATCGAGAGGAGCGCCCCGACGTGGACGCCATCTACATGTCCGCCGTCCAGGCGATGACGGGCAGCGGGGGCTGGCCGCTGAGCGTTTTCCTCAACCACGACGGCCGGCCCTTCTACGGCGGCACCTACTTCCCGCCCGACGATCGCTACGGCCGCCCCGGTTTCCTGACGCTGCTGCGGCGCATCCGGGAGGCGTGGACGGCGCAGCGAGACAAGCTCGGGGCGAGCGGCGCCCAGATCATGGAGGCGATCCGGCGCGAGCCCGCGCAGAGCCCAAGCGTCCTGGGGCCGGACACACTGAAGAAGGGATACGACCTCTTCAAATCACACTACGACACCGCGTACGGCGGCTTCTCCCAAGCGCCGAAATTCCCGCGCGCCCACGAGATCTCCTTCCTGCTGCGGCAGATGCGCCGCCGCGAGGATCCCGAGGGCCTCGCCATGGTCACCCACACGCTCGACGCGATGGCGGCCGGCGGCCTCCACGATCACCTGGGCGGCGGCTTCCACCGCTACTCGACCGACTCCCAGTGGCTCGTCCCGCACTTCGAGAAGATGCTCTACGATCAGGCGCTGATGGCCAGGGCGTACCTGGAAGCGCACCAGGTGACCGGACGCGAAGCGTACGCCGAGGTGGCCCGCGAGATCTTCGAGTACGTGATGCGCGACCTCGTGGACCCGAGAGGCGGGTTCCACTCCGCGGAGGACGCCGACAGCGAGGGGGAGGAGGGCAAGTTCTACGTCTGGCGGCCGGAGGAGATCCGGAACCTCATCGGTTCCGAGGAGGGGCGCGCTTTCTGCGCCCACTTCGGCGTCACGGACGCGGGCAACTTTGAGCACGCCGCGAGCATCCTCCACGTCGCACGCGGCGCCGCCGACGTGGCCCGGGCGCTGTCGATCTCCGAGACGGAACTGAAGAAGATCCTCGCCGAGGGGAAGGCCAAGCTGTTCGTGGCACGAGGCCGCCGCGTCCGGCCGCACCGGGACGACAAGGTCCTCACCGACTGGAACGGGCTGATGATCTCGGCGCTCGCTTACGGAGGCGCCGTGCTGGAGGAGCCCCGCTACACCGGGGCGGCGGCGCGCGCGGCCGACTTCGTGCTCTCCACACTGCGGAAGGACGGCCGGCTCCTGCACCGGTACCGCGACGGCGAGGCGGCGGGTCTCGCCTTCCTCGACGACTACGCTTTCTTCGGGATGGGGCTCCTCGATCTCTACGAGGCCACGTTCGAGCCGCGCTGGCTCCGGGAGTCGCAGGTTCTGGCGCGGGAGATGGCGCACCTCTTCCGCGACGATGCGGACGGCGCGATGACGCTGGTGGGGCGCGACGGCGAACGGCTCATCCTGCCCACCAAGGAGGTCTACGACGGCGCCGTCCCCTCGGGGAACTCCGTCGCCGCGGCCTGGCTGCTGAAACTGGGCAGGCTTACCATGGACCGCGACCTCGAGTCGAAGGGGAGGGAAATCCTTCGGGCTTTCTCCTCCGACGTGGAGCGCTATCCTGCCGGCTTCCCGTACTTCCTGATGGCGCTGGATTTCTCCGTGGGGCCGACGCGGGAGATCGTCGTCAGCGGCGAGCGCGAAGCGCCGGCGACGAGGATGATGCTGCGGGCTCTCCGGCGCCGGTTCCTGCCCGACGCGGTGGTGGCGCTTCACGAGCCCGGATCGGCGGGCGCGGCCCTGCGGGCGCTGGTCCCGTTCGCAAAGGATCAGATCATGCAGGACGGGAAGACCACGGCGTACGTGTGCCGCAACTACGCCTGCGAGCGTCCCACCACGGATCCCGTGCGGTTCGAGGTGCTGCTGGACGGGGCCTCCGGCGGGACGGCGCCGGGGCGAACGGGACAATGACCCCCGCTCGCCGCCGCGCGGCCGCTTCAGGCCTCCGAGGATGCTGAGGGGCGCGGCCACCCTCAGGACGGCCTTCCTCGGGACGCGCGCCGGCGAGCCCTTCGATGAAGCCGCCCCGGCGGCGGTCCGCCTGATCCTGATCCTCCTGGTCGTCTTCGCGGCGGCGGTGCGCCTGCTGCGCTGCCACGAGGGCCTTCCGTACATCCACACGTGGGACGAGCCGTACACGGCGGACACGGCGCTTCGGATCATGAAGACCGGGGACCTCAACCCCCACTTCTTCACGTACGGATCCGTGACGGTCTACATGCACGTCCTCGTGGACATCCTGCACTACTTCACCCTCATGGGACAGCCGGCCGGTGCGGGGGCCTCGCTCACGGGCCTGGGCGACATCAAGACCCACTACGAAACCGGGTGGCTGTGGGGGATTTCGCACCCTTCGTTCTATCTCTGGGATCGGTATGCCGTGGCGCTGATCGGCGCCGTCTCGGTGGCGCTGGCCTACGCCCTCGCGCGGAGGTTCGCCGGACCGTGGGGCGCCCTCCTCGCCGCCGCCCTCCTCGCGGGGCTCACGATCCACGTCCGCCACTCCGCGCTCGTCGCGCCCGCCGTCCCGGTCACTTTCCTCGTCATGGCGTCGGCCCTCCTCTCCGTGCTGTACATCGAGCGACGGCGGCCGGCGTACCTCGTTTTCGCGCTCGCCACGGCGGGGCTGGCGGCCTCGACGAAGTACAACGCGGCCGTGTGCCTCGCGATGCCGCTTCTGGCTTGGGCGAGCGTCGCGCTGCCGCGCGGCCCCGGCTACCGGCCCTGGCTCTGGGCCGCGGTGGTACTCGTCCCCGCGGCCGCATTCTTCGTGGGGACGCCGTACGCGCTTCTGGATCTGCGCTCGTTCCTGATGTCCGCGGGGAAGGAGGTCCGCGTCTACACCCTGCTCGGCTCCGTTGGCAACCCCGTGGACAGAGTCGAGCCTGGGATGGAGCAGATCTCTCTTCAGATCGGATCCCTTGCTGCCAACCTCGGGATCGCCGGATCCGTCCTCGCGGCGCTCGGGACGGCCGTCCTGGTCTCGAGAACGGCCGGATGGGTCCTTCTGACCTTCCCGATCGCATACCTCTGCCTCATGTCGAGGACCCGGGTGCCGTTCGAGCGCAACTTCGTGCCCCTTTACCCCTTCGCGGCCGTGGCCTTCGCCGTGGGAGGCGTGCTCCTCTATCGCTGGGCGATCCTCCTCACCGAGGGGCGGAGGACGGCGCGGAAGGCGGCGGTTACGGTCTTTCTGCTTCTCGTGGGTGGGTCCCTCGCGCAGCGTCTTGCGGAAGCGGCCGAATACGGGTGGTCCGCCCGGGCCGATCCGGAGACGCGCACGGCGGCCATGACGGAGGTGGCCGCCCTCGCGCGGGCGGGCGGATCGAGGAAGGCCAAGATCGGGATCGCCGAGGAGCTGCACATCCACGGCGAGGACCTCGAGAGGCTGGGGGTGCCCCACGCCGTGCGTCCCACCTTCGACCTGATCTGTGACGCTGGAGGGTACTCCATGGTGGTCGCCGGCCGGACGTACGGCGCCTACCACAAGGGCAACGCCGCGCTCGCGGAGGTGATGAACGCCCTTCCTCTGGCCCGGCGCTTCTCCACCGTGAAGACCGTCGGGCGCGAACCGCTCAGCGTGGACGTCCTCTCCGAGAACCCGGCGGTGCAGATCCTGGAGCCCATCCCCGGGGGCGACGACGGATCCGGCCCCTGCGTCGGGGCCGTCCGTCCCGCCGAGATGCTCGGCGAGCGTCCCCATCCCATAGACGCCGCGGGCATGATGGAGCTGCTGGACGCGGGGCCCATCACCAGCCCCGGCTTCCTCGTCGCCGCCGGCACCTACGTCTTTTCCTGGCGCTCGAGCGGCACGCGGGCCCGGGGAGAGTACGGGAAGCTGAAGGCCTCCGTGCTGGGGTCTTCTGAGGGCGGCGGCGCGGCGGTCCTCGCGGAGAAAATCGTCGAACTCACTTCCGGGATGCGGGACGACGTGCTCCGCTTCGCGGTGGCCGGCGATGCGTTGGTGATCCTGAGGCTCGAGTTTCTGGACGACTTCTGGGACGAGGGCACCGGCGAGGACAGGAACGCCACCATCGAGGCGGTGCGTCTGCTGCTGCTGGCGCCCTCGGGGCCGCCGGTCAGTTGACGCGGTTCCGGCCGGCGGACTTGACCTCGCGCAGGTTGGCGCTCGCGCGCGCGATGACGGCGGCGGCGTCTTCCTCGCCGAGGAGTTCCGCGGCTCCGGCCGACACGGTGACGCGCGGGCCGGCGTTCCGCGTCCCCTCCTGCACGGCCGTGCGGACGCGGTCGGCGAGGAGGAGGGCTCCTTGGAGGGCGGCGCCCGGAAGCACGGCGAGAAACTCCTCACCACCGTAGCGCACGGCGAAGTCGGTCCCACGGAAGGCCCCGTCGAGGATCCGGCTAACCAGCCGCAGCACCTCGTCGCCTGCGGCGTGGCCGTGCGCCTCGTTCACGCCCTTCAGGCCGTCGATGTCGAAGAGCACGAAGCTGAGCGGGCCTTTGGATCGGCGCGCGCGGGCGACCTCCCGCGCGATGGCCTCCTCCCCTCCGCGCCGGTTCAGCATTCCCGTCAGAGGGTCGGAGAGGGACAACCGCTCGCGCTCGGCGAAGAGGTCGGCCTCGGCGGTGATGTCCGCGAAGGTCTCGAGCTGCCCCACTCCGTTGGCGAAGGCCACGGGCTTGGCGATCCACAGGAGCACGCGTCGCCTCGGCCGCAGCACCTCGAAATCCTCGCGCGCCGCGAACGGGCCCGAGGGATCGACCCCCATCTTGCGCATGAACTCCGTCTTGTCCCGGCAATGCCCGGCGAGCACGCCCACGAACTCGTCGCGTGACATGCCGATAGCGAGGTCGGCGGAGATCTCCGTCAGCTCGGCTAGGGCCCTGTTGGCAAAGACGATCCGCCGGGCCGCGTCCGTCAGGAGGACGCCGTCTTCCATGTTGGCGAGGACCGCATCGAGGAGGGCCAGCGTGTCCTGCATGCTCTGCGGCCGCCCGCCGGGGAAGAAGACAAACGTGCCGGGCGGGGCCACGCTCATCCTCCGGCGCCAGGACGCCCCGCGCAGCTCCAGTTCGCCCGTCACGCGCCGCGCCCGGCGCACCAGCGCCTCGACTTCCCGGGCGCCGATGCCGAGCGGGCGCGAGTCGATGATGCACAGGCTCCCCAGCACGTCTCCCTGCGCCGTGATCAGGGGCGCGCCGGCGTAGCTGCCCAGCACCCCCGCCTTGACGAGGGGGTTCGCGGAGAAGAAGGGGTGCGTGGCCGCGTCGGGGACCACCAGCGGTTCGCGCCCCTCGACCACGTGGCGGCAGAAAGACCAGTCCCGCGGGGTGCCGCGCTCGGCCACGAGATCGGCGCCCAGGCCGAAATACGCCTTGAACCACTGCCGTTCCTCGAGGACCAGGGAGACCAGCGCCACGGGGACCTTGAAGGCTTCGGCGGTGTCCTTCACGAGGGCCTGGAGGACCTCCTCCGGAGGGGCGTTGTCGACCAGGCCCATGGCGGCGATGCTCTCGAGGCGGGCCGTCTCCCGGCGGGCCGCCTCGACCGCCGTCCCCGCAGGATCCAGGTCGAGGGTTGTCAATCCCCGCAGCGCCCGCTTGATGGCGCGGTGCAGCAGCTCGACGGTGGCGGTCCTCGGAAGGATCGCCTTGATACCGAGGTGGCCCCGGAGCGTCTCGGCGGCGCCCCGCAGCTCGGGGAACGCGGACACCACGACGGCCGGCGACTCTTCGGGGGGGACGGTACGGCGTAGCTCGCGCAGCAAGGCGAACCCGTCGGTGCGGGGAAGCGCCAGATCGGCGATGAGCAGCGCCGGGGCGCCCCGCTGGCGCAGCACCTCGCCGGCCTGCGCGCCGTCGCTGGCGAGGTGGGGCTCGAGGCCTTCGGCGGCTGCGAGCTCGCCGTAGAGGGAAGCCCGTGAAGGGTCCGAATCCACGACGAGGGCGTAGCCTGCCACGGACTCAACTATCGACCGCGGCGGGACATCTGTCAATCGAGGGCCGGCAGGCCGCGCCGAGCGGGGTCGA
The DNA here is from genome assembly GCA_964400605.1 of uncultured Acidobacteriota bacterium. GTDB lineage: Bacteria > Acidobacteriota > Polarisedimenticolia > JACPZX01 > JACPZX01 > CAYNUH01. The sequence continues at coordinate 1,857 of CAYNUH010000075.1, read as the reverse complement.
GGCCCCGGCTGGACCGGCGGGGTATATAATGCCTCGCGAACGGCGAGACCGCGCACCGGGCCGAACGGGCCGCAAGGAGATGCCGCCATGGCCAGGGCCGTCGAAGAAACCCTCCGCACGCTCCTCATCAAGGATCTGACTCTCCCCGAGCCGCTTATCGTCCAGAAGGGGGCCACCCTGCGCGAGGCCGTCGAGGCCATGCAGGCGCGCCGCCGGCCCTGTGTGCTCGTGTGCGACGGCCGCAGCGTCGTCGGCATCTTCACGGAGCGAGACGTCGTCGACCGGCTCACGCTGGGGGCCGTGGACTACACCGCGCCCATCGACGGCGTCATGACCCCCAACCCGAGGGCCTTGAGGCTGGACGACCTCGTGGCCGACGCGATCCGGCTGATGACGGAGGAGGGGTACCGGCACATCCCTCTCGTGGACGGCGGCGGCCTGGGGGCCGGGCTGCTCTCGGCCAGGGACGTCCTCGTCTACATCGCCGAGCACTTTCCGGCCGAAGTGCTGAACCTGCCGCCGAGGCTGCACCAGACGGCGCGGCGGGCGGAGGGGGGGTAGGAAGCGGCATGCGCTGCCCGGGGTGCGAGCTCGAGAACGTGGCTGGGGCGGAGATCTGCGAGGCGTGCGGCCACGATCTCCTCGACGCGGGGATGCCGCAGTCGAGGGGAGGGATGCAGGAGCGGATCTTCTCCGACCCGCTGAGCGCCGTGCCGCCCGCCGCGCCCATCCTGGTCGCCTCCGGCGCCTCGGCCTCGGAGGCGATCCGGCTCATGAAGGAGAGGCGCCACGGGAGCGTCCTCGTGGTGGACGGCCCCCGCCTGGCCGGCATGTTCACGGAGCGGGACGTGCTGCTGAAGCTCGCGGGCCGCAGCGTCGATCTGGAGAAGATACCGGTGGGGGCGGTGATGACGGCCGACCCGCACACGCTCGGGGAGGACGACCCGCTCTCCTACGCGATCCACCTCATGGCGGTGCGGGGGCTGCGCCACATCCCCATCGTGCGCGACGGGAGGCCCGTCGGCGTGGTCTCCATTCGGGGGATCCTGCGCTACCTCACCGACCAGGCGCTGTAGCGCCGCCGGGGTTGGGTCCCAGCTCGATCCGCAGGCGCTTGTTCACGCGCCCCTTGCTCTCGTGGCCCACGAGCCTGAGGGGCCCGACCTCGTTTGTCGCGGCGACGTGCGTTCCACCGTCGGCCTGGAGATCGAGCCCCACGATCTCCACCGTCCGAACCTCCTCGATCCCCTCGGGCAGGAGGTTCACCTTGGTGCGGATGAGGTCGGGGATGCGGAACGCCTCCTCGCGGGGCAGGATCGCCACGCGGACGGGGCGGGCGGCCGCGACTTCCTCGTTGATCCGTCTCTCGATGGTGTTGGCGATCTCGATCGACAGCACCTCGAACTCGAAGTCCAGCCGCCCCGCCAGCGGCTTCATGTCGCCGCCCGTCACCTGCTTGCGGTAGTCCCGCCACACCACGCCGCTGAGGATGTGCAGCGCGGTGTGGGTGCGCATGAGAGCGTAGCGGCGCTGCCAGTCGAGGTGGCCGAGGACGCGCGCTCCCGTGGCCGGGACGGGCCCCAGCAGCGTGTGCCAGACGACGCCGTCGCGCCTGCGGACCTCCGTGACCGCGAGCACGGTGCCGCTGTGGATGAGCGCCCCCTTGTCGAACGGCTGGCCGCCGCCTCCCGGATAGAAAGCCGTCCGCTCCAGGGAGACCATCTGACCCTCGACGGCCGCCACGCGCGCCTCGAAGTGGCGCAGGTAGGCGTCGGTCTCGTACAGGAGCTCGGTCGCGGCGCCCATGGAGGGGATCCTTTCAGGGGGCGGGAAGTGCCGCGGCCATTGTTTCACCCG
>CAYNUH010000074.1:0-17758 GCA_964400605.1 uncultured Acidobacteriota bacterium | reverse complement strand
TCCCCAGAAGGGACTTCGACACCATCAAGAAGATGATCGACGAAGCCCTCGGCGCGGAGGGGAGCCGGCCGGCCGCCAAGTAGCGAGGTGGTGCTTCAGGGCGAGGAGGCCGTCTCGAGCCTGGCGAGACGGATCCTCGCGTCCTCGGCGGCATCCAGCGCCCCGGTCCATCTATCCAGGAAGGAGCGGTAGGTCTCAATGGCCCGGGCCCTGTCGCCCAGCCTCTCGTACGCCCCGGCCAGGTTGTAGACGGCCATCAGATAGTTCGGATCGGACGCCACGGCCTGCTCGAAATAATCCTTTGCCTGCTCCGGCTGCCCCTTCGCCGACGCCAGGACGCCGAGGCCGTTGAGCGCCTTGGCGTTGCCGGGCTGCCCCGTGACGACCGCGCGCAGGATCTGGGCGGCCTCCTCGTAGTGCCTTGTCTGGGTGAGGATGGTCCCCAGATTGATCTGCGCATCCAGGCGCGCCGGCGATTCGGCCAGGCAGGCGCGCATGGCCTCCGCGGCGCCGGCGAAGTCGCCGGTGTTCAGCCGGCTCATCCCCAGGCGGAAGAGGATTTCGGGATCGCGGGGGCGTCCCTGAGCCGCCCGCTGGAGAAGCTCGGCCGCCTTGGCGAACCGGTTCTGGTCGAAGAAGAGCGCTCCCATGCTGTAGAGCGCCGATGGATCGTCGGGACGCTGGAGGAGCGCTGCATTGAAGGCCAGGAACGCCTGCCGCGGCTGGTTGGTCATCATGTAGCCGGTCCCCGCCGTGATGTGCGCCTGGAAGCAGCGGGGATCGAGAGCCCGGGCCTTCTCGGCCTCCTGGATAGCGCGCTCGTAGTCCCCCTTGCGGAGGTAGGTCTCGGCGATGGCGTTCTGGATGGGCGCACTGTGGGGCGCCCGCGCCAGAGCGGCCTCGAACAGGGGGAGAGCCAGGTCGTTCTCTCCGCGGGCGAGGCGGAGGTTTGCGAGCGCGAGGTGGGGGCGCGGGCTCGCCGGATTCACCCGCGCCGCAGACTCCCAGAGCGCTGTCGGATCCCGCCAGAGGTACACCCGATCCAGGGTGAGGTGGCCGAGCAGCACCACCACGAGCCCCGCTCCCGCGAAGGCGACCCTTGTCCCAGCGCGGCGCTCCAGCGCGAACGCCGCGGCTGCCCCTGCGAGGGCGGGCGCGAGCAGGAGGGCATAGAGGCGTCGCTCCGCGATCGGCTCCTCGGGCGGCGCTATCAGGAAGTGGACGTGGAGCAGGGCATAGAGCCCCAACGCGGCGCGAGGGAGAGCCCTCCGCCGCAGGGCGATGAAGCCCGCGCCCAGCAGGACGGTCATCAAGACCGCCCCTGCGATCGCCCGCGAGTTCCAGGATCCGATGTAGGCGACTTCGCCGTGGTCCGCGCTCAACCCCAGCGGCACGAGCAGGAGTCCGATCTCTCTGAAGAGTGTCGCGGACTGGGAGGCTATCCCCGCGAGGGTCCCCCAGGGCCGAAGGAAGCCGAGAAGATTGAAGGAGGGCCATCTCCGGATCGACCAGCAAAGGTAGAAGAGCGTCAGACTCAATGCGTAGGGGAAGAGGCGGCGCAGGAAGCTCCGGAGGGCGTCCCGGTTCTCCGCCACGTTCGCGGGCCGCGAGAACGCGGCGGCCGCGAAGGCGACGGGCCACAGCGAAGAGTCGCAGAAGAGCGCCCCCAGGTACAGGGCCGCGGGGGCGAACGGCCGGACCGGCAGGTCGCCGGAACCGGCGCGGGCGGCGAGAAGAAGCGAGAACGTGGACAGGAACGTCCCCAGGACGAGAGGGAACGCGCCGTGAGCCAGGAGAGCTTCAGTCGCGACCGGGTGCATGAGGAAGATCAGCGCGCCCGCCACCGGCGCGATGAGGCTGCCTCCCGGTGCCGCGGCATCGCGCGGCAGGAGCGCCCGGACCAGAAGCAGGACGAGCAAGGCCGAAAGCGCGTGCAGGATCGCCGAGGCGACACGGATGGATGCGACCCGATCCGTGCCCGCGAGGAGCCAGTGCCGAACGACGTTCGCGAGTGGCCTCGACTCGTCGGGATGCTCCTGGTAGCCGAGAGCGGCCGCGGGCGTGGCCTCCGCGAGAGCCGCCAGAGCCGCCCCCTCGTTGAGATACGGCGGTGCTTCAGCAGCGGGCAGGTAGGCGGCCAGCCCGATGGCGATCAGGGCGGCGCCGAGGATCGGCACGGCGACCAGCGCCTTGATCCTCGAGGCCGAGGTCACGGCGCGGGTGCCTTCTTCGGAGGGCCTCGCCGATCGCGAAGCTTGATGAGGATCTCCTTCGCCTTCGCGATGGCCGCGTCCTCGCCCGGCTCCCCGGCGGGCATCGCGCCCTCCACCGCGACGTCCGGGACGACCCCGACGCCGGTGTAAGCCTTGCCGGCGATGTCGGCCGTCTCGGCGGTGGCCACAAGGACGGTCGTTCCGCCTGGCAGGAGCCGCGGCACCTGGATGCCCGCCTTGCCGTAGGTAGGCTCCCCGACGATGATCACGCGCCTGGATTCCTTGAGGGCCCCCGCGAGCGCCTCGGCGGAGGATCCTGTGTTGCGGTCCACCAACACCACCACAGGCTTGTCGGGAATGATGGGCGGCTCGTCGCTGCGGCTGGCGGTGGGCAGGGTTCCCGAGGGCGTCACGATGCTCCCCGTGGGGGACCCCGGCGGAACCAACATCGATGTGACCTGTTCGACGTCGCGCTGAGCGCCTCCCGGGTTGCCCCGCAGGTCAAGGATGACCGCCTCGTGCTCTTTCATGCCGCTGAGGGCTTCCTTGACATCGCCTATCAGCTTCGGATCGGTCATGTTGCTCACGGTGACGTACCCCACGTTCCCCTCGAGTGTCGAGGTCGCCACCGTACGGCTGCCCACCGCGGTGCGCCCGATGGCGTCGCGCTGGACTCGTGTGCTGCGCGGCGTAAAGAAGAAGTTGATGGTCTGGTCCGCGCTGCGGAGCCGCGTGTCGCGGTTGTCCAGGCTGGCCAGCATGCGCGCGATGGCACCGAGGGCGTCGGGCACCGTCTCGAGCTTCCCGGCGAACGGGTCACGCCATCGATTCCAGTCCTGTCCGTTGAACGTGCGATCGACGTAGTTGTCCCGCACGAACTCCCATGCGAGACGGTACATCTCTTCAGGCTCGGTCGGCAGTTCCCCCTTCAGGGCCGCGCGCGCTTCCTCCTCCTTCCCGATCTCCCAGGCGACCTTCGACAGGAGGAAGCGGGCCGCGCCGCTGGTATCCATCGGGTCGACTTCCACCGCCCGCCGCAGCGCGACGTAGGCCCTCTCGAGGTTGGCGGTTCCGCCGGCGCTCCTGAGAGACGAGCCCGCGATCATCAGGGCGTGCACATTGTCAGGCGCGATCCCCAGGGCCGTTTCCGCCTCCGCGGCCGCCTCCTCGAAGCGCGACAGCGCCAGGAGCGTCCTGGCCAGGTCGAGCCGGCCGTAGATGTAGCCCGGATCGAGATCGCGCGCCCGGCGAAGCTCCTCCACCAGCTGCTCTGCGGGCGCGCCCATGGCGCGATGGCATAAGACCAGCGCCACGGCCGCCCGCGCGTCGGCGGGGCGTGCCAGGGTCAGCTGGGCGAGCAAGGGCTCCGCCTCTTTCGGCCTCCCCGCCGACATGAGGACTGCGGCCTTCCGCAGCGCGGTCACACCGGGGTCCGTCGTCGGCTCCAACTTGCGGATCTCGTCGAGGATTTTTCCGGCGGCTTCGGGCTGCCGGGTCAGCGCCGCCCGCAGATCGGCCTGGGCGTAGGGGTCGTTGGGTTCGAGGGTCAGCGCTTCGAGGAGCGCCAGCATCGCCTCATCCTCGAGCCCCATGAACCGGGCGAGCGCGGCGTACTGGGTCCGGGGCAGGGGATCGTTCGGCCGCTCCTTCGCAGCCTTCGCCAGGAACGCGGCCTCTTCCTGGATCCCGGTGCCGCCCGCGCGGAAAAGCGCCTCCAGGTACCGGCGGAAGGCGTAGGTGTCTCGAGGGCTCGCCTCGAGCGCCATGCGCCATGCCGCTGCCTCGAGCGCCCCGTCGCCGACGCGGCGCGCGCAGTAGGCGAGGTTTTGAGATGCAAGCGCTCCGAAGACCCCGTCCGTCGCGAGGGCGCGGAACTCCGTCGCCGCCTCGCCGTATCGTTCGGCCTCCCGGAGGCTCACGGCCAGTTTGAAACGATACCGTGGATCCGGCGTCAGGTTCACCGCCGCCCGATAGGCCGCGACCGCCCCGTCCATGTCGGGGCGCTCACGCAAGAGATCTCCGAGTCTGGCCTGGGCAGCGGCGTTGCGGGGCTCCGAGGCGGCCGCCGCCTTCTGGCGGACGATGTCCGCACGGAACTCCTCCGCCTCCATCAGATGGATCTTCACGGACGCCACGTCGGGCTGCCTCGCCAGGAATCGCCTCCAGCCCGCGATGGCGGCGTCCAGATCGCCGATTTTCCTCAAAGCTATGCTGGAGAAGGCCAGCGCGGTCGGCTCGTCGGGCTTGCGCGCCAGCAGGATTCGGTACGTGTCCAGGGCATCGCGGTAGGCGCCGAGGCCGAACTGGGCGTTGCCCAGGCCGACGAGGGACCGGTCGCGCTGCATGGGTTCGGCCTTGGCATCGAGAACCCTCTGGAACTCCTCGGCCGCCGGGCGGAACTGGTACTCCGCCAGCAGAAGCTCCCCGTAGCCGATGCGCGCCTGAATGTTTCCCGGGTCGGCCCCGAGGACCGCACGGTACTGCTCCGCGCTGCGGATCCACATCCCCCGCTGCTTCATCAGACCTGCCAGTCGGAGCCTGATGTCGGCGCGATCGGGAGCCGCCTCCGCGGCCTTGCCGAGAGTGGTGATGGCGTCGAAGATGCGTCCGGCCTTGACTTCCTCGTCGGCGCGGGCCACCAGTTCCGACACGCCCACGGGGGCCGCGGGCCCGGGCCCTTGCGGCGCCGCCGGCGCGAGGGAGGCCGCGGCCGCAGCGGCCAGCAGCACGCACGCTGGAAGGACGGTGACCGGCCCCGCGCGCCGGCACGAGGGCGCGCGGGACGATGTACGGACGGTGTGCATGAGGCCTCCTGGCGCCAATTCTCAAGAATACAAGCCGCTCCCGGACCTGTCCAGGAACAGGCTCTCCTACCTTCCGCCGCCGGAAACGACCATCCCCTCGATCAGGATCGTCGGCGAGTTGGTGGCCGCCCGGAACACGAGGTCGTTGCCGATCAGGGCGACGCCTCGAAGCATGTCCCGCAGGTTGCCAGAGAGCGTCACCTCCTGAACCGGGTGGGCGAACTCCCCCCGCTCGAACCACCAACCGTTGGCGCCGCGCGAGTAGTCGCCCGTCACAATGTTGACTCCGAATCCGATGAGGTGGGTGACGTAGAGCCCACTCCCGGCCTCCGCCAGAATCCGCTCGGGCGGGAGATCCCCCGGAGCCAGCCTCAGGGCGTGAGCCCCCGGCGCAGGTGGGCTCGCGTAGCCCCGCTGGGCGCTCCCGGTGGTGACCGTCCCGGCGCGGCGTGCGGTCCGCGTGTCGTACAGAAACGAGTGCAGAACGCCGCGATCCAGGATCGTCCGCCGCGACGTAGGCCACCCCTCGCCATCGATGGGCCGGGAACCCGGTGCGCGCGGCACGTGCGGGTCCTCCACAAGCGTAACGACACTCGAGGCCACCTGCCGCCCGAGCTCACTGCTGAGAAACGAAACCCCCCTGCGCGCCGCGTCCCCCAGGAGCGCGGGGACCAACGAGGACCAGAAGCGCGCCGCCTCCAGCGGATCGAGGATGACCCGGGCACGGCCCGCCGGCAGCGGCCTCGCGCCGAGCATCCTCACGGCACGGCCGGCCGCGAGGATCCCGACTTCCGCAGCCGGCGGGAGGTCGGCGATGAAGCGTCTCCCCTCGTACCAATACTGGCGCTGTCGCTCGGCCCCCTGCCCGGCCGTGGGCACGCAGGCCAGCGAGCAGCGCGTGCCCGAGAACGAGGCCATGGGGCCGCGCGTGTTCGCCACCGCGATCTCGCCGCAAGAGTGGACGAAAGCGCTCCCTTCCCCCGCGGTCAGCCTGGGATCGCTCGCCAGAGCGGCCTCCTCGGCCGCAGCGGCGAGTTCCACGCCGCGCTCGAAGGGAACCTCCGGCACGGCGGGATCGAACAGATCCAGGACCGGCGGCGGATCGGGCGGTCGGGACGGAAGCGCACCATGGGGATCCTCCGGAGCCTGCGCGGCGAGGGCGAGGGCGGTCTCCACGAGGCGCCGGATCCCGTCAGAGGAGAGCTCCGTCGTTGAGGCGAATCCCTGCCGCGCGCCGCGGTCCACCCGCAGGCCGCACCCCGTCCCGGAGGCTTCGACCGTCCGCTCCAGCCGTCCCAGCCGGACCTTGATCTCCCTCTCCCACGATCGGCTGAGGTACGCTTCCGCGGCATCGGCGCCCGCCGCCAGGGCCTGCCCCGCGATGGCCGCGGCCCAGTCAAGCAAATCCTTCGGCTGCACGGAGCCGCTGCCGGATGTCGCAGGCTGGCTCTCGCCCTCTCGCCCCGCTCGTGCGCGCCCCGCTCGTCGAGCGCTCACAGGCGCGTACCTCCCACGGTCAGCGCGGCGACGAGCACCGTGGGCTGGCCCACGCCCACCGGCTGGCTCTGGCCGTCCTTGCCGCACACGCCGATCCCAGGATCGAAGGCGAAGTCGGACCCCACCCGCGTGACCCGACCGAGGACCTCGTGTCCCGTTCCGATGAGGTTGGCCCCGCGGACGGGAGCCGTCACCCGGCCGTCCTCGATCAGATATCCCTCGGTGACCTGAAAGACGAAGTTGCCGTTGACGATGTCCACCTGCCCGCCGCCGAGGGTTCTCGCGTAGAGCCCGCGGGGAACGGCGCGCAGGATCTCTTCGGGAGAGTCGTCGCCGCCCTCCATGAAGATGTTCGACTGACGGGGGATCGGCGGCGTGCGGAAGGAGTGGCGCCTGCCGTTGCCGGTGGGTTCCATCCCCAGCGCGTTCGCCGAGAGGAGATCATGCAGGTACCCGGCGAGGACACCCTTCTCCACCAGCACCGTCCTTCGTGGGCGCGAGCCCTCGTCGTCGATGCGAAAGCTCCCCCGAAGCCCATCGATCGATCCGTCGTCCACGACCGTGCACAGCGCCGCAGCCACCTTCTGACCCATCCTGCCGGCGTAGATCGATGTCCCACGCCGGACGAAATCGGCCTCGAACCCGTGCCCTATGGCCTCGTGGAGGAGGACGCCGCCCCAGCCGTTGCCGATGACCACGGGCCACTCGCCCGCGGGCGCGTCCACGGCGTCGAGCAGCACCGAGGCCCTCCGGACCGCTTCCTCGGCCACCGCGCGGGGATGCAGAGGGCCTGAGGCGAGGTCCTCGAGCCGGCGCCTGGCACCGCCACCGTGGCGGCCGACTTGCGTCGATCCGCCGGAGTGGACGTACACCGATGCCGTGACACCCGTAAGGATCTGATCGTCGCGCGAGGTCATCCCTTCGCTGTTCAAAACGGAGATGCAGCGGCTCTCCTCGCTGAGGGACACGTTCACTTCCGTCACCCTCGGATCGCAACGCCGGGCATGCAGGTCCACGGCCTCCAGGTACGTCGCGCTCGCCGCCACCTCCTCGGGGGAAGGCTCCCAGCCTGCCCCCCCTTCCTCGAGGACATCGGCCGATCGGGTCCGATCCGCGCGAAACGGCGCGCTACCCGCTGCGCCGCCGAGGCCGGAGGCGATGCGACCCGCCGCGCCGGCGGCCGCGAGGAGGGCGTCCAGGGAGGGATCGCAGGTGTAGGCGTAGCCCGTCCCCTCGCCCGCGATGGCGCGCACGCCGACGCCGGCCTCGACGGCGCCCGTCACGGAGCGGAGGGAACCCTCCTCCCGCCTGAGATGCCGGTGCACCCGCCGCTCGACGAAGACCTCCGCGAAGCGGGCGCCGGGGGGGAGGGCGGCGCGGAGGACGCGGTCCCATTCGGCGTCCGAGAGAGTGTCGAAGGGTCTTGGCGCTCTCATGCACGACGGGATGGCCGGCGCGGAGCAGCGCGGGCCGGACGGATCAGGTGGCCCGGAGGAACCGCCAGAGGTTGCCCCGCTCCCACCTGAGGGCCCACCGGTAGAAGCGGAAATGCTTCTCCTCCTCGCGGAAGCGATGGGAGTGGATGTCACGCCGCCCGTTCGACAGGGCGCGCACGCCCAGGGATGCGTGGAGCATCTCGTGGTAGACGATGTAGTTCAGGAAGAGCCTCGGCACCCAGGGCCGATCCAGGGCCGGGTTGATCCGGATGATGCGGTCTTCGGGATCGTAGCAGCCGAAGTCGATCGAGTGCCTGCGCCAACGGGCCCGGCCCCGCCCCCAAGTAATGGGCACCTTGAGCCGCGACTCGAAGTATCGCTCGTTGAGCCGGTCGTAGACCTCCTTGAGGTTGAAGTTGAAGCCCCGGTGCGTGAGGTTCACCCACGCGCGGCTTCTGGGCGGACCGCCCATCAGGTGACGGTGCTGGCGGGCGAAGGCGTTCAGGCGCGCGCGGCAGCCCCGGGTCGGCCGCCGTATGAACTGAGCGATGGCCCGCAGAACCTCGGTGTTCGCCTCCAGGAACATGTGATGGAGGCGAGCCTTGACGACGCCTGGCGCGCCGGCGGAGACGTGCACGACGCTGCAGCGGTTGTCGGTGATGGTGAGGACAACCGCCTTGCCGGTGAGGCGGGACAGACGCTTGCGGATTTCCTCCGCTCCCACAGCAGTCCTCCGGGCGCCCGAAGCGCCCCCGACTTCCCCGGATAGCCTTCCATCATTGCGTATCCAGGGGTCTGAAGCCGTGCGACGGTGGAAATATACCTGCCCCTCGCGTGCCGCGTAAAGGCTTTCTGCTGAGCCCGATTCATTGTAAGACACTGAATACAAAAGACTTAGTATGAATCTTGTGAATCAGAGTAATCGGACACTGGGAAGTCTGGTAACAGTTTTCTTCCGGGAAGCGGATTCAGAACAGGAAGACCCCCGAGACGATCACCTCGACATCTGGAGCCCCGTCTCCATTGCCGGCCACGAGCCCCACGCGGCCCGCGAACCCCTCGCTCCGGCGGTAGTCGCCTCCCAGTGTGAGGCGAAAATCGGATCCCGCACGGTCAATCCTCTCCGTTTCGAACGAGGCCTCCACGACGCCCGCCAGCCTCGTGGTCATCGGAAACAGCAGGGCCCCTCCGATCTGAACAGAGGTCTCTCCCTCGAGCTGGGCCGGCGGCCGCCCAGGCCCAGGCGGCGGCAACGGTATGTCGGGGTCCTGGTTGATCCGCAGCCCCCCATTCGCGACGAGGCTGACCCCTCGAACATCGTGGCGGAGCGCGCCGAAGAAGGCCACGTCCACTTCTCCCGTTCCCAGCGCCTTCGTCTCGTCGCCCGTCGGCAGCTTCAAGAGGACGCCAAGGGCGAACTGCGTCGGCTTCGTGGAGAGACGGATCTTTCCATACACGTCCAGGTCGGAGAAGCCCGTCTCGCTGTCTCCGGGGTCCGGGTTCACGGAGCGCAGATCGATCCGGCCGCCCAACTCGATGTCCTCGGCCACATTGACCGCGATCACGGGGCCCACGGCGATAACGTCCTCCTTGTCGAAGGACTGGTACCGGAACTGCCCTTCAAACCAGACGTTCTCCGTGATGGCCCCGTCCTCGATGAACCTCTGGAAGAGGCGGTTCTCGTTGGTGACAGCCTTGGCGGGCGCGGTCTGGGCCGTCGCCGCGCCGGCGCCGGCCGCCGAGGCCAGCATCCCCAGGAGCGCGAATCCGATGCGCCAGGTTCTCATCCGTGACCTCCCTCTCGACGCGTGCTCCCGGAATCGGCCCCGGTGCCGCGCTTCCGAGACGCAAGCCTTTGGGGCCATGAGCCGGGGAATAGATCCATCCTGCATCCGCTGGTAGCCGGTGATCAGATCGCGTCGCTCACGCTGGTGAAGTTGAACTCATGGCTGCGCACGGCTGGCACTTCCATGAGGACGGCGCCACCGCCCGCGGCGCGGACGCGCATCGCGGGACCGAGCATGTCGACCCGCGCCAGGACCTGGAGCGGGCTTTCGTTGAAACGGAGATTGCGCGCCGCGGAAACCACCTCCCCCTTCTCGATCAGGAAGAGGCCGTCGCGGGTCAGGCCCGTGAGCAACAGCGTCTGCGGATCGACCACTCGGATGTACCAGAAGCGTGTCACGAGGAGCCCCCTGGTCGTGGCCCGGATCATCGACTCCGTCGCCGTGGTCCCTCCGGTCATGAGGAAGTTTGTGGGCGGCGGCACGTGGGTGGCGCCGGTGCGGCCGGCCCAGTAGCGGGTGGTGCTCAGCGTCCTCAGCAACCCGCCTTCCATCCAGGTGACCCGGCCGACAGGGGAGCCCTCCGCGTCGAAAGGAGCCGAAGGAGCGGCGGCCGCCGCCGGGTCCGATCGCAGGGTGACGACGCCGGCGGCGATCTTCTCGCCGAGAGCCGACGCCCCTCCCGGACGCGAGAAAGGGGTCCTTCCCTCAGCAGTACGGCGGGCGTCCATGAAGGAGAGGAGGAACGCCAGCAGGTCGGCCACGGCCGCGGGATCGAGGATCACGGTGTAGCGGCCGGGTGGAAGCGGTTTCGCTCCGACCGAGCGCTCCGCCTTCGAGGCCGCTACCCGCCCCAGCTGCTGGGCGTCGAGATCTTCAATCCTCACCGATGTGGCCCCCGCCCAGCCGGAGCCGTCCCCGGCCGGCGTCCGGATCGTCCCCGTCAGCCCGGCCCTCGTCTCGCGGTGGTAGGCCCACAATCCCGCAGCGCCGGCGAGAGCCGTGAATGCAGCCGAGCTCTCGCACAGCCCGGCAGCGGTGAGCCGTCGCGAGCGTGCCTCCCGGGTGAACGCGGCCACGAGGTCGGCACGGAGGCTTGGAGAGGCCGCGGCCGTGGGTTCCGCCCACGCCTCCACCGGAAGGTAGGCCTGGGGGCCCAGGGGCGGAACCAACTCCGGATCCTCGGGCGCGAGGCGCGCCAGGGCCTCGGAGGATCTGACCGCGGCCTCGATGGACGCGGCGTCGAGCTGGTTCGTGGTGTATTCGCCCGCGCGCCGCCCCGCGATGCTCAGGACGGTGAGCCGCGCGCCGGAGGAAACGCCCGCCGTCGTTGGCTCGCCCAGAGCGAACCTCACGTGGCCCCCGGCTCCGCCCGCCAGCCTCGCCACGGCCGCGTCAGCCTTTGAAGCGCGCAGGCACGCATCGAGGGTACGGCGCGCCTCTTCCGGTCCGAGGATCAACCTCGTCCCCCGCGGCCCGCAGCGGTGTTCAGGATGTTCACCCCCCGGAAGCGCGCCATGGGACAGCCGTGGCTGACCGGATTCGACTGGCTCGGCTCGCCTTTCCCGTCGGTGAAGGTGCCGCCGACCTCGTAGGTGCCTTCTCCCCCGATCAGATCGCACGACCTCCAGAAGTCCAGCGTGTTGGACTGGTAAGCGACATCACGCAGCATCCGCGTGATGCGCCCGCCGCGGATCTCCCAGAACGTCTGGCCGCCGAACTGGAAGTTGTACCGCTGGTGGTCTATCGAGAAGGACCCGTCCCCCACGATGTAGATCCCGTCCTCCGTGGCCTCGATGACCTCCTCCGCCGTGATCTCGCGCCTTCCGGGCAGCAAAGAGACGTTCGGCATGCGCTGGAAAGGCACCGACTCCCAGGAGTCGGCGTGGCTGCAGCCGTGGGACCGTTCCATCCCGAGCGCCGCCGCCTGCTCGCGGGTCGTCTGGAAGTCCACGAGGACGCCGTCCCTGATGATGTCCCACCGGCGGCACCGCACCCCCTCGTCGTCGTACCCGGCCGTGGCCAGGGCGCCGGCCTGGGTCCGGTCCCCCACCACGCTCACGATCTCCGAGGCATACCGGAGGAACCCTCTGTCCTCGGGCTTCACGAAGCTGGTGCCCGCGAAGTTGGCCTCGTAACCGAGGATGCGATCAAGCTCCGTCGGGTGGCCGATGGACTCGTGTATCGTGAGCCACAGGTGCGAAGGGTGAAGGACGAGGGCCCTGCGCCCGGGCTCCACCGGCACGGCCTCGTGCTTCCGCACCGCCTCCTCCGCGGCGGTGTTCGCCTCTTCCAGCCAAGGGTGAGCTTCGACCGACTCGTACCCCATGCCCGCCGGGCGAGCGAGGCTGCGCCGGGCCTGGAACATTCCCGTCTCGGGGTTCACGCTGGTGACCGTGAAGGTTGGGTTGGATCGCACCAGCACCTGCTCGACGACGGTCCCCTCCGTCGAGGCGAAGAACTTCTCCTCCCGCACGAACGACATCGAAGCCTCGCAGAACGTCGCCCCGCGCACCGAGAGCGCTTCCCGGCAGATCGCAAGCAGGAGATCGAGCTTGGGCTCGAGAGGCACCCGGAAGGGGTCTTTGGTGATGGGCGTCTGCCACACGTCCTGCACGGGCGCGGGCGGCGTCAGCAGCACCGGCGTCCGCTTCAGAGGGCGGTTCGCTCGCGCCACCGCGATGGCCCTCTCCGCCAGGGAGCCGACCTCCTCCTTCTCCACCCTCGAAGAGGCCGCGAACCCCCAGGCTCCCTCGACGAGCACCCGCACGCCCGCGCCAAAGCTCTCGGCGTCGAGGATCTGCATCACCCTGTGCTCGCGCGCCCGGAGCGTCTGCGTGCGGTAGCGGTTGATGCGAATGTCCGCGTAGGTGGCGCCGCGGGCGCGGGCGGCGTCGAGGGCGACGGAGGCGAGATCGAGCATGGGGGCCGCAGTCTATCCGCGGCCGCGGCCGGCGTGCAAGGCGCTCAGGGCAGGTCCAGCGACTGGAGGAGCTCCGGATCGTACTCGTCCTTGAAGCGGGCCACCTCCCACTGAAGATCCCCACCGACCTGATCGCAGAACGCCCCGGCCTCCAGCAGGGCCGCGTCGGCGCACCCGATTTTCCCCACCTTGATCACGCCGCGCTGCTTGAGCCTCTCCAGCCGCCCCAGCAGCCGCCCCAGGTTGTGGCGCACGGCCCCCCCCTTCTCCAGCCATTTGACGCGATCACTGGGGAAGACGAGCGCGTAGTCGCGCATGCGCGCGTAGTCGCGCCTTTCTGGCCTCTCGCCCTGCAGGATCACCACCTGGCAGGATCCCGAACGGAAAACGCGCGTGGCCACGCGCCGTGATGCCCCGTCCCTCGACCGGACCTGCACATGCCGCTGTCCGGGCAGGTACAGGTGCGGGAAGGCCGCCCGTTCCTGCAGGTACGGGAGGATCGGCCCTGCGTGGGTCCCGACGAGCAGGATGCGGCCTCTGGAGGCCACGAATCTGTCCAGGGGCGTGCCGGGGCCGAAGGGGGATGCGGACTCCTCGTGTCCTTCGATCCACGACCTGGCCAGCGGCCCGGCGGCCGCCATGGCGCCGATCGGATGGAGGCTTCGGAGCGTTCCAGGGCGGCGGCGGAAGGCCTCGCTGACGAGCCCCGCCGCCGAGGGTGTGGCGGCCTCGTCGAACGTGGCGTCCGGCGGCACCGCGGGCAGGGGATCGAGCGAGGGAAACGACGGCATCATGAGGCTGCCTGCTGAGCCCAAGACCTCCGCGAGTGCCTTGACTACGGATTCCGCTCCGCCCACGACGTAGCCGAGGCTCTTCATCGACACGAGCGCCAGCAACGCTTCGCCCCGGCCTATGCCGAGGCGGGAGAATCCCCGCTGGAGTTCCTCTCGAGATATCCGATGGAAGAGACGCGCCGACAGCAAGGGATCGTCCCTCCAGATCCGGCGGCGCAGGGGTTCTGCGACGGAAGGCGACGGGCGGCCACGATAGCCGATCTCTTCCGCCGCGGGAAGCGTCGGTCGCCGTAGGCGGCGCGCGCAGCAAGTGTGCATGGGATCTTCGCGGCCGCTTCCCCGCGCGGCCGCTTCACGGCGTACGTCGGTCGCCGTAAGCGGCGCGCGGAGCGAATGTGCATGGAATTTCCGCGACCAGTTCCGCGCGCGTCCGCTTGACGGCGTACTTATATTAGACTCGCCGCCCCATGCGCCGCACCTGCGCGATCGTCATCGTGGCCTCGGTGCTTCTGGGGTCGGCCCTGCGGTTCGCCCGGCTCTCCTCGGTGCCCGTGGCGCTTTACTGCGATGAGGCCTTCCAGGGGTACGAGGCCTACTGCCTCCTCCGGACGGGCGCCGACTCGAGGGGCGTGAGGACGCCCCTCTTTTTCAACGTCTTCGATCTCGGCTGGCAGGAGCCTCTGTACGTCTACCTGACGATCATCCCAGTGGGCTTGCTGGGAACAACGGAGGGGGCCGCGCGGATGGTGGCGGCCGCCGCGGGCACGCTCGCCCTTCTCGCCGTCGCCGGTGTGGCCTTCCATCTCGGCGGAGGCTGGGCCGCGGCCTCGGCGTGCGCGCTCATGGCCGTCTCCCCGTGGGCGTTTCACTTTAGCCGAGTCGGGTTCCAAGCCACGCTCATGCCGCTTTTCCTGGCGGCAGGCGCGGCCGCCCTGTTAAAGGGGGCGCGTGATTCGAGTGTGGGATGGCTGCTGGCCGGATCGGGCACCCTGGCCGCTGCGCTGTACACCTACGTGGCCTCCCGGCTCCTCGTGCCGCTGATCCTGGCGGGCTTCGCCGCCGCCTTTCTCCCTTCGCTGCGCCGGCTCGGCTGGGCGAAGATCGCCCTCGTGGCGGCGCTCGCCTTGATCCTCGCCCTCCCCGTCGTCGCCTTCTCCATGACCCCCGCTGGGACGGCGCGCTACCGGGACGTCGGCCTCTCTTCGTCGTCCGCGGGCGCCGAGGCGGCCTCGCGCTTCCTCGGCAACTACGTCTCCTACTTCTCTCCACACTTTCTCATTGGCGGTGGGGACCCCAACCCGCGGCACTCCGTTCGCGGGTTCGGCATGCTGCATCCGCACGACGTCTTGTTCCTGGTCGCCGGCATCGCTGCCGCCTGCCTGCGGCGCAGGCCCGCCGACTCGTTCGTGCTGTGGTGGCTGGCCGTCTCGCCGGTGCCCGCCGCGCTGGCCGCCGACCCGGGCCACGCAGTGCGCGCTCTGGGGGCGCTCCCGCCGCTGTACGCCCTCGCGGGGGCCGGCGCCGCGGCGCTGTTCACGCCCGAGGGCCCGCTCTCCACGAGTCGCCGGCGCGGCCGGGCCGTTCTGGTCGCCGCTCTGGCGGCAGCGGCGGTCTCCTCGGGCGCCTACCTGTATCATTATTTCCTGATCTATCCGGTCTACTCGGGGCCCGCATGGCAGTATGGCCTCAAGGAAGCGTACGCGGAGATCGAGACATTGGCCGCCTCCCACGACAGCATCTACGTCACGCGTGCCGAGGACTTCCCGTTCATCCACCGCCTCTACCTCTTCGCCTTCCCGCCCGAGGAGTATCAGCGCCACCGCCTGTCCCGGACGAAGTATCTCTTCGACGAGCCGGTCTTCTACCGCGGAGGGCTGATCCCCGGGAGGGCCAACCCCCTCTTCCTCCTCAAGCCGAGCGAGGTGCCCGGAGAAGGGATCTTCCCGAGGAAAGTGATCCCCTATCCGGATGACAGCCCCGCCTTCGTCCTGGCCTGGTAAGCGCGTGGAGGCGGAGCCGGCGACGCGGAGACCGCTCGACGCCACTCCCTCCATCGGCCTGTCCGTCATCCTGCCCGCCTACAACGAGGCCGCGCTGATCCGATCGCGACTGAGGCGGCTCCGGCGGCACCTGGAGCGGCGCGGGGACGACTGGGAGATCATCGTCGTGGATGACGGCAGCAACGATGGAACCGGGGGGCATGTCGCGACAATCGCCCGGGATGAACCCCGCGTCCGGCTCGTGGTGATGCCTCGGAACCGGGGCAAGGGCGCCGCTCTGGCCCGTGGGATGCAGGAGGCGCGCGGGGCCGTCCTCGTCGCCACCGACGCCGATCTCTCCTACTCGCTTGCCGACCTCGACGCCGCCGTGTCCGCGGTGGAATCGGGCGCCGACGCGGCAGCGGGCAACCGCCGCGATTCGGCATCCCGGATCAACCTGCCCCTCAGCCTCATTCCCTACATGTTCCGCCGGTGGGTCGCCGGAGCGGCGTTCGGCGCCGTCGTGCGCATTCTGTTCGGACCTACCGTGGCCGACACGCAGTGCGGGTTGAAAGCCTTCTCACGCCGGGCCGCGGCCACGGCGCTGCCGAGGGTGCGGACGCGCAGGTTCCTCGTGGACATCGAACTCCTTCTCGCAGTGAGGGGACAGCGTCTCCGCATCGTCGAGGTGCCCGTCCACCTCAGGTACCTGAGCGGACGGAGCAGCGTGCGCATGATAGGGGGCCTGCCCCGGACTCTGTGGGACCTGGCGCGGATCAAGGCCGCGGACCTGAGGGGAGGGTACGGGTAGGGACGGAAGAGCCTCGGTGCGCCACGCCGCGGGAGCGCCGCCGCGGAACCAACCCGCCGGCCGCGCCCCGGCCTACTTGAAGGGGACCCCGTCGAAGGCGGTGCGCTCGCGGAAGAGGCCCAGAAGCCTTTTGAAGAGGGGACCGGGCCGAGCACTGCCGACCGAGCGCCCATCGATCTCCACCACGGGGATCAGCTCCGCGCCGGTGCCGCAGAGGAAGACC
This sequence comes from uncultured Acidobacteriota bacterium, assembly GCA_964400605.1. GTDB lineage: Bacteria > Acidobacteriota > Polarisedimenticolia > JACPZX01 > JACPZX01 > CAYNUH01. The sequence goes on along the minus strand of CAYNUH010000074.1, from coordinate 1,294 downwards.
TCGTCGGCCTTGTAGAGGTCGTGGAGCACCAAGATCTTCTCGACGCAATCGATCCCCTTCTCGCGGCAGATCTCGAAAATCACCTTGCGCGTGACGCCGTCCAGGATGCCCACGTGGGTCGGGGGCGTGAAGAGCCGGCCGTCCTCGACCGCGAAGATGTTGTCCGCGGTCCCCTCGGTGACGTAGCCGGCGTCGTTGAGCATGATCGCCTCGTCCACGCCGGCCCGGATCGCTTCGATCTTCCCCAGAATGTTGTTCAGATAGTTGAGGGTCTTGATCTGGGGGTTCAGGGTGTCGGGGCGGTTGCGGCGCGTGGCGCAAACGATGGTCTTCAGCCCGTTCTGGTACTTCTCCTCGGGATAGAGCCGGATGGCGCCCGCGATGATGTAGACGGCAGCCTTCGCGCACTTGCGCGGGTCGATGCCGAGGTCGCCGGGCCCGCGCGACACCACGAGCCGGATGTAGGCTTCGCTCATGCCCGTTCGCTTCACGGTCTCGATCAGGATCCCGTTCAGCTCTTCCCGGCCGTGAGGAATCTCCAGCAGGATCGACCGGGCGGAGTCCCAAAGCCGATCCATGTGGTCCCGCATCCTGAAGATCCGTCCGTTGTAGGCTCGGATGCCCTCGAAGACGCCGTCTCCGTAGAGAAACCCGTGCTCGTAGAGAGAAATCCGGGCCTGCTCCTTGTCGTCGAGGTACTGACCGTTGAGGTAGATGGAGAGCGCCATTCGATCCCCCGCGAGTCCGGATCCCTGGAATCGGGTGCCTGTGTGATGAGCGGCCGTGGCGAGCCGGTTCATGTTAAGGGAAGCCCCCGTGCCCGTCAACCCATGGGCTGAGAGATCCGCGGTTTCGAAAGTGATCGTGGGACGCGGATTTTCGGGCGGTTGGGTTGAGAGGGGTTGCGAGCTGTCAGAGAGCGACGCACGGTGATCGCCCTCCGCTCCCCCATTCCGGGCTATCACCGCACGTCGCGGTAAGGGCCGGACCCCTCTCGGGAAGGATTCAGAAACGGGGCGTTCTGTCCGAACGAGAGGCCGAGCCTCGGCGTGTAGCGTGGCCGGATTTGGCTGGAAAGTGATCTTGGGGCGCGGCCACATGGGCGGTTGAGACTTTCAACTCGCGGCATCGTCGAGAGGGAGCGGCTCTGCGACCTCGTGCATGGCCTCAAGTGCCTTCTTGAACGTGGGCCAAACGTCATCATCAGGTCACTCCTGACCGTGTCCGCCCAGCGCACCAGGCGTTCAGCTGCGGCACGTGCGAGCGTAGCTCGCGCGAGCCGTCAGCTGCAACG
>CAYNUH010000073.1:0-17783 GCA_964400605.1 uncultured Acidobacteriota bacterium | reverse complement strand
GGGCGGCGCCCACGGCAGCCGGCGCAGGCACGCCCGGCGGTCCGGCCATCACCACCCGCGGCGGCGCGTTCGAGCAGCACGTGCTCGTCGAGGGGACGGCGATCGAGCCCGTCGAGCTGCTGGTGTCGGTGACCGATTCTACGGGGGCGCCCGTCCGGGGACTCACGGCGGCCGACTTCGAGGTGACGGATGGCGGCGTGCCCGCGACACTCCGGGACGTTCAGGCCGTGGAGCAGAGCCGGGAGATGCCCCTCTCGGTCGCCGTCCTGGTCGATCGCAGCGGCAGCATGCGCTTCCAGATGAAGAAGTGGGGGGAGGCCTCACTCGCGCTCCTGTCGGCCCTCAGGCCGATCGATCAGGTACGGGTCGCCGCCTTCTCCGACGAGATGGCCGTCCTCCAGGACTTCACGCGCGACGCCGCCTCCCTGGCCGCCTCGCTCCAGGGGATCGGTCCCGCCGCGGGCGGAACGCGCCTCTACCGTTCCGTCTCCGAGACGATCCGCGACCTGCGGGATCTGCCCGGCCGGAAGGCCCTCATCGTCCTCACGGACGGCCTCGACACGGAGTTCGCGAACGCTGAGAGCCCGGGCCGGGCGCCCTTCGCGGGCCGGTACCCGATCCTGAAGGATGCCCTCAGGATGGCCGGACGCGGAGGGGTCACGGTTCTCGTCGTCCTCCCGGGCCCCGGCGGCTACGGCTACCTGGCCATCCAGGACCTCGCCGTCCAGACCGGCGGCTGGTACATGTACCCGTCAGACGATCTCCGCGCGCTGCTGCGGCGGCTTGGGGAGCGCCTTCTCTGCGGCTACGTCATCGACTACGACGTGGCGAGGCCGGCGGATCCCGACAGAAAGCGGCCCGTCAAGGTCACGGTCAGGGGGGAGCGCGGGAAAGAACTGGAGGTGCGAGCGGCCCTGGGAGCCTACGCGCGGCTCGACATCGTGAAGCAGCTTCAGGCCGATCTGGCATTCGGCAACCCGGCCGAGAGGGCCCGCGCGGCGGCGGATCTGGGACGCGTGGGCGGGCCCGAGGTGGTCTCCTCCCTCATCAAGGCGCTCAGGTCCGACTGGCCGGCGGTGCGGGCGGCCGCCATTGCCTCGCTCACCGAGCGCGGCGAGCCCCGGGCCCTGGAAAACATCCTCAGGCTCACCCGTGATCCCGACGCGGAAGTGAGGGAGGCGGCCGCCGAGGCGCTTTCGAGGATGCGGGAGCCGCCCGCGCCGGCTGAAGGCGACGGGAAGTAGCTGAGGCGGCCGCCGCCACCTTGCGCGGCCGCGACATCGCCCGGGAAGGTTGGAGATCTCCCCTTGCCGGACTTCGGGCTAGCGGGCGGGCGGCCAGAGTGATGGGAGGATGCCCGCGTTCCTGAGCCACACCGACAGGTAGATGAGGGCGATCCCGAGGGCGACCGATATCACCGTCCCGTGCTCGCTGTTGTCGAAGACGAGCGTGGCGTCGAACCTGGTAGTGTCGCCGCCGCGGTAGGGCGTGAGCCTGGGGATGAGATCGGGGACCTGCTTGTCGTAGCGCTCGTAAGCCTCCCCGTAGATCTGGCGCAGCCGGTTCCCTTCGATCTTCCTCTTGCGTGGGATGTAGTACCCGAAGAAGCCGAGCGCGACCACCGGGATGAGCCACGGCTGCGCCATGGCGCAGAGGCCCACCGTGATGAGGATCGTCCCCACGTAGAGCGGGTTCTTGACGTAGGCGTAGGGGCCCGTGGTGGTCAGCCGCCTGTTCTTGATCAGGTGGCCGCAGGCCCAGATCCTCAGGGCCTGGCCAAGGATGATACCAGGAAGGCCCAGAGCGAGAGACAGCGGCGTCGGGTGCTTCGCCGTGTAGATGAGGACGCCGAGAAGCGCATACACGACCGCCAGACGCCAAGTCGGTTTCTTGAGCCACGCCATCGCGGCGCGTTCCTCCCGAGGGGGCCGCTCGCCGGCGGGCGCGGCGGCTTGACCACCCTGGGCAAGCGCGGATCCGGCCGCGCCTTTCACGTCCGTGGGAGCGGGGGCGCATCCTACCCCAGAGCGGGGCACCGATCAAAGGCGCCGCCCCCACCTTGGAGCCGACCTCCGCAAACGCGGCACCAGACGTGGCATTTCAAAACCGGGGATCACTCAGCGCGGCATCAGGGGAGGGCAGAGGTGCAGGTTCCTCCTCTTCAGGCAGCCGGAAGTGAACCCCAGCCCGCTCTCGACGCCGCTGATCACGGGCGCCACCAGGTAGAAGTAGGCCTGCCCGAGGGCGGGTGATGCGGTGTCCTGGAAGTCGGCCAGAGTGGCGGCGTTGAGGCAGGTGCCGTAGTCGCCCTGGGTGAAGGACATCGTCTGCGCGCGGTAGACCCTGTAGAAGACGCCCGCACCCGGCAGCAGGTCCCAGGTGAAGGTGGTGGCAGTAGCGGCCCGAACCGAGTTGAAGCCGAGATCGATGAAGCTGTTGTTGAGGAGAACGGACACTCCATTCCCTCCGAAGTCCGCGGTCAGCACGTCGAGCCGGCCGTCGCTGTTGAGATCGCCGACCGCGGCGCTGAAGGGCTCGCTGCCGGTGCCAAAGGATCCGGCGGGCGTGAATCCTCCCTGTCCGTCGCCGAGGTACACGCTCAACGTATTGTCGAAGCGATTGGCCACAACCAGGTCGATGTTCCCCTGCCGGTCCAGGTCCATGACGGCGAGCGCCTCCGGGCGGGTCCCCGTCGCGAGCCCGGACCCTGGAGGCTCCACGAACCAGGTTCCGCCGTCGCTCAGCTGGATGCTGATGGTGCCCGGGTCGAACGCGCCGAACTGGTTGATCCAGAGAAGATCCTTGCGTCCGTCGCCGTTGACGTCGGCCGCCAGGACGTCGTCCACGTTGAAGCCGGTGCCGGGCAGGGTTTGGTTGGAGCGCGAGAACGTGCCGTTGGCCTTCCCCATCAGGAACCCGATGGCGTTGTCACCTTCGAGGGAGACGGCGAGGTCACGGAGCCCGTCGCCGTCCACGTCAAGAACCGCCAGCGACCGCGGCTGAACGCCGGGGCGGAAGTTCCTCCCGGCGTCGAATCCCCCGCCGCCTGTCCCCAGGTGCACGGTCACGTTGTCCGAGTTCCAATTGGCGGTGGCCAGGTCGGCGATCCCGTCCCCCGAGAAATCGTCGGCGACCACGTCCAGGGGAAGGTGCCCCACGCCGAGAGTGGTCCGGGTCGGGAAGCTCCCCGTCCCATCCCCGAAGAAGACGTCCACGGTGTCCGGCTGGTTGTCGCCGGGCACACCCTGGTTCACCACGACGACGTCACGCGAGGTGTCGCCGTTCATCTCCGCGATGATGACGGCTCCGGGCGCCGTTCCCGCCTGGAGCGTCGTGACGAGAGTGAAGCTCCCCTCGCCATTGCCGAGGAGAATCGAGATGGTGTTGGAGTCCCGGTCGGCCGACGCCGCATCCGGCTTGCCATCGTTGTTGAGATCGCCCAGCGCCGCGTCGAGCGGCGCCAGGCCGACCCCGAAGTGCGGCGTCCCCAGCTGTCCGGCTCCATCGCCCAGAAGGATGCTGAGGCTGTCGGCCGCCTCGTTCGCCGTGACCGCGTCGCAGAAAGAGTCGCGATTGAGGTCGTAGACGTGAACGAAGACGGGCCTCGAGTTGACGCCGAGGTCCGCGGGCGGCTCGAACGTGCCATCGCCATGTCCCAGGAGCACGCTGAGCGTGTCCGCGAGCGTGCGGGTGGCGATGAGGTCCCGCTTGCCGTCCCGGTCGAGATCGCACGCGCTCACCGACTTGACGCTGCTCGCCAGCGATAGGGTCGGCTGCAGCGCGAACCCTCCCGAGCCGTCGCCCAGGAGGACCATGACCGAGGTGCCCACGGTCTCGGCGCCCGCGGCGAGGTCGGGCTTTGCATCGTTGTTGAAGTCGGCCGCGACCAGGGAGTTCACCGTTCCGGGGATGGGGATGGTGTTCGGCGGGGCCAGGTTGCCCGCGCCGGTCCCGAGGATGATCGTCACGCTCTGACCCAGCGAGTCGCCCACGGCCACATCGAGAATGCTGTCGCCGTTGAAGCGAGCGGTCACGAGCGCGCGCGGGTCGACGCCCGCCTGCGCCGATGCGTGGAGAGTGAATGTGCCGTCCCCGTTTCCCCGGAAGACGTACACGTTGCCGGGAAAAGTGCTGCCCGGGCTGGTGGCGACCAGGAGGTCGGGCACCGCGTCGCCGGTGAAGTCGATCGCCGCCAGGGCCGTCGGCTCGGCCGCCACGGGCAGGGTGCTTTTGGAAGGGAACCCCGCGTCACCGTCGCCGAGCAGGATGGTGACGTTCTTGTCGAGGAAGTGGGCGACCGCGACGTCGAGGTGCTGATCATTGTTGAAGTCGGCCAGCCCCAGCGAGACGGGATTCCTGCCGATGACCTCGTACCCCGACAGGGAGAACCCCCCGGCACCGTCACCCGACAGGATGCTCACGGCCCCGTGAGTGATGTCCCCCGGGATTTCCTCGTTGACGACGACGAGGTCCAAGGTGCCGTCCTCGTCGAAGTCGCCCGAGCCGACGACGCCGGGCTTGCGGAGGCCGTCGAGGTCCTGGCGGGAGGGGCCGAATGGAAGGCAGGTGTTGGCGTGCGCGCCCGGAGTCATGGCGAGGATCAGCAGCGCGAGCAAGACGATCGCGGCCGGACCGCGGCCGGCCGCTGGCCCGCGCGCGGGCGGGAAAGAGCGCGGATGGTATGACGATCCCTTGCCCAAATACAAGATGAGCCTAACTTTGTGGGTTGCCCCAGAGGTTGGGCTGAGTATACGGCCAACCCGTGCCCGGTCAACGCCCCCCCCGGCCATCCATCAAGAAAAAGGGCGGCGCCGGGCGCCGCCCCTCCGTGAACCCGTTCTCCAGCCCGCCGGTGGCGGAAGCCGGGCAGGCCTCAGCCGTCAATGATGTCGTTGCAGTCGTTGTCGAGCCCGTCGGTGGCCCTCGCCCCCTTCTCGGTCTCCGTCACGACGGTCGGATCGTCGCAGTCGATGAAACCGTTGCAGTTGTTGTCCACGCCGTCCACCAGCTCGACCGCTCCCGGGTTGACGGCATAGACGGCGTCGTTGCAGTCGCGCGGCGGAGAGTATCCGTCCGCGTCGTTGTCAACCGGAATGGGGTTGTCGATGGCGCCGTCGCAGTTGTCGTCCACCCCGTTGGTGAGGTTCTCCGAGGCGTTGGGGTTGACGGAGGCGACGGCGTCGTTGCAGTCGCCGTTGCACGTCGTCCACAGGTCGCCGTCGGCGTCGAACCCTTCGTCCACGGAGCCGTCGCAGTTCTCGTCGATGTGGTTGCACGTCTCGGTGCCCAGGGGGTTGATCAGCGGGTCGTTGTCGTTGCAGTCCAGGTCCGTCCTGAAGCCGTCGCCGTCGAGGTCAACCGGCCCGAGAGTCGTGATCGCCTGCCCGCGCGAGTCGGTCTGGAGGCTGAAGTACGACTCCCACGACCTGCGGATCTTGTCGAGGCGGACGATGTCGCCGTTGGACACCGTCGTGTTCTGCTTGGCCAGCAGGATGAAGGCCATCCGGAGTTTCCGGGGCGCCATGGTGGCGTCCGGGATCCTGGCCCCCTCGATCCGAGTGATGTCCGTGATGGCCACGTTCGTCCGCGTCCCGCTCACCGTCAGCGGCGCGCCATCGGTCTCGGGAGTGTAGGGCGCCGTCGAGCAGGTCTGGGTGGTGCCCTGCGCCGCCTTGATGGTGAAGGTGCTCGCGACCTCCGTCGGCAGGCGGAAGCCCATCAGGTAGTGATCCAACTGGCTGTAGCCGCCCGTGCCGAGCGTGTTGACCTGCGTGAAGGACGAGGTCGAGTTCTGGATCCAGGCGTTCCCCTCGAGGCTCGAGGAGTTGCGGGGCTCCCGGCTCGCCGGCACGTTGGCGAAGTAGCACCAGTGCGCCGCCCCGCGCCCGATCAGGAGGCTGCTGTCGCGGACCCGGGACGAGGGATCCGAGTCGAAGTGCACGTAGGCGCCCCAGCGATGCCCCGACTCCTGGGCGATGAGGGACATCGAAGTGTCGTTATTGCCCGGGATGCGGGTGTTCATGTCCGTGAAGTCGTTGGGATCGGCCGCCGCGTTGTACGGGAAGTTGATGTAGTTCCTGAGGTTGACGAACGACTCGAGGTTGTGGGTGCCGTACGTGACCGAGTTGTCCTCGATGGGGCGGTGGATGCCGCGGATGCCGTTCTTGATGCCGAGGTGGAACGATCCCTCGGCGTGGTTGAAGTTGGGCCAGAACAGGATGATCTGGTAGGCGTCGGAGTGGGAGGGGTTCAGGTAGAACTTCTTGACCGCGCGGATGAAGTCGATCTCGGTGCCGGTGGACAGTTCGGTGATCAGCGTCCCGTCGTCGTACATCACCGCGATGTCGCCGCTGTCGAAGTCGCGGGTAGTGTTGAAGGGCGCGTCCGAGGACTGACGGTTCTTGTGTGTGGCGTCCTCGTCGGCGGCGCGGCCGTCGTACGTGGTGCACCGGCCCAGGTCAAGGAGCTTGCCGGACTTGTGGCGGATGACGTTCCCCCCGGGGCCCGCCACGCAGTTCCCGGTGTTGACGACCTCCTCGAGCGTTCCGCAGTTCCCGCCGGTGACGCCACTCCGCCATGCCGCAGGTACCACCAACAGCGCCGACGCTCCGGCGAGCAGAGCGATCCGTCCAACCTGGCGACGATCCATGTCTGGCCCCCTTTCTGCCCCCGCGGCAGGTACGCGGGTCCCCTCCTTCGCGGGGCGAAGATGAAGACGTGAGCAAAGGTCTCATGACACTTTTGCACCCCCTAATTACCCCGAGATCGTGGCGATGTCAATAGACAAAAAGATGACAAATATTACGGTGGCCGCGACCCACGCCGGGTCGGAGGCTAGAATGTGTGGGGCGGCGATGGGCGCTCGGAAGAGGGAAAGGAGGGGCGGTGGAGGCTCTCGAGGTCGAGATCAAGATCCGGTTCGGCGACGCGGAATCGGCGCGCCGCGCCATCCTGGCCGCCGGCGGTATCGAGACGCGTCCGCGGCACTTCGAGGACAACCGCCTCTTCGACACCCCGGCCGGCGACCTCGTCGCCCGCCAGGCCCTGCTCCGGGTCAGGGAGACAAGCGACGGAGTTGGGGTCCTGACGTTCAAGGAAAAGGTGGCCGGCGAGACGCGCGCCAAGGTCCGCCGCGAGTGGGAGGTGCGGGTCGCCTCTCCGGCCGACCTCGCCGCGATCCTCGAGCGCTGCGGCTTCGTCGGTACCTATCGCTACCAGAAGTACCGGACGGAGTTCAGCGTGGAGGGGGCCACGGTGGATCTCGACGAGACGCCCATGGGGTGCTTCGTCGAGATCGAAGCGCCGATGGAGAGGCTCGCGGCCCTCGCCGCAAGCCTCGGCGCCCGCGACGGCGACCGGCTCGTCGAGGACTACCGCAGCCTCTACCACGCATGGCTGGCCGAGCGGGGGCTGCCGCCGGCCGACATGGTCTTTACAGACCGCTGAGACGGCGCCCCGGGCGGAAGGTGGCCCCGTCACGGCCGAGGAGGCGTACCCGGCGATGACGAATCACGAGTCACCCGAGGCTCTCCGCAGGGAGCGGCCCCGGGTTCCCCGCCAGGCCATGGTGCTCGCGGCGGGGAGCGGCGAGCGGATGGGCCCGCTCACAAACGACCGGGCCAAGCCCGCGCTCCCGCTCATGAACCGCCCGCTCATCCATCACGTCCTCGATCGGCTCGCGCGCCACGGCGTCCTCCGTGCGGTCGTCAACCTCCACCACCGGCCCGAGAGCCTCACGGCCCTCCTGGAGACCGGGACACCCGAAAGGATGACAGTGGTCCTCTCCCCGGAGCCCGCCATCCTCGGCACCGCCGGAGGGATCCGCGCGGCGCTCGGCCACCTCGAGCCCGACGCCCCCGTTCTGGTCGTGAACGCCGACTGCCTCAGCGACGCGGATCTCCCGAGTCTCGCCGCCGCGGACCGGGCGGCGCGCGCCGGTCACGGAGCAGTGGCCACGCTGGCCGTGCGGGCCCGCGCGCCCGACGAGCCGTACGCGCCCGTCCACCTCGACGATCGGGGGCTCATCGTCGGGATCGGCGGCGAGGGGGAGACAGGGGAGGCGTGCACCTTCACGGGGTTGCACATCCTCTCGCCCGAGGTGATCGCGCGGATACCCGAAACAGGCCCCTCCGACATCGTCCGGGACGTTTACATGCCGATGCTGCGCGAAGGCAGGCGCCTCGGCGCCTGGCGCCATCGGGGGTGGTGGGTCGAGATCGGCAACCCCGCGCTCTACCTCAAGGCACACCTCGACCTTCTCGCGGAGCCGGGTTTCATGGGGAGTCTCCCTCCCTCCGCGGGGGCGCCGGTCCGGGGAGTGGGGCCGTCTTTCGCGGGCGAGCGGTGCGAGGGATTGAAGAACGCTCGGCTCGATCGCGCGGTCCTCGGGCCCGGCTGCCGCCTTGGGGACGGATGCGTCGTCACCGGTTCGCTCCTCGCGGCGGGCGTGCGCGTGGGGCGCGGTGCGCAGATCGAGGACTCCATCCTCTGGGAAGGTGTTGCGGTCCCCACGGGATACGCCATCCACTCCAGTCTGGTGCTCGCGCCGGAGGAGGCGTCCGGATCCCTCCGGACCCTGCCTCTGCGATGAGCGAGGGGAACGGCGGCCCCGGCGGCGCGGCCGAGTCGCGGCTGCTGGACTTCGCCCGCCGCCGCTTCGGCGCTGAGGCCCGGTGCGAGCCCCTCGCCGGCGACGCCTCCGACCGCTCCTTCTTCCGGCTGCGCCTGCCGGAGATGAGTCCTCTGGTGGCGATGGTCCACCCGGAGCCCTTCCGGCTGGAGGATCTCCCCTACTTCGTCCACGGCCGCTTCCTCACGGAGATCGGCGCGGACGTCCCAGGCGTCGTGGGTTCCTACCCGGGCGAAGGGATCCTGCTCCTTCAGGATCTGGGGGACGAGACTCTCATGGCCCACCTCCTCTCGGCCACGTCCCACCGCCGGGAGTTCCTCTACCGGCAGGCGATCCAGATCATCGCGCACCTCCAGGGGGCGGGGACGAGGGCCCTCACGCCCGACCTTCCGGCGGCGCGCACCGCGCTCGATCGCAATCGCCTCCTGTTCGAGCTTCGGTTCTTCGCGGAGCACTACATGGCCGGGCTCCTCGGCTCGCCGCTCGGCCCCGCGGAAGCCTCGCGTCTGGACGAGTGGTTCGTCTCGCTGGCCGAGACCGTGGCCGGATACGAGACGGTCCTGTGTCACCGCGACTACCACTCGCGCAATCTCATGGTGAAAGGCGACCGCCTCTACATGGTGGATTTCCAGGACGCGCGCATGGGTCCGTACACGTACGACCCCGCCTCGCTCCTGCGCGACTCTTACGTCCGGCTTCCCGAGGCGTTCGTGGAGGAGATGCTCGCCTTCTACCTGGAGGCGACGGCACGCCCGGGCGCGGGCGCCGACTTTCCCGCCGGATTCCGCGAAGAGTTCGAGATGACCTGCCTGCAGAGGAACATCAAGGCGGTGGGGACATTCGCCTTCCAGGCGGTCGCGCGCGGTAACAGAAGGTACCTCCCCAGCATCCCGCCCACACTCGAGATGGTCCGCGCAAACCTCCGGCGCCGCGGCCTTCCGGACATCCTCGCGCTCTTCGAAGGGCCGCTTCTGTTAGGTTAGCCCTGGTCGGGAACGAGAAGGGCGGCTGCGTGTGGGCGTGCGCGAAGCTTCTCGGCGCGGGTGATCTTCCCGGAATGTCGCGCAGCCAAGGCAGCCGCCCGCTCCCTTCGATGCGTGGTGGAGGTCAGCCATGGTGCAGGGCCGTATGGAGGCGCGGGCGCTGCCGTCGAGGCCGCGCTCCAAGGTCGCCGAGATCGAGGAGCGGGTGCGCAAGGCACTCGCCGAGCGGAAGACGGTGGCGCGCGACATCGAGAGCGAGTACGAAGAGAAGCTCACGCTGGGCGAGCGCGTGGCCGACATGGTGGCGGTGTTCGGCGGATCGTGGACGTTCATCGGCGTCTTCGGTGCCGCCATGCTGGGCTGGATGGTCCTCAACAGCGTCGTGCTGGTGCAGCGCGCGCTCGATCCCTTCCCCTACATGCTGCTGAACCTCTCGCTCTCCACGCTGGCGGCCCTGCAGGCTCCCGTGATCATGATGAGCCAGAACCGGCAGGCGGCGAAGGACAGGGTGCGGGCCGAGCACGACTACGAGATCAACCTCAAGTCCGAGATCGAGATCAGCCAGATCCACCGCAAGCTGGACGAGCTCCGGGAGGTGCGCTGGACGGAGCTGGTCGCCACCCAGCGCCGCCAGGTCGAGTATCTGGAGAGGCTGATAGCGTCCCAGGAAGGGCGCGGGCCGGCTTCGTAGCCCCGCCAGAGCGGTGGCCGAGCCGGATTGAAGGGCGAGTAAGAAGTGGTTCTTCCGGCCGGTCGGGCGACTCGGGAGCAGGCGGCGGGACCGTCACCCTGGCGCGCGGCGTGAACGTGAGCGTGTTCGAGCGGTAGTCGACGTCGAGCGTGAAGCGTGCCAGCTCGGGGAAGCCGATCACCAGGTAGATCTCCGACTCCACGGCCCTGCTGAACCGCGAGAGATCGACGCAGGACATCCCATCCGCCTTGAACTCCTCTCCGGCCAAGCCGAGCGTGGCGGCGCGCAACGCCTTCCTCGGGAGGTTCCCGCCCACCCCCACCGAGCGCCCCTGCGTCCATTCGGCGGGGAGGAGATCGGCCCCCGCGACGCGGGGGAGCGCCGAGAGCGCCGCGAGGGACGAGGAGGATCCGGTGTCCACCATCGCGTTGAGAGGCGTGCCGTTCAGCGACGACCGTACCACGATCTGCCCTCCCACGTTGCGGAAGGGGATGCGGATGGAGCCGGGCCGGGTTTCTCCGGTCACGGAGTGCGGGAGCGCGCCGTGAGGCCGCAGTCTCAGCAGCCCTCCGTCGAGGTCCACCGATATCAGGAATGAGCCGAGGATCGACGGCCCCATCAACCCCTCCTCGGGGCCGGCCGGTTCGGCGACGGTGGCGGCCACATTCTTGATGGTGATCCCACCAAGCGTGAGCGTCTTGATGACGACGAGGTCTCCCGTGACCGTACCCTTCTCCCCCATCCCCGTGATGGTGAACGCCCGGATCGGCTTCATCTTCGCCTGCTTCGCCAGGCGCGGCGAAACCGTGATGCCCGTCGCCCCCGTGTCGAAGGCGAACCTCCTTCCTGCCAGGTCGTTCACGTCGGCCTTCAGGTAGGCCTGCCCCCTCAAGACGTTGAGAGGCAGGTCGGTCGGTTCTGATCGCGTCACCTCTCCGAGCGGCTCCTGGCCGAGCGACTTGAGCAGCTCCATGAAGGCCCGGACGTTCCTGACGATGGCTTCGTCCTCGGCGGGCGGCAGCTCTAGGTAGCGAGCCAGCATCGTGAGGACGTCCTGGCGCCGGGCGAGGTGGTTGGCGAGGATCCGGAGGTACTTCGGGTTTTCGGGGGCGAGGGCCGCCGCGCGGTGGAAAGACTCCGCCGCGTCGCCGTAGCGGCCCAGCGTCCTGAGGATCCGGGCCACGCCGAAGTGCGCCTCGGCCAGGTTGGGATCCTCCGTCGCGGCCGCCCGGTAGGCCTCCTCCGCCTCTTCGAAATCGCCCCGGCGGTAGAGGGCGTCCCCCATGAGGGCGCTCGCCGCGGCTGAGCCGGGATCGGAGGCGACCAGCAGCCGCGCCCCGGCGAGCGCCTCTTCGAAACGGTCCTCGGCCAGCAGGCGCCGCACGCTCTCGAGCGTGTCGGTGGGAGCGGGCGCGGCGGCGTTGGGGAAAACGGGGTCGTTGGAGTCGGAGGCGGCGACGCCGGTCTCGAGGGCCCCGGGACCGGAGGGTCGTGGGTCCGGCCGCCGCTCGGGCGGCCGCGCGGCCGTCGAAGCCGGCCCGGCGCCTCCTCCCGGGAAGGATCCGAGCAGGAAAACCGCGGCCGTGAGAGGCAGGACGGTCATCGCGGCCGTGCGGCGACCGCTCGGCCTCACATCGACGGCGCTCCCGCCCGGCGCGGCACGCGGCGTCATGACGAACGTACCGGCGCGCGCCGGAGCAGCAGCGAAGGCGATCCGAACGATCCGCCGCGGTGGTAGAAAACCAGGTCCGATCCCGCCGCCTCCACCTCGGCGAGGATCTCCCTCAGATGGCCGGCGAGGTACCCGCCGGAGAGCGGCGCGCCGAGCCGGCCGCCCTCGATCCACCGGCCGGTGAACGGGACGGCGAAGGCGGACTCCGGCCCCCTCAGCGGCGGGAGGCGCGAGAGCGTGCTGATTCGGATCCCCTGGCGGACCGACGAAAGAAGATCCGCGGGCGACGCCGTGCCGGGCTTGACGAAGAAGTTCGTGGGCCTGAGCGAGGGGGCCTCCCTGAAGGAGGCGCGCACCCCGTTGCCGGTGGATCCGCCGCCCCCCGCGCCCGCCTCGAGATCGCGGAGCGTCTCGCGCACGACACCGCGTTCCACGGTCACCGTGCGGCGCGTTCGGCTTCCCTCGCCGTCGAAGGGCGCCGAGGCGACGCCTCCCGGGAGAGTGCCGTCGTCGAGGATCGTGACCGCGGGCGAGGCGATCCGCTCGCCGCGCCGCGGGGCCCACCGCCACGCTCCGCGGTCCACCCGGGTTTCCTCCATGTCCGGACGCTGGGGAGCGATCGTGAGCCAGGGCGACATCGCGGCGATCAGCTCGGCCGCGGCGCGCGGCGAGAGGACGACGGGGTGGATCCCCGAGGGAGGCACCCGCGGCTCGATCCTCTCCTCCAGAAGAGAGGCGGCTTCCACGGCTGCCGAGTCCGCCGCGAGCCCCCTCAGGCTCCGCGCCGCCCGCACAACTCGCGTGGCCGCCCGGGGGGTGGTGAGCGTCAGATCGAGGCGCGCCAGAGTCTGGCGGTACGATCCCGTGAAGCCCGCGCTGTTGAAGAGATGGATCGTGGAGGCCGTTCCCTGCAGGCGAACGCGCGCGGCCGGAGCCGGGCCGGAATCGCAGGCCAGCGCGTGGATCTCTCGCGCCGATTCCATCAGGGACGCCGCGGGCGCGTCGAGATCGGGATCGAAGATGCCGAGCCCGCGCCCTTCGGCCGCCCAAGCAGCGGGAAGAGGGAGGAGGTCCCCCGCGGAGGCGTGATCCGCCAGGACCGCGGCGCGGCGCGCGAGCCGGGCCGGCAGATCATCCATCCCCGCCTCGCTCACGGGAGAGGGCGCCGTTCCGGCGAAGTCCGTGACGGGGAGGGTGGCTGCGGCCAGCGCGGAGCGGCCGCCGGGCATGAAGATTCTCAGCGCGACGCCGCGCTCCACGGCCCGGGTCTGCGATCCGTCGGGAAGCGCCGCTTCGGCGGACGACGACTCCTTGATGAACACGTCCGCGGCCACGGCGCCCGCGCGCACGGCCTCGTCGAGAATGGCGGCCGCGAGGGAAGCGGCGGCGGAGGCGCCCGGACCGCTCACGGAGAGACCCCCGGAAGGATCCGCACCCGCGCGGCGCGCACCGTGGGGGCGGCCGCCCCCACCGGGACGATCTGATCGTCCTTGATGCAGGAGCCCGCGCCGGGGTCGAGTCGCACGTCGGCGCCGACGCCGTCGATGGAGGCGAGCAGATCGCGGCACGATCCCACGAGGAAGGCCCCCGCCACCGGCCGGCCCGCCGTGCCGTCCTCGATGAACCGGCCGGATTCCACCTCGAGGCGGAACTCCCCGCGGCGCGGATCCACCTGTCCACGCCCCAGTCGCTCCACCAGCAGGCCCCGCGGGATCCCCCGCCTCAGATCTGCGGGATCTTCCGGTCCGGCCGCCATGACGAGGTTCGTCATGCGCGGCAGTGGGGCGAAGCGGTACGACTCGCGGCGGGCGTGGCCCGTCGAGAGGCCGCCCGTCGCCGCTGAGGAACTTCCGTCGGAAAGGAGGCCGCGCAGAATCCCGGCCTCGATGAGGACGCACGATCGCGTCTCCTCGCCCTCGTCGTCCACTCGCAGCCGCACGCGGCCGCCCGGAAGGCGCGGATCGTCCGCGAGCGTCACACCACTTGCGGCCACGCGGGCGCCGAGGAGTGCGGCGAATGGCGAGGCGGATGCCGCGACGAGATCCGCCTCCAGGAGATGGCCGCAGATCTCGTGGAGCAGGAGTCCCGCGGCGGCGGGGACGAAGAGAACCGGCGACTCCATCGCGGGAGGAGGAACGGCCTCCAGGAGGTCCGCTCCCCGGAGCACGGCCGCGGCCGCGGCGCCGCCCCACGCGTCGAAGGGGCCGGTCTGCGCGCCCGCGTCCGCCCACCGCGTCTCCTCGACGGTGATGGCGCGCCCCTGGTGCCGCAGCGTGACGGCCACGCGCCCTTCGAGGGCCTCCCGCGCGTCGCGCGCGGCGATGAAGGGCGCTTCCCCCCGTGAGTGGGCCGCCGTGATCACGCCCAGCGAGATCCGGACCTCCATCCGCACGCCGGCGACGGCGGCGCCGCGATCGGATCCGGAGGCGAGAGCCTCCTTCTCCCACTTCTCGAAGAGGGACGGAAGGAACCCTGCGATCCGCGCGATTCTCTCGTGAAGGCCCTCCCCGGTCACGGCGGAAGGGTCGAGAAGCGCCTCCGCCAGGGATCCCGCCGTGCCGCGAAGGGCGACCGCGCCGGGATCGTCGAGGACGATGCGGAGCGGCCGGCCGGCAGCGGCCCCGCTCACGTGGCATCCGGACTCATCGAGCAGAACGGGGGAGCGTGCCGTGCCGTCGGCGCGAGCCAGCGTGAGGGTGCAGCGCCGCTCGTGGAAGACGGCGTCCGCGACGAAGTCCTCAGGCAGCAGCCGGGCATTCCCCGCCTTGAGGGCTCCCCGTCGCGCGAACGCGGCGGCTCCGGGGACTGCGGAGGTTGTCGAACGCCCTCGTGCGCGCGGACCCATTCAGGGTCGCTCCCGGTGGTGCTCTGATGAAGGCCACGGCGACAGGACACGCATGTTATCCCCCGCTTCCGGAGCGCTTCAAGGCGCCGGGAACGCGGGCGTGTTTGACTCCCCGGCAACGCGGCCGTGTTTGACTCCCCGGGACCGCCCCCCTAGCATCGCGGCATGGCGCTGGATCCGGCCGCCCCGCGAGCCTTCGAGGAAGCTCGCCGCTTCACGCCGGCGCGCGCTCTGAAGATCAACGCCGCCCTCGCGCTCGTGCTCGCGGCCGTCGCCGCGCTGTCGGTGCTTCTGGGAAGCAGCGGCGTCGGCTGGCGCGACCTGCCCGGCGTGCTCACGGGGAGGGCCCCGGCCGAAGCGCGCACCATCTTCGCCGACGTGCGCCTGCCGCGGGTGCTGCTGGCGATGGCCGTCGGAGCGGCGCTGTCGTCCGCGGGATCCGCGCTGCAGTCGGTTCTGCGCAACCCTCTCGCCGATCCGTACATCCTCGGATTGTCGGGAGGCGCGGGGTTCGGCGCGATCCTGTGGACGTCGCTGGCCGCCGGAGCCGGTGCGGCCGCTTCCGTGATGCGCCCGGCGGCCGCCTTCGCCGGGGCGGTGCTCGCCGTGCTGGGGCTCCTGGGCCTCGCGCGGGCGCGGGGCCGGAAGGCCCCCGAGACGCTGCTCCTCATGGGGGTCGTGATCAACGCCACGTTCATCGCGCTGATCCTCTTCGTCGTCACCGTGGCGGACATCAGCCGCTACCAGGGAGTGATGTACTGGCTGGTGGGGAGCCTCGCGCCGCCGCCGGGCCCCGCGCTGGCCGTGATCTACGTCTGCGTCGTGACGGGCGTGGCCGTCCTGGCGATCCTGGGCGGCCATCTCAACCTCATGACGGCGGGGGAGGAGACGGCCGAGCAGCTCGGCTCGCCGGTCGCGCGCATCCGCCTCGCCGCCGTCCTCGCGGCCTGCCTCGTCACGGCGGCGGCCGTGTCGGTGTCGGGACTGATCGGGTTCGTGGGGCTGATGGTGCCGCACCTCGCGCGGATCTGGTTCGGCCCGGACAACAGGCTGCTCGTGCCGGCGTCGGCCCTCCTCGGCGCCGCGATCCTCACGGCGGCCGACACGCTCGGGCGATCCGCCCTCGCGCCGACGCAGATCCCCGTGGGGGTCATCACGGCGCTCGCCGGGGGCCCTTGCTTCCTGTGGCTGTTCGCCCGCCGTGGCGCCGAGGGTGGATCATGAGCCGGCGGATGGTGCGGGGGCGGTTCATGCCCGGCCTCCGCGGGGTTCTCGCGGCGCGCGGATGGAGGAGCTCGAGATGACGTCCGGCGCAGGCGCTCCGGTGGCGGGCGCGCGCGGCGCCGGCGTGGAGGTGGGCTCGATCCGGTTCGCCTACGGGCCGCGGCGTCTGTTCGAGGGCCTATCGCTTGTCATCCGCCCCGGCGAAATGGTGGGCCTGATCGGCCCCAACGGCTCGGGCAAGACGACGCTCCTGAGGCTGATGTCGGGGGTGCTGAGCCCCGAGGCGGGGGAGATCCGCGCGGACGGCCGATCCGTCGCGACACTCCCGCCTCGAGAGCGGGCACGGAGGATCGGCGTGGTCCCCCAGGAGTCACGCCTGGCGTTCGAGTTCAGCGCGCTGGAGGTGGTCCTCATGGGCCGGGCTGCACACTGGGGGCTCCTCGGCGTGGAAGGGGCCGCGGACCTCGCCGCCGCGCGTCGCGCCATGGAGCGCACGGGGACGCTGCCTCACGCGAACAGACTCATCGGCCGGTTGAGCGGAGGCGAACGCCAGCTCGTCTTCGTGGCGCGCGCGCTCGCCCAGGAGCCGGCGCTGCTGATGCTGGACGAGCCGACGGCCTTCCTCGACATCCGGCACCGCCTCGAGATCTACGCGCTGTTGAAGGACCTCAACGCCGCCGAAGGCCTCACCGTCGTGACGACATCCCACGACATCAACCTGGCCGCCCGCTACTGCCCGCGCCTGATCCTCCTGAAGGACGGCCGCATCGTGGCGGACGGGCCCACGGAGGCCGTCTTCCGCGAGGAGATCCTCTCGGAGGTCTACGGCACGCCGCTGCGCGTCCTGCGCGACGCCGACACCGGCGACGCGTTCGCGGTGCCGGCGCCCGCGTCGAGGTAAGCGCGCCTGCACGGATACGCGTCACCTGCCTGTTACTGACCTTCGCGAAAGAAATAGAAAGCCAACCACAGGAAGGGATCCTGTTGAATGCCACGCCCACCTGGGGTTCCCGGGGGCCTCCAGTGGGACGGTCAGTTTCCATTACTTCTGCGAAGCTCAGTAACCCGAGGGTTGCAGGTTTGAACCCCGCGTGGGGAGCCACGCCCTCATGGCCACGAGTCGAGGGGGCCACGCCCCGTGGACGGCCCCCGGGAGAGGCGGAGGACACACACCTCCCCCGGGGCCTTCCCGTCATTCGGCCCTTTTCGTCCCTATTCGATTGTCAATGACCGTTCCGGACCGCCCCTGTCGCTCGGCCCGGCGGCTCGCCTGAAGCGAGTCCCTTTCACATCGTGGCGGCGCCCTGTGATCCCCGAGCGCACCTTGTCGCCCGGTGCATCGGTCGGCTCACCAACCTCGGCGATGACCAGCCAGCCCAGGACTTGGTTCACCCATCCAGGCGGTGCCCCCCCCGCCGCACGGGCCGCCTCACCAGTCCAGGCAGTGACCCGCAACGCGATCGTTGCTCCGCACGCGAGGGCTGCGCGCGCCGTCCCCCGCGCGCGACGTGAAGACCCCCGTAGCGACGTCGGCCCCACCTGACGAGGAGATCCATCACGCGGTTCCCAGAAGTCCCGCGGAGCCCCCAGTCACACCGCAGCCCCCGCGACTCTCGTCTCCCCACGGAACATGAGGAACGGCTCGTTTCCCCGCTCGACGCCCAGCTCCCACACCAGAGCGTCTGGCGCCCGCCCCGAGCAGCGAATGTAGCCGTCATGGATCACGCGCAGGTGGTGCT
>CAYNUH010000072.1:15921-18029 GCA_964400605.1 uncultured Acidobacteriota bacterium | reverse complement strand
CGTCTCGAAGGAACCCTCGGTGATGGTCTGGTTTCCGCTTACGTCTATTGCCAGCACCTCGAAGGCGTGCGCCCCTCGCGCGAGGGACTCCACGAACTCTCGCGGGAGCGTCACCTCCGTGCTCGAGGCCGGGAGAGTGACCTGAAAGGGGTCGACAAGGATCTGGTACCCGACGATATCAACTGGCTTCTGAGGAAAGCCTTGCGGCGGACCTGTGACGGGGTCCCAGCGGATGATGATGGTATCGCCGTTGACCTCCGCGGAGACGGATGGTCCGTCAGGAACAGCGTGCGAGAGCGTCGCCGTGCCCACCAGGCTGGCTCCCCCGACCGTCACGCCGATGAACTTGTACTTCCCCTCCGGGAACAGGGCCAGGAGAGTAGCGAGCGGGACGTCGTCGAGCGACGGCTCCGCTCCCTCGAAGAACAGCTCGGTGAGGCCGAGCTCCTTGTACCCCGCTCTGCCAACCACCTCGAAGATCGTGGTTCCGGTCGGGTTGAGGATCTTGAGCGACTTCCAGTGTTCCGCATCGAGGGAGACATGAAAGCCCAGATCGTTGGCCGAGGAGTTGTACTCGATGTAGATCCGCGATTCGGTGAACTTCGCGGCCCAACTGGGGGCCACCAGGCCGAGAGCGACCGCTCCCAGCAGAAAGACGTACAACAGGCGCGTGTGTCTCGTCATTTCAATTCCTCCTTTATGAAGGGGCATCGAACTCGAGGCAGCGATCGGAATCCAGCCGTACTGCCCTCCTATCCTAAGACCCTCTCCTGGTTAGAGTCCGAAAGAGCCGTGAATCCTTCGAAGGAATTCTGGTTGCTGCTGAGGGCGCAAGCCTCGGTCATCGTTTGGCCACCACGGCCCCGATGGGCTGTCGTAACTGGTTGAGCATGAGGGGAATGTCCATCTGCGGGATGGAATCCCCGCTTCCGCACCGGGATGTCCTGTGCGCCGGCTCAGTCGGCCGCGGCGTCAGGGGCAGGGCGGGTGCGTGTCGCGGTCGGGGGTGCCGTAGGTGCCGGGGCCGCAGGCGTTCCGCGACTTGACCAGGTAGTAGAAGATCTGCCCGGGAAGCGGCGCCGGGCCAGAGTCGGTGGCCGGAGAAGCGGACACCGTCGGCAGGCACGATCCCGCGGCAAACGTGATCTGGCCGGTAGCGGTGATCACGCCGGTGCCGGTTTCGTACTGGGTTGCGGAGCCGAGCGTCTGGTTCGTCCACGTGATCTGCGTCGGCGTGGTCTCGAGCACGTCGAGGTCCTGAACTTCCATCGGGACCTCGAAGGCTCCTGAGTTCAGCGGCGCGCAGTCCGCGGTGTCAAGGGCACCGTCGTTGTCATCATCCGGATCCACGCAGTCCGCCATCGAGTCGCCGTCGGTGTTCGGGAATCCATTGTCCACCGACCCGTTGCAATCGTCATCCAGGTTGTTGCACGTCTCGGGCGTGGGGCTGCCCGGCATGCAGGAGTTCCCCCCGGCCGCGCAGGTGCCCGTGCGGGCGCACGCCCCCACGCCGCAACTGGTCCCGAAGCCGTCCACCGTGCCGTCGCAGTCGTCGTCGATGTTGTTGCAGGACTCGGACGTTGGGCTTCCCGCCGTGCAAGAGTCCACCCCGGCCGTGCAGGTGCCCGCGCGGGCGCACGCCCCAACGCCGCAACTGGTCGCGATGCCGTCCACGTTCCCGTCGCAGTTGTTGTCCACGCCGTCGCAGACCTCCGGCTTGAGGGGGGAGACGTTCGGGTCCGTGTCGTTGCAGTCGAGATCCGAGGGGGAGCCGTCAAAGTCGGAGTCCACGATCCCGTTCGGGCAGGCGTTGCCTGGACGCGGCTGGTCGATGAGCGGGCCACCGTAGGTGCCGACCCCGCAGTCGTTGACGGCTCGGAGCATGTAGAACCACGCGTCTGCCGCCGGCGGGCCCGGCCTCGTGTCCTGCCAGGAGCCGGCGCCGACGCTGGCGCCGACGCAGAAGTCCTCGGCGAAGCCGTGCGTGACGAGCACGCGGCTCAGGAGCCCCGAGACGATCTGGTATCGGGTCCCAGAGCCGATGATCTGCGTGTCGAACGTGAGGATCGTGGGCGAGGCGTCCTCGGCGACGACGGTGGTCACCTCGA
>CAYNUH010000072.1:0-15821 GCA_964400605.1 uncultured Acidobacteriota bacterium | reverse complement strand
CCGCCTCCGGGGTTCCCCTCGTCCACCGAACCGTTGCAGTTGTTGTCGAGGTTGTCGCAGACCTCGTTCGAGGGCTGTAGGTTCTGGTTGCAGACGATGGTGCCGCCCTGACACGCCGACGTGCCGGCGGCGCATACACCTTGGAGCCCGGTGCCGCACGTCAGGCCGCCTCCGGGGTTCCCCTCGTCCACCGAACCGTTGCAGTTGTTGTCGAGGTTGTCGCAGACCTCGTTCGAGGGCTGTAGGTTCTGGTTGCAGACGATGGTGCCGCCCTGACACGCCGACGTGCCGGCGGCGCATACACCTTGGAGCCCGGTGCCGCACGTCAGGCCGCCGCCGGGGTTGCCCTCGTCGATCAGAGTGTCGCAGTCGTTGTCGATCCCGTCGCAGACCTCGGTCACGGGGGTGCACGACGGGCGCCACTCGTAGGCGCCCACGTCGTTGTCGCCGGGCTGCGGGGAGTTGGGTGTGCCCGTGCCGTCGAAACCGCGGGCGGTGTTGTCGCGATCCACCGCGGGCGCCCGCGAGGCGAAGGCGGTGTCGATGGCGGGGGAGTTCGCGCTGAGGTGGAAGTCCCTTCCGGCCAGGTTCACGAAGTCCGGGTCGTCCAGGAAGTTTCCGTTCGTGCCGATTATGGTCGCGTCGCTCTGATCCCCGGCGATGTTGTTCCTCTGGTTGTTCCAGAAATCGTTCGCCTCGATGTTCGGATCGAAGGTGGCCGAAAAGTTGAGGGTGTAGATGCCGCCGCCGTTACCGAAGGCCTCCAGGCGGTTCCCGTAGATGACGTTGTTCGAGATGATGATCGGAAGGATAGGCTCGCTCTCGCCGCTGTAGACGCCGCCGCCGTACTTGGCCTCGTTGTCCACGATGGTGTTGTTGACGTTCGTGGACTTGGTGAAGTAGAGGTGGATCCCGCCCCCGTACATCGCCTTGTTCCCGACGATCACGTTGTTCGAGATGATCGCCAGGGCCTCCGAGTTGGCCAGGCTGCCCAGCATCACCCCGCCGCCCGTGGTGTCGGTGGTGTTATCGGCGATCGTGTTGCGGTCGATGGTCGGCCCCGGGTGGTTGGCGTCGCCGGGCCAGATCGAGATCCCGCCGCCGCCGCCGAGTGAGTTGGCCACGTTCGGGTCACCCGCTATGTTGCCGCTGATGACGTTGTTGGTGATCGAGGGCGACGTGTTGAAGGCGACGTAGATGCCGCCGCCGTAGCCGTACGTGGAGTTGGGCCCCGTCCCGGCCGCGGGAATGGCCCGGTTCCCCGTGATCGTGTTCCCCGTGATGATGGCGCCGCCAAGGGCCACGTAGATGCCGCCCCCGATGAAGAACCTTCGCGGGCCGGCGAGGACGTTGTTGGTGATGACGTTGTTGGCGATCGTCGGCGAGCTGAAAACGTAGATGCCGCCGCCGCTCACGATATCGTACGTCGGCAGGGTCTGGAGGAACCCGGCCCCGCCCGTGATGGTGAAACCGTTGATGGCCGTGGCGGGCGTGTGCCCCGAAGCGAAGATCACCACGCTGCACTGATTGCCGGTCCTCTTGGTGCACCAGTTGGTCTCGGTGCAGGGCTTCCCCGCGCCGTTGATGGTCGTGACGGACGGGCCTCCCTGCGACATGAGGCTCACGCCCGGCTTCATACGGATCGATTCGGGGTATGTGCCCGGCGCGACGCTGACGGTGTCGCCGGAGGCCGCCGCGCAGATGCCGTCCTGGATGCGGCAGTACGGGTTGGCGAGAGTCCCCGAGCCGGTGGCGGGGCAGGTGTTGTCGTCCACGTAGCGCGTCGTGCCGACCGCCCCCACCCACACAGCGAGCGGCCCCAGGACGATCATGACGGACAGGCAGAGGATGAACGTGGTCAGCCGAGGCCGAGGGCGGAACCCAAACCTGACGGGACACGGATTCCGTTTGAAGAAACTCATGGCCTCTGTCGGCGGCCCCCCGCCCCGCGCAGTCCATCCCCCAAGTGGTGGAAGCTGCCCGTGACCCCGCGCCTTCCCCCAGAGACGGAGTCGCCTTTGGATGCCACTGTTATACGGAAATTCCGTACCGAGTCAAGTTGTTTCATGCGTTCCTTGGGAGATCGGTGCCTTCGTGTGGGTGCTCAGGGCCTGGTGCCTTGGTCTTATCCCTATTTGTTCATGGCTTTCTAGGAAATCTTGCGGTGCACCGAATCGTTCGGTCGGCACCTGGGCCAGGGGCCCGGGATTCTTGCCACCAGACAGAAGATGGGCCTTGACACCCTCCAATATCGCGGTACACTAAAGGCCAAATCCGGGCAGGAATCTTCACGGATCCTTATCTCTGCTCGATCTCGGGAGGAGTGGCGGTATGCATAAGTCTATGAAGCCGATCGGGAGGCTCCTGGCCGTTCTTGCGCTGGTCACCTTGGTGCAGACCCCCGGGAGCTCAGTGAGCGGCAGCAACGCCGGAAAGGACTTCCCGAGGTGCATCCAGGCCTGCAACGCCGTCTACGCTGCCTGCGGCAACCAGTGCACGACCGACTGCACGGCCATGTTCCCAGGCTCGGCAAACAAGCCGGCGCGGGATGCGTGCATCACAGCCTGCAAGAACGTCTGCGCCGTGGACAAAGCGGAATGCAAGCGCGCGTGCAACGTCAACAGGCCGCCGATAACGCCCGAGGAGCCGTAAGACAGGCCTCGCAGCACCAGAATAGAACCTGCACGACCAGGGACCCTTCTCCGGGTCAGCGAGAATGCCGGGGGAGGGTCGTCGTGTTTCGGCACGATCACGGCGCCGCCTCCAGCGCCATCTGCCGCGACAAAACTTCGGCGGTCCTGTCCTCCGGGTCCAGCTTGCGGAGCATCCCGGCATACTCCAGCGCATCCTTCCAACGTCTCTGGCGCTGCATGAGCGTGATCAGCCGCCTCAAGGCGGCGGTTTCGGCCGGGAAGCTCCTCACGACTCCCAGATAGACTCTCTCCGCGTCGGCCGGCTCGCCGGCGGAGGCCAGCTCATCGCCATAGGTGAGAAGGTCGCCCGAAGTGCCGGGCCGCCGGGCGAAATATCCGCGCAGGTCTTTCACGGCGCTGCCGTGCTCCGAGAGCCTCGCGTGGGCCACGCCGCGGTAGTAGAGGGCCCATGCGCCTTTGCCCCCGTCGGGGTCGGCCTCCAGCACGCGATCAAGGAAGGGGATGCTCTCCCGGTATTTCCTCTGTTTCTGGTAGAGCCTCGCCACGACCAGGTCGCATTCGACTCCGTACTCCCGCCCGCCGATCCGACCCATCTCCAGGGCCGCCTCGATCGCCTCCGGGAGTCTGCCGAGCCTCTCGAGCAGTTCCGCGCGGGCCCGGGCCACCATGTCCGGAGCGGCGAAGGGGTTCGTCGTGGCTTTCTGCAGGCCCTCGAGGATCGGTTCAGACAGATCTCGGAGGACCGCCTCGTCTTCGAGGAGGGCATGCGCCTGCAGGGCCGGCATCAGGGCGACGCTTTCGCTGATCTCGCGGGCGGCCTCGGCGCCGAAGCCCCTCCGGCGGTACAGGGAGGCGAGGAAGTCGTGGTAGAAGTAGAAGGCCGGCTCCAGCTCCAGCGCCTTCAGGGCCAGGGCAGCCATGAGGCGTTCTTCGGGATCGAGGCTCGGAGGATACTGGGATCCGGGCGGGGCGGCAGCCTCCTCCCGCGAGCCGCCCGCTCCCGCGGCCTCGCCGGCGGCCTTCAACGCCTTGTGGCGGAGCCGGGCCGAGCGGGACGCGCGGTAGACGTCCGCGAGGTTGAACCAGGCCCAGCCATCGGCCGGGTTCAAAGCGATGGCCCACGACACCGCCCGAGCGCCGACCCCCAGCATCTGCGAGAGCGTGTACCCCTCGAGCTCCTTCAGCGGAAGCCCGTTTGCCTCCGCGAGTTGGATCACCCGCCCGATCAGGACGTACGTGGGCGCATCGCCGGGCTGCCATCTCCGCGAGGCGTTCAGGCTGGCGACGGCACGATCCAGGGCGCCCTCGGCCAGGGCCTTCTCCCCGCGGTCGCGATCCCGGAAGCCGGCCACTTTCGCGGCCCCCGAAAGGGTGTTGATCATGAGCAGGACGAGGAGGCCGGCGGTGCGGAGCCTGCGGGCGATCATGTCTCGCCGCCTTGTTCATGGTCGTCTCCTCTCTCAGCTCCATCGACTGCGAGGGAGACCCGCTGCGAGGCGCGGCGCGAGGCTTGCCGCGCCACGAGGCTCTGGAGCGCCGCCCCCAGCACCACCAGCATGACTCCGTTGGCCGGCACCTGAACGTTGGAGCTCACCATGGAGTGGAGTAGAAGCCCGGCGATCCCCGCCACGATGCCGGTGTAGACGTACCGGCCGCTGCGGCCGCGGAACAGGCCCGGCCTCAGCACGCGGAAGAGGTACGCGGCCAGGCCCATCAGGATGATCGCGCCGCCTGCGATGCCGGTGTCGCAGATCAGCTCCAGGTACTCGTTGTGGGCCGTCGTCCACCATGCCCGACCGGGGGGAGCGTAGCGCATGAAGGCGAAGCGAAACGTGCCGAGACCGGTCCCGAGCGCCGGGTTGTCGGTGATGAGGTCCAGCGATCGCTCCCAGGCGATCATCCGAAGGGCGAGAGACGGCGTGGTCTGACCCTGCGAGATCGTCTCGGCCCTCTCGATCACCTCCTCGGGCCCGAGCCAGACCAGGAACCCGGTGGCCGCCGCCAGGAGAACTCCCAGCAGCGCCAGCTCCACCAAACTGCGGCCGAAGTAGATCAGGAAGCCGGCCACGACGAGGATCGACAGAGCGGCCGCGATCATCCCGCCCCGCGACAGGGAGAGGAAGATCCCGCCTCCGATGGCGACGGAGGCAAACGAGAAGAAGAGCAGCCGGGCGGCGGCGTCCTTGCGGCCTTCCTTGAGCTGACGCAGGGACCCGAGGGCGATGCAGGCGGCGGCGGGCAGGACCGTGCCGGCGAACGCCGCGTAGCTGTTCCTGTTGACGAAGGGGCCGAAGGGGTTGATGAACTCCCCCTCGCGCAGCCAGTAGAGCTTGCCGTTCCAGCTCAGCTTCTGGACGATGCCGAACAGCGAGACAGCGAACCCCGCCAGGACGGCCGTGCCCACGAGTCGCGCGAGGCGCTCCTTGGTGTGGAAGTGGCCGGCGGTGGCGATAAAGAGCCCGGCGTAACAGAGGAGAATCGTCAGGCTCTGCCGCGTTTGGAAGGCGTAGACGGACGGCGTCCGCCATGCGGAAACGCGCGCGGGGTAGGCCGAAGCGGCGGGGGAGGCCTCCGGCACAGGCGGCGCCTCGGCCGCGCCGGCACCCTGCGGGATCCGATCCGCCGTCCCGGTGAGGAGCCACGACGGCAGTTCGGCGGAATCGAACTCCCTCCCCTCGGCGTATCCGGGAAGCGTGCGCGTGTAGAGATCGTGCACCCCGGGCGAGAGCCGCCGGATCAGGGAGGGCGGCAGCGGGAGCATCTGGAGCGCGACGAGGAGGAGGAAGAGCCCGAAGGCGGTCCACATCACCGTGAGACGCTGCGGAACGCCCTCCCCGCCATGTCGGCGTCGGGCGTTCAGGAGCCCGCGCTCAGCCCCCTCGCCGAGCGCCCACGCCACGAAGACGATGCCGGCGACGATCTGGAGGATGCCGGCGGCCCACATCTCGACGCCGCCGAAAGCGAATGGCGTGAACAGGAGGAGGAAGTAGACGCCCCCCTCGATGATGCGGCCGCTCACGGCGGCAACTGTACCACAGGCCCTCGGGGCGGCCGCGGTGAGGCCCGTTCGGGTCCGTCAGCGCCCATCGACGTTTCGGCGTGGGAGGAAGATTACCGTGTCGCTCCCAACCTCACCGCGTCCCGGTAGGACGAATCGTCCCCGAGGATCACCCACTCCGCGAGCGAGAGGGGGATGCTCCCCTGCGAAAGCAGCGTGTCGTGGAAGTCGCGCAGCGAGAAGGCCGCTCCTTTCGCGTCGCGGTAGCGGCCGAGGAGGCGGAGGATCTGCCACTTCCCGAGGGTGTAGTGGATCTTCTGGCCCGGGCTCGCCGCGGCGCCGGCGGCCTCGCCGGTGGCCGCCTCGCGGTCGAGGCCGCCCTCCTTCATGAAGTACTCCACGGCCTGATCGAAGGTCCACTCCCCCGTGTGCAGTTTCACGTCCACCGTGATCCGCGCGGCGCGGTAGCGCATCAGGCGCAGCACCTGCGCGAACCCGCCGGGGGAGTCGTCGTAGAGGCCCGTGCGCAGGAGCATCTCCTCTTCGTAGAGCCCCCACCCTTCGACGTACACGCCGTCCTGGTGCATGCGGCGGATCTCGTCGGGGTGGCGCCGCGCGATGGAGAGCTGCAGGAAGTGCCCCGGGATCCCCTCGTGGCCGAGGATGGGGCGCGGGTCCTGGATGGCGGCGCGGATGTAGAAGTTCGGGCTGTCGGGGTCGAACGTCGGGATAAAGTAGAAGCCGGTCGGGTCGGGGTCGAAGACCCCTGGCGGGTTCATGAAGCCTCCGGGCGACGTCGGCTTGAAGGCGCGCGGCAGCTCGAGGATGCGAAAGGCTCCGATGTCGGCCGGGATCGTCAGGAGGTCGTGCTTCTCGAGGTGTGCGACGAGGTCGGCGGTGCGCGCTTCGTAGTTCTTCAGAAACTCCGCCTGGTCGCGGGGGAGCTTTCCGCCCGGCCCGGGCCCCCGGACGTCGGCGGCGTTCGGATCGGGCAGCCACGATTCCATCGCCTTGGCGCGGGCCAGCTCGACGTATCCGAGCGCGGCGACGAAGTCGGCGTCCACGGGAAGCAGATGGACTCTCGATAGCATCCGGTTGTAGTCCGCTCTGCCGATGGCGAGGGGAGCGGTCATGGCGCCCTCGCGCTCGCGAAGCCACGCGGCGAACGATCGCAGGGCGGCCAGCGCCGCGTCGCGCGCCGCGACCAGGTCCGCCCGTTCGCGTTCGGAGAGCCCCTCCGCCAGCACCATGAGGCTCTCGTTGAAGAGCGGGCCGATGCCGTCCACCGACTCCGCCGCCAGGCGCGAGAGGATCGCCACGGGCGCCGTGAGGTTCGCCGTCCCCTGCTTCAGGAGCGCCGGGATCGCCCGGAGGCGCGCCGTCGCCGAGCGGGCGCGCACGTCGCGCGGCGCGTACTCCTTCTTGATGAGCGAGAAGACGGCGTTGCTGCACTCGTCCACGTAGAGGCCGGGATCGCGCTCCGCGCTGCGCAGGACCTCGGAGTCGAAGAGGACGCGCTCGAGGTCGGAGCGGAAGAGGGCGTGCGCGATCCGATCGTCCACGCTCCATCCGGAGGTGTCGAGCGCGGCGATCTCGGCCATGAGCGCGTGGGCCTTCTCGTGGCGGGCGCGGACGGCGGCGGGAGAGTAGTCCGCCAGCCGGCCGTCCCAGGTGTGGAGACCCTCGTGCGACGAGGCCACGGGCTGGTCCTCCAGCGCCCACTGGTAGTAGTCGTGGGCGAGCGCGCGCAGGCGCCCCGGGCCGCCCGCGACTCCCTCGCCCCACGACAGGGCGGGGAGGCCGCAGGCGAGCACGACGGCGATCCAGATCATGGATTTCATCCGCATGCCTCCTCTCCGACCGAAGCTCGGAACGCGACCAGAGCGGCTCCTTATACCCCAGCGGCGCCCGGGGGGCAAGGGACGGGCGGGGCGGCATGGTGTACCTTTACCTGCTCCCATGTGCCCCGCCGCCGGAACCCGCCTCGGCCCGTACGAGATCCTCGCCCCTCTGGGAGCGGGGGGAATGGGCGAGGTGTACAAGGCGCGCGACACGCGGCTGGACCGCACCGTCGCCGTCAAGGTCCTCCCGCCTCACGTCGCCTCCAGCCCCGAGCTGCGCCAGCGCTTCGAGCGCGAGGCCCGGGCCGTCTCCAGCCTGAACCATCCCAACATCTGCACGCTCCACGACATCGGACACCAGGACGGGGTGGACTTCCTGGTCATGGAGTTCCTCGACGGGGAGACGCTCGCGGTCCGGCTGCTGCGCGGGCCCATGCCCCTCACAGAGCTATTGAGGTCCGCGTCGCAGATCGCCGATGCGATGGACAAGGCGCACCGCCAGGGGCTCGTGCACCGGGACCTGAAGCCGGGCAACGTCATGCTGACGAAGATGGGGGCGAAGCTCATGGATTTCGGGCTGGCCAAGAGCATGGGGGCCGCCGCCGCGCCGTCGAACCTCACCGCGTCGCCCACGCTGACGAGCCCGTTGACGGCCGAAGGGTCCATCGTCGGGACGTTCCAGTACATGGCCCCCGAGCAGCTCGAAGGCAAGGAAGCCGACGCCCGCAGCGACATCTTCGCCTTCGGCGCGGTGCTCTACGAAATGGCGACCGGGCGGCGGGCGTTCGAGGGGAAGACACAGGCGTCGCTGATCGCGGCGATCCTGAAAGAGGAGCCGCGGCCCATCTCCGAGGCGGCGCCCCTGTCGCCGCCGGCGCTCGACCGGCTCGTCAGCACCTGCCTCGAGAAGGATCCCGAGGATCGGCGCCAGACGATGCACGACGTGCTGCTCGATCTGAAGTGGATCGCCGAAGGTGGCGGGCAGGCTCGAGCTGCGGCGCCCACCCGGATGCGATCCACGGCGCGCGAGCGGCTCTGGATGTCGGCGGCGGCAGTCTTCTTCCTGGCGTCCGCGGCGCTCGGCTGGCTTCTGCTCGGCCGCGCTCCGGCCGATGCCCCGACGGTCCGGCTGTCTCTGACGAACCCCCTGCCCAACCGTGACCACTCGTTCGGCATGCTCCAGATCTCCCCGGACGGGCGCCATCTCGCGCTTCTCTCCGCCGGCAAGGAAGGAAAGAGGGCGTTGTGGGTCCGGGCGCTGGATTCCACCTCGGCGCGGCAGATTCCCGGCACCGAGGACGCCTTCGCCCCATTCTGGTCTCCCGACGGCACCTCCATCGGTTTCTTCGCGGACGGCAAGCTGAAAAGGGTCGCCGTGGCCGGCGGTCCTCCGCAAACCATCTGCGACGCCCCTTCGCCGGCGGGAGGATCATGGAACCGCGAAGGCACGATCATCTACGCCGCGCCGGGAACCAGCGGCCTGTTCCAGGTGCAGGCGAGCGGCGGAGCACCGTCACCCCTGACGCGCCTCGGGCCTCGCGAGGAGGCCCATCGGTGGCCCCACTTCCTTCCCGACGGGAAGCATTTTGTCTTCCTCGGAGACGCCACGCGGACGGAGGATCACTTTCTCAGGGTGGGCTCTCTGGGCTCGGCCGAATCCCCCAACCTGTTCGGAGCCGTCACGAACGCGGCCTTCGCCCCTCCCGATCTCCTGCTCTACGTCCGCTCCGGCACCTTGCTCGCGCAGAGGCTCGACCTCGTGACATTCCAGCCGAGGGGCGATCCGATCGCCCTGGGCGAGCATGTCGTGGAAGACGCGCGCAGCCATCATTTCGATTTCTCGGTCTCGAGCGGCGGCATTCTGATCTATCGTTCCGCGGACCTCGAGGCCCGCCTCACGTGGGTCGATCGCGCGGGAGAACGGCTCGAGTCGATCGGCGAGAGCGGCCGGTTCGGCCGGCTGCGGCTGGCGGCCAACGGCCGCTCGCTCGTGCTCGAGAAGTTCGACCAGGACGGACGGGTCGGCGACATCTGGGCGCGCGACCTCTCGCGAGGAACGGCCTCCCGGGTCACCTTCCATCCGGGTTCGGTGTTCAGCCCGATCTGGTCGCCCGACGGGACGCAGATCGTCTATGGCTCGGGGCGCGCGGACGCCCCCGGCATCTACCGCATGGATCTGACAAAGCCCGGCAGCGAGACCGTGCTTCTCACCGCGAAGGGCGAGGAATCCCCGACGAGCTGGTCGCCCGACGGCCGTCTCGTGCTCTACACCTATTCCACGAGAGAGACGAAAGAGGACCTCTGGACGGCCCCCGTGGACGGATCCGCGAAGGCCGAGGCCGTCCTCACGACGCCTTTCTCGGAACAGGGCGGAAGATTCTCCCCCGACGGGAGATGGATCGCCTACTCCTCGGACGAGTCGGGGCGTCCCGAGATCTACGCGCAGGAGTTCCCGGCGGCCTCGCGCCGCATCCAGATCTCCACCGGCGGCGGCGAGGATCCCGCCTGGCGCTCAGACGGCAGGGAGATCTTCTACGTGGCGGCGAGCCGGCGGCTCACCGGGGTCGAGATTCGAAGCACCGCCGCCGGGCTCGAGATCGGCCGCGCGCGCGAGCTTTTCGAGCTGACCGGCGGAGCCTACGCCCCGGCACCCGATGGCCAGCGGTTCCTGGTGGATCTGCGCTCGGAGGATCCGGCCGCCGCGCCCTACACCGTCGTCCTCAACTGGACGCGCGACCTGCCGAGGCGATGAACCTCCCGGGTCCGGCGGGTGGCAGCGCCGGGCGCGGGGTACAATGAGGCATGCCCGGGGCGGAAAAGATCGGCGAGTTCGGGATCTGGTACGTCGTCTTCCTCTTCACGCTGACCCTGCACGAGGCGGGCCATGCGCTGGTCGCATGGCTCGGCGGCGACGACACGGCGTACCGCGGCGGGCAGGTCACGCTGAACCCTTGGCCCCACGTCCGCCGGGAGCCGTTCGGCACGGTCTTCATCCCGCTCCTGACCTTCTTCTATTCCGGCTGGATGATGGGGTGGGCCTCGGCACCGTTCGACCCGGAGTGGGGGAGGAAGCATCCGAAGCGGCTCGCCGCGATGTCGGCCGCCGGGCCGGCCGCAAATTTGTTGTTGGCGCTGAGTTTCTTCTTCGTGCTGAAGGTTCTCCTGGGCGCCGGCGTCCTCGCCGCCCCGGCGCAGATCGGCTTCGACCACGTGGTGGAGCCGGCGCCGGGCACGGCGGAGGCGTCGTGGGCGCACCCGCTGGCGTTCAGCCTCTCGGTGGCGCTGAACCTGAACTTGCTTCTGTTCCTCTTCAATCTGATCCCGATCCCGCCTCTGGACGGCGGCGGTGTCCTGCGCGGGCTGTTCCCGGACTCCGTGGGGCGCCTTCTCGACAATCTTGCCCGGAGTCCGATGCTCTCCTTCGTGGGGCTGATCCTCGCGTGGAGGGTCTTCGAGTACATCTACGCGCCGGCGTTCGCAATACTATTGATGCTCCTGCATCCGGATCTGATTTACAGGTAGGTTCTTGACCGGCCCGACGGACGGGCCACTCATATCATCCTTGGCAGCCTGTTCCCGAGTGACGACAGGGAGATCACCCATGACCGACACACGCCCGGCCGTGGACCCCGCGGCCATCCTCAAGAGGGCCGGATCGCTGCGCGACTTCATCGTGGACCTCACCCTCCGCATCTGCCGCGAGCGTACCGTGGACTACTTCGTGGACGACTTCCCGCAGGGGGGCCCCGACGGGATGAAGTCGCCGGGGGAGGAGGGCAAGGTCGTCGCCGTCCTCGAGAAGGAGCTGAAGGCCCTCGGCGTGCCGTACACGACGCACGCCAAGGTGAAGGGGAGGGAGAACCTCCTCGCCCGGGTCGGCCAGGGGAAACCGGGGTACAAGAAGTTGATGGTGCTCCTGCACACGGACGTCGTCCCGTCGGGGGCGCCCTCGGACTGGCGCTTCGCGCCGTTCGAGCCGTTCGAGAAGGACGGCGTTCTCTACGGCCGCGGCGTGCTCGACGACAAGGGGCCGCTGGCGTCGGCCTTCGCCACGCTCCGGATCCTCAAGGAGCACGAGGCGCACCTCCCCGGAGAGTTCATCTTCGGCGCGGTCGCCGACGAGGAGGTGGGTGTGGGCGTGGGGCTCGAGTACCTCATCGAGCAGGGGTTGATCCACTGCACCGACGCGATCATCCCGGACATCGCAGGCGACATGAAGGAGATCAACGTCGCCGAGAAAGGGCGCGTGCTCCTCAAGATCTACGCCCACGGCAAGCAGGCGCACGCGATGGAACCGAGCAAGGGCGTGAACGCCATCCACGCCATGGGACACTTCCTTGCGGCCCTCGAGAAGCACACGCTGGCGCACACGGTCCATCCCATCCTCGGCGGGCCCACCGTCAACACCGGCCTCATCAAGGGCGGCGTCGCCCCCAACGCCGTTCCCGCCGACTGCGAATCCACGCTCGACATACGCTACGTCCCAGGCCAGACGGCTCAGGGGATCCGCGCCGAGGTGCAGTCGATCGCCGAACGGGTGGCGTCCTCGGGGGCCGTGCCGGGCGCGTCGTTCAAGGTGGAGGTCTTCCAGAACGCGCTGCCGTGCGAGGTGCGCCCCGACGCCTCGATCGTGAAGATGATCCTCAAGCACGCCCCCGACGCGAAGGTGGTCGGCAGCGGCGGCGGCACGTTCGCGAAGGGTCTCGTGCTGATGGGGGTCGAGGCCGTGGGTTGGTCGTGCGGCAACGAGGCCACCTACCACCAGCCCAACGAGGAGATCGAGGTGGACCAGCTCGTCACCTTCGCGGGCCGCCTCGCGAACCTCGCGCTGGACCTTTGCTCGATAAAGGCGTGATGCGAGCCATTCTGGTCCGCCATGTCGCGAGGAGCCAGGAATGAGGCGCTCGAAAGGGTGCGGGAGATGACTGGAACCGGGTGACCATGAGCCGTTGCCCATCCTGCTCGGCCGAGGTCCCGCAGGCGGGCCGCTTCTGCTCCTCCTGCGGCGCGGCGCTCGATCCGTCCTCCATGACGCCGACCCGCACGGTCCGGAAGGCGGAGCTCCCTCCCGCCTCTCCGCCGGGAGGAGGTTCGGCGCACGCTCCCGCGTCGAGGGTCGCGAGGTTCCCCTCCTCCGATTCGATCTCCCAGGGCCGGTTCACGCCCGGAGAGATGTTCGCGGGCCGCTACCGGATCGTCGGACTGCTCGGA
The DNA here is from genome assembly GCA_964400605.1 of uncultured Acidobacteriota bacterium. Taxonomy (GTDB): domain Bacteria; phylum Acidobacteriota; class Polarisedimenticolia; order JACPZX01; family JACPZX01; genus CAYNUH01. Next base: position 3,117 of record CAYNUH010000072.1, on the reverse strand, counting down.
AGAGGCGGGATGGGCGAGGTGTACCGGGCCGACGACCTCTCGCTCGGGCAGCCCGTCGCGCTCAAGTTCCTGCCGGAGGCGCTCGCGGCCGATGCGGCAAGGCAGGCCAGGTTCCTCAACGAGGTCCGCGTGGCCCGGCAGGTGTCGCACCCCAATGTCTGCCGCGTGTACGACATCGGCGAGGCGAACGGTCACCGCTTCCTGACGATGGAGTACGTGGACGGAGAGGACCTCGCCTCGCTGCTCCGGCGGATCGGCCGGCTGCCCAAGGACAAGGCTGTGGAGATCGCGCGGCAGCTCTGCGCGGGGCTGGCCTCGGCGCACGATCGGGGAGTGCTGCACAGGGATCTGAAGCCCGCAAACATCATGATCGACGGGCGCGGGAGGGTGCGCATCACCGACTTCGGCCTCGCGGGCCTCGCGGAGGAGGTCGGCGCCGACGATCTGAGCGCGGGGACCCCCGCCTACATGGCCCCCGAGCAGATCTCCGGAAAAGAAGTCTCGGTCAAGAGCGATCTCTACTCCCTGGGCATCGTGCTGTACGAGGTCCTCACCGGAAAGAGGCCCTTCGAGGCGGGGAGCCTGGGGGACCTCGCGCGGATGCACCAGGAGACGGCGCCCGCGACCCCTTCGAGCCTCGTCGAGGGAATCGATCCAGCGCTGGAGCGGGTGATCCTCCGATGCCTGGCGAAGGATCCCCGTGAGAGGCCGGCCTCGGCTCTCGCGGTGGCGGCGGCTCTTCCGGGCGGTGACCCGCTCGCCGCGGCGCTGGCCGCCGGGGAGACCCCCTCCCCCGAGATGGTGGCGGCCGCGGGCGAGGCGGGCGGGATGAGCCTGGCCGTCGCCTGGGCCTGCCTCGCGTCCGTCGTTCTCGGCATGGGGGTCATGGCCTTCGCGGCCGGGCGTTCCTACATGGTGCACCGGGTGCCGCTGCAGAAGCCGCCCGAGGCCCTCGAGGACGACGCGAGGGAGATCCTCGGCAGGCTCGGATACGACGAACCGCCCGCCGACAGCGCCCGCGGGTTCGACCAGGACACGGATTACATCCGGTGGGTCGAGCGGAATGATCGCTCGCCGGGACGCTGGGAGGGCCTGGGGACGGGCCAGCCGGCGGCGATCTACTTCTGGTACCGCCAGAGCCCGCGGCTGCTGGTCCCGAGCCGGTTCACACCGTGGTTGCGGGTGCAGATCGCGGACCCTCCTGAGGATCTCTCGGGGATGGCGCATCTCGTTCTCGATCCGCGCGGAAGGCTGATCGAGCTCGTCGCCGTCCCGCCGCAGGTCGAGGATTCGAGCGCCGCATCGCCGGATCCCGACTGGCCGGTTCTCTTCTCCGCGGCCGGACTCGACGCGGCGGCCTTCCAGCCCGCCCCGCCGACGTGGGTCCCGCCCGTTTACTGCGATCGAAGGGCGGCGTGGGAGGGGGCGTTCCCCGGGCTGTCCCAGATCCGGATCCGGGTCGAGGCGGGCGCCTACCGGGGCCGGCCGGCGTACTTCCAGATCATCGGTCCCTGGACCCGCCCGGGCCGCATGCAGCCTGAGGCGCGCAGCGTCTTCGAGAAGGTCGGCGCCTGGTTGGGCGTGGTCGTGGCTGTCGTCGTGCTGGCCTTCGGAGCGCTCCTCGCTCGACGGAACCTGCGCCTCGGACGGGGCGACCGGAAGGGCGCCCTGCGGCTCGCTCTCTACGTCTTCGCCCTAGCCATGATCGTCTCGGTCCTCGGTGCCGGCCACGTCCCCTCCGGCCCCGAGGAGTTCGCTCTCTTCATAACGAGCCTCGCCGGCTCCGTCCTCCTCGCGGGGTCATCCTGGCTGGTGTACCTGGCGCTGGAGCCCCACGTCAGGCGCCGCTGGCCGGAGATGATCATTTCCTGGAGCCGGCTCCTCGCCGGCCGCTTCCGGGACCCTCTGGTGGGGCGCGACGTCCTCCTGGGCGCGCTCTTGGGGATCGGGAGGGCTCTGCTGGATCCGCTCTACCACCTTCTTCCGGAATGGGTCGGAGCGCCGCCCCAGGCGCCGCACCCCGTCGATCTGACCTCGCTCCTCGGCGCGCGCCTTGTCGCGGCTCAGATCCTCGGGTTGCACATGGGTTCACTCTTTCTAGGGTTGTTATGGTGCTTCGTCCTGCTCCTGCTCGTCATCATCCTGAGGCGAAGGTGGCTGGCGGCGGCCGGGCTCTTCCTGATAGCCGCCGTCTCGGAATCCACCGGCGCCGGCAACCCGTACATCCAGGTGTCGTTCGCGATCCTCCTCTCTGGGATCCTGACCTTCATCCTGATCCGGTTCGGCCTCCTGTCCACCGTCTCGGCCTTTTTCTTCAACGAGCTCCTGCTCCGGTTTCCTCTCACGCTCGACTTTTCAGTTTGGTATGCGGGGAGTTCCCTATCCGCGCTGCTCATCGCCGCCGCGGTGGCCGCCTACGGCTTCCACACGGCGCTGGCGGGGCGTCCTCTCTTCGGGGGCAAGATCCTGGAGGATTGACGGTCCGGCGAGCTCACTCCGCGTGCCGTGAACAGACCGCATCCCCAGCCGTCTCCTCCGGAGGACGCAGACGGCGGAAGGCCGCATACGGCACGACGTCGGAGGCGAACATGCGCTTCTCGGGCCTCACCATCACCGCTCGTAGAGGAAGAACGACCGCAGCGCCGCCGTACGCCTGCAATGCCGCCGGCCGCGCCGCCGGCAATCCGCCAAGAGCGCGTCCCTCGTCCTGCACGACTTCGGACGCAGGTTCGACTCCCGCCGCCCCCCTTCACCGCCTCGAGCCGCCGATGGAAGGCGATTTGGCGAGCCGCCCCCCCGGCCGGTCGGGGATCGGCTCGGCCTGAAACGGGATGTCTCAAGTCCCTGTTCCCGACCCGGCACGGTCCCGGGGGTCGAGAATTCCTTGGTTCCCTCGAAGGATTCTCGACCCGTTCCCACTCTAACCACCAGAGTGTTTCACGAGAACAGGGCCCCGCGGCTGGATTCCGACCTGACGGACCTACACATAGGAGTCATCGGTATGACGAGACACAAGCGCCTGTTGTACGTCTTTCTGCTGGGAGCGGTCGCTCTCGGCCTGCTGGCCCCCAGTTGGGCCGCGAAGTTCACCGAATCGCGGATCTACATCGAGTACAA
>CAYNUH010000071.1:0-18325 GCA_964400605.1 uncultured Acidobacteriota bacterium | reverse complement strand
CGTCACCGGCTGGCTGTTTCGCGTGGCGCGCAATCGCATCACCGATCTCTTCCGCCAGAAGAAGCCGGAGAGCTTCAGCGATACGACCGTCGCGGACGAAGACGACGAACTGCTGCAGTTGGAAGACCTGCTGCCTTCGCGCGATGCCGGACCGGAGGCGGTTTACGCCCGCAATGTGCTCCTCGATCAACTCGCGTTGGCGGTCGACGAGCTGCCGCAGGAGCAACGCGAGGTGTTTGTCGCGCACGAGTTGGAAGGGCGCAGCTTCAAGGAGATGGCCGCCGAGACCGGCGTGAGCGTGAACACGCTGCTCTCGCGCAAACGCTATGCGTTGCTGCGTCTGCGCGAGCGATTGCAAAGCATTTACGACGAAGTCACGAAAGGATGAGGAGCTGAACATGAGAAGGAGATGGATTTTCCTGGCTCCGCTGGCGATTCTGGGGATGCTGCTCTTTGTCGCCATCGGCGGCGAAGTCGTGCGGCAACTGTGGAATTGGCTGCTGCCGTCGCTCTTCGGCTGGCGCCAGATTACGTTCTGGGAGGCGCTTGGAATTCTGGCGCTGTGCCGGATCCTCTTCGGCGGACTTGGACTCCACGGTTCCGGTCGCTCCAACGTCCCCCGTCGCATGGCCGAGCACTTGGCGCACATGACCCCTGAGGAGCGGGAGCGATTCCGGCACGGCGTGCGCGGACGTTGCGGCTTCGGCCCATCCACGGCCGCGGCGCCCAGCACCGGTAGCGCGCCCGGCAGCGGCACGCCGCCCATGTCGGAGTGATCACATGCTCAACCGGATTCTTCCTCAACGCATTGACAACACCTATCGCGGACACCCCCTCGCGCTCTGGCTCTTCATACCGGTCGTGGTCTTGAAGACGGGTATAGCCCTGGGCACCATCTTCAATGGCCGTGGTGCGGCGCAATCGGCCGATGGCATCCCCGTCGACAGCTTCGGCGCCAGCGGCGCGGAGGCCGTGGTGGCGCTCTTCGCGATCTGGGGACTCTCCCAGCTCGTGTTCAGCGTGCTCGGTGTGGTGGCGCTCACTCGCTATCGCGCCATGATTCCGTTCATGTTCGTCCTGCTCCTGCTCGAGCACCTCTTGAGGAGGTGGATTCTGCTGGTGAAGCCCATCGCCAGGACCGGGACACCTCCAGGCATGTACATCAACCTCGTGCTCCTCGTGCTGATGATCGTTGGCCTCGCGCTGTCGGTACGGAGCCGAGCGGATTTGCCATTGCAGCAGTGAGGCTCCGCCTCGCCCAAGATCTGGAGACCGCGTCCCGCTCATTCTGAGGGGCAGGTCTCTCCCCCGGCACCAACTCTCCGGTCGACAGACCGCATCGCTCCGGGTGTGCGCGCGTTCGAGGACTCCGATCACACCCATCAATTGACGCCACGGAACGACGGCGTATGATCGCGCCGTGTCTCGTGCGTCCTGTGTCAGAGTGCCCTTGTCAGTAAGGGTTGCTTGGCGCTCCTGGCTGCGACGCGTCTGAGATTGGCTATTCCGCCAACCTCGGCCCCAGTGTTTGGTGGCGGAACCGGGCGGGAGACCCGGGAGGCCCGAGCGGTCATGTGTGACAGGAGGGCTTTCGGAGCCGCTCCCTTTTCTGTTTCAACCCGAAGGAGGATTCGATGGAGCTGAAGGCGAAGATCCGGCGCTGGACGCTGTTCCTCGGCGTGCTGCAGGTGACAGTCGGTTGCATCGTGGGGTTCATCCCGCCAACGGCGGTCCAATGGTTCAGGGGCATCGTGATGGCGCACATCGAGTTCACCGCCAACGGCGTGCTGATGGTGGCATTGGGATTCCTGCTTTCGGAGCTCGAGCTGGGTGCACCGGCGCTCAGGGTGTGGTTCGCCACGGTGCAGGTCGGTACCTGGACCAACGGCGCGGCGGGGCTGATCGGCGCGTTCATCGGTTACTCGTCGAGATTGATGCCCACGCTCAACGAGAAGTTCCCCGCCCCGAACGGCCTCGACCATCCGGCGGTCAGCGGGCTGCTCCTCGTGTGCGGGATCACGATCATGATCGCGCTGGTGCTCACGCTCGCCGGCTTCCTCAGGAAGAAGCCCGCCGCGTAGTCCGTGCCGGGGATCGCGTCCCGGGTTGACCTGCCCCCCGAATTCTCGGCCATTTTGAATGGGAGTCCCCACGGGTATAAAGAGCCCACAGGGGGACGAGGTGCTGCGGTCGAGGTTCACGGAAGAGCAGATCGTCGGGATCCTGCGAGAGGTTGAAGGCGGACGGAAGATCCGCGAGGTCTTGTCGGGCGCACTGAACCGCCCCGGCCTTCCTGAAGACCCGATTTCTTGAGAGAATGGGGTCATGGGAAGAGCCAGCAGATACTCACCTGAGGTGCGGGAGCGGGGTCAACGACGCCGCGAGCCGGGATCGGTTGTAAGATCCGACCAGGCAAACTGTGCATTCTCAAGGCGGATGGAGTCTTGGCGAAGCACAGGTTAGGAACTTTCATTGGCGGTGAACCAGCTTCTTGGGGGGCAGGCCGAATGAAGACACGGTTTGTTGTTCTGGGGGCAGGCTTCGGAGGTCTCGAACTGTGCACGATGTTGTCGGAGGCACTCGGCGACGCCGTGGAGGTGACGCTGATCGACAAGAAGGACTCGTTCGTCTTCGGTTTCTCGAAGCTCGACGTGATGTTCGGCCGGACGACCTCCGCCGCGGTGCGCCTTCCGTATCGTGAGATCGTCAAACCAGGCGTGCGTTTCCGGCAGGAAACGATCCGGGCGATCGATCCCCAGGCGCGACGCGTGACCACCGACGGGGGGGTCTACGAGGCCGACGTCCTGGTCGTGGCCCTCGGCGCCGACTACAACCTGCGCGCCACGCCCGGACTCACGGAAGGTGGAAACGAGTTCTACTCCGTCGCCGGCGCCGAGCGGCTCCGCGAGGTGCTGCCCACGTTCTCGAAGGGCCGGGCGATCGTCGGAGTCTGCGGGGCGCCGTTCAAGTGCCCGCCGGCGCCGAGCGAAGCCGCGTTGCTGCTGCACGACTTCCTCTCCGCACGGGGCGTCCGCGACGGCTGCGAGATCAGCATCGTCCTGCCGTTCGGGAGCCCGATCCCCCCGTCGCCCGCGACGTCCCGCGCGCTGGTCGCGGCGTTCGCCGAGCGCGGCATCACGTTCGTGCCGGGCCGCCGCGTCAAATCCCTCGACCCCGCACGCCGTGTCGCCGTGCTCGACGACAGCAGAGAGATGCCCTATGACCTGTTCCTGGGCGTCCCAAAGCACTGTGTCCCGGAGGTGGTCGCCGCGAGCGGCATGACCATCGACGGCTGGGTGCCCGTGAATCCGAAGACGCTCGAAACGCAGTTTCCTGGCGTGTACGCCGTCGGTGACGTCGCCAACATGGGAACGCCGAAGGCGGGGGTGTTCGCCGAGGGAGCGGCTCGGATCGTTGCCGCCAAGTTGATCGCGGCTCAAGGCGGCGGCGGGCAGCCTGGGGCCTATGCGGGGACTGGCTCCTGCTACGTCGAGTTCGGCGCGGGCCGCGTCGGGCGTGTCGACGTGGACTTCTTCTCGGGGCCTTCGCCGACCGGGACCTTCCAGGAGCCCTCTGCCGCGCTGGTCGCCGAGAAGCAGTACTTCGGCTCGAGCCGCCGCGCACGCTGGTTTGGCCGCGGATGAGCACCGCGGGTGCAGGAGGTGCGGTCCACGTTTCCCCCGACCCGGGTCAACTCGACACTGCCTTCTGAGGAGGTTGCGATGAGCTTGACTGAGTCCTTCGCTCAATCCGGGTTCGCCCGATTTGTGAACAGCCGGGCCGGTCGAATCGTACGCATTGTCGTTGATCTTGGACGCATCGGCTGGGGGTACACTCAGCGGGTCTGCTCCCCGGCTCCAGGTCCACACCGGCTCCCAGAATGAGGTGGTCATCGGGTCCGGTCGAGCCCCACGAGGGCAGGGATGGGCAATTCCATCGCCGCAACCGAACTGGGAGGCCGCCGTGTGGGGGTCCCAGAGCGGGCGAGGCCTCCAATCCGCTGAAACGACCCGAGCCTGCACCCGTCCCCGCGCGTCAACCGAGAACCCAGGTGTCCACCGGGGTCACCCGAACCCTCGTACTGTACGGCCGCTCCCCGTCACTATTGGAAACGGGATAGGGCAACGAGTGAGTAGGTTACTGATTTCGTTGCCCCTTCCGCGTCGCCCTAAAATCCTCTGGCGCGCAAGCGCCGTGCGGGTTCGATCCCCGCTCCCGGCACCACTTTTTTCAAGCACTTGCTAGGACGGGTCGGAGTCGGCCCTCGCCGATCGGAAGGCCCTATCCTGTCCGCAGGAGTCGCCGGAACCGTCCCGGCCGCTGCCTCGTCGGAGGAGGGAACCGGCCCACGACGCTTCAGTCCTGCCCGTCCGGCGGATACGGTCCGAGCCACTTCTCGAGGATCGGCCGGGTGTCCACGCCGGTCGCCCCGGCGAAGAGGCCGGGCAGCTCATCGATGCGGAACCCGCGTCGCTCCCGGTCGCTCCAGTCCACCAGGTATCGCAGGGCGTCACGCAGCCGTTTCCGGCCGCCGGTGGACAGGCGGATGAACCGGTCCATCTCGGCGGCCATCAACCCGCCGCGCGAGAACACCGTTCGGCCGGTCCGGAAGTCGTCCGAGTACGCCGTCGATGCGACGCGCGAAAGCTGGACGAGCGGCATCCGGAGGAGGAACGCCGGCATGGTCGCGAGCGCACTCTGGAAGCGTCCCCGCACGCGGCGCTCCAGATAGGCGGCCCGCTCGGCCTCCGGAAGGTCTTCCGCCTGGGCATCCATCGCGAGGTACTGCCCGAAGCCCTCGGCGAACCAGATGGTGTCCAGCACCGGCGGCACCTCCCACGTGTGCGGGAAATAGCCCTCGCCCCAGACCCGCTTAGGGATCCACGCGTGCGCGATGTGATGGGCGATCCAGTCTTCGATGCCGGCTGCATCCTCTGCCGAGGCGCCCGGGCCCACACCTCGAACGTCCGCTGGTTTGTCGCCGACGCTGTAGGTGCTGCTGGACAGGTGCTCCATGGCGAAGCCGTAGTGGTGTTCCGGTGACGGCGGCCTGAGCGCCTCGAGACAGATCGAGTAATGGGCGAAGGGGGCCCGACCGAAGTAGCTCGTCAGCGGCTCGAGCGCCCGCCGTGCCATGCCCGCGACACGCGCACGATCGACCTCGAACTCCGCGTAGACGGCCACGAACAACGGAACTGCCCGGGTCTCCACCCGCTCCACCGACAGCCCCGGTCCAAGCAGGACCTGGGAATCGGCCAGGGCATAGAAGTCATCCGCCGAAGCGGCAGCGCTCGTGAGGGGGACCGGAACCGCGGGGGCCAGGGTTGTGAGAACCGGCCAGCCCTCGGGGCCGCGCACCTCGAGCCGCACGGGCCGGCTCTCGAATCCGTCCAGGTAGCCGAAGACGGTATAGCCGAGCAGCCCCGCGTAGCCCGGACGGATCTTCGACGTGTCCGAGCCCGCGAGGATCTCGAGCTCCATCGCGACCACGTCGACGTCGTACTCGACACGGACCAGCAAGAGCGACGAGCCGTCCGGGGATCGGAGCCTCCAGCGCGGGCCATCGACCCGATCGACGATCAGCGCCGCGCCGCCTTCGCCCAGGGCCCTCACGCTCCTCACGAAGCGGTCGTAGTGCTGCACCGCGTAGCCCATCGGAATCGATCGAGGCATGACCAGATCGTGCACGCCCGCGACCGGCCGGGGCAGCGCGATCTCGACGTGAAGCACGGGGTCCCCGTCCGCGCGGTAAAGAAGCCGGTATGACACGGCCTCGGGTTGCGCGGCGCTCGAAGGCGCCGCCGCCGCGAGGAGCAGACACGAGAGCAGGTACCGGGCGGATGTCTGGGGGATGACCGTCATCGCTTCAGCTTGTTCGTCCAGCGGGTCACGAGGGTGATCGGGTTCAAGCGCCCTTCCTCGGGGACGCGACCGACGATGAACCGCTGTCCCTTGGGGTCGAGCACCCAGAAGGCGAGGGTGGGATCGTTGAAGAGCGCTCTCGGGGCCCCTATCTCGAGGGCGCCTCCGCGCGGCGTCACCCCGACGACCATTACCGACGACTCCCTGTTCGAGTAGTAGATCTCGGTTCCGCCGGGTCCCCACTGGGCCCGGGATCCATCCGCCACGTCGTTTGAGATCTGGTACTTCCCCCCCGGTCCAGGAAACGGTGAGACGTACAGCCCCTCCGCCCCCGACTCGTTCGACGCATAGGCGATCCACGCTCCGTCGGGGGAGAATCTCGGCTCTCCTTCATCGAACGGCGTCTGGAGGAAGGGCCTGAGCTTCGGTTCCCCGTCCATGGGAAGAACCCAGATGTCGTTCTGCAGCTTCGCCGAGGGATCGAAGGTCTGCACGGCCACGAACCTTCCGTCCCGGGACCAGTCGGTGGCGAACTTGTGCAGGTCGGATCTGAGCACCGACTCCTCATCCCCCTCTCCATTGGACGCCTTGCCGTACAGATTCAGGATCGCTCCATCCAGCCGGGCATAGAGGACCCGCTTCCCGTCCGGAGACCAGCAGGGTGCCGTTTCATCCCCGCCGCCGAAGGTGAAGCGGGTAGGGACGTTCCGCCGCAAATCGATGATCCAGATGTCGTCCCGGCCGGACTTCCTGTCATTGAGGGCGATGGCGAGCTTCTCGCCGTCGGGCGACAACGCGGGGAGCATGTAGGAGGCTCTATCCGAGTCGGCGGTGGGAGAGGCGATGGTGCCCACGGTCTTCCCCTGGCGATCGACCCACTCCAGGGAGATGCCGTTTCTCTCCCCGCCGACCCGGTAGACGAGCACCCCGTTGTGGGAAACCGAGAAGGCCGCGTGGAAGAATCCGGAGGAATACTGCACGCCCTGCGCCAAGGGGACGGGGTCTCCCGTGAGCTCGAGCCGCCGCTCGTCGAACGGGTGGGCGACCAGCACGTTCTCGCGAACGTACAGGAGGTGGCCGTTTGCGTACTCCACGTTCGACCGGGCGTGGAGCAGTAGCTTCGACTCGCCCGATTCCAGATCCCCGAGATACACGGCGTTGGCCTCGCTCCGACTTCCCGCCGCATGCGTTCCGGCCATGTAGAGGAAGCGCCGTCCGTCCGGCAGGAAGGTGGCCCCCTCGGTCCCGGAGGCGGGGTACGCCTGGCCTTCGTCCAGCGCCCTGAGCCACAGGAGGCTGCGGGCGTCCTTCCCCTTGGCCAGGAACGTGACGTACCGGCCATCCGGGGACGTGGTGAGCGTTCCCGCGTCTCCTTCGTCGAGCTGGAGCGTCACCCCACCTCTTCCTTCGGCTCCAGCACGTGGAGTCCCAGGACGGCCGCCGCCAGAAGCGCTGCCACCGCGGCCGCCGTCCGGGCCAGCCCGAAATCCAGCAGCTTGGCGCCGTTCCGCGTGAGCATGACGTTGCCCGGCTTGAGGTCGCGATGGACGATCCCCTGCTTGTGGGCATGATGGAGCGCATCGGCGATCTGGCCCCCGCACTGGAGAACCTGGTCCAGGGGCAGCGGCCCCCTTCCCAGGCGATCCGCCAGCGACTCCCCCTCCATGAGCTCCATCACAAGGAAGATCGTGCCCTCCTGATGGCCGACGTCGTGGAGGGTGCAGATGTGGGGATGGTTCAGGGACGAGATGCTCTTCGCTTCCCGCTCGAAGCGGGCTCGGAGCTGTTCGTTCTGCGCAAGACTTTCCGGGAGAACCTTGATGGCGACCTCCCGGTCCAGGCGCGTGTCCTTCGCCCGCCACACCTCGCCCATGCCTCCCGCGCCGAGAGGCGAGAGGATCTCGTAGGGGCCGAGCCGGGTGTGGGGTGCCAGCGCCATGCGCGACGAGGATACCAGAAGATCGGAGGCGCGAGGCTCCCGTGCCGGACCCGCGACCTGGACTGTCGGGATGGACACGGTCACTGATAAGATGAGCGCGATGCGGGTACGGATCGTGACTGTGAAGTTCCTCGCGCCGGCACTCGCCGCCGGAGTTCTCGGTTTCGCTCCAACCGCGAATGCCTCCCCCGTCGAGCCATGCGTCGCCGTGAAGGCGGGCCGGCTCATCGACGGTCGGGGCGGCCCTCCTCTCGACAATCCAGTCGTGGTGGCTCGCGGCGAGCGGATCGAGACGGCCGGCTCCGGCGCTGCCGCGCCGCCAGGCTGCCGCCTGATCGACCTCGGCTCCGCGACCCTTCTTCCCGGCCTCATCGACCTGCACACGCACCTGACGGGGCTCGCTGACCACTACTGGGAGGAGCAGCTCATCAAGGAGACGCCGGGGGCGGCGGCCCTCTACGGGGCGGGCAACGCCCGAAAGGTCCTGGAAGCGGGTTTCACCACCTGCCGCGACGTGGGGGCCACCTGGCCTTACGTCGATATCGATCTGAAGAGAGCGATCTCCGAGGGGGTCGTGCCGGGGCCGCGGCTGGCCGTCGCCGGTGCCTACATAACGGTGACGGGAGGCGGCGGCGACGCCACCTGGTTCCACCATTTCATCCAGATCCCCTCCGTGGACTACCTCGCCGACTCCGCCGACGATGTCCGCAAGATGGCACGCCGGCACCTCAAACGCGGCGCCGACTTCCTCAAGATCATCGCCACCGGAGCGGTGTTGTCGCGGGGGGCCGAGCCTGGGGCGCAGGCCTACACGGAAGAGGAGATCCGCGCCGCCGTCGAAGTGGCGCGCGCCGAGGGCACGTACGTGGCCGCCCACGCGCACGGCGCCGCCGGCATCAAGGCAGCGCTTCGGGCGGGGGCGCGCACCATCGAGCACGCGACCTTTCTCGACGACGAGGGAGTGGCCCTGCTGAAGGGAGAAGGCGCCTGCTACATCCCCAACTTCTACATTGACATCGAGATCACCACGGAGCCGGAGCGCTGGGGGATCCCTCCCGAGAGCGTCCGGCGCGAGAAGGAGATCATGGCGTTTCAGCGGGAGGGGTTCCGGCGGGCGCTGCGGGCGGGTGTGGCGGTCGGTTTCGGGACCGATATCTTCGAGCTGGGCCTCAACGGGCGCGAATTCAGTTTGCGGGTGCAGGCCGGAGAAACGGCAATGCAGGCGATCCTGTCTGCCACCAGCGTCGCGGCCGAGTGCATGGGATGGGCCGACCGGGTCGGCACGGTGCAGCCGGGCCGCTACGCCGACCTGATCGCCGTGAAAGGGAACCCGCTCGCCGACGTCACCGAACTGGAGCGGGTCGTCTGGGTCATGCAAGGGGGGCGGGTGGTAGCGGACCGGAGGGCGCCACCTTAAACATGACGGCGCGTCCGATCGGTCTGCTGCTGGTCGTCCTGGGGGCGCTTGGGGTCGCCCCCGTCGGCGCGGCGCCTTCCAGGGCGACGCCGGACGGGCCGGCCCGTCCGTTCACGCTCGAGGATGTCGTCGCCTTCCGCACCATCGAGGACCTCCGGGTGTCGCCCGACGGCCGGCTGGCCGTGTTCACGGCCAGCACGGCCCGGATCGAGGAGGGACGCTACGAAACCGACATCTTCCTCGTCGGGATCGAAGGCGCCGTCGGCGAGCGACGATTGACCTTCACGCCGGGGGCCGACGTAATGCCGCGCTGGTCGCCGGACGGGGGGAGCATCGCGTTTCTGTCCGAGCGCGGCGGCGCGAAGCAGGTGTGGGTCCTGCCTCGTGACGGCGGCGAGGCGCGGCAGGTCACGACTCACCCGCAGCCGGTCGCTTCGTTCGACTGGGCCCCGGACGGACAGCGGCTCCTCATCGTGGCCCCCACCGGCGAAAGCGACGAAGAGACGCGCCGCAAGAAGAACAGGGACGATGCGTTCGTCCTCGGAAGTACCTGGCGCAACCGCCGGATCTGGCTGGTCCGCCTTCCCGAGGAGGGCCGCGCGGAAGGCGGGCCCGGGGTCGCAGCCCTGGAGCGTCCGGGTGGACACCCCGGGCCGGAGGATCCCGTACCCCTGACCGACGGCTCGGCGAACGTTCAGAGGGCCGCGTGGTCGCCGGACGGGCGCCGCATCGCATGGCTGGAATCTCCGACCCCGGAGGCGGACGCGGATGAGGAAGCTCGTGTGCGCGTCCTTGACGTAGAGCGGCGCACCATCAGGGACGTGCCATCCTCGCTGAGAGCCACCCTGTTCGAGTGGTCTCCCGACGGCCGGTCGCTGGCGTTCGCCGCCCCCTTCGACGGCCGCGGTTTCTCGCGCCAGGACCTCTTCGTCTGGGAGGTCATCGCGGCGGGGGCGGAGAACGGCGAGAGGGGCCCGCGGGAAGGAAAGAACGCGGACGCCCCGGCGCCGCGCAACCTGTCGAGCGCGCTCGACCGTGACGTGGAGGAGTTCCTGTGGTCAGCCGACGGCCGCGAGGTGGAGATCCTCTTCAGCCGCGGCGTCGCGAGCGCGATCGCTCGCGTGAGCGTCGGGGATGCGCGGATCCGGGAGAAGCCGCTCATCCGAGACGTCCGAACGCCGGACCAGGTCGTGGAACACCTCCGGAGGGCCGGTGACCGGTCGGTGTACGTGCGCTGCGACCGTCCTCACGAGGTCTGGGTCGCGTCGGAGGACAATCCCGCCCGGCCCCTCACGCGGATCAACGCGGCCGCGGATGCGATCGACCTCCCGGTCACGGAACCGATCCGCTGGGACGGGCCCGAAGGGCCGCTCGAGGGCGTGTTGGTGAGGCCGCGTGTCCTCGTTGCAGAGCGGCGCTATCCCCTCATCCTGAGGCCTCATGGCGGGCCGCGGCTTCAGAGCACCCTCGCCTTCGACCCCCAGGCCCTCTATCTGGCCGCGCGCGGTTATCTGATCCTACGGCCGAACTTCCGGGGGAGCACCGGCTACGGCGATGCGTTCACGAAGTCGAACGTCGCCGACTGGGGCCACGGGCCGTTTGCCGACGTGATGTCGGGGGCCGACGCGCTCGTCGCGCGCGGCCTCGCCGATCCGCAACGGCTGTTCCTGTACGGCTGGAGCTACGGCGGGTATCTCGCGAACTGGGCAGCGACGCACACCAACCGACTGAGGGCCATCGCCAGCGGCGCCGGGGTCGCGGATCTTCGGATGCAGTACGTGCTGAGCGACGCGCGCCGCTGGCGGTTCGACTACCTCGCCGGCGGCCCGTTCGAGGGAAAACTCGACGTCTACGAGCGGCTGTCCCCGATCACCTACGCCGGAACCGCCGGCGTGCCGACGTTGTTCATCCACGGCGAGCGCGACGAGCGCTGCCCCCTCGCCCAGGGGGTGATGATGCACCGCGCGCTCTCCGACCGGGGCGTGCCGACCGAACTGGTCCTCTACCCGCGCGAGGGGCACGACTTCGCCGAGCCCCGGCATCTCCTCGATCGAATCCGCCGCGTCGCCGAGTGGTTCGAGAAACACGACCTCGCCGGCGACGAAGGCGGCGCGCGATGATCCGGTACCCACCATCGAGGAGACCCTCTCCCGCAGGGGTGTACTCGCGGGGGTCCCGTTTCAAGGGAGCGCTGAGCCGGCTCGCCTCCCTTGCCTGCGTGGCACTGTCTCTCCCCTCCGCCGGGGCCGCCGTTCCGGACCCCCTTCCCCTGCTGCAAAGGTATCTTCAGATCGATACCTCGAACCCTCCCGGCGGCGAGGCCGCAGCCGCCGTCTTCTTCAAGGAGCTGCTGGGGGCCAACGGGATCGCGGCGTCCATCCACGAGGTCTCACCGGGCCGGGCCAATGTCCTGGCGAGGCTCGAGGCGCCCGCCGCCCCCTCCTCGGGACGGCGGGCCCTGCTCCTGTTCAACCACATGGACGTCGTCCGGGCCGATCCCCTGAGGTGGAGCGTGCCCCCTTTCTCCGGCGAGTTGCGCGACGGCTATCTCTACGGCCGCGGGGCTCTCGACATGAAGACGACGGGGCTGCTCCAGGCCCTGACGCTCATCAGATTGAAGGAGGAGCAGGTGCCGCTGGGGCGGGACGTGATCTTCCTGGCGACGGCGGGCGAGGAGGCGGGCAGCGAAGGGATGCGCTGGATGATCGACAACCGGCCCGATCTGTTCCAGGAGGTGGACCTGGCGCTGACGGAGGGGGACAACATCCGCGTCGAGGGAGGTCGCATCCAGGCCTGGGGGGTGGATGTTGCCGAGAAGGTCACGGCCTGGCTCAAGCTGACGGCTCATGGCAGAGCCGGACACGCCTCGGTGCCGACCGGCGAGGACAACCCGGTCGTCCGGCTGGTGAGGGCCCTCGAACGGATCAGCCGGCACGAAACCGCGCTGAAGGTGCTGCCGTCCGTGGCAGCCTACTACGCGGCGCTGGCCGAACGCTTTCCAGATCTGCCGGCCGGCAAGCTCCGTTCGCTGGAGAGATCGCTGCGGGAGGATGCCGCGTTCCGCGCCGCCTTCCTCTCGAGCCCCGACCGCGCCTCCACGGTGCGTGACACGATCTCGATCACCGTTCTGCAGGGAGGGCCGCAAACGAACGTGATCCCGTCGGTCGCGGTGGCCCACCTCGACTGCCGCCTGCTGCCCGGGGAAACGCCCGAGGAGTTCGCCGAGCAGATCCGCAAGGTCGTGGCCGACCCCAACATCACGATCGAGCCTCTGATCGAATCGCGCGAGGCCTCGACCTCGGGAACCAACACGGATCTGTACCGAGCCATCGAGTCGGCCGCCCGCCGCTTGGATCCTGGAATCCCCGTGGTGCCGACCATCCTGTCGTCCTGGACCGAGAGCAGCCTGCTGCGGCCGCTGGGGATCCAATCCTACGGGTTCGAGCCGTACGCGCTGGATGAGCGGGAGGTCTCGCTCAGCCACGCCGATGACGAGCGGATCTCCGTCGAGAACATCCGGCGCGGGTTCGAGATCCTCTACGCCGTCGTCAGGGAGACGGCGGCTGCCGGCTCCGTGGTCTCCTCTCCCTCCCCCGGGTTGAGGAACGCCCTCGCCGGGAAGGGAGTGTCCTACGCGCCTCCTTCCGGAACGCCGCGGGCCCCCGCCGGAACGGAAGAAGGTTCCGCGCCACACTCGCAGACGAGGAGATCACTCACCGGGTTCACGCCGGCTTCCTCCGCGGCCGAAAGGGAGGCGGAGGCGCGTCTGGCCTCCTTTCTGGACCCCGGGCGCGTGGACCGCGATTTCAGGGAGCTGACGCGCGAGCCGCACGTGGCCGGCTCCGAACGGAACAACGCCCTCGCGCGCTTCGTCGCCGCGGCCTTCCGCGAGGCCGGCCTGGAGGAGGTGACCGAGACCGCCTACGACGTCCTGATGTCCTACCCGCGGGAGATTGTTGTCGAGATGGTCGCCCCGAGGGTGCACCGCGCGAACCTTGCCGAGGATCCCTACGATGTCGACCCCGACACGGGCAACCCACGGGCGGGCCTGCCCTATCACGCCTTCACCGCGTCGGGGGATGTCACGGCCGAGGTGGTCTACGCCCGCAACGGCAACCCGGAGGACTACGCGTACCTCGAGTCCCAGGGCATAAACCTACGAGGCAAGCTGGCCCTGGTGCGCTACTCGGTGCCGTACAGTTATCGCGGCTTCAAGGCCTACACGGCGGAGAAGATCGGGCTGGCCGGGCTGATCATCTACTCCGATCCGAAGGACGACGGCTTCGTGAAGGGGAAGGTCTTTCCCGACGGCCCGTGGGGCCCGCTCGGGCACATCCAGCGCGGGGCCATCACCTACGACTTCCTGGTGCCGGGCGATCCGCTGACGCCGGGCTGGGCGTCGGTCGAGGGGGCGCGGCGGATCCCCGAGGCCGAGGCGACGTCGGTGCCGAGGATCCTGTCGGTGCCGATCTCGGCCC
Source organism: uncultured Acidobacteriota bacterium (assembly GCA_964400605.1). Lineage (GTDB taxonomy): Bacteria > Acidobacteriota > Polarisedimenticolia > JACPZX01 > JACPZX01 > CAYNUH01. The sequence goes on along the minus strand of CAYNUH010000071.1, from coordinate 4,629 downwards.
GCGACGCGCGCGAGATCCTCGCCGAGATCGGAGGGCCCGAGGCTCCTCTCGATTGGCGGGGGGCGCTCGACGTGCCGTACCGGATCGGGCCGGGGCCGGCGCGCGTGCGGGTGAAGCTCGACGTGCCGCGGCCGGTGACGAAGATCATCAACGTGACGGCCCTGATCCGAGGGCGCGACGAACCGGATCGGATCGTCCTTCTGGGGAACCATCGCGACGCCTGGATCTACGGCGGCGTGGACCCTTCCAGCGGCACCGCCACCCTGATTGAGCTGGCGCGCGCCCTGGGCCGGTTGGCAAAGGAGGGGTGGCGGCCCCGCCGCACGATCATGCTCGCGAACTGGGACGCCGAGGAGTTCGCCCTGACCGGCTCGACCGAGTGGGGTGAGCAGCACCTCGACTCCCTGCGCAAGGGCCTCGTGGCCTACCTGAACGTCGATTCCTCGACCTCCGGCTCCACCTTCTCGGTCTCGGCCTCCGGCTGTCTGGCCCGGCTCGTCGAAGAGACGATCGCGGACGTTCAGGACCCCAACACCGGGCGATCCCTCCTGAGCGTCTGGAAGGAGGGAAGCCGCGGGGGGGGCGCGACGGCGCTGGCCTCGGGCGCGGGACGGGTCGGCCCGATCGGAAGCGGTTCGGATCACACGGTATTTCTGAACCTGGTCGGCGCTCCCGCCCTCGACATGACCTTCGACGGCGACTACGGGGTCTACCACTCCATCTACGACGACTACTTCTGGATGACGCGCATCGGCGATCCCGGCCTCCGCTACATGACGCGCATGGCCGAAGTGTGGGGGCGTCTCGCGATGCGCGCCGCCTCGGCCGAGATCATCCCCTTGGACTACGAACAGTACGGCCGGCAGATCGCGATGTTCCTCAAGGAGATGGCCCGGGAGAGCGATTCGAGCGAGGCGCGCAGGGCCGCCGCGAAGCTTTCGCAGGCCGGGAGGGCGGCGCGCAGGATCATGACGCATCCGTCTCGCGTCGAGGCCATGGCTCCGGCGGGCCGCGACCGTCTCAACGAGGCGCTCCTCTCGGCCGAGCGGGCCCTGTGCGACGAGAAGGGACTTCCCGACCGGCCATGGTTCAAGCACCTCATCTACGGCTGCCGCTACACGTACGCCCCGCTGCTGTTCCCCGGGTTCACCGAGGCGGTCGAGGAGGGCGACATGGCGCGGGCCCACGAGCGCGAGAAGGTGCTGGCCACGGCGTTGCGTCGTTCGGCGGAGACGATCGAGGCCGGCCTCTCGGCCGAGCCGCGAGGCGCGCCGCAATAGACTCAGCCTCATGATCAGGCGTTTCCTCGACGACCGGTGCTCGGCCCTCGGCGACGCCGTCTTTCTCTGGTTCCGCGGCTCGTCCTGGAGCTATTCCGATCTGGGTCGAATCACCGACGGGGCGGCCTCGGCGCTCCTGAGGCTGGGCCTGAGGCGCGGCGACCGCGCCGCGGTGCTGCTGCCCAACTCACCCGAGCTGATCTTCGCCTGGCTCGCGCTGGCCAAGATCGGCGCCGTGACGGTCCCGTTGCACCCGCAGCTCACACCGGACGAAGTAGAGAGGATGCTCGCCCACGTCGAGCCGAAGGCGTTGATCCACGACGCACGGCTACTCCCGCGGCGGCCCGGTCTACCCCGAGGATGCGACCTCGTCATCGAGCGCGGCGCCGGGCTGAATCCGATCCTGGCCTGCCGCGACGCGCTGACGGGAGTCGGGTCGCCCGGCCCGGATGACGCGGCCGACATCCTGATGACATCCGGGACCACCGGCCGGCCCAAGGGGGTCGTCCAGTCGAACCGCGCCTTCGTGATCACGGGAGAGGCGTTCTCCCACTGGCTCGGCCTGTCCGCCTCCGATCGGCTGTTCACCTGTCTGCCGTTCAGCCACATCAACGCACGGGCCTATTCGACGATGGGGGCCGTGGCGGCCGGAGCCTCCTTGGCCATCGAGGAACGTTTCAGCGCCACGCGGTTCTGGGGGTGGCTGGCGGAGTCGGGCGCCACTCAGGTCAACGCCATCGGAGCCATGCTGCACATCCTCCAGAAGGCTCCCGCTTCCCCCTCCGATCGGGCACACCGGGTTCGCCTCGTCTACAGCGCGCCCGCGCTCGGACGGGAGGCGCATCTGGCTTTCGAACGGCGGTTCGGTGCGCGACTCGTCATCGGGTACGGTTTGACCGAATCGACGTTCGGCTTCATTCACCCGCTGCGCGGGGAGCGGCGGCTCGACTCGATGGGCCGACCGCGGCGGCATCCCGACCCACGCTACGGCAACGAAGTCAGGCTCGTGTCGGCAGGCGCGGACGTCGCCGAAGGAGAGGTGGGAGAGGTCTGGCTCAGGAACGCGGCCGTCTTTTCCGGCTACCATCGCGACGAGGAGGGCACACGCGAGACCCTGACGCCCGACGGGTGGCTTCGCACCGGCGATCTGGCGCGCCGGGAGAAGGGGGGCTGGTACACGTTCGTGAGCCGCAGCAAAGAGATCATCCGCAGACGCGGGGAGAACATCTCTCCGGCCGAGGTCGAGTCGGCCCTGCTGAGCCACCCGGACGTCCGGGAGGCCGCCGTGGTGGGGCACCCGTCGCCGCTGAGCGAGGAGGAGGTGGCGGCCTTCGTGGTCCTGGAGCCGGGCTCCACCGCCACGGAGGAGGAGATCCGGGCCCACGTCGCGGGCCTCCTGGCCCCCTTCAAGGTCCCCACCGTGTGGCGTTTCCTCGGCGAGCTGCCGAAGACCTCCACGCAGCGCGTGGCGAAGCACCTTCTCAGGCCAGGTTGAGGATCTCGTCGACCACGTCGAGCCCGCGGTCCAGGTCGCGCTCCTCGATCACCAGGGGCGGAGCCACGAACAGAAGGCGCCCTCGCGTCATCAAGTGCACTCGGCGCTCAAGCGCGGCCGCCTTGAGACGCTTCACATCGACGCCGTCGTCCAGCTCCAGGCAGCCGTAAAGCCCGCGGGAACGCGCGTCGCTCACGGCGGCGTGCCGGCCCATCATCCGGGCGAGGCGCCCGGCGAGGATCTCACCCAGAGCACGGGACCTCTCCACGAGCCCGCCTTCCTCGAACGCCTCCAGGTTCCCCAGCGCCGCCGACAGCGACACCGGATGGGCGGTATGGGTCAGGCCGGTGGCCAGCTCGTGCGCCTCGAAGTACCGGGCCACGGCCTCGTTGACGGCCACGGCGCCGAGGGGGGCGTGACCCGAGGTGATCCCCTTGCCCATCGTCATCATGTCGGGCGCCGTGCCATAGTGTTCGACGGCGAACCAGCGGCCCGTCCTCCCGAAGCCGGTCAGCACCTCGTCGAGGATCAGCAGGATGCCGTGCCGGTTGCAGATTTCGCGGACGCGTCTGTAGTAGTCGGGTGGGGGGAAGTACCCTCCGTTCGTGCCGGGCACCGTCTCCATCAGGACGGCCGCGACGGTGGAGGGCCCTTCGGCGATGATCGCTTCCTCAACGTGCGTGGCGCAGGGACGATCGCAGACGTCGGGGGAGGTGTTCCAGGGACAGCGGTGGCAGTAAGGGTCCTTGACGCGGATCACGCCGGGTAGACCGGGCCGGAACGGCACCCCTCGGGGATCGTCGGAGAAAGACAGCGCGCCGAAAGTGGATCCATGGTAGGAATGGACGCGGGAGACGACTTTGCGCCGGCCGGTCACCAGGAAGGCCATCTTCACCGCGTGCTCGTTGGCGTCGGCGCCGCCCAGCGTGAAAAGAAAGCGATCCAATCCAGCCGGCGTCACGCGGGCCAGGGCGCGCGCGGCGCGCTCGCGCACCTCGGTGGACATGGCCGGCCCGGCCACAGCCAGAGTGCCGAGCTGGCGGCGCATCGCATCGAGGATACGCGGGTGGTTGTGCCCCGCGTTGGCATTGAAGACCACCGACGCCAGATCCAGGTAGCGGTTTCCGGCCGTATCCCAGAACCATGCCCCCTCCCCTCCCGCCAGCGGGAAGGGGAGGAACTCCCTCTGCGCCGTCCATGTGTAGAGGCTCTGGCTGCCGGGCATCGCACCTCACCCCGAGGGCCCAGGGTAACCCCTGGGGATGGCGTCTGCTCGCCTGATATTCTCCCCTTGACTCCGCCGTGGGGCGCCCGGTAGATTGCCCGTGTCTATAAAGTACGATCTTCCCCGCAACGAGGCCCGGGTCGGTTTCCGCCATTAATGAAGATGCGGACCTGCGCATCCCCCGGTTTGGTGTTCCCATGACAGCGCTCCCGCTGCGGCTCCACCACCCTGCATCGGTGATCCGGCCATGGGGTTGATTCGGCCGCCGGGCGGACATTCCGCCGGCCACGGTTGCATCCGTCCGTGGCGTTCACGCACCGGCCTATCTTCCGCTTCCGTACTCGACGGCTTCGCATCAATGACGCGCCGGCCGCGGCGCGCCGACCGCGAGGGTTGGGGGGGGCACTTCGCGATCGGCCCTCGATCAGTCGGGGGTTCCGTTTCCAGGCCCCAGATCCCGGGAGGAGTGTGTCGCATGGCGAACGCATCCATCATTCCGAAGAAGTACCTGGCGCTGACGCTTCTCGTCGCCGCCACCGTCGCCGTCGGCTGGGCCTCGCCCGCCACCGGCGCTGGCCGATCCTTCGCCGAGGCGCCGATGCAGATCATGACGGGTGGTTTGACGGCCG
>CAYNUH010000070.1:0-18926 GCA_964400605.1 uncultured Acidobacteriota bacterium | reverse complement strand
CACCACCTTCCCCTTCAAGGTGGCGGTGGTGGCCTGGGCGAAGGCCCCCGTGATCAAAAGCGCGGACACGGCGACCAGCGTCGCCACGAACCGGTGGATCTTCATGGATCGACCTCCGAGCCTTCTCGGTCGCCTCAGGAAGGGCTGGAACCCTTCGCCGCCCCGAGCCAAAGCGCGATGGGACAGAGTGTTAGGCATGGGCCCCCAGAGCCGCCTTATATCATATGTTCCGGGCGGGATCAAGCAATCCGGGCCCAGCTCGCGCTCTGACTCCGCTCTCGATGCCTTTGACCCTCCAAGCGGGGGAGAGGTTGACACCTCGATCCTCCTCGGCCCCGGCCGAACTTCCCTCATGGCGCGGCGCCACGCCACGGGTCGCCGGGGCTGGCGGAGGCCTGAACCTTCCCCACCGCGAAGCGCTTGACGACCTGGGCGTCGATCCCCCAGAAGTTGCCGTTGCGCTGGTCGTTTCGCTGGTGGGTGGGGAAGACGGTCCGGAACGTGATGTTGTCCACGTTTGCTCCCTCGCACCCGCGCACCTAGACCCGTTCGGGCCGGGCGAGGTTGACGCAGGGGTGCGGGGGGAGCGCCGCCGCAGCACCCGGCTGCGGGCTAGAGGTCCGGCCGGGGCGGCGGAGACGGGAGATAAGGAGTCACCTGCACGACGTAGGTCTCGCGGGTCTGGGCGGAATCGAGGGGGGGCCGGGCGGCAGTCGGGATTGAAAGCGAGATCTCGAAGGGGATTCCCAATGGAACCAACCGGGTCGTCTCCGTCCCCCGCGACGCGGGTGGGTCCCCGCCGGAGCCGGGCGCGATCGTGGCCGAGAGCGCGGCCTCCACGTTGATCCAGCCATCCGCCGGCCGCGACGGCCTGAGGGTGAGCGTCACTTCCTCCTGCGGGACGTCCGCTCCCGCTGCGGCGCCGACCGCCGGCATCCTGTAGGAAGAGTGGCAGGAGACCGGAAGGCCGGCGAGCGTCCTGAGGACGTGCGTGGCCAGCAGGTCACGGATGCCGCCTCGGTCCGAGTAGGCGTCCACCCTGAAGGCGACCTCAATGGGGCTGCTCGGCGGTGCGGGCAGGGCGGAGGCCCGCGCCTCCTCGCCGGGCGGCGCTATCCGCAGCGAGAGCATCAGACGGCGCGCTCCCGCGGCGTCCTCGGCGATCTGCACGAGCACCGAACCGGCGGCGGGGATCTCGAGAGCCTCGGTGTTCACCTCGTCCGGGGCGGCACCCGCGGCCGCCGAGGCCGCGTTGGCCCATAGCTCGGATCGGAGCGAAACGAAGCATGAACTGGCCTCCGCCTGGCCCGGCTTCTTTCCGGCCGAAGGCTTCGGCGTGAGATGGAGTGCGATCGCCGCCGGGAGGTTGACCTCATGCATCGTCTCGCGCAGGATTCCGGTCACGCCGGAGGGGATCGTGGCCCGGTGCTCCGCAACAGGACGGGTCCCCTCGGGCTCAAGGATGAAGAGCCTGGCCACCAGAACGACGACGCTCGTGAGGGCGTCCATGCCGGTCCATCCTACCGCCGGCGGATCCGGAACGCGACCCGTGCTGATCCAGCTCGTTCCACCGGGATCCCTCGAGCGGGCGGACGGCTCGGATCCCGGGGGCTGCCGCCGGCTCCCTCCTCCGGCTGAGTCAGGCCGGAACGGCACCCGATTGGATCGCCGGCGGGCAGTCCGGTATAGTGCCGGCGATGAAGATCACGCTCGAGGAAGTCCGGCGCGTGGCCGCACTGGCTCATCTTGATCTCGACGCGGCGACCGAGCAGCGTCTGCGGGCGAACCTGGACCAGATCCTCGACTACATGGACAAGCTCAACGAGCTTGACACCACGGACGTGGCCCCGGCTCTGGGCGTGACCGAGGCCGGGGCCGCGTACAGAGAAGACCGCCGTGGAGAGAGCCTCTCGGCGGACGAAGCCCTGGCGAACGCTCCGGAAGCGGGTCAAGGCCACTTCAAGGTCCCCCGTGTGATTCCGGGATGAGCGTCCCCCTCCACACCGCAGGCATCGGCGATCTTCTCGATCTGATGCGCACCCGGCGCGCCTCCGCCGAGGAGGTCTGCCGCGCTTGCCTCGCGCGCATCGAGGCGGTGGAGCCGCGCGTCCGGGCCTTCCTGTCCGTGCGCGCCGAGGAATCGGTGCAGGAGGCCCGCCGCGTCGATGGGGTGCGCGCGCGCGGCGAGGATCCCGGCGCGCTCGGGGGCATCCCCGTCGCGATCAAGGACATCATCGGAACCCGAGGATGGGTCACCACTTGCGGATCCCGGATCCTGGAGAATCACATCCCCGTCTATGACGCCACCGCCGTCGAACGCCTGCGCCGCGCCGGAGCCGTCCTCATCGGGAAGACCAACATGGACGAGTTCGCCATGGGGTCCTCCACGGAGCACTCCGCTTTTGGTCCGACGCGCAACCCGTGGGACCCGGACAGGGTTCCGGGGGGCTCCAGCGGCGGCTCCGCCGCCGCCGTGGCCGCGTGCGAGGCCCCCGGAGCGCTGGGAACGGATACGGGGGGGTCGGTGAGACAGCCGGCCGCCCTCACGGGCGTCGTAGGGCTCAAGCCCACCTACGGCCGCGTCTCGCGCTACGGGCTGGTGGCCTTCGCTTCATCGCTGGATCAGATCGGCACCTTCGGCCGGAGCGTCGGCGACTGCGCGCGGCTGCTGGCCGTCGTCGCCGGAGAGGACCCCCGCGACATGACGACGGCGAGGCGCGAGGTGCCCGACTACCTGGCGAGCCTGGGGCGCGGCGTGAAGGGGCTCCGCGTCGGCCTTCCCCGGGAGTACTTTCCGCCTGGGATGGACCCGGAGGTGGGTTCTTCGGTGGCGCGATGCCACGAGATCCTCAGGGCGGCCGGCGCGAAGATCGTCGATGTGTCGCTCCCGCATACCGAGTACGCGATCGCGACCTACTACATCGTCGCGACTGCCGAAGCGTCGTCCAACCTCGCGCGCTACGACGGCGTGCGCTACGGGTTGAGGCGGGGCGACGGCGGCACTCTCCGAGATATGTACGAGGCCTCCCGCGCGGCAGGGTTCGGCGAGGAGGTGAAGCGGCGCATCATGCTGGGGACCTACGTTCTGAGCGCGGGCTATTACGACGCCTACTACCTCAAGGCGCAGAAGGTCCGCGCGTTGATCCGCCGGGACTTCGAGGACGCCTTCAACCGCTGCGACCTGCTGGCGGTGCCCACCACGCCGGGGCCCGCCTTCCGTCTCGGAGAGAAAACGGACGATCCCCTGGCCATGTACCTCTCCGACATCTTCACCGTCACGGCGAACCTGGCGGGAGTGCCGGCGCTTTCGGTTCCCTGCGGGCACACGTCCGCCGGGCTACCGCTGGGATGCCAGCTCCTGGGCAGGTTCTTCGACGAGCCGGCGCTCTTCGCCGCCGGAAGCGTCATCGAGGATGCTCTCGCTCACGCCGGACCGCGACCACCGCTCCCCCTCGATCGCGCGGCTTAGGCGGAGCGCGAGTGCCGCTCTGACCGCCTTGCTGGCCGTCGGCGCGGCGGGCACTCTCGCGGGCGCGGCCGCGGTGCAGCGCGCCGCCATCTCCAGCACGCGTCTGGCCGCCGAGATCGACGGCGTGCTCTACCTCGAGGTCCTTGGAGAGGGGGGGGACACCGCCGCCATCCTCGCGCGGACGTACGCGGGATCCGCCGCGGCCGCGACGGCGCTGCGCGCCGCCAACGATGGGGTCGAGCCGGCCCCGGGCGCCTTCTACCGCCTTCCTTACGAAGCGCTCACCAACGAGCACCGCCGTTTCGTCCTCGCCGCTCTCTACCCCGAAGAGGTCCCACCGTCGCCGCTCGAGTTCAGCGAGGACGAGGGCGGGCCGTACGCGCTCTACCGCCTCCTGCCGGGCGAGGCGCTCTACTCGGCCGTCGCCGTTCGCTTCACCGGGCGGGTGGACCCGGCGGAGGTCAACGCGCTGGCCGAGGTCATCGCGCGGCGCAGCGGTGTCCCGGACGTGCGGCGGATCCCGGCCGGGTACGCCGTCAAGATTCCCCTGGACCTGGTGCTGCCCGAGTACCTTCCGGCCGGGGCCCCCCAGCGCTCGGAGGTGGAAGCCGCCGTCGCGGCGTCGGCCCGCCATCGCCTGTCGGCGGGGGCGGTGCGGCTCGCCGGCGTGCACGTCATCCTGGACGCGGGGCACGGCGGCGACGACTCCGGGGCGGTGCGCGCGGGCGTGGTCGAGGACGAGTACGCCTATGACGTGATGTGCCGCATCCGCGCCCTCCTGTTGAGGGAGACCGCCGCGCAGGTGGTCACCACGATCCGCGACCGCAGCAGCGGGTACCGTGTTCTGGACGGCAAGATCCGGCGCGACCGCGACGAATTCCTGCTCACTGATCCTCCCTACGATCTCCGGTCGCCGGGGGCCACCACCAAGGGCGTGAACCTGAGATGGAGGCTGGCCAACAGGGAGTTCGCCCGTCTCGTGGCGCAGGGGGTTTCGGCTGAGCGCGCGGTGTTCATCAGCCTGCACGCCGACTCGCTCCACCCTGCGATCCGCGGGACGATGGTGTACGTGCCGGGCCGCGACCACCGCCGGGCCGATCCGGCGGGCGCCACGGCCGCCGAGCTGGAGCGCGCCGAGGGGCTCTCCCGAGCCCTGGCGCGGCAGGTCGTGGGGCGCCTCCGTGGAGCCCGTCTCCCGGTCCACACCTTCCTCCCCATCCGGGACCATGTCATCCGCTCGGGGCGCAGGTGGATCCCGGCGGTCCTGAGGGCCTCGCGTGTGCCGCACTCGATCCTGATCGAGATCGCGAACCTGAACAACGATGAGGACAGGGCGCTTCTCACGCAGACGTCGTTCCGGGAGGTCGTCGCGGAGGCCGTCGTCGAGGCGCTCGTGAGCCACTACACGGAAGAGCCGGCCGCCCGGACGGCCGAGGTGGCGCGGCGCGCGGTGGGGCCGGATGCGCCTTGATCCCCACTCGAGTGGGGTGAAATAATCCGCGCGCTTCGGCCACGCAAAGGGGCTGAGGCTCTCGGGAGCCTTCGATGAGGATTCTCGTCGTGGGCGGGGGTGGACGCGAGCACGCTCTCGTCTGGAAGATACGCCGGTCGCCGCTCGTGTCCGAGGTGTACTGTGCTCCCGGCAACGCCGGCATCCAGGCGCTCGCCGACTGCGTGCCCATTGCGACCTCCGACATCGTCGAGCTGGCTGACTTCGCCGCCTCCATCCGGATCGATCTCACCGTCGTGGGGCCCGAGCTGCCGCTGAACCTCGGCATCGTCGATGAATTCCGCAAGCGCGAGCTGACCGTCTTCGGCCCCCTGAAGGCGGCGGCCGAAATCGAGGCCAGCAAGGTGTTCGCCAAGGAGTTCATGTCGCGCCACGGGATCCCGACGGCGCCCTACCGCGTCTTCCGCACCGAGCGGGAAGCCCTCGCCCATGTCCGGGCCCGGGGCACCCGGTATCCCCTCGTCGTGAAGGCCGACGGCCTGGCGACGGGCAAGGGCGTGGTGGTGGCGGCGAAAAAGGCCGAGGCCGAATCGGCGGTCCGGCGCATCATGGGGGAGAGGGCGTTCGGGGACGCGGGCAACGCGGTGGTGATCGAGGAGTGCCTGCAGGGCACGGAGGTGTCTTTCTTCGGGATCTGCGACGGCTCCCGGGTGGCGCCGTGGCCCACGTGTCAGGACTACAAGCGGGTTGGCGACGGTGACAGGGGTCCCAACACCGGGGGAATGGGCGCGTACTCCCCGTCGCCGTACGTGGACGCCGACGGCTTCCGCGAGATCGTCTCGAAGATCATGGCGCCGACCGTGGCCGGTCTGGCGAAGGAAGGCCGGCCGTACCAGGGATTCCTCTACGCCGGGTTGATGCTGACCGAGGACGGGCCGATGGTGCTCGAGTACAACGCCCGGCTGGGGGACCCGGAGGCGGAGGCGCTCCTGCCGAGGATGAAGAGCGACATCGTCCCCCTGATGATGGCGGCGGCACAGGGGGCCCTCACGGTGGACCGGCCGATCGAGTGGCGGCGCGAGGCGGCCGTCACAGTGGTGCTCGCCGGCGCGGGCTACCCGGACGCATTCGAGAAGGGGAAGACGATCCACGGCCTCGTGGAGGCCGCGGCGGAGGAGGAGACGATGGTGTTCCACGGCGGCACCCGCCGGCTGCCGACGGGGGAGGTCCAGACGGCGGGAGGCCGCGTCGCCGCGGTCACTTCCCTCGGAGCGTCCCTCGAGCGGGCGGCCCAGCGGGCCTACCGTGCCGCATCGCGAATCCGCTTCGAGGGGATGCACTACCGCAAGGACATCGCCGCCGGGGCGATCGAGAAGATCGCCCGCAGCCGGGAGGCCTCCACGTGAGGAGCGCGGAGCCGCGGGTGGGCATCCTGATGGGCAGCGATTCCGACCTTGCCGTCATGTCGGAGACCGTGCGCACGCTCCAGGAGTTCGGCGTGCCGTGCGAAATCACCGTCGCGTCCGCGCACCGTTCCCCCGGTCGCGTGGAGCGCTACGCCGCCGCGGCCGAGAGGCGAGGGATACGGGTTCTCATCGCCGGCGCCGGCGGCGCGGCGCACTTGGCCGGCGTGCTGGCCTCCCTGACGACGCTGCCTGTGATCGCCGTGCCGCTGGCCTCCTCGCCGCTCTCCGGGTTCGACGCGCTCTTGGCTTCGGTCCAGATGCCGCCGGGCGTGCCGGTGGCCGTGACCTCGGTGGGCCCGTGGGGGGCGCGCAACGCGGGGATTCTCGCCGTGCAGATACTGGCCACGGCGGATCCGGGGCTTCGCAGGAAGCTTGCAGCGCACAAGAAGCGGATGGCCGCCGACGTGGAGAGAAGCGCGCGACAGGTGGGTACGCCGCGGCGCGGTTCTTCTTAGAGGTCCTCGCCCGCGGAGGCGCAACGCAGCACGAGCCGGTAGTTCAGATCGGTCATCACCGGATCGTGCCGGCAGGCCGAGCAGGTGTTCATCGCCAGCTCGGAGTGAATCCTCCGGAACCCGGTCTCAAGCTCGCCGCCGATCCCCTCTCCCACGAGATCGGCCGGGTCGCCGACCGCCGGGGTGCGTACCCGAGATGAACCGGGAACGGCGGGCACGGTCTGAAGAGCGTCCCGTCGGCGGGGGCGCCTGGCCGCATCGGGACGCGAAGGGTCTTTCATGATGACCTCCCCCGGGGCGCTGCCAAAGTCAGGCGGGCTCTAACGCGGGCCATTCTACTTCCCTTCCTCTTTACCGTCCATGGGCCGGGAACCCTTGACGGACGCGGCCGATTCGCCGAATCGCCAGAAGCTGCGGGGCGATCCCGCGCGAACGGCGGAGAAGGGCACAGGCTGTTCATCCTCGCGCGGCGGGGCGGCCGGGCCGGAAGCGATCAACTCCTGCTCGTCCGCCGAGACGCCGCGTGCCGCGGCCGGAGGGCGCCGCTCACGGCGGGAGGTCCGCTCTCCGGCGGGTGACTCGCCGCCGTGAGTGCAATCAGACGGCGCGGGGCCGCTCCGTCCTTCGCGGGATCGTTTCGGCATGGATGCGCTCGGTAAGCGTCCGGCCTGCGGCTTCCGGGAGAAGGTCGCGGATGACCTCGCCGGCCAGCGCGGCGTAGTCCTCCGCGCCCCGCGCCCGGCGATCGTAGTCCACGATGGGCTTCCCGTAGGATGTGGCCTCCTTGAGGCGGACGTTGCGGTGGATGACGGTGGCGTAGAGCGCCTCGCCGAAGAACCCCCGGATCTCCTCGAGCACCTCGCGGGCGAAAGAGGTCTGCCGATCGTACAGGGTGGCCACCGCGCGGATCCTCTTTTCGGTCAGCCACCGGGGGCGGTGGCGCTGCACCGCGCGCAGGAAGTTGCCCACGCCGTTGAGGGAGAAGAAGCCGATCTCGACCGGGATCAAGACCGTGTCGCAAGCGCGCAGCGCCGACAGGCTCAGGGTCCCCAGGCTCGGCGGGCAATCGATGATGACGAAGTCGTAAGGCCGGCTCGTGAGCCTCAGACACTCGCGCAGGCGCTCCTCCCCGTCGGGCGCGGAGGCGAGCTCGGCGTCGAGGAAGAGCAGCTCGTCTCCCGCCGGGATGAGCTGCAGCCCCTTGCGGACCGGCACGGCGTGCGGAGCGAGATCGGCGGGCGCCAGGAGGAGCTCGTGGATGGCACCCCGCTGGGAGCCGCCGGCTCCGCCGTTAAGGCCGAGCGTCGCGTGCGCCTGAGGATCGGCGTCCACGATCAGCAGATCCAATCCTCGTTCGGCGAGGCAGGCGGCGAGGTTGATGGCGGTGGTCGTCTTGCCGCAGCCGCCCTTCTGGTTCATGACGCTCAGGACGTGCACGCGAGGTCTCCGTTGCGCTCCGCGGCTGGGGCTCGCGCCGCCGCCGCGAGCGTGCGGCGCAGTCGCTCGGGGAAGCTCAGGGCCGCGGCCGTCCCCCGAAGGGATGCCAGGCGTCGTTCCAGCTCGACGATCGCCCTCGCGGCCGGGGCGGCCGGGTGGCCCAGGACGATTGGCCGCCGCTCCACGACGGATCTCCCGAGGGCGGGGTCGTGCGGGATGGTCCCCAGCGAGAGGATGTCGCGCCCGAGGAACTTCCGGGCCACATGGCTGATCTTGCGGTAGGTCTCCGATCCGTCCTGCGGCGATTTCGCGTCGTTGACGACAAGGCCCACGGCCGCCTGCGGACGCCAGGCGAGCAGCGTCTTGATGAGCGCGTACGCGTCGGTCATCGACGTGAGATCGTCCGTGGTGACGACGGCGACCACGTCCGCCCCGTGCATGAAAAGGAGGCTCTGCCGGCTGAACCCCGCGGGACAATCGAGGTAGACCACGTCCGAGCGGGCGAGGAGAGGGGTGATGGCCGTGGCGAAGAACTCCAGCCGGGCGTCGTCGAGGGAGGCCATCTCCGGGATCCCCGAAGCTCCGGGCAGAAGCCTGACGCCGCGCGGCCCCTCGAGGACCGTCTCTTCCAGCGTGCACTCCCCTGCAAGGAGGTGCGACGCATCGCGGCGCGGCAGAAGGCCCAGGAGGATGTGGGCGTTCGCCAGCCCCAGGTCGACGTCCAGGATGGCGACCCTCGACCATTCGGCGGCCGCCACCGCAAGGTTGACGGCCAGAAGCGATTTGCCCGTCCCGCCCTTGCCACTGGCCACTGCGAAGACGCGGGCCGTCGCGGCGGCGGCTGTGGGGGCGATCGCGCCGCGCGTCGACGGGGGGGCTGCCGGCGCGTCACCGTCCTTGGGTCTACCGCGGGGCGTCCGGGCCGGGGCCGCCCGGCGCTCGGCTGTCGGCCCGCCGCGCACCAGGTTCTCCAGCGTGTCGCCGATAAGATCGTTCATCCCCCGGCCGAGTGTCTTCTTCCTGCGCGGAGGCCGTATCAAGTTCAGTTCTCCTGAAACGAGCTCCGCGACGGCGCCGGCCGCGCCGCTGCGCCAGGAAGCGGGTCGGCTCCGGCGGCGCCGGGACGGTGGTTGGGAGGCGGGTGCGCCGCGGCGATGCGGCCGAACTCGAGCGCTTCCTCGGCGGTGAGGGGGAGCCCCGAGAGCGGATCGCCCCGTGCCGGGATGGGCGCCGGGGATACGGCCCCCCGGTCGGAGGGTGACCGCTCGGAAGCTCTCGCTGCCCGCGCGGGCCGACGCACGCTGATGGCGAGCCCCGACGGCGAGTCGAACGCTCCTATTTCGAAGATCTCTGGGGCCGGATCTGTGAGAAGGGACACCAGTGAGGCCGCAGCAGGGGAGATCGCCCCGGCGAGGATCAGGCAGCGGATGTGAGAGGAGGGCCCCGCCAGGGCGGGGCAGAGGGCCCGCAGGGTCGGAAGATGCTCCAGCAGGTAGGCGCGGGCCGTCAGGGCCTCCTCCACCGTTCTGGGCAAGACGCATTCGACGATCCGGATGGCGGCGGCGCCCCCGCCCGCGTCGCTCGCGAGCGCGTCGAGGGTGATCGGGCCCAGGGAGGCGGGCAGAGGAACGCCACGCGCGATGATGCGGAGCCCCGGTTCGATGAGAGAGGGATCCTGATCGAGGAGGGTGATGAGCCGTTCGGGATCGAGGAAGGGAAGCGGCTGGAGCCTGGCTGCTGGCAACGTTCCTCCGCTTCTCCGGATCCGTTTCCCGCGTCAGGACGGCCGGAATGATACGCGGCGCCGGAGCGGCAAGTCAAGGACGATCGGCCGCGGGTGGGGGGATGTAGGCGAGGAGGGGACGGCTGCTGAAGTTGAAGGAGACGGGGCTGTCGGTGAGGAAGCCGCGGCGCACCAGCGAGCCCACGGCCTCCGCCACCGTCCGGCGGCCCCAGGCGGCTTCGAGGCTTGCCAGCCGGGAGTGGACGGGCCAGCCGGCGTGATCGCGCGCGCTACGGGCCACGTGGATCAGGCAGAGATAGCGTGGATCGGGGCGTCGTCCATCGAGGAGATCGCTCACGAGGTCCGCGGCGATCCCCGCGCTGAGACGCCCGACGGCCTCCTCCGGGCACTCCACGAAGATGTCGTAGCGATCCCGAGGGTGGCGGTAGGCGCAGGTTACGGCCGAGCAGATCTTCATGCGGCCGATGAAGTGCTGGACGTCGATGAGGACGTGCTCGACGAGATGGGCCAGATCGACCCCCGGATCGGATTCCTCCATCGCGCAGCCGAGCCTCTTCTCCCTCTCGAAGAAAGTCTCCTTCACCGAGTTGCGGCCGCAGCAGCGGTGAAACGAGAGCGTCGGAAGGAAGCCCGCCAGGGCCTCGACGAAGCCGGCGGCGCGCCTCCCGTTCGTTTCAGGGATATCGAGGGTGAGCTTCAGCCTGCCGATGCCGGGCCGGAATCCTGGATTGAGGGCCGTGACCTGCGCGAACGCCCCGTGCTGGACCTCGATCACCCGGATCCATTCCCTGCCGGGACGGCCGGGCCCGGCGGGCAGGCCACCGCCCTCGCGCGCCGGTGGTTGGGCTTCCGGGGGGGAGGGCCCCACGTCCGCGGAACGTGAGGCATCGGGTCCCGGGGTCGCTCCGTCCCCTCTCGGGGCCGCGTCGGGGGAGTCCCTGCGTCTGCGCCTTGGCGTCATCGGGATCCGGGGCAACACGGCGCCCTCCGCCGCGAGGCCGCCTTGAGTTCACCGCCGCGAGGCCTTGCCGTCGGCGCCGTCGCCGGTGCGCGGGCCCGGCGAGCGGGATGGCCCGCCGGGCCCGGGCGAACGGTTCCTCGGGGAGAGAGGGTGGACCGACCTTCAGCGCTTGACCTTGCCGGGGGCGTCACGCCTCGTCGAACTTGCTTTCCTCCTTGTCGAGGCTGCCCTGGAGGACGATCCGGTACTCGCCGGTATCCATGTTCAGGGCGTCCACCTTCGCCGTGCAGTTCACGGATGAGAAGAGAAGCTCACCGATCTTGTTCTTCAGTGTGCCGGGCGCCGTGGGCGCTTTCTCGATGGTGCGGATATCCTGCATGCGGAACCTTGCCATCGCCTATCACCTCCCTTCGTTGCGACCGAGTCCTGACCTGCCCGGTCCCACCTTCCCCCGGAGGTCGCCTAGAACTCTTCGAACTTGCTGGGCTCTCTGTCGAGCGTCCCCTGCAGAATGATCCGGTACTCTCCGGTCTCGGGGTTCATCGACTCGACGCGCGCCTTCGCGTGGGTGGAGGAGAGGATGACCTCGGCGATCTTGCTCCGGAGGTTGGCCGGAGACGTCGGGGCGTGCTCGAGCGAGCGGAAGTCGTCCATGCGGAACCTTGCCATCTGTATTCACCTCCCTTCATTGAGTGAAACGGGCGGTAGGTAAGCAAAACCCCCTCGCCGGGCACCGGCCCGGAGAGGGGGTGTGTGGGTGCAGGGTGACCAGCGAGCGGGCTCGGATGCCGCTTTCCTGCCGTGTCTGCGTACCATGAGCCGCGCAACTCCGTTCGTCATCACGGCACGACCGGTGTGGCACTACCGGCATGGCGTCCCCGGACCGCTCTGAGAGTCTGAGGCGCCAGCGGGTGACTTTGGCGGGCTCCGGTGGGTATTGAAACCCCTCTGGAGATGCGAGACAGTGAATCAAGTACCGCGAACGGCCCCGACATTACCTGAACAGACCGGCAATGTCAAGAACGATCTTCCCGCCAGGAAACCGGCACTCTGACGGACCTTCCCTGGCGGTCGAGGTAAACGAGGTGGCCGTGGATCCGGCCGAACTCGTAAAGTCCGCGCGTGACCTCCACGTCGCGCCGGCAGTATTCCTCGATGAGGTCCAGCCGACCTTCCTTGAACCAGCGCAGGCTCTGCAGTCCGTCGGCGCTCTTGGCGACTCCGAGCGTCGCCCCGGCGAGGTGTCCCAGGCTGAGCCGGAACCCGAGCAGGCGATGGACCTCCTCCAGGATGTCGAGAGTGGCGACCTTGGAGAAATCGGCCTCGGTGTAGGCGGTGAGCACCTCGTAGTCGAAGCGTTTCAGGTTGAACCCCACGACGAGGTCGGCCGACAGGAGCTGTATCGCGAGACGGTCCGCGTCGCCCTCGTGATAGGTCCTGTACTCGCCGCGTGAGGCGTCATAGACGACGGCAAGGGCCAGCCCCATCTTCCGGATGTTCTCCCAGCCTCCCACCTCCTCGGCGCTGCGCCGGGTCTCCAGGTCCAGGAACAGGACCCTGCGCTGGCCCAGGGCCGGCGCCTCCGGCCCCTTCGGCGCCGCGCGCTCCGGATTCGTTGCGGCGTCTGCAGGTGTTGCCGGCGCGGCGCGCTTGCCCCTGGAGTCTCTCCCGCCGCCGGTCAACGCGCGGACGGGGGCGGGAAGCGCCCCGCGC
The DNA here is from genome assembly GCA_964400605.1 of uncultured Acidobacteriota bacterium. Classification (GTDB taxonomy): domain Bacteria; phylum Acidobacteriota; class Polarisedimenticolia; order JACPZX01; family JACPZX01; genus CAYNUH01. Next base: position 6,231 of record CAYNUH010000070.1, on the reverse strand, counting down.
ACCGCTCGCCCGCGCGGGGCCGAGAGCAGGGCCCGCAGCAGGTCGGCGCTCCCAGCCTTGTCGAGGGGGTGGTTCCCGCTGCCGCACTTCGGGGAGTGGATGCAGGAGGGGCATCCCTCCTCGCAGCGGCAGCGCTCGATGAGCCGGCGCGTCCTCTCGAGCAGGGCGGCGGTCACCTCGTACCCCTGGCGCGAGAGGCCGATCCCGCCCGGATATCCGTCGTAGATGAACACGGCCGGAGAATCCAATTGAGGGTGGTGCGGGTAGGAAATGCCGCCGATGTCGTTGCGGTCGCAGATGGCGAGCAGGGGGAAGAGCGAGATGGCCGCGTGCTCGGAGGCGTGCAGGCTGCCCATGAAATGCCGGCGGCGCGCGGTCATCTCGTCGCGGACGGCGGCGGGGATCTGGATCCACAACCCCACGGTCTCGTAGATGAGCGGCGGAAGATCGAGGGGATGGGAGGAGATCCGCTGCTGGTCACTGATGCGGCGCCGGACGTATTCCCCGAAGACCTGCGTGACTTTGAGCTCGCCGAGACACACGATGTAGCCGCGCTCGCGCCGTTCGGCCAGGACCTTGAGGATCTCCGTCTCCTTCTCCGCAAGGACCTGGGTGTAATAGGCCACGTCGCACCGGCGCACCGTCACCCGGCGCCGGTCGCGATCCAGCACCAGCACTTCGTACTGCTGCCCCTGGTGAAGGTAGATCGCTCCTTCGTGGCACTCGGTAAAGGCGCGGACGCCGTCCACCGACCCCACGATCCTTCCCCGGGGTTCCTCGAGGATCGTGTATCCCACCCCCGTGGCGCGGAGGTTCACCTCGCGCTCGGGGCGGCGCTTCAGCGAGTACCAGGCCTCCATCCGATCGTCGGCCACCAGCGCCCCCGAGCGCGTCAGGTCGTCCACCAGGCCGTAGGTCTTAGGCGGGTAGTGCTCCCGATCGGCCGGCGTGAGGGGCAGCTCCGCCGCGGCGCAGACCAGGTGCCGGGAGGAGATGATCGGATTCTCCGGATCCGCGGCCGCCGCCTCGAAGCCGCGCTCGAAAAACTCCACCGGATTGGCCATGAAGTACTGGTCGAGGGCGTCCTGCAAGCCCACCATCACCACCAGCGACTCGCGGTCGGCTCGCCCTACCCGGCCGATCCTCTGCCAGGAGGAGGTGATGCTTCCCGGGTATCCGACGAGGATGCACACATCGAGGTCGCCGACGTCGATGCCGTGCTCCAGCGCGCTGGTGGTGACGACCCCCAGCAGGCGGCCGTCGCCGAGCCGGCGCTCGATCTCGCGGCGCTCCTCCGGGAGGTAACCCGCGCGGTAGGCGCTGACTTTTCGGGCGAGCTCGGGGTGGGACTGAGTGAGCCACGAGTGGATCAACTCGGTGATCTTCCGCGCCTTGGTGAAGGTGATGGTCCGGAAGCCCGCCTCGACGGCTTCGGCCATGATCCGGGTGGCCAGGGTGTAGGGGCTCGCGTCGGCCGCGTTCACGAACAGGAAATGCCGCCCGGAGCGTGGCGCGCCGCTGCGATCGACGACGCGAAAGGGGACCCCGAGCAGGGACTCCGCGAACGGCCCCGGGTTGCCGATTGTGGCGGAGCAGGTGATGAAGCGGGGATCCGATCCGTGGTGCCGGCAAAGCCTGCGGAGGCGCGCGACGACATGATGCAGGTGGGAGCCGAACACCCCGCGGTACACGTGCAGCTCGTCCACCACCACCAGACGGAGGGAAGACAGGAAGCCACGCCACTCACGGTGATGGGGGAGGATTCCGAGGTGGAGCATGTCGGGATTCGTGATCAGGACCGACGGGGGCTTCGATCGGATCCTGCGGCGAAGATGCGGAGGCGTGTCGCCGTCGTACAGGGCCGCAGCGGGGGGCGGGGATATCCCGCTCGCCTCCGCGATGGAGGCGAAGACGCGGCCCTGGTCCTGTGCCAGCGCCTTGTAGGGGAACAGATAGAGGGCGCGGGCGGAGGGGTCGGCCGCGCACATCTCCAGCGTGGGCGCCATGTAAATCAAGCTCTTGCCGGAGGCGGTCGGGGTGACGACCGCCACATGGGAGCCCTCCCGGAAGGCCGCAAGCGCCTCCACCTGGTGACGGTACAGGTTGTCGGCCCCCGCGGCGTGGAGGCCGCGGGCCACCGTCTCGGGGAGTGGGTCGCTCGGGGAGGCGAACCGGGCGGGCGATCCCGCCGCGTACCGCCGGTAGGCCACCGCGCCCCGGAGTAGGCGCGAGGAAGCGAGGTGGTCCGCGAAATCCCGGATGTCCTCAGGCTCCTTGCGGAGGCGGGTAGTCATAGAAGCCGCGGCCCGATTTCCGACCGAGCAATCCGGCATCCACCATGCGCCTGAGCAGGGGGCAGGGGCGGTAGCGCGGATCGCCGAGTCCGTCGTGGAGTACCTCCATGATGTGGAGGCACACGTCCAGACCGATGAAGTCGGCCAGCTCCAGCGGCCCCATGGGGTGGCGCATCCCCATCTTCATGATGGCGTCGATGGCGTCCCGCGTGGCCACGCCCTCCATCAGCGCCGTGATCGCTTCGTTGATCATCGGCATGAGCACGCGGTTGGACACGAAGCCGGGGAAGTCCGACGCCTCCACGGGCTTCTTCCCCATCGCGACGGCCAGATCCTTGGCGGCGGCCACCGTGGCTTCTCCGGTGAGCTGCCCCCGGATGACCTCCACGAGCTCCATGACGGGCACGGGGTTCATGAAGTGCATGCCGACGACGGCCTCGGGCCTGCCGGTGGCGGCGGCGATCCGGGTGATCGAGATCGAAGAAGTGTTGGTGGCGAGGACGGCGTCCCGCGGGCAGACGCGGTCGAGACGCGAGAAGAGGTCCGTCTTGACCTCGACGCGCTCCACGACGGCTTCGATGGCGAACCGCGCCTCGGCGAGAGCCCCGAGGTCGGTGGTGGTCCGGATGCGCGCCAGCGCGGCCTCGCGATCGGCAAGGACCATCCTCCCCCGGTCCACGGCGCGCTGCATCTCGCCGGCGACCGTCCTGAGGGCACGCTGGAGGAGGCCCTCCTCGAGATCGACCAGCACGACGCGGAACCCCGACAGGGCAGCGACGTGCGCGATCCCGCGGCCCATCGTGCCGGCCCCGATGACTCCGATGACGGCGTTCGGCTGCATGACGGTTCCCTCCCGGATACTTCTCACACCTCGATGATGAGGCCGGCGGCCTCGCCCCAGCCGCCCGAGGCCAGCGCGAGCCCGCGGCCGCCCCCGGCGCGCCGCAACGCATGCGCCAGCCGTACGGCGAGAGCGGCGCCGTCGGCGCCGGCGGCGTGGCCGAGAAGGGCCCGGCCGCCGTCCGCGTTGACGCGCGCGCGGCGCCCGGCCGGCAACGATCCCATCAGGCGGGCCGCGGCCTCCTCCGACAGATCGGCCTCGATCCGATCGAAACCTGAGGCGCGATCCGCGTCGAGCGCAGGGGCGACCCTCCCCGCGGGCCGCAATCCGCGCTCCTCCGCCCACGTCGCGGAGGCGAGCACGAGCGCGGCCGCGGCGTCCGCGAGCGGAGGAAGAGGCGAATCTCCTCCCGCCCCGCCTTTCCCGTCCGCGAGGGTCGCCACCGCGTCGTCGTCCCTGACCAGGACGGGCGTCCCCTGTTTACCGGGCGGGCCCTCCACAGCGACGATCTCGTCGGAGAAGGCTCCCTCGTTGTGCGCCCTCAGGAAGGCTTCGACGTCGGCCTCGGACCCTACGGGGGAGGCGGTGGGGCCGTCGTGCCGTGCGGCGTCCAGAAGCCTGCCGGCGCCGAGCCGCAGGCCGCGCCTCAGCCCCGTGACCAGGTGGGGAGCGGTCGAGGCGCTCTCGAACCCTCCGGCCACCGCCGCACGGCAAGCGCCGGACCGGATCGCCTCGACGGCCCAGAGAATCGCGAGGGTCCCGGAGGCGCAGCCGGCCCTCACGGTGGCGGCGGGGATCGCCGGCCCGCCGGGAGGCGCGCCATCGCCCGCGGCCGCGGCGACGGCCGCCGCAGGGTTCCCCCGCAGAGCGTGGGCGGAGGTGTTGCCCAGGAGGACGCGATCGACTTGGTGCAGGCGAACGCCCGCGCGCCGCAGCGCTTCGGCGAGCGCCGCTGCGCCGAGCTGCGCGGCCGGGATCGCCGACAGCGAGCCGAGGAGCCGCCCGTAGGGAGTGCGGACGGCGCTGAGGAGCACGACCGCCGGCAAGGAGCCTCCGGAAGGGACGCGCGTCACGGGCTGCGCGGCGGGAAGGCGTGACTATAACACAGACACTCTCGAGGTCACCCGGAGTGTCGGGATCAGCGGCTTGCAGAGCGCAGTTTCCGGCTGTTTCGTGGTTGCCAGAAGGCCCTTCCGGATGTAATATTTGCGTCTGAAGTCACAGACGAGGTCCCGGTCGCGCAGGCGGCCGGCTCATTCCCGCGGGGAGAGACGATGAAGATCAGCGGATGGAGGATGCTGCCGCTGAACACCCAGAAGAAGACACGCGCCAGCGATCCGATCAAGGTGAGCTCCATCGTCGCCTACCGGAACGATCAGCGCATCGTCCTGCACCGGGTCGAGAAGGTCAACGACGACGGCACCCGCGAGGTCTTCATCATCAAGGCGAGCCCGAAGATCCTGGCCACGGACAACTGAGGCCCCGGGGCGGTCTGATGGCCTGCGCGCAAGAGGGCCGTCGGCTATACTGACCTCTTTCCAACCCTAACCGTCAGTGAGGGGAGGCCGGTGCGCCGGTTGAGCCGGCGTGCCCCGGCGGGCGCGCGAGCCGCCGCCGGTCCCCGGGGGGGGACATCGTTGACACCAAGGTTCGGAACGGCCGCCCCCGTCGCCCTCGCCCTCGTGCTCGCCGCCGGGGGATGCCGCGGAGGCGGGGCCCCTTCGCCGCTCTCCACGCCGGAGGCGCCCTACTCCGCGGAGGCCGGATCCGGCGCCGCGACGCCTTCCGCCGAATCCCCCTCGTTCGTCCCGGTTCCCACCTCCGAGATCCCCAGGACGCAACCGGCTGAGAGTTGGACCGGTGAGGATGCCTCGAAGACGGACGGTTCGGCGCCCTACGTCGTCGCGGTCGAGGACGTGCTGGAGATCAGCGTCTACGGCGACCCCGACTTGACCCGCCAGATCCCCGTCCGGCCCGACGGGCAGATCTCGTACACGTTCGTGGGGGACATCGCCGCCGCCGGACGCACCATCGAGGAGATCCGGGCCGATATCAAGGAGAAGCTGGGAGCCTACCTCCGGTCGCCGGAGGTGACCGTGATCGCCAGGGAGTTCGGCCGCCCCAAGGTTTACGTCGGCGGGGAAGTCAAGCAGCCGGGCCTCTTCTACCTGACCCCCCGCGAAAACACGCTCGCGGACGTCGTCTATCGCGCGGGGCTCCCGACGGACCGGGCGGACCTGGCGCGCGCGGTGCTGGTCCGGGGGGGACGGCTGGTGGACGTCGATGTCGCGGGAGTGATCCGCGGCGACAGGACCGCCAACGTGAAGCTCGTGGAGGGCGATCTCCTTTACGTCCCCGAGGCCTCCGAGCGGTACGTGTACGTGCTGGGAGAAGTCCGGCAGCAGGGTGCGATCGAGACCACCGTCCCCCTCAGCATCCTCAACGTCCTGTCGCGCTCCGGAGGCGTGAACCCGGCCACGGCGAAGTCGAGGGAAATCGCGATCGTGCGGGGGGGGCTCAAGGATCCCCAGGTGGCCGTGGTCAACTTCAGGCGGCTGGTCGAGGGAGACTTCTCGCAGAACATCGCGGTGAAGCCCGGCGACATCGTATTCGTTCCCACGACCGGGCTGGGCCGCTACAACCAGTTCATCGAGCAGATCCTCCGGACTTTCACGCTCCTCTTCCAGGGACGGGTGGTCCAGCAGGGATTCAACTAGAGCCCGGAGGACGCCCCCGCGCGATGTCAGGATCTGCCGGCCGCCCCAACCTCCTCGTGCTCCTGCTCGACTCGGTCCCTGCACGGCGCCTGGGCTGCTACGGCTACGGGCGGCCCACGAGTCCCAACCTGGACAGGATGGCCGGGGAGGGGGTCCGCTTCGCCGAGGTGATCTCCACGGGGTGCCAGTCACCGCCCACCCACGCGTCGCTGTTCACGGCCCTCTATCCGGACAGGCATGGAGTGCTCTTCAAGGGAGACGCGCTGCCGGCCGGCATCACCACACTGGCCGAAATCCTCTCGCGGGAGGGTTACCGCACCTGGTGCATCTCCAACAAGCTCGACGTGGGCGCCGAGACCAGCCTCGATCGCGGGTTCGA
>CAYNUH010000069.1:0-19771 GCA_964400605.1 uncultured Acidobacteriota bacterium | reverse complement strand
GAAGTGGCCGGTTTTCAGGTGTTCCCCCCTGGCCGCATTTGGGTGTTCGCTAACATCAAGGCGGCGGAGACGGAGGTCGATCAAGCTCGCAAGGAAACGGCCGAGTTGCCAGGCCGTGCAGCTCGGGTCTTCGTTGTCATGCCGTTCGCGAGCGAGTTCGACGACGTGTATCTCCTCGGGATTCGCGATGTGGCGGAGAAGCTTGGCTTTGCTGTCGACAGGGCCGACGATATCGAGCACAACGAGAACATACTCGAGGTCATCCAGGAGCGGATTCGACAAGGGGCTGCGGTAATCGCTGACATATCGGGCCGCAACCCAAACGTCTTTTACGAGGTAGGCTACGCCCACGCTGTGTCGCGGCCCACGATCTTGCTCTGTCGAAAGGGTGAGAATGTGCCTTTCGACCTCCAGTCGATTAACTACATTGCATACGCGAGCATCGTGGAACTGCGGGAGCGCCTCGAACGCAGGTTAACAGCCCTGCTGAAGGAGTCATGAGTAGTATGAGCACGCAACCTAACGATTTAAGGCTTTTTGCCGCGCGAAGCCGCGGTAAAAAGCTTTGTTGAACTCAATCGACGCCGGGCGCGGAGCCTTGGGATTTCAATCGAGCCGAGGAGGTCGGGGGATGGCGTCTGGGGCGTTTGAGGTTCCGAGTCGAGGGGGCTTGCAGGCGGTGCCGGGGCCGGAGAGACGATCGCGAGCGTGGTCTTGAGGGGTGTGTGTCGAGTGTGAGGCGAGGATTCGCTGGGCTGCGATGCTGGAAGGTGCGGCACGGGGATCGGAGCGAAGAGATCGTACGGTCTGAGCGGCACCCAGGTCACGGCGGCGGTCTCCACCGGGGAAGCGTTTCGAGGATGCGCATCCGGCCGAGGCCGCACGAAGGGCAAGGGGGCTCCCGGGGGTCGTGGCCTGAGACCGGCGGCACGGGCGCGTCGAGGGTGTCGGCAGGCTCCGGCGCCGGTTCGGGCGGGGCGGCGCGCAGTTGGGCGCGGGCGCGATCGAGGAGAGTTTTCCGGGAGGGGCTGAACACTCCGTAGGAGCGGACCTTGGAGAAGCCTGCCGGCAGGACGTGCTGGAGGAAGCGGGCGATGAAGTGCTGGGCCTGCAAGGTGCAGTGCTGGATCTCTCCGGTGCGGTTGTCGCGGTAGCGGAAGGTGACGCGGCCGTTTTCGAAGCGCTCCAGGCGGCTGTTGACGAGGGCGATGCGGTAGACGTAGCGGGCGAGGTAGCCGAGGACGGCCTCGCCGGTTCCGGCGTGCTGGAGATGGACGACCCAGCTCTTGCGCCAGAGGCGACGGGGAGACTGGTCGTAGAGGCCGGCCTTGCGGAGGCCATCGCGGATCTTGGCGCGGAACAGGACGGAGAGAGCCCGGCCCGGGACGAGGAAGTTGGCTCGCCTGGAGGGGACCCAGCGGGGCGAGGGGCCGTCACGCCATCCCCCGGCGGTGACGAGGATGTGGACGTGGGGATGATAGAGCATCGCGCGGGTCCAGGTGTGAAGCACGGCGATGAAGCCGGGCCGGGCGCCGAGGTAGCGGGGGTCGGCGGTGAGCTTCAGCAGAGCCTCGGCGGCCGCGCGCATGAGCAGGCCGTAGAGGAGCTTCTGATTCGAGCGGGCGAGACGGCGAAGCTCCGCGGGCAGGGTGAAGGTGACGAGGAAGTAGGAGCCGGGCAGCAGGCGCGAGCGCTGGCGCTTGAGCCACCGGAGGGTCTGGTCGGTGTGGCACTTGGGGCAGTACCGGCTGCGGCAGGAGTGGTAGGAGTACTGCCGGGTGCCGCAGTGATCGCAGGCCCGGAGGTGCCCGCCGAGAGCGGGAGTGCGGCACGCCTCGATGTCGCGCAGGGCCTTGCGGTGCGAGGGAAGCAGGCGCGCTCCGTACGCGTCGCGGTAGGCCGCTGCGGCCTCGCGGAAGATGTCCGCCAGCTCGAGCACGATGGGGGCTGGGGCTCAGAAGCCTTCCATCAAGCGGTTGATGGGGTCGCGGGCGGCCTGGTGGACCTCCTGGGTGAGGTGGGTGTAGATCTGGGTAGTTCGCAGACTCCCATGGCCGAGGTAGACCTGGATGACGCGGGTAGGCGTGTTGTCTTCGAGCAGGTGCGTCGCGTAGGAATGACGAAGCGTGTGCACGTGGGCGCGCTTGTTCACGCCGCTGCGCTTGAGGGCGCGGACGAAGGCGCTCTGGAGGCTGGAGCGGGAGATGGGGCCGGCGCCGGGCTCAACGAAGTATCGGGTCCCACGTCGGACGTGAGCGGGAAAGACCCACTGGGGCGAACGGTGGGTGCGCCAGTGCTCGCGGAGAATCTCCAGGGTCCTGTCGGGCAGGGGGACGTAGCGGTCCTTGCCTGCCTTGCCGTGGACGTGAAGGAGCATCCGGCCGCTGTCCACGTCGGCGACCTGAAGGTGGGCCCCTTCGCTCAGGCGCAACCCGCAGGCGTAGATGGTGGTGAGACACGCGCGGTAGACCGGAAGGCGAACGCCGTGCAGGATCCGGTGAACTTCCTCGCGGCTGAGGACGACGGGGAGCTTCTTGGGGCGGGCAGGCCGGACGAGATCGCGGAGTTTCCAGTCGCGCTGGAGGGTGCGCACGAAGAAGAACTTGATGCCGCACAGCACGATGGTGAAGCTGGCGGCGGCGAACTTCTTGACGTTGGTGAGGTGGAGGAAGTACTGGCGGAGCTGGTCCTCGGTGATCCGGTCGGGCGGCAGGTGGAAGTGAGCGGCGAGTTGCCGCACCGCGTGGACGTAGGCCTCCTGGGTCCTCGGCGAGTAGCCGCGCAGCTGCAGGTCCTCGATCATGCGTTGCCGCAGTGGCGTCATGGTGCTTCCTGTCCGGGTGGGGAGATGGGCCGCCCACAACACGATGCACCGTGACGCCCCTCACGCTGTCGATCAGGGACTCAGCCCCGGCAACGCAATCTTTCTATCCGCCGGAGGCGGATTGAGTTCAACAACGCCTTGCAGCCGGCGCCGAGGACGGCGCGGCTGAAGGCGGGCGTTAGACGGTCACGATGGGAACGATCATGGCAAGTGTTGGGTCCGCATTGGTCGGATATGCTATCGGAACCGCCCAAGTTCTCGCCCTGGAATGGTTCCAACGTCGGCATCGGCATCGCAAGGATCTGCGTCTCCTGCGGGCAGAGCTTAGGAGAGCTGCCACCTTTACCACTAGGTTCAACCTGAGGCTGGGGGTTCCACCAGAGCCACCGCTCATTCCCCGTGCGCCCAACGTCAGCTCCAGGTTCCTGGACACGGTTACGGCGACAGACTTCTGGCTGACGGACGTGGAGAAAGAAGACAACACGCAGGAGGCGCTCCTAACGATTGCCGACAGCTGTACGGCACTGGACCAGTATTTGGTTCGCATCAAGGACCGACTTTCCGCGTTTGAGCGCACCGCGGATGAGTTTGCACGGGACGAGCTCCGCGCAGACATCATGCAGAGGACTGCCTGGTATGACGGGAAGCATCAAGAAGTCTTGGACGGAATCCGAAGCGCCTTGGCTGACATGGAGAGGCGCGTCTCGGAATCGACTTTCCCGCACCAAGTCAAGAGGTTCCTGCACCTGGCGGCAAGGAGGAACGATGCCGTCTAACAGGGTGCTGAAAAACCCCGATATCGGCCCGCGGAATCGCCGAGGGGGCTCGAGTGAGTTCCGGTAACTCCCTTGCCTGCAACAACGGCTCCAACGACGTTACCTCGTTTGATGCTCCATGAAGGATCCGAAAGGACTTTTTCCGCATCCTGTTAACTCGTGAACCCGACGGCGGGCGTAGGGTTCGGGGCACAGGGACGCCCGCGCGCGCCCGCCGCGGGTTACGCAGGACGTTATGCGGGCAAGGGTTGGTAGCCATCGTGGGCAAGAGAACTATCGGATCTCTCCGACGTGAGCTCGTTTCCAAGTCACGAGAGGCAGCGCTCACCGCCATCCGAGTGTTCAACGACCCCCAGGTCGCGTTCAAGTCCGAGACCTTCATCGTTCTGATGATCATCGCGTGGACTTACCTTCTCCACGCATACTATCGAGGCCGGCGGATCGAGTATCGATACTTCCAGAAACGGCCGAAGCGGCGTGTGTTCGACCGCACCCGCCACGGGGCCTACAGGTACTGGGAGCTCGAGCGCTGCCTCAACGCGGAGGAATGTCCGCTCGATCGCGACACCTCGAACAACCTCCGATTTCTCACCGGCCTCAGACACGAAATCGAACACCAAATGACCCGCTCCCTTGACAACTACCTCAGCGGTCGGTATCAAGCCTGCGCGCTCAACTACAATCTCTATGTCAAGAAGCTGTTCGGGAAGAAGTTCGGGATCGACAACCAGCTCATGTACAGCATCCAGTTCCTCGAGCTCACGGAGGAGCAGATCACAGGTCCATCGCCGGAGGTCAGCATCCCCGAGCGCCTTCGGGCCTACATCGCCCAGTTTGATGGTGCTCTCACCCACGAGGAGTACAACAGCGAGCGCTACTCGTACCGTCTCCTGTTCAAGAAGAAACTCGTAAACCGCCCAGGGCAAGCGGACCGCGTGATCGAGTTCATAGATCCCAGCTCTGATCTCGCGAAGCAGATCGACAAGGAATACTGGGTCAAGAAAGAGGTCGAGCGCCCCAAGTTCAGACCCAAGGACGTCGTTGAGGCAGTCCGGAAGGCCGGCTTTGCTCGGTTCCGCATTTCACCTGAACACGTGAAGATGTGGAAGTCCGAAGACGCCAAGAATCCAGGCAAGGGCTACGGCGTCGAGGTTCAAGGCACCTGGTACTGGTACCAAAGTTGGATCGACCGAGCCATAGAGCTCTGCGAGGCGGCTGGCGACCGTTACCGAGATACAAGTGCCGCATAACAACGGCCTGCACCCGGCGGCGGGCGGGGGGCCCGCGATGCGTCCGACCGTCGCGCGCGCCCGCCGCGGGTGAGGCCGAGCGTCTATCCGGACTAGGGGCCGGTAGGTGCCCGCCATGTCTCATGGGCTGATGTGAACCAGCTATGACATCCCCCGAGTCTTGGAGATCTTTCAGCCGGGTTGCGGTCGGCAACAACGCGCGGTGCCCAACCGCGGCTGCTGCCCCCCGATCTCCCATCGCCCGAAAACCCGCGCCTCACGATCGCTCTCGATCCTGAGGATCTCTCAGAAGGCGCAGCCCGCGACGTGCGATTGGTGTTGATCCTTCCGCGAGTGGGGGGCTAGACTCGCCCCGCCCTGGCGGAAGCGGCGGCGCGCGGCGCGGGAGGCGAGAATGGCGGCAAGGCGGCGGGAGGCGCGGGCAGATCGGATCGTCGTCGGCGGGATCAAGTTTCACGCCTACCACGGGCTCACCCCGCTGGAGCGCGAGGTCGGCGTTCGCTGCTCCATCGACGTGGAGCTGACGGTGGATCTCGAAAAGGCCATCGGCTCCGATCGTCTGACCGACACCATCGACTACCGGAAGATCCATGCCCTCGTCCTCGACATCGGCCGCAAGAGGAAGTCGTACCACCTGATCGAGAGCCTCGGGGGGCGAATCGCCGAGGAGATCCTCACCGGGTTCCCGGTCCGGGAGGTCACGGTCCGGGTGCGCAAGGAGACCCCGGTCCTCGACGGAATCGTGGACTACATCGGCGTCGAGGTGACCCGCCGGCGGGGAGCGGTCAGGAGACGATCGAAGGGATCTCGGTGAGAAGCCGGAAGGCCCCCGCGTCGCCGGGCGCCCGCGGCGCGTGAGACGGCTTTTCCGGACGTGCGCCGCCCCGGCGGCCACGGTTCTCGTGACGGCCGTGGGGGGCTTCATCGCGATCGGGGCCGCGGTCGAGGCCCGCCAGGTCCCGTCCGGCCGGCGGCCCGCGGCGGCCGCGCCGGCCTCCACGGCCGGAGCCAGGGAGAACGCCCCTCTCGGCCCTCTCGCCTCACGCCCCCGCGGCGGGGGCCCCCCGAGCCTCGCCATCGTTCCTCCTCTCGTGCGCGTGGGCCTCACGACGGACGCCCGGCGGCTGACCCTCTCCTCGCCCGGAGGGTTTCATCTCGTGGACGCGAAGACGGGTCGGGACCTCTGGCGAAGGACGCACCGCGGGGAGGTCCACGTCGTCATGGAGCCCGGTGACGGCGCGCCCCCTCCGAGGTTCCGGGTGCAGGTCGCCTCCCTCAGCGACCCGGACGAGGCTGAGGCGCTGCGCCAGCGCGTGGAGGCCGAGACCGGGGAGGTGAGCACGGTGACCTACGACCCCGGGCGGCGGACGTACCGAGTGCGGGTGGGGCAGGCGCCCTCGCGCGACGCGGTGGCGATCGTGGAGGAGAAGGTCCGATCCATGGGGTTCGCCGAGACGTGGATTGTGGAGGAGGCGGCCGCAGGGATGAAAAAGGTCCGCCTGCGCCTCGTGGACGAGAACTATAACGATCTCTTGATCGAGCCTCGCGCGATCCTGGCGCTCCCGGCGGCCGCCGGACAGCCTCTCCACGTGAACGGGAAGCCCTACCGGGGCGCCGTGGAGGTGATCCTTCCCGGCCTCGCGCGTCTCCGGGCGGTCAACGTGGCGAACCTGGAGGAATACCTGAAGGGCGTGGTGCCGCAGGAAATAAGCCCTTCCCTCTATCCCGAGATCGAAGCGCTGAAGGCGCAGGCGGTTGCGGCCCGGACGTACGCAGTGGCCAACCGCGGACAGTTCGCCGCCGACGGCTACGATCTGTGCGACTCCCCCCGCTGCCAGGTCTACTCGGGGATGGCCGGAGAGGATCCGCTCACCGATCGCGCCGTCGAGGAGACGGCCGGGCTCATCCTCACGTACGAAGGCGCCCCCATCCACGCGCTGTACACCGCCACCTGCGGCGGCCATACCGAGGACGGCGCGAACGTCTTCCGGGAGGAGAAGGGCGCCTACCTGAAGGGGGTTGCCTGTTACGCCGAGGAGGTGACGCTCGCCGCGTGGAGACGGAGGGTGACGGGCGCGCCGCCGCCGCCTCCGACGCTCGACCCTTCCGGCGAGAACATCGAGGAGGCGCTGGCGCTGCTCGCCGTCCTGGGAGTGATCGACGCGCCCTCGGTGACGCCGGAGAGGATGGGTGAAGTGGTTACGTCGCAGGAGCTCGCCGGGGCAGCGCGACGCGCCCTGGCGCTCGCGGGCAAAGCCACGCCGGAGCCGCCGCTTCCCGCCGGCGCCTACCCGACGGTGGCCGATCTCGCGCGCTACCTGGTGGCGGCCTTCGGCTGGCAGGAGAGGGTCTCGATCCTCCTCGATCCTCGGGACCTTCCCTCCCTGCTGGGCGGGGCGTTGCTGCCCGGGGCCGCGGCCGAGGGCCAGTGGGAGGCGGCCTACCTGATCAAGGAAGGGATCCTGCCGCCGCGGCTCGCCCCGGGCGACGATCTCCTCGCGCCGGCCACGCGGGCGCTGCTGTACCGCGCGCTGCACCGCATGCTCCTCCGCTACGAAGCGGCCGGGCTGGAGGAGGGGATCTTCCGGGGCTCGCGCGGGGCCGCGCTGATCCTGGTGCCCGCGCGCAAGGAGCCGCAGGGGCTCGGCGTGGCCCTGGAGATCGAGCCGTCGCCGGGGGCCACCCTGTCACGCGAGGTCAACGGCGCGACGGCCGTCGTCGCCGAGATCACGCTCGTCCCCGGCGACCGGCTCGTCTATCACCTGAGCGACGGCCGGATGGACTTCATCCGCCAGAAAGCGAACGTGAAAGGCGCTTCGGATGACAGGTTCACGAGCGTCTACCAGTGGGAGGTGCGGTACACCCGCAAGGACCTTCAAGAGAAGATCCTCGAGCGCGCCTCCATCGGCGAGCTCATCGACGTCCTTCCCATCAGGCGGGGCGTGTCGGGGCGCGTCACGGAGATCACGGTCGTGGGATCGGCGGGCCGGTTCACGTTCCGCGGGTTCGGTATCCGGACCCTCCTGGGGATACGCGAGAACCTCTTCGTCGTGGACCGCCAGCGCGACGCCGACGGGCGCGTCGCGTCTTTCATTCTCTCAGGCAAAGGATGGGGGCACGGCGTCGGGCTCTGCCAGGTGGGAGCGTTCGGCAGGGCGCTGCGCGGCGCGCTCTACGACGAGATCCTGGCCCACTACTACACGGGAGTGACGATCGAGCCGCTCAAGCCGTAGGGCCGGCCGCGGCCCGGTTCGCTCGACCCGGCCGTGCGTCCACCGGCCCTTCACGATCGGCGGCGAGCATCAGGGAGGGGAGATCCCCCCGGCGCGTCGCGGAGCGCTAGAAACAGTCGTCGCGGATGAGGAGCGGCGTGGCCCTGTGGAAGGGCGCGCCGACGATCACGTCGCCGGCCCCGTCGCCGTCGAGGTCGCCCGCGGATGCCACGGCCCACCCAAATCGGGCGCAGGCGTCGCCCGTGGGAGACTCCAGCGTGAGGCGCAGCGTCCCGGTGACGGCGTTGAAGACGTACGCGCGTCCCGCGCGGATGCCGTTGGGGTCCCGGTGCAGCTCCGCCCCCACGACCACCTCCGGCAGGGCGGCGCCGTTGGGATCCGGCAGCCCCGAGATCGACCCGCCGAAGAAGGCGGCGCGGTGCGGATCGGGATCGTCGAGCGGCACGGTCACGGGGCCGTTCGGATCGCTTCCGAACACAAAGGCCGTGCCGGCGGCGACGTTGAAGAAGTCGTCGTCTGGGGCGGTGGCGGCGAAGTCTCCCAGGGAATCCCCGTCCAGGTCGGGGAACCCCGCCACCGCGAAGCCGAAGTTGGCAAACGCATCGACGGTCGGGTTGACGGCATCGGCGATCAGGCTCGTGGCGCCGCCCGCCGCCGAGAAGAGGAAGACGCGGCCCGCGAAGTCACCCGGGAACAGGTCCTGCCCGTCGGCGCCGATCACCACGTCGTTGATCCCGTCGCCGGAGCTGTCCGCCATGATGTCCACACTCTCACCGAACAGCGCGGTGAATTGCGGGAAGGTGTCGTCGAGCGCGATCGGGACGGCATTGGGATCGTTCGGGGCGGCATTCGGATCCAGAGGGCTGAAGATGAAGACGCGTCCCTGATTGGTGCGCCCTTTCACGTTCTCGAGGGGCGCTCCCACGAGAACGTCCGTGAGGCCGTCGCCGGTGACGTCGCGGCCTGAGGCCACGCTCCAGCCGAAGCGCGCCCCGCGCTGCGGGGCAGGCATCCGGAGCGCCACGAGGTTGTTCGGGTCGGTGCTCTTCACGATGTAGACCTCGCCCGTGCGTCCCCTTCCGGGTGTGCGCACGCGGGGCGCTCCGATGACGAGGTCGCCCAGGCCGTCGGTGTCGATGTCTCCGGCGGCGGCCACGGAGAGCCCGAACCGGATCCCCCTCACCGGGGCCGGGTGGGAAATCGTGCGGAGGAGCGACCCGTCGGACCCCGAGAAGAGATACACGCGCCCCACCCGGGGCACGCTCCCCTCGTTGACGCCCGAGGCCCCGACGGCCAGGTCGGGGATGCCGTCCCCGCTCACGTCGCCGAGCCCGGCCACCGCCTGGCCGAAGAGGCCCCCGTGCACGAGGTCGGGAGAGATCAGCGTCAGGAGGACGGATCCGTCGGCGCCGCTGAGGACGAACGCGCGGCCCGTGCGGGGGTTGGCAACAGCCGCGACGCGCGTCGCGCCGAGGATGCCGGCCGCCGGCACCGCGAGGATCGCCGGAAGCGCGATGAGGAGAGCGGCCCGGGCGCGTGCGTTCATGGTTCCCCCCTCCTGTCCTTTTCCCGTTTCACGAGGATCTCGATCGCGAGGCGCTGCACGCCCTGCCGTCGGTCCGTCACGATCACCGTGTCGCCGGACCGGAGATCGGTGAGGCCCATCCTCCGACCCGTCGCCTTGTCCTTGATGACCGTCCCGTCCACGATGTGAAAGACGTGCGTCTCGTTCTGATCGAGCCGGACGACGCGGACGGTCACCGCCCCCGCGAGCCGGTCCACGCCGAGGATCTCGCCACGGTGCGTGTCCGTCTCGCCGCCGCCGACGGCCCGCGCTCCGGCGGTGCCCGCCATGGCCACCATCAGGCCGGCCGCGAGGATGCGTGTGAGCATGATCGCCTCCAGGTTCGCCCTCCAAGTAGAGACGGCGGGCGGCCCGAGGTCAAGCGTCGCGCGGGGCGCTTCATTGACGCGGGCGCGGCCCGCAACTACCATGAACGCCTCTTATCCGGGCACCTCTCGACGACTCGCCCGCGTTCCGGGCCGGATCAAGACAACCCATGACCGTCGACACCTTCAAAGGCCGGATCACTCCGTTCAACCTGCCCGAGGTCCTCAAGTTCCTCAGGGAGTCGGGCAAGACCGGACTTCTCCAGGTCGTCAACGGCGACGTCTCCAAGGGGCTCTCCGTGCGCCGCGGCCGCATCATCGCGGTGGACTCATCCCTCCCGGACGACTCGCTCGCCGCGCTTCTGCGGGCCGCCGGCCGGATCACGTCCGACCAGGCCTCCGCCTGCGAGATGTTGGTCTCCGGGGGCGTGCGGCCGGGTCGGGCCCTTGTGGACACCGGCGCGCTCACACCGGCCGAACTGTGGCAGTGGACGGAGCGCCGCGCGCGGAGCGTGGTCCGCAGCACTCTGGCCTGGGAGTCCGGATCTTTCGCCTTCGAGGAGGGAGTGGTCCCTCCGGACGACTGGCTGATCGTCGATCTCGACATTCTGGATGTCCTCCTTGGGGCGCTGCGGGAGCTGGAAGAGGAGAGGCACCTCGCGGCGCGGCTGCCGGATCCGGAGGCGGTCTTCGAGCACGTCACGTTCTCGGAGGGAGGTGAGGCTCCCGCCCTCCTGCCGCATGAGAGATACGTGCTGGGCCTGGTCAACGGCCGCCGCACCACCGCGGAGATCGTTCGGTTGAGCGAGCTGGGAGAGGCGCACACGATGATGATCCTCGCCCTCCTCTTCCTGGTCGGCTGCGCGGGACATCGCAGGGCGGAGACGGTGGAGGGCGCGCCGCTGCCCGCGGAGGACTCCGCCGCGGACGTGCGCGCCGTCATCCGGGCCTACAACGAGATGTACGGCTTCCTCTACGGCTACATGATCAAGGAGGTGGGCCCCATCGCGGAGCATGTCCTCGAGAAGTACCTCCGAGAAGTCCGAGAGGCCCATCAGGGCCTCTTCGCCAAGGTCTCGCTGGGGAAGGACGGCACCCTCAACGAAGACTCTCTGGCGCGGAACTTCCACCTGCTGCGCGCCCGCAACCGGCGCGACATGCTGGTGAGCGGGCTGAACGAGTTCCTCTACTCCGAGCTGCTCGCCGTCAAGCGGACGCTCGGGGTGGACCACGAGGAGATCGTCGTTCGAAGGCTGAAGGAACTGCGCAGGAGCCCCGCCTCCCTTGGCTGACCGTTCCCGCCGCGCCACGCGCGCCGCCGAGCCCGTGCCGGAAGACCCGGAACGTACGGCCGCCGCCCTGCGGCAGCGGTACCTCGGCACGGCGCTGATCGGCTTCGTGATCGTTCTCTACTGGTGGGCGAAGGTGGCTCTGGCCTGGTGGGGTGGCTGAGGATCGCTCGTCTCTCATCGTCGTCGTCGGGCCGACGGCCTCGGGCAAGTCGGTCCTCGCAGCCCGCCTCGCGCGCCGGCTGGACGGCGAGATCGTCGGCGTCGACTCGGCCCAGGTGTACCGGGGGCTCGACGCGGCCACCGCGAAGCCGCCTCGCTCCCTGAGGGAGGAGATCCCGCACCATCTCATCGACGTGGCCGATCCGTCCTGCGACTTCTCCGCGGGCGACTTCGCCAGGCTCGCCGAGGCGGCCATCGCCCGCATCCGGTCGTCGGGCCGGCGGGCGGTGCTCGTGGGCGGGACGGGGCTGTACCTCACGGCATTGCTGCGGGGGTTGGCCGAGATGCCCCCCCGCGACACCGCGCTGCGCGCCGCGCTCCTGCGCCGGGAGGCGGCCCGCGGCGAAGGGTCGCTGCACCGGATGCTCGCGAGTCTGGATCCCGATACGGCGGGGAGACTGGCGCCCCGCGACAGGCAGCGCATCGTGAGAGCGCTGGAGGTGGCTCTGAGGACCGGAAGGCCGCTGTCGGCGCTCATCACGCGTCGCCCGTTCGCCGCCGAGCGGTACGCCTGCGTGAAGGTCGGGTTGACGATGCCGCGGCCGGCGCTTGCCGCGCGGATCGACGCCCGCGTGGAAGCCTTCTTCGACGCGGGACTCGTCGAGGAGGCGCGGCGCCTGCTCGACGCGGGGGTCCCCCGCACGGCGAACTGCTTGAAGGCGCTCGGGTACCGTGAGGCGGTGGCCCACCTGTCGGGAGGGATGACCCTTGCGGAGACCGTGGATCTGGTCAAGAGAAACACGCGGCGCTACTCTAAACGCCAACTGACATGGTTCCGGCGCGAGCCGGGTGTGATCTGGTTCGAAACAGGGGAGCGTCCCGAGGAGCGGTTCGCCGACATCGAGTCGGAAGTCGCGCTCCGGTTGGGCGCTCCGAGGGAGTCCCGAGATGGAAACCGGTAACCACGCCGACGACAGCACGCTGAACATCCAGAACGATTTCTTCAACAACGCCCGCAAGAACCGCTCCCACATCACGGTCTTCCTCACCAATGGACAGAGAATCTCGGGGCTCATCCGCTCGTTCGACAAGTTCACGCTCATCATGGAGACGCGCAACGGCGATCAGATGGTCTTCAAGCACGCCATCACCACCGTGGCCGCCTCCCGGCCCGGCGACGAGGACTACCGGGGGCCGCGGCCGCAGCGTCCGCCGATGGGCGCTCGCGGCGGCGATCAACGCCCCCGCGGCGGGCCGGGCGGCCCTCCGCAGCGCGCCCCCTACGCGCCGCCGCCGGGGGCGGCGCAGGGCCAGCCCCCGCGTGACGGCGGTCCGCAGCGCGAGCCAGGTGGGCATCGCCCTGAGGGAGACGCCCGGCCTCGCGGTGGCTCGGGACCGCAGGGCAAGTCGTTCGGCAACTACCTGGATCTGAGCGCGCTGCACAAGAACGCCGGCGAAGCGGCGCCGGCCGCGGAGGCCGCTCCGCCTTCCCCGGCGCCGCCTGCGGCCCCCCAAGCTTCTTCCGCCTCGGCGGGCGGATCCGATGGAGCCCGTCCCGAGGCGGGCTCCGCCGGTCCCGACCATCCGGAATCTGGGACGGCATGAGCCGACGCGTTCTCCTCGCCTCCCTGAGCCTTCTGGCGGCCGCCGCGCTCGGGGTCGAGGCGCGGCAGTCGGGAGGAGGTGAGGCCCGGACTCCGGCCGAGCCCGAGGCCCGACCCCTCGTCCAGAGCTTCGTCGACGGCTACATCGACTGGGGGGCGGGCGTCGCGGCGGCCTGGGGCCGCGCGCCCGAGACCGCGGTGCCGGCGCCGATCAGGAATCAGATCCGGATCCGCCGCGTGGCGGAGGTGAGGGCCAAGGCCAGGCTCCTGGCCATCGTCCAGAGCGTCCGCGCCACCTCCGAGATCCGCGTCGGCGATCGCCCCGACGTCGTCGAGAAGGTCACCGGGATCCTCCAGGGTGCGACCATCGTCAAGGAGCGCACGGGGCGCAAGGGCTTCCTCGAGGTGCTGGTCGAGGCACCGTTGCACGGCGTGCAGGGGATCTCGTACGTGGTCTTCGAGACCATGCTGCCTCCGCCGCGCGGGGACAGCGGCCCCGGAGGACCGCCCCCCGCCGATCAGAGCGCGGCGCAGGGCGCGCCGCAGGTCCCGACGGCGGAGGTTCCGCCCGACCAGCCGACCGGCATCGTCATCGATGCGCGGGGCACGGGGCTCGAGCCGGCGCTGCTCCCCAGGATCCTGGAAGAGTCGGGCGAGATCGTCTCATCACCCGAGACCGTGGATCGCGAAGCCCTCGAGCAGCGCGGCATGGCCGCCTACGGCACGGTTCCCGAATCCGTCTTCCTGTGGCGGAACAGGATCGGCGACCATCCTCTCTGGGTGCGTGCCGTCTCGCTCGAGGCTCCCGGGACGCGCGGCGCACCCGGCGCCGCCCTGGCGGTCGAGCTCGTCTCCATCACGCCGCACCTCGCGGCGCTCGCGCAGACCGGGAAAGCCCAACCTGCCGCGCCGATCACGAACCCGCGCCTGAAACCGCCTCCGCCGGCCGATCCGAACACGGACCCTCTCGCCGTCCGTCGCGGCCCCCGCCCCTACCGCCTCAAGGCGGGATCGGCCGCCGGGGCGTTGAAGGCCGACGTGGTCCTGAGCCAGGCGGACGCCGACAGGCTGGAGAACCTGCCCAACGGGGCCAACCTCCTCAAGGAGTGCAGGGTCCTCGTGATCGTGGAGAGCCCCGTCGGAGGGGTGGAGGGGGTTCGAGGCCGAACGGCCCCGAGGCCGCCCGCTCAAGCGGACGGAGGCGCCGTCCGGCGGCCATGGCCGGCAAGAGGCTGACGCGCGGCCAGATCCGGCTGCGCGGAGGTCTCCTGGCCCTCGCCGTCGTCTTCGCCGTCATCGCCGCGTGGGACTTCGATCTCTTCGACCGCGCGGAACTGGCCCTCCTCGACGCACGCTTCGCGCTGCGCGGCCCCCTGGACCGGCACCCGGACATCCTCATCGTCGGCATCGACGAGGAGAGCGCGGCGCGCGACGGCCGCCGCGTCGGATCGTGGACGCGCGCCGAGTACGGCCGCGCCGTGGCGAACCTCACCCACGCGGGCGCCGCCCTCATCGTCCTCGATGTCATGTTCGCGCGGGAGGACCCCGACGCGGCGCAGGACGCCGCGCTGGCGTCGGCGCTCTCGGAGTCGGGGCGCGTGATCCTGGTGTCGGACATCTCGGAGAAGAACGAGACCTACCCGATCCCCGCCTTGAGAAAGTTCGAGGCGGGGGAAGGGTTCGTCAATCTGATCCGCGACCGCGACGGCGTGGTACGGCGGATCCCGCCGCCGCGCCTGGCGTTCGAGGGCGAGAGCGCCGGCGAGGGAGACGAATCCGGCCCCTCGCTCATGGTGCCCCTCGCCGTGGAAGCCGCGGTGCACCGCGTTCACCCGGACGGGCCGCCGGAGGTGGACCTGGGCGAGGGGCGTTACCACCTAGGCGACGTGGAGGTCCTCACGTCGCGGGGCGGGACGCTGATCAACTTCGCCGGCGGGCCGGGCACCTTTCGCACCGTGCCCTTCTGGCGCACCCTGCATGGCGAGATCCGGGAGTCGGAGGTCGCGGGGAAGATCGTCTTCATCGGATCGATGCACCCCCTCCAGCACGATCACTTCCCGGTCCCCTTCAAGGGAACCAAGGTCGCCGCCACCGTCTTCCGCGAGAGGACGCAGGTGGAGCTGGGCGACATGTACGGCGTGGAGATCCACGCCCACGCGCTGGACACGCTGCTCTCGCGGCGGCCCCTGATCGCGCCGAATCGCGAGCCGCAGGCGCTCGTGTGGGTCCTCCTGGGCGCGCTCAGCGGCACGGTCTTCATCATCATCCGTCTCAGGCCCTGGGCCGGCGTGGCGCTCGTCTTCGGCTCGCTGGGCCTTCTCGGCGCGGCCGCCCAGTATCTGTTCGTGTCAAGGGGCCTGGTGATAGAGGTGATGCCGGGCACGCTGATCCTCGGGGGGCACTTCGTCGCCGGGATCGTCCGCCACCGGGCGCTCGACCTCCGGATGAAGCGCGAGATCCAGGGGCTGTTCGGGCTCTACGTCTCGCCCCAGGTGGCCGCTCTCATGTTGAAGGATCCCTCACTCGTCCGCCTCGGCGGGCGCAAGGCGGTGCTGACGGTCTTCTTCTCAGACATCCGGGGGTTCACGTCCATGTCGGAGACGCTGCCGCCGGAGGAAGTGGCGGCGCTGCTTCAAGAGTATTTCACGGAGATGACCAGCATCGTCTTCAAGCACGGCGGCACGCTCGACAAGTTCATCGGCGACGCGATCATGGTCTTCTTCGGGGACCCGGTCCCGGTGGCGGATCACGCGGAGAAGGCGGTGCGGATGGCCCTGGAGATGCGCATAGCCATGGAGGGGTTGAAGGAGCGCTGGAAGTCCGAAGGAAGGCGGACCTTCGATCCCGGCATGGGGATCAACACCGGAGATGTCGTGGTGGGGAATACCGGCTCCGCCGAGCGGTTCTCCTACACGGTGCTGGGCGACAACGTCAACCTGGCGGCGAGGCTGGAGTCGAACGCCGCCGCCGGGCAGATCCTGATCAGCCGCGCCACGCACGACGCCATCGCGGAGATCGACGCCAGGTTCGTCGTGGAGGCGCTGCCGCCCATCAAGGTGAAGGGGAAGGCCCAGCCCGTCGAGATCTACCAGGTGCTGTCGGCGCGCTGAGGCGGGAGTCTCCAGCGCCCGCCGCCGCACCAAGAACGGATCGGATGGGGCCCAGAAGCGCGCCCGCGTCCCCGTCAGCGACGGCCGTCCCACACCGTCTCGAAGAGATCGATCGATCCAGGGGCGTGGCCGGCGAAGTGGTTGTTGAAGAAGCCGAAGATCGTGAGGTCGCGCTCCAGGAGCCCGCGTACGACGGGCATCCAGGCGCGCATCTCCCGGGTGCGATCGATGATGACCTTGTCCCAGGTCTTCGTCTCCTTCTCGATCCCGTAGCGATCTCCCAGCCAGCGGACATAGGAGAAGTCGGCGGTGACCGGGTCCATCTCGGCGAGGTACTGATCCGCGCGCGGCATCCAGGGGTGGTCGATGAGGGCCAGGGCCACCTTGTGCTTCCTCAGAAGATCGAGGAGCGGTGGTTTCAGCCATCCCTTGTTGCGGATCTCCAGCGCGAAGCGGTACCCCTCGGGGAGCGTGGGGAGAAACTTCGCGAGCCGGTCGAGGAAGATTTCCTCGGTGGTCTCGGCCCCCTTCTTGAAGTAGGGGAACTGGAACAGGAGCGGTCCCAGTCGATCCTCCAGGACGTCCATCGCCTTCAAGAAGGCCTTCACGTCCTCGGCGCAGTCCACCATCCCTTTCTCGTGCGTGATCACCTGGGGGATCTTGGCCGCCATGAGGAACCCATCGGGCAGGTCCCGCCGCCACTTCTTCGTCAGCGAGGCGGAAGGGATGCGGTAGAAGGTGGAGTCCACCTCCACGGCGCGGTATCGCATGGCGTAGTGGCCGAGGTAGTCGCTCGGCGGCATCCCCTTCGGGTAGAAGACGCCGTCCCAGTCCTTGCTGGACCACGACGACGTCCCGATGTAGAGGCGCGGGTGGAGCGTGGTGGTGCTCCGGTCCGGCGGGGATCCCATGCGTGCAACTATACCGGAGAACGGAACGCAAGGTCATCAACCGTGGGCTCGTGGACTCCTTTCGGAGCGGCGCTTTGCGAGCGCGGTACGAACGGCGTGGATCGGTGAGCGAGGGGCTGCAGGACCGCGGAGCGAATGACACGCCTCCAACCGGCTCGTTGCCTCCCACCGGCTGCCGCGGGTATGATGGCGCGCCATCCATCGCAGAAAGTCGGGCCATAAGCGGTTGTCGGGGGGTGTGGGCATGAAGCGCGAGTCTGTCCGACCTGAGCAGGATCGTCATCCAAGAAGCGGCCCGCGGGTTCCGAGCCATGACGCAGGCGCGCCCTACCGTCGTGCGCTGCTGGGCGGGTTCCTCCTCGCGCTCGGGGCGGTGCTCGCGGCCGCGCCGGCGCTGGCGGAGCGGCCGCGCGTGTACGCCATCACGGGCGCCCGCGTCGTCGTGGCACCGGGGCAGGTCATCGAGGGAGGGACGGTCGTCCTGCGCGACGGCCTCATCGAGGCCGTGGGAGCCGACGTCAAGGTCCCTCCCGACGCCGTCATGGTGGACGGCAAGGGGAAGACCGTCCACGCCGGCTTCATCGACGCTTGCTCCGACGTCGGCCTGCGAAAAACCGACGGCCCTCCCTCCGCGGGGCCGGGTGGTGGGGGAGGCCGCCCGGGCGCGGGACCGCCGCAGCCCCCGCCGGGAGCCGTGCATCCCGTTTCGCGGATCCGCCCCGAAAGGCGGGTCCTCGACATGCTGGGCCCCTCCGAGAAGGATCTCGAGAAGCACCGCGGCATGGGCTTCACGGCCGCGCTCACGGTGCCTCCGGAGGGGATCTTCCGGGGCACCAGTGCCCTCATCACCCTCGGCGACGGCCCCGTGCCCGGCAGCGTGGTGCGGGCGGACGTGGCGCAGCACATCGCCTTCGAGAGCGGATCGTTTGGCGGCGGCTATCCGTCGTCGCTCATGGGGGCCATCGCCGCTATCCGCCAGGGATTGGAGGACGCCCGGCGCCACGAGGTGTGGCAGGCCCGTTACGATGCGGACCCTCGCGGGATGAAGCGCCCCGACGCGCTCGCGGCCTACGCCCCTCTCTCGCAGGCGGCCGCCGGGAAGATCTCCGTCGTCTTCGACGCCGAAACGCCCGCGAATGTGCTGCGCGCTCTCTCGCTCTCGAAGGAGTACGGCCTCGATGCCATTGTCGTGGCCTCCGGCGCCGACTACGAGGTGCTGGATCAGATCAAAGCCTACGGCCGGCCGTTCATCGTCCCGATGGCATTCCCCGACAAGCCCGAGGTGGACGACCCCGACGAGGCGCTGGAGGAGTCCACGCAGACGCTCGAGCGCTACCTCGGGGCTCGGGCCAACCCGGGCCGCCTGGCCGCCGCCGGAGTGCCCTTCGCTATCGGCACCTGCCGTCTGAAGAACCTCGCGGACTTCCCGTCCAACCTGCGCAAGGTGATCGAGGCGGGCCTCGCGCCCGACGCCGCGCTGGCGGCGCTCACGACCGTGCCCGCGCGCCTCTTCGGTGTCGAGCGCTCGATGGGGACTCTGGAGGCGGGAAAGGCCGCCAACGTCGTGGTGGAGGACGGCGACCTCTTCGGCGAGAAGACCAAGTCCGTGCGCGTGTACGTGGACGGCACCGAGTACGCGGTCGAGGAGAAGAAGCCGAAGGGGGACCCCAACGCCCGCGTCGATCCACGGGGCACCTGGTCGGTGGTGTTCACGGTGATGGGCCGGCCCGTCACGCGCATGTGGACCATCACGGGCAAGGAGGGCGCCTACGAGGGGACGGCCGAGACGCGCGAAGGGACGGTTGCTTTCTCCTCGATCAAGCTGGCTGGCAACGAGATGACGGTAGTCATCCCGTCGTCGCGGGGCGGCAGCCCGACGGAGATCACGGTGATCATCACGGGCGAGACGTTCGAGGGGAGCGGCGAGTTCGCAGGCGGCCAGTCCTTCGAGGTGAAGGGGACCCGGACCGCCGGCCCCTCGGGTCAGACAGTCTCGGACTCAGACCAGCCCTACTCGTGCATGACGGACGGAGGTGACGTATGAGCCGTGCCGGGGAGCCATCCGTGGCCGGACGCGATCGCAAGGCCCGCGCGCTCCTCGTGGGGGCCGCAGCGTGGAGCGCGTGCCTGATCCTCTCGGGGGTCATCGCTGGAGCCGGGCGGGCCTCCCTGCTCGCCGCCGACTCGACCTCCGCGGCGCCGGCCGCGGGCCCGGCGGCGGAGGGCGGGGCGAAGGGGGCCGCAGCACGCGACACGATCGCCCCTCCCGGCGTGGTCCTCATCAAGGGGGCCACGATCTGGACGATGGGGAAGGCCGGCGTCATGCAGAAGGGTGACCTCCTCATCCGCGACGGCAAGATCGCGAAGGTGGCGGCATCGATCGATGCACCGGCCGGCGCGGCCGTCATCGACGCCTCCGGCAAGCACGTCACGCCGGGCCTCATCGACGCCCACAGCCACACGGCCGCCGACGGGGGCGTCAACGAAGGCGCCAACAACGTCACGGCCGAGGTGCGGATCCTCGACGTCCTCGACCGAGACGATGTTGCCATCTACCGCGAGCTGGCCGGCGGCCTGACCACCGCCAACGTCCTGCACGGATCGGCCAACTCCATCGGGGGCCAGAACGCCGTCATCAAGCTGCGGTGGGGGGCCGCCGCGTCGGATCTCCCGTTCAAGGAGGCGCCGCCAGGGGTCAAGTTCGCCCTCGGGGAGAACCCCA
>CAYNUH010000068.1:0-19861 GCA_964400605.1 uncultured Acidobacteriota bacterium | reverse complement strand
TGGGGAGCCAGAACTCATCACCCGCAGCCCTCGAACTGCGGGTTTCTGCACTCCCTGGGAGGCACCGCCCTTCAAGGCGGTGCTTCCTGGTCTCCTTGCTCCTCCCCTTGAGATACCTCCTCGGTCGCCGGTATTCTTGTCGGCAGAGGTGTGACATCTTGCCGGCGGGCGAGGTGGAGAGCAGGAGGTCCTCGTGGGGATTGACGAAGGCGTGGTAGAGGAGATCGTCCGGCGCGTGCTGTCCGTGAGCCGGCCGGAGCGGATCATTGTGTTCGGCTCGGCCGCCACGGGAACGATGACCCGCGACAGCGACATCGACCTGCTGGTTGTGGATCCCGCGCCGGCAGACAGACGCATGGAGAGCGTCCGCATCGGCAACGCTCTACGGGGTCTCGGGTACCCGTTCGACGTGATCGTGATGGCGTCGGAGCGCTTCGAGGAGACCAAAGGCATCATAGGCGGGATCGCCTACCCCGCGAACAAGTACGGCCGGGTCATCTATGAAGCCGCCTGAGGAGGCCCGGCGTGACCTGGTGCGAGAGTGGCTCGCCAAGGCAGAGGACGACATCGGTCTTGCCAAGGACCTCCTCACCAGAAGGTCTCCTTACCTCAATGCCATCGGCTTCCATGCCCAACAAGCGGCCGAGAGGTTCCTCAAGGCGGTGCTCGTCCAGCATCAGGTGGAGTTTCCAAAAACACACAATCTTGGCGAACTTCTCGACCTCATCGCACGCATGGAACCGGACCTCGCCGGATCTCTCCGCAGTGCAACAGCCTTGAATCCCTACGGGGTCGAGGTTCGATACCCAGGTGACCTGCCCCAGATGACCGAGGCGGACGCCGGTGAGACCGTTCGCCTTGCTCTTGAGGTGCGGGACGCCGTTCTCCGCCTCCTGGGGCCCTCCGTGGGCGGCCGGGTAGCCTGAGCGAGACCAACCTGCGGGTTGGCTCACCGCGGGTGGTGCCGTCCGGCCGGAAACGGACAGGGGGGAGGAGGAGTGCGGCGGCCAGCGGCGAGTGGCACGAGGGACGATCTGCTCGCGCACATCGCCGAGGAGGAGACCCGGCTCGCGGCCGTCGAGCGCCAGAGGGAGCAGGCCCGCGGGCGCCGAGGGGATTGAGGCAAGCTTAGTGTCCGGCAGGCGGTGAGACCGCAGCCCATGATCCCCGAGGACCGATCCTTGAATCTCGTCGCCGAGCGCTACTCCTCGGACGCGGAGGCGTACGAGAAGACGTGGGCTCCCGTGCTGCGACCGTACGGGCAACACCTGCTGGATTGTCTCCCCCTGGCTCTCGCCGGTCGAGTCCTCGACGCGGGCGCCGGCGTCGGCACGCTGCTCGCGGACATCCGAAGGGCGGCCCCGTCGGCCACGATCGTCGCCG
The DNA here is from genome assembly GCA_964400605.1 of uncultured Acidobacteriota bacterium. Classification (GTDB taxonomy): domain Bacteria; phylum Acidobacteriota; class Polarisedimenticolia; order JACPZX01; family JACPZX01; genus CAYNUH01. Next base: position 18,478 of record CAYNUH010000068.1, on the reverse strand, counting down.
TGGACTGCTCCGAGGGTATGCTCGCCCGGGCTCCGGCGGCCTTCCCCCGCGCCGTCATGGATGTCGCGCGCCCGGGGCTTGCGTCCGCCACGTTCGACGTGGTGGTGATGGCTTTCGTGCTGTTCCACGTGCGGGACCCCCTCCAGGCATTGGGCGAGGCACGTCGTATCCTGAGGCCGGGCGGGACGGTAGGGACCATCACCTGGGACGGAGAACCGCGGTTCCCCGCCCAGAGGGCGTTGGTGGAGGAACTCGACGCACACGGGGCGGCTCCATCCGATACATCCTTCGCGGACCACGAATCGGTCGGCTCGCCGCCGAGGATGAGGGCGTTGCTCGCGAGCGCCGGCTTCGATGCGGTCCACACCTGGACCGCACCCTTCGACTACCAGTACCAGATGGAGGAGTTCATCGCGGTCAGGACGAGTCGAGGCCCGACGCGTCGTCGCTTCGAGTCACTGCATCCGGAACGCCGGACTTCGTTCCTCGACCGGCTCCGTGACCGCCTGGCGCAGTTGGGGCCCTTGGACTTCCTCGATCGCGCCACACTGATCTACGCCACGGGCATTCGCAAGTGAGTTGGGCGAACGGCGCCAGGCGCCGTCCCGCCATCCTCTGTCGCGAAGCGGGCCGCCGGATCTAGAAGCGGCGGATGTACCCGCCGATGAACAAGTAATCGGCGAAGGCCGCGTCGCCCCAGTCGTCGTTCGCCCGGTCGGCCACGCTGCGCTGCCGCGTGCGATCGACGGCGATGGGCATCTGCAGGGAGAAGGTGTGGGCCCCCCGCGTCCAGCTCACCCCGGGCTCCGCCGAGATCGCGTACCCCGGGCGGCGGAACCCGTCGCTCGATCCGATGAGATCGTAGACGGGGACTCCCTCGATCCTCCAGCCGAGGCTGAGGCCCCACCCCTTGCCGGGGAACCAGGCGATCCCGGTGCGCGCGAGGTACTGGTCCGCGATGGACATGACCTCCTCACCCGGTGCGCTGCGATACGTGCGGATCCCGCTGTCCGTCTGCGGATTCACGAGGTAAGTCCCGTTGAGGTAGGCGGCGAGACGCTCGCCGGCGAAGCGCCGGTACATCTGCAGATCCAGGATGATCCCGAACCCGCCGTCGCCGGGCTGGATGGACTGGTCCACCGTCTGCGCGGTGTTCGTCAGAGCGCCGGTCGACGAGATGCGCGTCCGCGTGTCCACCACGTTGTTGTCGCCGGTCGGGATCTTCCCTCCGAACCCGAGCGAGATGTTCCCCTTCGGGTTGCTCGCGGGGTCCCAGAGCCACTTCTTCCCGACCAGCGTGACGTCCCCGAGCCCCTTCGCCGACGTCTCGCTGCGATCGACGACGACGCTGGTGTTGGGGTCGCGAATGGGATTCGACCGCTCGGCGATGAGATAGGGGGTGGAGAACGCAACGCGCCATCCCTTCGGGTATTTTCGAGTGATGGTGACGTCGGTCTGGTTGACGCGGTTGATGACCTGACTGTGCTCCGCCGTCCGGTTCGTCTGCGCTTCGTGGCCGACGAAGTGACGATCGGACATCTGGTTGCGCCATGAGACGGCGACTTCCCACTTGTCGGGGCCGTGGTAATCGGCGGGCGCGCCAAACACGGGCGCGTCGAGTCTAGAGGCCACTCAACCCTGCGCGAACGAGGGTCGTGCCGGCAGGATCACGAGAGCGGCGGCGAAGAGCGAGGCGTTGGCGAGCTTTCGGGCGAGGCTCGTCGGCTTCATCGGGATATCCCCCCATCCCCGCGAACGGCGCGGGAGACCTCCACTAGAGCAAGCGCCGGGCCATGGATCACGGCCTGCGCCCGATGCCGGGCCGATCGGGCAAGTCCTTGCCTGACGGTGGATTGCCGGATCACGTCTCGCGAGGAGGCGGTGGCCGCCGGCATAGCGCCTATGGCCGATAAGGAGGGGGGCGCGTAACCTCTATGAAGAGGGTCCGGATCGTTGGTCCCTGGGGGCGCGAGCGGATCGGGACATCCCGATTCGCACACGACACGGCCGAGCGCGGCCCGGTCCCTCCGCACCGGCCTGAGGCGCGCCCGATGAGGCCGATGGCCGGCCGCCCTGGCTCAATTCGTGTGCGCGTCGCGCCTCGGCGAGCGGGAGCACCTGGCTGACGACGGGTTTGACCTTGCCCTCGTCCACGAGGGCCGCGAGACGCGTGAGCTGCTCCGCGTCGGGCCTGACCAGGATGGCGCCCACGCGCTCCTCGAACCTCTCGTTGCGGTAGTCCACCACACGGTCGGCGCCGAGCTCCTTGAGGAATTCATGGTTCGCGGCGGAGGCGGTCCCGATGACGGTCGCTCCCCTGACCTTGGCCGGTTTGAACGCGGCCTCGTCCTCGCGGACGATCGCGTACTCCGCGTACGCGCCGCCGCGCTTCAGGCTGAGGTAGGCGAAGACCGCATCGCCGGTCTTGAAGCGGCTCACGCCGTCGCCGACCTCGGCGACGACTCCCGAGACGTCGAAGCCGGGCACCTGGGGAAAGTTCGAGTCGAGGCTCCGCAGTCGACCCATGCGGATCTTCCAGTCGACCGGGTTGACACCGGCGGCATGCACCCGCACCAGCATCTCCCCGGGGCCCGGCGGCGGCTTCGGCGCGTCTTCGTAGATCAGCACATCGGAGTTCCCGAACGCGTGGAAACGGATCGCCTTCATCGTCGCGACCGGCGTTCCCGAGATCGGCTGGGACTCGGCGGCGGCCGAGAGCCCGCAGGCGATCAGGGCCGCGAACGTCAACGCGGCCGTCCGGCTGTGGCGAGGCACGAACCTCGGCATCGGCGTGTCCCCCCAATGTCGGGGTGGAGAAGAGCCGACACGCAGCCCGAAGGACGCCGGCCGCTCCGCCGTGCGGAGCGGCCCTTCGCGCCCCGGGTGGTTCGTTCCCTTAGAATTCATGCTTGCCGATCAGCTTGCCTTTCGCATCGCGGCCGCGAAGTCAGCGTCTCAGATCTTTGAGGATCTCGCGGCTCGCGTTCGCCCCGCAGGCGCCGGTGACGCCCCGCCGGGGTGCGTTCCGGCGCCAGGGCCCGAAGCGGCGATGATCGCGGTGCGCGGTCAGGCTGGCTGCGAGGGGAGCGCCGCGCGGAGGGCCGCGATGTGGTCCGGGGTCGTCCCGCAGCAGCCGCCCAGGATGGCAACCCCGCGGTCGGCCCAATTACGGCAAAGCCCCGCGTAGCGGTCGGGAGGGTACTCGTCCGTGAACAGCCACTCGGGCGGATCGAAGCGCCCGATGTGCGGGTACGCGCCGACGGGAAACGGGCAGCCCGGCACAAGACGATCGAGGGCCGTCTCCACATCGGAGGGCGGGGCGCAGTTGATCAGGACGGCGTCGGGCTCGAGGGGCCGGAGGGCCTCGACGGCCTGCGCCAGCGTCTCCCCGCCGAGCAGAAGCCCCTTGTCGTCCACGACGAACGCCATCCAGGCCGGAACCCCGACATCGCGTGCGGCCTGCAACTGCGCGACCGCCTCGGAGATCTTGTTGACGGTCTCGAAGAGGATCAGATCCGCGCCCGCCGAAACCATGTGTTCGACGATCCTGCGGTACTCGCGCCGCGCCAGGCCGGGCTCGGGGGCAAGATCCGGCCGGAAGCACCACTCCAGCGTCGTGATCGCCCCCGCGATCGCCACTGGCCGCTCATCGCTCACCGGGCCCACCCGTTCACGCGCCTCGCGCGCTACCCGGACGGCCGCCTCGATGTGCGCGGCCGGGAGGGTCTCCAATCCGCGGGCGCCGACTCTCCTCATGTGCTCCGCGTCCTTGAAGTGGTGCAGGAAGGCGCGCTCCGAGAGCTGAAACGTGTTGGTGGTAATGACCTCCGCCCCGGCCCGGATGTAGTCCTCATGGATGGCGCGGATGACCTCGGGCTTCGCCTGGAGTTGATGGTCGGCCCAGGAGACTTTCCTCCTGAGGATCTCGGTGCCGATCGCGCCGTCCAGGACAACCGTCCCCCGGCGGCGAAGGCGGTCACGGATCGAATCGTAGGGGCGTTTCATTTCGCCTCCTCAAACGCGGCCCGCAGGGCGCGGACGTGATCCGGCGTGGTGCCGCAGCAGCCGCCCAGGATCCGCGCTCCCCGCCCCGCCCAGGCGCGGGCGCCGGCGGCGTAACGCGCGGGCGGCCACGTCTCCGTCTCGACGAACCTGGGGTGGAACTCGAACTTCCAGCTCGGAGGATCGAAGCGTCCGATGTGCGCGTACCCGCCGACGGGCCTCCGCGTTGCCGCCGACAGGGCGGACACGGCCTCCTCGATCTCCTCCGGCGGCGCGCAGTTCACCAGGACAGCGTCGGGGCGCAGCGGCTCCAGCGCCGCCGCCGCCTCGCGGAGGCTCTCGCCGCTCAGCAGTTTCCCCCCCGGCTCGCAGACGAAGCTGATCCAGACGGGCATATCACCGCGGACCTGCCGCGCGGCCTGCAGCGCCGCTCTCGCTTCCCGCACGGTGTTCATCGACTCGAGAAGGATGAGATCGCAGCCGCACTCCACGAGCAGACGGATCCCCTCCTCGTGTTCGCGCCGCGCATCTTCCTCCGCGGGGACGAGGTCCGGGCGGAAGGGGTGCTGGATGGGCCCAACCACCCCCGCGACCGCGACGCCGCGGCCGTCGGAGCGTCGCCCGGCCGCCTCCCTGGCGACCCGGACGGCCACCCGCGTCAGCTCCTCGGCCCGCCCCTGCAGGCCCGGGGCTCCGATGCGGCGCATGTGATCCGGGTCGTGGAAGACGTTCAGATACAGACGGCGGGTGAGCTGGAAAGTGTCCGTCGAGATCACGTCGGCGCCTGCGGCGACATAGTCCTCGTGGACCTGCCGGACGGTGTCGGCGTCGGTCCTGAGGCCATGCCAGCGCCACCGTACCCCCCGGCGCACGATCTCGCTGCCGACGCCGCCGTCCAGGAAGACCGGACCTCCCGACTCGAGCCGGCTGCGGATCGAAGCGTAAGCGTCCACGGCCATCTTCCTCCCCCTTTGAGTGAGCGCGCATCATACAGGATCGCCGAAGCCGGAGGCAACAGGTTCATCTCGCCGCATGGCCCGACCTTTCGACACTACGACCCCGATCAGAGGCTAGCGTCCGAGGTCCTTGAGGATCTCGCGGCTCGCGTTCAGCCCGCAGGCGCCGGTGACCTCCCCGCCGGGGTGCGTTCCGGCACCGCAGAGGTAGAGACCCGGGATCGGGGTCCGGTACCGCGCCCAACCCAGGAGCGGGCGCATGCTGAAGAGCTGATCGGGCGCCGGTTCGCCATGAAAGATATGCCCCCCGGTCAGGCCGTAAGCCGATTCAAGATCCGCCGGCGTGAGAACCTCGCGCCTGAGGATCGATCCGCGGAGGTTCGGGGCGTACGCCGAGAGCGTCTCCTCGACCGCCTCGGCGAGCGCCTCGCGCCTCGTGGACCAGTCCCCCTCCCTCAGCTTCCAGGGGGCGTACTGGACGTGGACGGACATGACGTGCGCCCCCTTCGGGGCGAGCGACGGATCGGCGACCGAAGGAATGGTGACGTCCAGGTACGGCCTCGGCGAGTGCTGGCCGTACTTCGCCGCGTCGAACGCGCGCTCCAGGTAATCGATATCCGGGCCGATGTGGATCCGGCCCGAAACCGCCTCCGGGCCGCCGCCCGGGAACGCCGGCAGCGCGCCGAGGGCGTAGTTGATCTTCGCCACCGTCCCGAGACAGCGGTAATTCCTGATCTTCTGGACGAAATCCGGATCGAGGTCGATCGGATCGACGAGCCGGAGAAAGGTGGTCTTCGGGTCGGCGCCCGAGACGACCGCCCGGGCGGTCATCTCCTCACCGCTCGCGAGGAGCACTCCGCCGGCCCGGCCGCCGGCGACGGCGATCCTCTCGACGCGGGCCCCGGTCCGGACCTCGGCCCCCGACGCCCGGGCGGCCGCGGCGAGCGCCTGAGTGAGGGCGCCCATGCCGCCCCGGAAGAAGGCGGCCGGCCCCGTCGCGTGGCCGTCGAGGGCCGCCTGCATGAGGATCCCCACGCAGGTGCCCGCGGACCAGGGGCCCGCGAAGGTCCCGTAGATGCCCCGCGCCGCTATCATCGCACGCAACAGATTGGTCTCGAACCACTCCGCAGAGAAGTCGGCGATCGCCATCGGCGCCCAGCGGAGGAGGCGGTACGCGTCCTTCCTCCCCAGCCGTCGGAAATTCACCCCGAGCTTCAGTAGACTCCACATCTCGGGAAGGCTCGAGCCGTCCAACGAAGGAGGCGTCATGGTGAGCGCCGGCCGGAGGAGACGGCCGATCCTGTCCAGGCTGTCGTGCAACTCCGCGAACTTCCGGGCGTCCTTCTCGGATATCCGGGCCAGCTCCCGGGCCGTCCTCGCGGTGTCCTCGTACAGGGTGATCGAGCGGCCGTCCGGAGAGGGCGCGAACGTCCGGACGGGAGGCCGCAAGACCTCGAGCCCGTGCTTGGTCAGATCGAGATCGCGGAGGAGGCCGGGGAGGAACGGTCCGGCCGCGTGCGCCAGCGTGGGGCACCGGAACCCCGGGTGGATCTCCGCCGTGACGGCCACCCCGCCGACGGAGTCCCGCTGCTCCAGCACGAGCGGCCGGAGGCCGGAGCGCGCCAGCAGGCACGCGGTGACGAGGCCGTTGGGCCCGGCGCCGATGATGACGACGTCGCGGGTTGCGCTCACTCTCAGGATCCTCCCCCTCTCCACCCCGCGAGGATCATCCGGGCCGCGTTCCGCCCCGGCGCCCCCATGATCCCGCCCCCGGGGTGCGCCGCTGACCCGCACATGTAGAGCCCGCGCACGGGCGTGCGGTACTGGGCCCAGCCCGGAGCCGGCCTGAGGAAGAAGAGCTGCTCGAGGCTCAGCTCTCCCTGGAAGATGTTCCCCTCGCTGAGGCCGAACTCCCGCTCGAGATCGAGAGGCGTCAGCACCTGCCGGTGGAGGATGAGGTTCTTGATGTTGGGAGCGTGCTCGGCGATGGTGTCGATCACCGTGTCGCCGAACTCCTCGCGCCGCTCGTCCCAGGTTCCCTCCTTCAGATGGTAGGGGGCGTACTGGACGAAGCAGGACATGACGTGCTTTCCGGGCGGGGACACGCTGGGATCGGTGAGGCTCGGGATGACGACGTCGATGTACGGGCGCCGTGAGAAGCGGCCGTACTTCGCGTCGTCGTACGCCCGCTCCATGTAGTCCACCGAGGGCGAGATGGAGATCGCGCCGCGGAGGTGCCTCCCCGGCCCGGGCAGGACGCGGAAGTCGGGCAGGCCGTCCAGCGCCAGGTTCACCTTGCCGGAGGAGCCCCGGAACTTGTACCTCTGGATCTCCTCGGCGAAATCGTCCTCGAGATGCTCCCGGCCGACCATCTTCATGAAGGTGAGCCGCGGATCGACGCTCGAACAGACGATTGGCGCCAGGAGCTCGTCTCCATCTTCCAGGATTACGCCGGCGGCCCGCCCGCCCTTCAAGAGGATCTTCGCGACGGGAGCGCTGACCCGGATCTCCGCGCCCGCCTCGCGCGCCGCGGCGGCGATGGCGTTGGAGATGGCCCCGGTGCCGCCGCGGGCGAAACCCCACGAGCGGTACGCTCCGTCGATCTCCCCCATGTAGTGGTGCAGGAGCACGTAGGCGGTGCCCGGCGACCGGACGCCCAGGAACGTCCCGATGATCCCGGATGCGGACATCGTGGCCTTCAGCACGTCGGTCTCGAACCACTGATCGAGGAAATCGACCGCGCTCATCGTCATGAGCTGGATCAGGTTGTATTTGTCCTGGCCGGGCAGCTTCCGGAAGCGCCGGAAAAGAAACAGGAGGTCCCGGAGGCCCTTCAGGCTCGGCCGCGCCGGATCGGGCGGGGTCATGCCGAGGATCGGCTTGACGAAGCGGGCCATCTCGACCATGGCCCTGGCGTAGTCGTCGTAGGCCTCCGCGTCCACCTTCGAGTGCCGGGCGATCTCGCGGCGCGTCTTCGAGTGGTCGTTCACGCGCCAGAGGTAGCCGCCGTCGAGCATCGGCGTGAAGGTCCCGTCGAGCGGCAGGATCTCGAGGCCGTGGCGCGGCAGGTCCAGCTCCCGGATGATCTCCGGCCGCAGCAGCGAGACCACGTAGGAGCACACGGAGAAGGTGAACCCGGGAGTGATCTCCTCCGACACGGCGGAGCCCCCCAGGACGTGGCGCCGCTCGAGGACGAGCACCTTCTTTCCGCCGCGTTGAAGGTACGCGGCGGCGACGAGGCCGTTGTGGCCGCCGCCGATCACGATCGCGTCGTAGGAGCGGCTCATGCTCTCTCGAGTTCTTCCGAGGTTGATGGAGGCGCGGGAGGATACATATAATCGTGGCCTCGGACAACCGCCCTGGAGGACTCCGTGCCCATCGGAACCGCTCTGCACGAGAGAACGTTCCCGCTCTGCGAGAGCCTCAGCTACAGGGAGTGGGCCGGCTACTACGCGGTCAGCTCCTACGAGATCCACCACGAGCACGAGTACAACGCGATCCGCAACGCGTCCGCCCTCTTCGACGTCTCCCCGCTCTTCAAGTACCGGCTCACGGGACCCGACGCGACGCGCCTCGTGGACCGCATCGTCACGCGGGACATGGGGAAGGTCTCGGTGGGCCAGGTCATCTACACCCCGTGGTGCGACGAAAAGGGGAAGGTCATCGACGACGGCACGGTGACCAGGCTCGAGGAAAACACCTACCGCTGGACGGCGGCGGATCCCAACCTGAGGTGGTTCCGCCAGAACGCCCTAGGCCTGCATGTTGACATCGAGGACATATCGGACCAGGTGGCGGCCCTCGCGCTCCAGGGGCCGACCTCCGCCGCGATCCTGAAGCGGTTCGCCGGACCGGAGATCGCCAAGCTCAGGTACTTCCGCGTCACGAAGGGCTTCATCGCGGGCGTGCCCGTGGACATCTCGCGCACCGGGTACACCGGGGATCTCGGGTACGAGATCTGGATCCCCTGGAAGGAGGCGCCCCGCGTGTGGGACAGCCTCATGGAAGCCGGGAGGGCCTTCGATATCCGCCCCGCCGGGATGCTCGCCCTCGACGTCGCCCGGATCGAGGCCGGGCTCCTGCTCACCGACGTGGATTTCCACAGCAGCAAGAAGGCGCTGATCGAGCCGCAGAAATACTCCCCCTTCGAGATGGGCCTGTCGCGCCTCGTGCAGCTCGACAAAGGGCGGTTCGTGGGCCAGGCGGCGCTGGCCGAGGAGCGCCGCCGCGGATCCGCGCGGGAGATCGTGGGGCTGGAGATTGACTGGACGGAGCTGGAGGCGATCTACGAGAAGGTGGGCCTCGCCCCGCAGATCCCGGCCGCCGCGTCGCGGGTCGCGGTGCCCGTGTACAAGGACGGCGCGCAGGTCGGCAGGGCGACATCGACGACCTGGTCTCCCACGCTCAAGCGCCTGATCGCCCTCGCGACCGTGAGCCGCCCGCACGCTGCGGCGGGGACGGGAGTGAGCATCGAGATGACAGTCGAGGCCGTCCGGCACCTGGTGGCCGCGAGGGTGGTGAAGACCCCCTTCTTCAGCCCGCCCCGGAAGACCGCCACCCCTCCCTGGCTGGCCTGACAGAACGGCCGAGCGCTGGCTTGGAGCACACCTTCTCGCTCCTACACCGTCGGGATGTCCAGGAAGGGGCGCAGTTTCCTTCTTCGCGAAGGATGTCGCAGCTTTCGGAGCGCCTTGGATTCGATCTGCCGGATCCGCTCGCGCGTGACGCCGAAGGCCGATCCCACCTCCTCCAGCGTCATCTCCACGCCATCGGCGAGGCCGAACCTCATGGCCAGCACCTTGTCCTCGCGCGGGGAAAGGCTCTTGAGCAACTCGTAGGTCTTTTCTCTGAGGTTCGCCATGATCAGAGACGCCTCCGGCGACGGCACCGCGCGGTCCTCGATGAAGTTTAAGAGGTGAGTGCCTTCTTCTTCGCCGATGGGGGTCTCCAGCGACAACGGCTCCGCGGCCACCTTCATGACGCTGCGGATCTTGACGGGCGGCAGGCCCATCCGGTGGCCGATCTCCTCCGCGGTGGGCTCGCGCCCGAACTCCTGCAACAGGGTGCGGGAGGTCTTCACCAGCCTGTTGATCGTCTCCGCCATGTGCACCGGGATGCGGATGGTCCGCCCCTGGTCGGCGATGGCGCGCGTGACCGCCTGACGGATCCACCACGTGGCGTACGTCGAGAACTTGTAACCGCGGCGGTGGTCAAACTTGTCCACCGCCCTCATGAGGCCGATGTTCCCCTCCTGGACCAGATCAAGGAGCTGCAATCCCCGGTTCGCGTACTTCTTGGCGATGGAGACGACGAGCCTGAGGTTCGCCTCGATCATGTCGTCGCGGGCCTGCTGGGCGATCCTCTCGCCGCGCAGGATCGTGCGCGCGGTGGAGAAAAGCGAGGCCGACGGCGCGCCGAACCAACGCTCGATCTCGCCCCGCTGCCGCTCGAGATCGAGGCGCCGGCGCTTCAGATCGCGCCGCGCGTCGCGGTCGCGCGCGCCGGCCGCGTTCTTGCGCGCCCCCTGCCCAGTCTCGTCGAGCGAGCGGAGCGTCTCCGCCGCCGTGATGATGCTCCGCGCGAAGGCGCGGACCTGGATCTCGCTCATCTTCACCCTGCGGATCGTTCTGCCGAGTCCGACCCGGGCCCGCGCGATCTTCATGAGTGCCCGGCGGTGGGCGCGGCCGCCATTCTTGAGCCTTCCGGCATGAGCGCGTGCCCGGCGGATCTCGGTCAGGTGCTTTCCGATCCGGCCGACGGCCTGCGTGATGGAACGCACCCGCGCCTCGATGGCGGGATCCTCGTCATCGTCGGCCAGGAAGATCCCGCCGGCGGCGCTCAGGTGCCCGGCGTGCAGTGCGCGGCCCAGCTCGGCGACGCGCTCGGCCACCGGCTCGCGCCGCGACACCGCTCGCAGGACCGTCAGCCTGCCCCTCTCGATCCGCTTCGCGAGGCGCACCTCCCGCTCGCGCGTGAGAAGGGAGACCATCCCCATCTCACGCAGGTACATCCGCACCGGATCGCTCGTGCGATCCAGGGCATACAGGGTGGGATCGTCTTTCGCCGCTTCCGCGCGCTCGGCCTCCTCTTCGGGATCCCCCGCCCGGCTCTCCCGCTCGGCTTCGAGGCCTGCCTGGTCCACGACCTCGATGCCGTGCTCGCCGAGGCGCATGAAGATCTCGTCCATCTCCTCCGCCGAGGTGACGCCCTCCGGCTGCACCAGCAGGTCGAAAATTTCGTCGAAGGAGAGCCTGGATCCACGCGCCTTGCCGAACCTGATGAGTTGTTCCAGTTCGTACTTTTCCTCGATACCCACGAGCGACCCTCCCCATCCCCCCCCGAGGGCTGGCACGCGCCGGACGGCGCGGCCCGGCACGACGATCAGGACATCGCGTCGATGCGGCGGCTGAGATCGACCTTGCGGCGCATCAGCTCGTCCAGCCGCGCCGGCTCCGACGTCCTCTCCATCTCCTTCTGAAGCGACTCTCTCTCCCTCATGAGGCGCATGCGCCTCAGCGAGGCCAGGCACTCAGCCGCCTCCCGTTCATCCACGGGCGGATCGCCCCGGAGGGCGATGCGGGCGAGCAGTTGGCGATCGCGATCCGGCAGCGCCGCCGTGAGTCCCGCGTACGTGATCACGTCCCCTTCGCTCTCCAGCGTGGCGATGCGCGATACGATCGTCGCCACGGGGGAGCCCTCCAGGTCCGCCGGGAGAATCTCCGGCACGAGCCGCGCCCGGGCCCGCGGATCTTCGACCAGGGCCTGCACGAGCCGGGCCTCGGCATCCCGCAGGGACACCGGCGCCGCCGGCCGTGCGTCGGCGCCCGGCGCCGCGGAGGGGCGCCCGCCGCTCAGGAGCACGTCGCGCATCTCGGCCAGCAGCAACGCGTCCTCGACGGCCAGCCTCTCGGCGAGGAGGCTCACGTAGCGCGACCGCTCGATGCGGCTAGGCACCTGCGCGAGCACGGGCATGATCTCGCGCACGGCGGCCGCCAGGGCGGCCGGGTCGGCGAGGTCCTGGTCGCGCTGCGCCGCGGTGACGAGATGTTCAAAGCACGAGGGCGCCTCTCCGGCGAGACGTCGGTATTCCTCCCCGCCCGCCGAGCGCAGGAAGGCGTCTGGATCCTTCCCCGCAGCGAGCTGGAGGACTCTCACCGCGAATCCCCGGGAGAGGAGCTTCTCCAGGCTGCGCCGGGTGGCCGCCTCGCCGGCCGGATCGGTGTCGTAGTTCACGACCACCTTCTCCGTGAATCGACGCAGGAGAGAGGCCTGCTCGTCGGTGAAGGAGGTCCCCAGCGTGGCCACCGCGTGCCTCACGCCGCACTGGTGGAGAGCGGCGTAGTCGATGTAGCCCTCCACGACGATGGCCTCGCCGGCCTCCTTGACCGCCTGCCGGGAGTGATACAGCCCGTAGAGGTTCTCGCGTTTGTTGTAGATGAGCGTTTCTGGAGAGTTGAGGTACTTGGGCTCCCCCTCGCCGACGATGCGGCCGCCGAACCCGATGACGTCGCCCGACAGGTTGTGGACTGGGAAGATAATGCGGTTGCGAAAGCGGTCGTAGAACCCCGAGCCGTCCTCGCGACGCTGCACCAGCCCGGCGGCCATCAGCACCTCCATCCTGTGCCCCTGCCTGCCGAGCGCCTCCCGCAGCGTCTCCCATCGGTCAGGGGCGTAGCCGAGCGACAGCGCCTCGCGCGTCGCCGGCGTCACGCCCCGGCGCTCGAGGTAGTTGCGCCCCACGTCCCCCTCGGGCCCCTCGCGGAGGATCTCCCGGTAGAGGGCGGCCGCGGCCTTGCAGGCGGCCAGGGCCGCCTCGCGCTCGGAGGCGCGCGGGCCGGATCGGGCCTCCGGCACGGGGATGCCCGCACGGCGGGCCAGCAGACGCACCGCCTCCATGAAGTCCACGCCTTCGCGCAGCATCGCGAACTTGAAGGTGTCGCCGCCGGCGCCGCAGCCGAAGCAGTAGAAGAGCTGCTTGGTTTCGTCGATGTAGAAGGAGGGAGTCCTCTCGTTGTGGAAGGGGCACAGCCCCCGGTACTTCCGTCCGGATTTCTTGAGAGGGACCGACTCTGAGACGAGCGTCACGATGTCGACGGACGCGCGAACCCTGTCGACGAAATCGGAACCGTGAGGGGTCACCAACCTGCCATCCCCCCGGCCGGGATGCCTTGCCTGGCGGAAGACCGAATCTATCCGCCCGCCCTGCTGAAAGCCTCGAGAGTTGCCGCCGATCTATCGGGAAGGCCGCGCCGGGAGGAGCCTGGAAGGAGGCACCCCTCCCGGCGCCGGAACCTGTCATCTCATCAAGAGGACCTCAGAGGCCCTCTATCTTCTTTTCCTGGGCCAGCCGCTTGAGCAGCTTCTTTCGAGCGGCAAGGGCTTTGCGCTTCCGACGAGCACTGGGTTTCTCGTAGTGCTGCCTTTTCTTGAGCTCGCTGAGGATGCCGGACTTCTCGCACTTGCGCTTGAACCGGCGGAGAGCGTTTTCCAGTGACTCGTCTTCGCGCACCTTGACCACGGGCATTCAACTTCCCCCCTTCCTGCTCGGAAGTGTGCGTGAAGACCGGAAGGTGCACGAACCGGCCTCCCGTCGTTGGTGATCCGTCAGCCGCTGGAGATGCCACCCCCCTGCCGCCACCGCTCGCTCGCCGGGGCGCGGCTTGAACGGGTGTGGCGCTGCGGGGAAGAAGCCATGAGGATCGGATCTGCCGGGCTGGTCTGATCGCCGGAAATGTATTGAAAAGCCCCCCGATCTGTCAAGGCAGACGTCTCTGGCGCCGGTCGAGGGGGAGTGTCTTGCCCCGCGCGCTCACGCGCGGCGCCGCCGCGCGCGCCTCGCGCGCGGAGCCTTCTCGTAGCCGGCCAGGATCAGCGCGGCGGCGTACCCCGCGCCGAAGCCGTTGTCGATGTTCACGACGGTCAGCCCCGAAGAGCAAGAGTTCAGCATGGCCAGAAGGGCGGAGACCCCGCCGAAGGCCGTACCGTAGCCCGTGCTGACCGGGACCCCGATGACGGGCGCGCCCACCATGCCGGCTACGACGCCCGGCAGCGCGCCCTCCATCCCGGCGACCACGATGATCACTCGCGCCTGCCTCAGGCGGGGGGTCTCCGCCAGGAGCCGGTGGATCCCCGCCACGCCCACGTCGTAAACCCGCTCCGGGCGGTTGCCCATGATCTCGGCCGTCACCGCCGCCTCCTCCGCCACGGGGATGTCCGACGTGCCGGCCGCGACCACCAAGAGGCCCTCGCGGAGCGGCGCACGACGCTTCTCGGCCACCGTGATGGCGCGCGCCTCGGGGTGGTATTCCGCCGACGGGGCCACCGCGACCGCCGCCAGATAGAGCGACGGCCTGGCGCGCGTGATGAGGATCGGGTGGCGCATGCCGGCCACGCGCTCGAGGATCTGCACGACCTGATCTTCCGTCTTCCCTTCGGCCAGGATCACCTCGGGGAATCCGCGGCGCAGCGCCCGGTGGGTGTCGTAGCGCGCGAATCCCATGTCCACGAAGGGGATGTCCCTGAGGGACTCCAGCGCCTGGCCGGGGCGGATCTTTCCGCGAGCGACGTCCGAGAGGAGCCTTCGAATACGGTCCTTGTCCACCTGGTCCTTTCCCGGGGAGCGCGGAGTATAGCCCGCGTTGACTCCCTCCGGAAGCGACGCGTATCATCGAAACTTCTGCGCGCGGCAGGCGCCAGGAGGCGTCCTGCCCCCGGGATCTGTCCCGGCCGCCGGCGGGCAAGACAACGCGGGTATTCTCCGGCTCCCGGGCCGGAGCGGGACCCCGCGAAGGGTCTGGCACCGTGACTTTGGAAGGGGACCCCAGGATGGATCGGACCCGAGAGTTCGTCCTCGGCATCACGGGAGCGAGCGGGTCGCTGTGCGCGCAGCGGCTGCTGCGCGAGATGGCCTCCCACCCCGAGGTGCGGCGCGTCAACGTGGTGGCCTCGCGCGCGGCGCGGAAAGTGGCGCGCGAGGAGCTCGGGCTTGCCGGGGAAGGGATCGAGGAGTTCCGCAAGGCGATGGGCGGCGCGGGCGCCGACTCCGTGCGCTGGTTGGAGGAGGACGACCTCGCCGCGCCGATCGCCAGCGGCTCGTATCCGTGCGAGGCGATGGCGGTCGTGCCGTGCAGCACGAGCACCCTCGCCGCCGTTGCGACCGGCGCGGGCCGCAACCTCATCCACCGGGCGGCGGAGGTGACGCTGAAGGAGCGCCGCCGGCTTGTCCTCGGCATCCGCGAATCGCCGCTGACCCTTGTGCACATCGAGAACATGCGCATGGCCACGCTCGCCGGGGCGATCGTCGCGCCGGTGACGCCCCTTTTCTACAACCGCCCCGTCTCGCTGGAGGAGCTGGTCGAGCAGTACACGGCGCGCATTCTCGATCTCATGGGCCTCCCCCACCGGATCGGAAGACGGTGGAAGGCCGGGACATGACCGCGCTGCTCCATCGCCTCCGCCTCACCGCAGAGCTGGTCGCCTTCCAGCACACCATCTTCGCCCTGCCGTTCGCCTTCATGGGCATGCTCCTGGCGGCGGGCGGATGGCCCACAGGACGGCAAGTCCTCTTCATCACCCTGGCCATGGTGGGGGCGCGGACCGCGGCGATGACCTTTAACCGTATCGCCGACGAACGCTTCGACCGGCTCAACCCGAGGACGGCGGCGCGTCCGCTGCCCTCCGGCAGGCTGAAGCGATCCTCGGCCGTCGCGCTCCTGATCGCATCGTGCGCCGTCTTCGCGGGGTCGGCGGCGGCCCTGAACCGCCTGTGCCTCCTCCTCAGCCCCGTGGCGCTGGCTGTGATCCTGACCTACTCGCTGACGAAACGTTTCACCGCGCTCACGCACCTCCACCTCGGGGCCTCGCTCGGCCTGGCGCCGGTGGGGGCATGGCTCGGCGTGACCGGCGAGCTGGGCGCCGCGCCACTGCTTCTGGGACTGGCCGTCACGTTGTGGACCGCGGGGTTCGACATCATCTACGCCTGCCAGGACGTCGAGTTCGACCGGCTCGCGGGTCTCCATAGTCTCCCGGCCCGGCTCGGCGTGCCTTCCGCCCTGCGTTTCTCCACGGCGTTGCACGTGCTGATGGTGGTCGCCCTCATGAGCCTGCCCCTCACGGTCCCCCTTGGATGGGCTTACAGCGCCGGCGTGATCGTGGTGACGGCGACCCTCGCCGTGGAGCACCGCCTCGTGCGGCCCGACGATCTCTCCCGCGTCAACGCCGCCTTCTTCACCGCCAACGGGTGGGTCTCCGTGGGGCTCCTTGCGGCCGTGGTCGCTGACCTGGCCCTCACGTAGACGCCGGCAGCGACCCTGCGCCGACTGAACATCTTCGTATTCCCGGGCGCCCCGCCTTTCTCGATGAGCGGCTTTATCTCGGCCTTCGGGGCTTGCGTCCTCCTCTCCAAGCTCAGCCACTCATCTTGAGACTTTTTCTCTGTGCGGGCTCGACTTTCCTGCCTTGAAAACACACATTCAGAGCGCCTTTTCCAGATACGTCGCATATTGAGTCAGAACGGGTTTGGCGGACGATCGAGTATTGGCCGCCAAATCACTGTCGCGTCAAAGTTTGTGAGGTAGTCGAGTGACTGGTATCCAGACTGCTACCCTTGAGGCTATGGACTCCCCAGGCCAGCCAGGGTTCATTCGTTACTTGGTCGCCATCTTCCGCCGCCTTTCGCGGGTGGCCTACTCCCGCTTCTTCTAGCTCACGGACACCAGAGGCAGATAAGCCGGATATAAGTCGGCTTTTTCTGCATCTATCTGCTTTCGCTAGATGACTTGCTCGTCTTGTCAGTATGTATATATTGAGCGTGCAGACTCTCAATATTTGATCCACTCAGAGGGCGTATGGTATCTCCCCCGGTGACCCCCGCCACGATCCTCATCGTCGACGACGAGGAGACGAACCTCTACGCCCTGCGACTCATCCTCGAGTCCAAGGGGTACAGGTGTCTCGAAGCGGCCGGCGGCCTCGAGGCGATCGAGGCTGCCGCCGCGTCGAACCCCGAAGTCATCCTGCTCGACATCCAAATGCCCGATATGGACGGCTACGAGGTCTGCCGCCGCTTGAAGGCGGACGAGCGAACGTCATCGATCCCCATCGTCTTCCTGACGGCGCGCTATCGCGACCATGACGAGATCGCGCGCGGGCTCGAGGCCGGCGCGCACGACTACGTCACGAAGCCGTTCAGCGCGCCCGAGCTCCTCGCGCGCATCGGCGTGATGGTGCGCATCCAGCGCGCCGAGGCGGAGGCCCGCAAAGCCTCCCTCACGGACTCCCTGACGGGGCTCTACAACAGACGCTTTCTGCACCAGCGGCTCGAGGAAGAGATGGCCCGTTCGCGGCGCCACGATACGCCGCTCGCGTGCGTGATGCTGGACATCGACCACTTCAAGGCCATCAACGACACCCGCGGTCACGCCGTGGGCGACGCCGTGCTCCGCGAGGTGGCGTCGATCCTCAGGCGGCACATACGCAAGAGCGACATCGCGGTCCGCTACGGAGGCGAGGAGTTCGTCCTGGTCCTCTTCTCCAACGGTGCGGACGGAGCGCGCCTGGTCGCCGAGAGGATCCGCGCGGACGTCGAATCGCACACGTTCGGTTCCGACGGGAACTCCGTGCAGGTTACGATCAGCATCGGCGTGTGTGCTTTCCCGGAGGAGAGCATCGGCACCGCGGATGACCTGATGCGCCGCGCCGACTCGGCCCTGTACCAGGCCAAGGAGGCGGGCCGGAACATGGTCTGCGTGGCCTGAGCGCGGGCGCCCCGCGCCGGCGCGGCGGTGGACGATGCCCCTTCGCCTCAAGAGCCTCTCGACCGAGCTGGCCATCGTCTTCGCCAGCATCGCCGTGGCCATCGTCGGCCTCCTGTCCTTCTGTACGTTCGATCTGGTCAGCCGCTCCCTCGAGGAGACCGTCCGGCGCGACCTCCTGAACACCGCCGACCAGGCGGCCCTGCTGATCGACGGCGAGCTCCAGGAGCGCGTGCGCGAGCTGGAGACCATCAGCCTCTCCCCCAGCATCCGCGACAACGCCATCTACCTGAGCGAAGCGCACGCGACCATCCCGATGCGTGACCGCGAGGAAGAGCCGATGCGGGCGCGCTTCGGCGGCGTGAGCTGTCTGGACGAGCGCCCGGAGATCGCGCGCCATCTCAAGGAAGTACAGTCGGCCCACACGTACATCTCCGACCTGGTGCTCACGGACCGCCTCGGCATCGCCATCGGATGCACTTCGGACCCTGGGCAGATCCTCCACTCGAACGAGACCTGGTGGCAGGAGGCGGCCACCCGCGGCGTCTCCCTGAGCAACCTGACCTTCGATCCCGAAAGCGGGACCTACGTCTACTCCGTGGCGCTGCCGATCCCGGACGGCCCGAGGGCGGCCGCCGGCGTGCTGCGCGCGATCTTCAACCTGAAGGCGATCCAGGACTCCATGGGAGCCATCCGCGTCGGCGAGAAGGGCTACATGATGGCCATGGGCCAGGACGGGCGGATCATCGCTCACCCGCGGAGCGACTT
>CAYNUH010000067.1:0-20597 GCA_964400605.1 uncultured Acidobacteriota bacterium | reverse complement strand
GGGGGCGGCGACATATATTCGGGCCGTCAGGACAATCGTCGATGCCCGAACAGTCCATCTCCGAACCGGAAGGCTCCCTTCTCCAGGCCTCCGTCCCCGTCCGCGTGGTGGTGACGGACGAGAAGGGGTTCGGGAAGACCATCCCCCTTCACGGGGATCTCCTCCGGATCGGGCGCGACCCGTCCAACGGGCTGAGCCTCGATCATCCCGGCGTCGCGCCCTGCCATCTCCTCGTCATCCGGCAGGGACTGCAGTACTTCCTCGCCGACACCTCCTCCGGCCTCGGGGTGTACGTCAACGGCAACCTCACGTTGAAGGCCGAGCTGCACCACGGCGACGTGATCTCACTCGGGCCGGAGTGTCCCTACAGAGTCACTTTCCTGACCGAGGGCACCCGGGTGAACGACCGCGAGCGAACGAACCTGCGCACGCTCCTCGCCGCCAGCAGGGCCATCAACTCCTCGCTGGTCCTTGACGAGGTGCTCGATCGCGTGATGGACGCCGTCATGGAGGTGACCCGGGCCCAGAAGGGCTTCCTGACGCTGGTGGAGCCGAACGGCTCGCTCAAGGCGCGCGTGGCCCGGAACGTCGATCTCGCCAGTCTCGACGAGAAGGTGATCCCGGCGAGCCGGAGCGTCATCAAGCAGGTCCTGGACACGCGCCGGTCGGTGGTCGTGGCGGGAGGGCCGGCGACCAGCGGGGCGCGCAGCGCCTCCATCGTCCGGCTCAATCTGATGACCGTGATGTGCGTTCCCATCCTGTCGCGCGATCAGGTCAGCGGGGTGATCTACGTGGATCACCACCTGCGGGTCCAGAACGTCACCAAGATTGACCTCGAGGTGCTGGAGTCGCTCGCCGATCACGCCTCGGTGGCCATCGAGAACGCGCGGCTGACCGAGCGCATGCTGCTGTCGGAGCGGGTGTCGGCGGTGGGGCGGATGGTCTCCTCGATCATCCATGACTTCCGCGGGCCCCTGACGTCCATCCGCGCCGCGGCCGAGCTGATGGGCCGCGACCCGCAGGGCCCGAAGACAGCCCGCATGACCGGCATGATCCTCGGCGAGGTGGATCGGATGACGGAGATGACCCAGGACGTCCTGGAATTCTGCCGGGGACGCACGAACATCGTCTCCTCCAGGCAGGGCCTCGCGGCGTTCCTGTCGGAGGCGGTTGATCAGATACGGGACGACATGACCTCCCGCTCCATCAGCGTGGTGCTCGACGTGGCCGAGGACGTTCCGGTGCTCATCGACCAGCGCCGGATGATCCGGGTTGTGCGCAACCTCTTCGACAACGCGGCGGACGCCATGCCTTCGGGGGGCGTGCTCACCATCCGCACGGCGCGGGAGGAAGGCCTGATCTGTCTGAGCGTGGCCGACACGGGGTGCGGCATGACGGAGGAGGTCCGCCGCCGCGTCTTCGAGCCCTTCTTCTCCGACGGCAAGCGTGAGGGCAACGGGTTGGGGATGGCGATCGCGCGGCGAATCGTCGAGGCGCACGACGGCGAAATCCGCGTGGAGAGCGCCCCCGGAGCGGGCACCACCGTCCGCATCGTGCTGCCGCTCGAGGCCGCACGCGCGTGCTTCGAGGCGGCTCCCGTCGCCGCGGGGGCCGCGCTCGGCTGATATAATCGCCGCCGCTGTGGCGACGAAGCCGCCTTCCCTGCGCTGCCCTCAGTGCGGCGCCCCCGTGCAGGCCGTCGAGGACGATCCGTTCCTCTCGTGCTCGTTCTGCGGCACCCGCGTGTTCCTCGACGCCTCCCGCGCCGTCCGGCACCTCATCGTGGAGCCCCGACTCGACCGCGCCATGGCCGCCTCATCGCTGGCGCGGTGGCTGAAGAGCCAGGAGGTGGTGGGCCAGGTCGTCCCCTCCTCGTCCGAGCTGGTCTTCTTTCCGCTGTGGCAGATCACGACCCGGGGGACCGCGCGCGTCATCCCGGCGGCGGGCGCGCTCTACGAGGGGCTCGAACGGATCCCGATCCCGGCCGGCGATCAGAAGGTCTTCGCGCAGGATCGGGTGAAGGGCGCGCGGGGGGAGCCGGCCCGGCTCATCGAGGCCACGGTGCCGCTGCAGGCCGCGCTCGCGCGCTCGGCCGCGCGCGCGTCGGGCCTCGGCGAGTCGAAGATCGCCGCCGGCCCCAGCGACCAAGGCGCCGCCCCCCCGGAGGACGCTGAGGCCAGGCTCATCCATGTCCCCCTGCACCTCCTCGTCTACCCGTATCACGGCGTCGAGTACCGCGCGGCGGTGGACGCGTCGGAAGGGAAGGTCTATCCGGTGTCCGCGCCGCGCTCGGCGGAGAGCCGCATCGATCTGGCCTTCGCGGGGCTCCTCGGCGCGGGCCTGGTCCTCAACCTGGCCGCGTTATCGTTCTTCCGCGGCGCCCCTCTCGTCTCGCTGGCGCTGCTGGGCGCCGTCACCTGGGGGATCTACGCGGTGGGGATGAGGCTCGCGCGGTGGATGGAGTCGTGAACGGCGGCGTCGCCGGAGTCGCGGCCGCCGGCCCCGCGCCTCCCACCCTCAAGGCCGTCTCGTGTCCCTCGTGCGGCGGCGCCGCGGGGAACCTCACGCCGGGCGACGTCCGGGATTGCCCTTACTGCGACGTCCCGCTCACGCTGGTGGCGTCCGGCGTGGGGGGATCGGCCGCCATCGAGCCGGAGGTTTCCTACGAGCAGGCGCGCCGGTGCGTCGAGACCTTCCTTTCCGCTCCGGGCACCCCCGACGGCCTCAAGGAGAAGGCGGCCCGCCGCGGGATCGATCTCACTTTTGTCCCCTTCCTCGACATCCTCCTGATCCAGGCGGCGGCGGAGAAGCCTCCGGTCCGCTGCCGCCTCGGCGTCACGCGCTTCACAGCCATCGCGCTCGAGGGCGAGGGGCGCGACATAGGGGCCGACCGGGTTCCGACCGACCGGGTGCGCGGCACCGCCGCGGCGCCCTTCGATGCGGTGGGGCTCGCCTCGCGCGGGATCGTGCTGGAGCCGCAGCGCCGCCCCGAGTCGATCCGCCTCCCCGGCATCATGAGCGAACCCGTCACCATCGAGCGGCGGGTGAAGGTCATCTATTACCCGGTCTGGCTCGCCCGCTTCTCGTACGGCCGCAGTCTCTACCAGGTCTCCGTGGACGGCCTCACGGGGGAGGTCCTGCGGGGCGTGGCGCCCGCCCGGATGGACCGGCGCGTGCTGGCCGGCGCCGGCTTCACGCTTCTCTTCAGCGCGCTCGCGGGGGTCGTGATGGCCCACCCGAGGATCCTATGGGAGATGGTGATCCACATCACCGACGCCGGGGCCCTCATCGCGGGCGGGCTTCTGCTCGTGCTGGCCGCGGCCTGGGACCGGCTCCGCTTCCGCCGCGAGCTGGTCGTGGAAGGGCCCTCGCGGCGCCAACAGCCCATCAACCGCCCGAAGGAAACGACGCTCGAGGCCCTGGCCGGGTTCCTTTTCTCGATGGCGAAGAGAAGAGGAAGGCGGGGCTTCCCGCGCGGGTGGGACTCGTGAAGGCCGTCACGCTCGTGTGCCCGCGGTGCACCAGCAAGCTCCTGGTCTCCCCGGGCGTGAGCCTCGGCGTGTGCAATCCCTGCTCGACCGCGTATGACTTCTCCTCCGGCGAGAAAAGGCCCATTCCGGTGGAGGAGGCGGTGGGCGGCGCGCAGGAGGAAGGCGCCCCCGCGGTCCGGCTCCCGTTCCTGCGCTTCGAGGCGTCTGCCCGATCCGGCTCGGCAGCCGTCTTCGTCATGGCGTTCGCCCTCAGGAAGATCGGGACTCCCCACGACGATGGATCCAAGATGACGGTGGATGGGTTCGATCGGGCGACGCGGCCCGGAAGCGTGGACGCGCCTCCGGAGATCGCCGTGGCCACGGCCGCAGGTCTCGCGCGGTTCCTCGCCCTGAGGCGCCTCGATCCCGACGGCAGGCTCGGGCTCGTTCCGGAGGCCGTCCGCCTCGGCGACCCGGCCGTACTCTCGGTCCCGTTCGTACCGAGGGGGGAGCGGCTATTCAACCCCTTCACCGGACTGGCGCAGGAGAGAGGAGATGTGCGGCTCTAGCGTGGGAGCGCTTCGAGAAGCCTGCGGTGGATGCCGCCGAATAACCCGTTGGACATCACCAGGACCACGTCCCCCGCGCGAGCCTCGGCGGCGACGGTGGTCACGATGGCGCCCACGTCGGGGACGTAGCGCGCGTCGAGGCCCCGGCCGCGCAGGTCGAGCGCGAGCCGCTCGGCGTCGAAGCGCTGCCCCTCGGGGGCCTTCTCCGGGTGGTCCACGGCGGCGATGACGGCGACGCCCGCGCCGTCGAAGGCGAGGGCGTATTCGCGCTGGAAGACGCTGCGGCGCGTCGTGTTGGTGCGCGGCTCGAAGATCGCCCAGAGCCTGCGGCGCGGCCAGCGGCGGCGCACGCCCGAGATGGTCTCGCGGACGGCCGTCGGGTGGTGCGCGAAGTCGTCGATGATCGTCACGCCCGCGGCCTCCCCCACGATTTCCTGTCTGCGGTGGACCCCCGGAAACGACGAGAGGCCAGCGCCGATCTCCTCGTCGGTCAATCCGAGCACCCGGGCGGCGGCCACGACCGCCAGGGAGTTCAGGACGTTGTGCGATCCGGTCATGGGCACCATGAACCGCCTCGCCGGGGCCGCCTTGCTCTCGACGGGAATCGCAGGTCGGCCGGTGGACGCCGCGGGAAGCTCCGCGCCGGCGGCGGCGCGCCCCGGAGCGGGACGCCGCCCGGCCACGTCGAAGAGCGTCCCCTCCGGCCCCGCCGCGAGCTCTCGCGCCGTGACGTCGCCCCGCCCGAGGCCGTAAGGGATCACCCGCGAGCGAGCCTCCCGCGCCAGTCCAGCCGCCCGCGCGTCGTCGGCGCAGGCGATCAAAGCTCCATCGGCGGGCACCAGGGCCACGAACTTACGGAAAGCCTCCTCCACCGACTCGATGGAGGGGTACATCTCCGCGTGGTCATACTCGACGCTCGTCAGGATCGCCGTGCGGGGGCGGTAGTGGAGGAACTTGGGCCCCTTGTCCGCGAACGACGTCTCGTACTCGTCCCCCTCCACGACGACGTGCGGCCCTCCGCCGAGGCGGTACGAGCGCTCGGACCCGATGAGGACGCCCCCCACGAGGTACGACGGATCGCGCTCGGCCGCCGCCAGCACATGGCTCATGAGGGCCGACGTGGTGGTCTTCCCGTGGGTCCCCGCCACGACGATAGGATGGCGCCCGGCGAGGACGAACTCCCCCAGCGCCTGCGGCATGCTCAGGTACGGGAGTCCCCGCTCCAGAAGGGCGACCACCTCCGGGTTGGATCGGCCCACCACGTTCCCCACCACGATCACGTCGGGGATGGGGTCGAGGTTCTCGGGGCGGTATCCCCTGAGGATCGGGATGCCGAGCGACTCCAGCATGGTCGAGATGGGCGGGTGGGGGTCCTGATCGGATCCGCGGACGGCGAACCCGAGCGCCTTCAGCAGACCCGCCAGGGAGCCCATGCCGGTCCCGCAGATCCCGACGAGGTGGGCGGTGCGCGCTCGCGTCACTCCTACCCTTCCCTCATCTTGCGGCCGGCCAGGTTCCCGAGCCCGTCATAGGCGGCGTACTTGTAGGCCTCGGAGAGGGTGGGGAAGTTGAAGACCGCCTGGATGAAGGCGTCGATGCCGCCGCCGGAGGTAAGGACCATCAGCCCCAGGTGGACCAATTCGGTGGCCGATTCGCCCACGCAGTGGACGCCCAGCAGTCGAAGGTCGTCGCGCGAGAACACCAGCTTCAGCAGCCCGCTCGTGTCCCCGATGATCTGCCCGCGGGCGTTGTTGGTGTAGCGCGCGCGGCCCACCTCGTACGAGATTCCCTTCTCGCGGCAGGACTCCTCCGTCTCGCCCGCGGCCGAGACCTCCGGGATGGTGTAGATGCCGTACGGCAGAAGCGCCGCCACGTGCGTCTTGTACTTGAACGAGAAGGCGTGGCACACCGCGACGCGAGCCTGCTCCATGGAGGTGGAGGCCAGCGCGGGAAAGCCGATGACGTCGCCGGCCGCATAGATGTTCGGGACGGCCGTGCGGAAGTTCTCGTCCACCTTGATCAGCCCTCGGGAGTCCCGCTCGACGCCCGCGCGCTCGAGCCCGAGGCTCTGCGTGGACCCGAGCCGGCCGGCGGCGAACAGAGCGCGGTCCGCCTCGAGGACCAGACCCGACTTGAGCACCACGTGGACGGAGCGTTCCGCCTTCTCGATCCGGTCGAGCCGCTCGTTCAGGATCGTGCGCAGCCCGATCCGCTCCATCCCCGAGCGCAGGCGCTCGGAGATCTCAGCGTCCAGGAAGGTGAGGAGGCGGTCCTTGGAGTCCACGAGCGTGGCCTTGACTCCCATCGCCGAGAAGATGGACGCGTACTCGCAGCCGATGACCCCACCCCCCACCACGACCAGGCTCTTCGGGATCTCGTCCATGTGCAGAATGCTGTCGGAGTCGTAGATCAGCACGTCGTCGAAGGCGATGTCGGCGTGGCGATTCGGCCGCGACCCGGTGGCGATGAGGAAGACCTCGGCCGTCAGCCGTGTCTCCTCGTCGCCCCGCTGCACGAGGAGCGTGCGCGAGTCCTCGAATGAGGCGAACCCTTCGATGAGGTCGATCCCGTGGTTGGCGATGTTGCGCTGGATGCTCTCCCGCTGCTCCGCGACGACGTGCTGCTCGCGGTACATGAAGTCCTGCACCGTGAGGCCTTCCTTGAGGGAGTAGTCGATGCCGTAGAGCCCGCGCTGTCTCAGGCCCGAGAAGTAAAGCGCCGTCTCTCGGAGCGTCTTGCTGGGGAGCGTGCCGGTGTTGGTGGAGGCGCCTCCCACGCGCGGGGCCTTCTCCACGATGGCGACGCGCTTGCCGAAGTAGGCCGCCTGCGCCGCCCCTTTCTCGCCCGCCGGCCCGGATCCGATGACCACGAGGTCGTAATGCCGCAACCGCGCCTCACTCCATCCAGACTTTGATGCTCGAGAATGTCTTCGCCGTGTCGTCCCGGACGGGGGAGACGCAGAACTTGGCGCCCGTCTTCAGTCTGTACACCATGATGTTGGTGTTGAGATCCGCGCGCGGCTCCAGCCTCCCGTCCTCCATCTTGAAGGACCCGCGCTGCGGGCCGTAGATCTCCCACATGGACTTGAGAGAGACGCTGTGCAGGTTCACGTCCGTCTGGGGGACGGGGGGGTCGAACCGGACGACCTTGCCAGGCCGGGTCGGGTTCGGGAAGATCGTCGCTTTGACCTTCGGCCCGCTCATGAACGTGACCGTGAACTCCTTCTCCGGGACGTTCGGATCGGCGGCCGGGGCCTTCTCGGCCGCGGCCGGAGCCTTCTGCGACGCGGCCTTCGAGCCACCGGCCTTCGATGGCGGGGTGGCCGGCTTCGTGGGCGTCTCGGGGCCCGCCGGGATGGCGGGGGAAATGGCGAGGGAGACGGCGAAGGGGACGGCCACGATCACGAGCAGAACTCGGCACGAGCGCCGGAGAGACATGGCGTGACCTCCTAGAGGCCGGGTGACGTCCCGGATGTTCGTCGGGCGCCCGTAGAATACCCCACTTTCCGGTACAGGGCCGGGATCCGGTGGATCGCTCCGGCCGGCCGCGTTGCCGAAGGACGATGTCGCCGTGGGCCGAGGTCACCGCGCGGTGGCGGGCCGTTCGGATACACTGCCCCCCTATGGACTGGCCGGTGCTCTCCGCGCTGGGCGTGGGGTTCGCCCTCGGACTCAAGCACGCTCTCGATGCCGATCACCTCGCGGCGGTGGCGGCGATGGTCGGTGAGCGGCGGGGCTCCCTCTTCGGATCCTCGATGGTAGGGATGATCTGGGGCGCCGGTCACGCCGCGGCGCTCGCGGGCGCGGGTCTGCTGGTGGTGGTCCTCGGCGTCCGTATTCCCGAGGGCCTCGCAGCCTGGATGGAGTTCGCCGTCGGCGCCGCGCTGGCCCTGATCGGGGGGCGATTGTTGTGGATGTTCCGGCGCGGTGCGCTCCTCCACACGCACCCTCACGCCCACGGAGAGCGCGAGCACTTCCATCCCCACGTGCACGTGGCGGGGGCCGACCCCTCGCGGGACCCGCACGATGCGCAGGACGCCGCGAGCGAGCCGTTCGCCGGTCCGTCGGGCCCCCGCCGCACCTCGGCCCCGAGTTTCGCGACTGCCTCGCACCACGATTTGCCGCGAGCGGCGAGGCGTCTGCTCGCTCCGGCGGGCGCTGGGCGGCGTCCCTTCCTCGTGGGCGTGCTTCACGGGATGGCGGGGAGCGCGGCGTTGATGCTGGTGGTCCTCGCCACGATCTCCGGCACGGCCGCCCGTCTGGCGTACATCGCGCTCTTCGCGGCGGGATCCGTAGCGGGGATGATCGCGATGTCAACGCTCGTGGGGCTTCCCTTCACCCTGGGCGGCCCCCACGACGGAGGAACTCAGCGCGGGCTGCGCCTCGCCGCGGGGGCCGTCAGCCTCGGACTGGGATTGGCCCTGATGTGGGCTAGGGTTCCCGTCATCTAGGAACGTCCCGTGCTCTCGATGAAGTGAGGGTGCTGAGGCTGGCAGGGCAAATCAACCGTTGAGGCGCTATCGGGCGACTACGGAGGCGGTTTCCAGCCACTCACCCAGGGCGGCCCTCTCGACTTCTCCGAAGAGCCACTCGTGCCCCTTGCCGGGGACGCGGCGGACGGTGAGAGGCACGCCGGCCGCGCGCCAGGCCGCTTCCACCTTGTCCCACACGGGCGCGACCGGGTCCAGTGCGCCCACGAGGACTAACATCGGGACGCTGCGCACCGCCGCGTCCGAGGGGAGATCCATCACCATCTGTTTGCCGTCTCTCTCGTCGAGCGGATAGGCGGCGTCCAGGATGAGGCCGGCATAGCGTCCTGGGCCCGCTCGCCACAATGCGAGGGCAAGCTGCCCGCCGCCGCTGAACCCGAGGAGGATCGGCCGCGAGGCGTTCACGAGCGGGATCGTTGCGACCTCGGGAAGCGTCCAACTCATCAGCCTGACCGCGTCGGCGTCTGACCAGCCGTTGGTGTTTCGGCTAGCGGGGATCAGCAGCGCGAACCCCCGCCGTGTGAAGACCGGCGCCATCGCATTCACGAGATCGTCTGAGGGTGGGCCCGCCGGGTGAAGCCAGATCACGAGGCGGTCCGGCCTTTCCTGCGTCGCGGACGTGCGGGCGATGAGCCGGTAAGGAAGGCCGCCCCCCGGCGCACCGTCGATGGTGCGCACGGGTGGAGCCGAATCGCCCGTCCGCGGTCGGCGGACCGGAGCACTCTCCTCCGAGTGAGGCTCATCCGGGATGGCCGCGGCCGGAAGCGGCGGCGGGAGTAAAGAGACGATGGCACCCGCGAGCAGGAACGGGGCGGCACTCCTCATGCATCCGTCCGAAAATCCGCCACAGCTCCTGGGGTCCGCGCGAGGGCCCTCTCACCGCCATGGAGGTTCACTTCCGGTTCCGGTTGGGGTTCGGCGGGTGCCAGGTAGGTCTCTTGGGCTCGTGGGGTGGCTGGTCATTCCAGAGAGAGCCGATGACGTAGGGGTGGTGGATGTCTCCGTGCTCGAAGGCGACGAGGACCTCGTCGTTGACCTCTGGGAGGACGAACATCCCTCTGGACGCGCCGGCGCCGGCCTGCGGAAGTCTG
The DNA here is from genome assembly GCA_964400605.1 of uncultured Acidobacteriota bacterium. GTDB lineage: Bacteria > Acidobacteriota > Polarisedimenticolia > JACPZX01 > JACPZX01 > CAYNUH01. The sequence continues at coordinate 10,978 of CAYNUH010000067.1, read as the reverse complement.
CGAAAGATATCATTCGGATCGAGCGCATCGTAGGCGAGACTCTTCCCGTGCTCGCGTAGCGAATATCGCTCCGATGCGGTGTCGAGAAAAGACTCGTTGCCGACCCGGTCCTGGTAGTAGCTGAGCATGTCGCTCATCACGGCTACCAGGTCCAGGAAGGTCCTTTCAAAACTCGCGCCGCCGGGGGCGTAGCCATCGGCAGGGAGGGAGGGAACGTAGATCGACGATGGCTCCCAGTCGGAGTCCAGCAGGAGTTTTCCCTGCTGGAGAAGCACGCGACGATACCATTTGGCCCTCTTCGGAGGCCCTGAGGGGGGGTTGTTCTGGAAGTCAGAGTCCAGCAGGAGTCGTCCCTGCTGGAGAAGCACGCGACGATACGATGCTGTCCTCTTCGGAGCCCCTGAAACCGGGTTGTCCCCGGCAAACGTGGCTGCGTTCTCTCCCCCTGCTCCACCCCCGGACCACACGGCCAGCGCATTCTCTCCCTGCCAGGCGCCTCCCGGGTGCTTCGAGAGATACCGGCCCGCGCGCGGATCCAGGTATCTGCCGCTCACGGTCCTCTCGCCGAAGAGCCAGTTGACGTTGCCGCCGGCGTCGCCGAAGTGCCACACCATGCTCCCGCTGGTGTCGACGCCAAACATGAAGCCGCCATTGATCTCATACAGCCCGCTTTCGGTATCGCGGCGCTGTCCGTGGAACAGGTAGGGGTTCCCGATCATCGAGCCGGGGATCGGCGCGCCGGCGCCGTTGTAGAACGACGTCAGCCCGTAGTCGCCGTACGCGTACTGCTCGACCACGTTGCCGGCGTCGTCGGTCGCCTTCCGCACGCTTCCGAGGTCGTCCGCGTGGTAGAAGTACCTCTGGCCTCCCTGACTGGAGGAGAGAGGCTTGATCGTGTCGTGGTCGGTCATCATGACGAAATCCAATCCGACCTCGTTGGCGGCCTTGGCGATCTCGGGGTCCGGCTCCCACACGCGAGTGGCGAGCGTCGCGCCGAAAGCATCCTGCTCCTCGATGACCTGCGCTCCGTCGTAGTAGAACCGGGTCACGCTCCCGCCGCCGTTCTTCTCGATCCTCCGGCCGAACACGTCATAGCGATACGTGGTCGTCTGTCCCGTCCCGGCGTCGAAAAACCCGACGAGTTGGTTGCGGTAGTCGAACGTGAGCGCGCGCGGAGGGGCCATGCCGGCGGTCTGGATCAGGTTCCCGTTGAGGTCGTAGCCACGGCCGTCGAAGGGGGTCTGCGTGTACTGGTTCATCTGGAGGTCGGCCGGCTCGGGCAGCGAGGGGTCGAGCTGGTACGGCCCCGGATCGGACATGCCGTTGACGAAGCGGCGGTTGCCGGCGCCGTCGAGCTGGTACTGGGTCGGCGGGGAGGAGCCCCCCTGCGAGAGGATGAGCCGCCTCGCCGAATCGAAGCCGTACGTCCGGGTCTCGGCGGGTCCGGCGAGCAGATCGGTCGCCTCTGTCTTGTCGCTTGCGAGGTCCCACGAGTAGGAGCGCTGATCGAGGGTCATGCCGCCCACGACGCGCGAGTGCCGCGTGCTCGTGATCCTGCGGGCGGTGTCGTAGCCGATTTCCAGCCGGGTTCCGTTGCCGTAGTCGAGCCGCTCGAGGCGGAGTCCGCCGCCGACGTACTTGAACGGGCCGATGGTGGAGCCGGGACCGGGGGGATCATCCTGGAGTTGCGTGAGGCGGCGGAGAGCGTCGTAGGAGGCGACGATCGCGCGGCCGCCCGGATACGTGAGCCGGGTCCGGCTGCCCACGCCGTCGAAGATCCGGCTGACGGTCCGGAGCGGACCGGCCGGCAAGATCTGCTGGGTCTCCGTCGTCGGGTTCGAGAGGGAGTCGTAGGCGAGCGTCACGCGCGAGTCATTGTCCTGCGATTCCCGGATCCGTGATCGGCCGTCGTACTGATGGGACTCTGCCGTGGTGTCGGTGGGGACTCCGGGTCCCGGCGCGATGCTTCTCTGCGTCACGCGGTCCATGAGGTCGTACGTGCTCGTCACGACGGTGCCGTTGGCGTCCCGCGTCTTCACCACGTTCCCGTGGACGTCGTAACCGGAGACGAAGCCAGTCAGGTCGGGGCCAGGCACCCCCAGCGGCCAGACGGCGCCCTCCCCGGCCTGGTGGAGCGTCCCGTCGGCCATCTGCGTGACGATGCGCTGATTCCGGGTGTCGTACGCGTACCGCGTCGTGTTCCCGTTGTCGTCGGTGCTCGAGATGAGCCGCGAGGAGTCGTCGTACGTCCGCGTCGTCTCGATGGTGTCGATCACCATCCCCATGCCGTCGCCCGTGTCGGTCATCTGCCGCGTGGTCCGCGTGAGACGGCCTATCCCGTCGTATTCGAACCGCGTGACGTTGCCGCGCGGATCGGTCTCGCGGGCGACGTTCCCGCGCGAGTCGTACGTGTATTGGGTCGTCGGGCCCCCGCTCTCGATGACCCGGGTCCGCCGGTCGAGGTTGTCGTACACGAAGGTCGTCACGAACGTCCGGTCGGGGTTGCCCAGGTCGGATCTCTCCACTTCCGTGGTCATCAGTACGTTGCCGCTGCCGTCGTAGGTGTACGCGACGGTGTTTCCACGCGGGTCCGTCACCGTGCCGGGCCGGTTAGCGGTGTCATGGACGGTGATCTTCTGGCTCCCCTTGTCGTCTTCAAAGACGATGACGTGGCCGGCGCGGCTCCGGATGAAGCGTCTCGTGGACGTCCCGTCGCCGATGGGGGCCCCGGTCTGAACGTCGAAGAAGGCCGTGTCCTCCTGCACGACGAGGTCCATGTCGTCGTAGGTGGACGTCGCCTCGGACAGGCGCACGTTGCCGGCGCCCCCCGGGAGGTCGTTCTGTTCGCCGTCAACCCGCGTGGAGAGGCGGTTTCCGTTCGCGTCGTAGGTGTACGTCGTCACGTTCCCGGTCCCGTCGGTGATCCTCGTAAGGCGGCCGTATCCGTCGTAGGTGGACTCCGTCGTCGCCGGAGCCTGGCCCGAGGCCCCGCGGCGGATCCGCCCCAGGTTCCCGTTCGCGTCGTAGTCGTATTCCGTGGTGGACTGGGCCGGGTCCCCAGGAGCGCCGACCGCCTGCAGGATGAGGTCCCTCTCGTCGTAGACGTACCGGATCGTGTTGGCCGGCTGGTTGCCGTTGGTCGCCTCGCCCAGAAGGGTCAGGGTGCGGTTCCCGTTGGCGTCGTACTGGTATTCCGTGAGGACGTTGTGGTTCGGATCCACCTCCTGCGTCTCGCGCGTGACGCGATCGAGGATGTCGTACTCGGACGTCGTGGTGATGTCCGAGTTGGGCTGCAGCACGCCCTGGTCGTCCCGGTTCTCGACGTCCACCCGGACGACGTTGTCGTTCTCGTCGTAGAAGGTGTAGGTGCGGTACCGGATGCCGCTCCCGTCGGCGACCTCGCGCAAGTTCTTTTTGACGACCTGGGAGAGCGCGTTGACCTCGTAGAGTGTGTCGCGCCCGCGGGGGTCGATCATCCGGATCACGTTCCCCACGGCGTCGTACTCGTAGGTCGTCATCAGTGCGAAGCCCGGCGCATCCACGATCTGACGCTGCAGGTACCCCGCCTGCGGCCCGGAAGTGTAGTAGACGAATTCGTCGCGGCGGCGGTGTCCGGCCCCGTTGTCGGGCAGGACGTGGGCCGTGACCTGGCCTTGCGCGTTGTACTCCCAGTCCTCGACGACAGTCGGGATCCGATGCTGCGTGTGCAGGCGATTCCCCATGGCGTCGTACGTGTGGAGGGTCTCCTTCCCGCGCGCGTCCACGTGCCGGGTGACTAGGTTGGTGTTGGTGTCGTACTCCATCGTCTCGACGATCTGGTTCTGATCACCGCCGAGAGGGCCCGGAAGGAGAGTGACCTCGCGGAGATTCCCCAGGGAGCGGCGCGGCGCGGCCGGGTTGTCCCGCTCATACCTGTATACGTGAATGCTCCCGTCGGGCCGCACCTTCTGGGTGGGCAGGTGGTCCACGTTGTACTGCCAGCGGGTCTCGAAGTAGTCCGGGTCCGTCGGGCGCAGCTTCGCGGCCGGCCGGTTGACCGTCTCGGTCGTCGGCTGGTCGGGATCGGCGCGGCCGGTGTACTCGCGGCGGAGGACGAGGCGGTTGGAGGCGTCGAAGAATCGCTCCTCCACGTTGCCGACGCGGTCGTTGACGATCGCCTTCATGGTCGCGAAGTTGTTGGCGGGCGATGGCGACTGGGGGACAGAGACGTAGTGGATAACGTCGCCCGGGGCGCCCAGGGTGTAGATCAGAGAGCGGTCGAACCCCTGGTCGTCGTGGGTAAGTACCTGGGCGTACACGATCGTCAGATACGTCTGTCCCTTCGCGTCGGTGATCGTCAACAGGTTGTGGTTGAGCAGCTCGTCCGCGAACCCCTTCGAGTACGTGTAGAGGGTGGTCTTGCCCAGCGGGAAGTCGTTGCCGTTGGGCGTCCCGGTGACGGCCGGCGTCGTGAAGGACTTGAGATCGCCCGGAGATCCGCCGGCTTCGGCGGGCCCGTAGTAGGCGTAGGTCCATTGGCGGCCGGTGAAGTCGGTGACGCTCTCGATGAGGCCGTCGGCGTTGTAGGCGATCGTGATCGGACGGCCGAGCGTGTCGGTGATCAGCGTCAGCCGGCCCGCCGCGTCATACGTGAACGCGATCGTGTTGCCGTTGCGATCGACCTCGTTCGTGAGCTTCCCGGCCGCGACGAGGCCGTCGAGCGCGCGGAAGTTCCACTGGCTGGTGTCGGCGAAGGTCATCCTGTAGGAGCCGTCCGGTTGGAGCGAGACGACGCGGAAGAAGCCGTCCGCAGCCCAGGTCCCGTCCACGAGCGGCTTGTAGAAATCGGCTCGCCCGGTCCCGTCGTGCACCACGAGGTCCGCCCCGGAAGCCTCCACACGCACATCGTACGAGTGGCTCCAGCCGTTCCCCATCGAGGTGTTGGGCCCGAGCCGGGACCGGTACGTCCGGGCCCACACGACGTCGAGGCCGCGGCCCGGGATTCTAAAATCGACTTCCTGACGCCGGTACTCCCCGGAGGCGAGGTTGACGTCGTAAGCCTCGGGTCCAGGGAGATCGACGGCTCCTCTGACGCAGTCGCACGGCTCCGCCGGGGCGGGCCTCGGCGGTTCCTGGATGTACGTGAACGTCGCCGTGCAGGTCCGGTCGGCCGTCATCGTGACCACGCCGTCGAGGCAGTCGGGGTCACCGCCGAAGCCGCTGAATACGGAGCCCGGACCGCTCTGCGGGATCAGGTTCACGAGCGTTCCCTCATTGAAGGCCTCCGTGCAGTCGGCACCGCAGTCGATGCCGGGCGGCGCGCTCGTCACCGTGCCCGCGCCGGATCCCGACGTGGCCACCGTGAGGGTGTGGCGGCAGGAGCCCTGGAAACAGGAGCCACTGCTGCAGACAACGCCGCATCCGCCGCAGTGGGACGGGTCGGCATCCAGGTTCGTCTCGCAGCCGTCGGTGAGCTTGTTGGCGTTGCAGTCCCCCCACCCCGTGTCGCACGTGCCCGAGCAAACGCCGCCGGTGCAGGTGGGGAAGCCGATGTTGTTGTTCGAGCAGGCCCCCGCGCAGGCTCCGCAGTGGGACGGGTCGCTTGCGGTGTCGGAGCAGACCTCGGCGCAGCAGGCTCGGCTCGTGCAGCCGGCGTTGGCCGTGCAAGGGCTGCCGTTCGGCCGCGGGATGCCGCACTGACCGTCCACGCACTGGCCGCCGGCGGCGCAGTCGGTGTCCGACTGGCAGGACGTCAGGCAGAATCCATTGCCGTTGCAGGTGTAGAGGCCGCAGCCGCCTTCAGGATCCGTCATCGCAGGATGCGGCGTGCAGGTGCCGGATGCACCGGTCATGTTGCACGACTCGCACTCCCCGGAGCACCGGCTGTCGCAGCAGTACCCGTCCGTGCAGAAGCCGTTGGTGCATTCCGAATCGAGACCGCACGTCGTGCCCGGGAGCCCCGTGCAGAAACCGGTCTGGCAGGTGCTGCCGGCGCCGCAGACCGCATCCTCGCAGCAGACGCCGAGTGTGCAGTAGAGACCGGAGGCGCAGTCGCGAGCCTCGGTGCAGCCCCCGCCGGGCCCCACCCTAGGGACGCACACCCCGCCGGTGCAGACGTGGGTGTTCACCCCCGCGGCGTCCTCCTGGCATTCGCCGTCGTCCAGGCACGAGGTCCGGCACATCCCGCTGCCGTCGCAGGTGAAGCCGTTGCAACCGTTCTCGGGGTCGGTGTCCGCCGGATGGTTGACGCAGATGCCGGCGCTGCCGGCGACGTTGCACGCGGAGCACGCGCCGGCGCAGGACGCATTGCAGCAGACGCCGTCCTCGCAGAAGCCGCTGGTGCAGTCGGAGCCCGCCGCGCACATCCCGCCATTGGTGCGGCCGCACGCGTTGAGGCTCGAGGCGACCACCGCATCGCGCATGGGGGTTCCGTAGGAGCCTGGCCCGCAGGCGTTGTCGGAGCGGATGAGGATGTACTCGTAGGTCTGCGCGGGGTTGCTGACTCTCCAGGTGAAGCTCGAGGAGGTCAGGCTCCCGCGACAGCTTCCATCGGGACCGCACATGGGGAAGGTCTCCGAATTCGAGCAGGTCCCCTCGTAGACGTCGTAGACCGTACCGCTCCCGGCCGAGGTGGACTGGTCGTCCCACGTCAAGAGGTAGTCGCCGTTGGGATCGTCCTGGATGTTCAGCCCGGTGATGACGGTCGGGACGCTGATGGCTGTCGGGTCCGTGTCGTCGCAGTCGCCGCCGCACGTCGAGAGGCCGTCGAAATCCGCATCCATCTCGGTGCTTGGAATGGAATCGTCGCAGTTGTCGTCCGCGCCGTTGCAGACCTCGGGCGCGGATTGATCCATCGAGCCGCCCGGCTCGGTCGAGCACTGGGAGTCGCAGCATCTCGGCCCGATCGAGCACTCCAGGAGGCCGGGTCCGCACACTCCGGCGCCGTCGCACGCGGCGCCGACGTTGAACCCCTCGTCGGTGGCGCCGTCGCAGTCGTTGTCCCGTCCGTCGCACAGCTCGGGCCCGGGCGCGACCTGGCGGATCAGGCTCAGGTCCATCGAGCCGCCGTTGGCCGTCACGATGTCCGGCCTTGGGTCGCCGTCGAGGTCGCCCGCGAGCAGGGCGAGCGGCTGCGAGCCAACGGACAACCGCATCGGGGGGCCGAACTCCCCGCCGCCGATATTGAGGGCGAGGTACAGCTCGTTGGTGCCGCTGAGGGCGGCGGCCAGATCGAGCCGGCCGTCGCCGTTGAGGTCGGCGAGGGCGACGTCCGCGGGGGAAATACCCGGGGGGCCGGGATTAATGGTCTTGAGCGTGAACGATCTGGCGGCGGTCTGCAGGAGGACGCTCAGGTCGCCGGAGCCGCGGTTCGCGGTCACGATGTCGAACCTCCCGTCGCCGTCGATGTCTCCGATCGCGATGCTGGACGGAGCCGTCCCGACCGGCAAAGTCGTCGAGGGCCCGAACGTCCCGTCGCCGTTTCCCCAGCGGACGGTCACGTCGTTGGAGCACTCGTCCGCCACGATCAAGTCGATCCTGTAATCGTTGTCGAGGTCCTTCAGGGCGATATCCACGGGGCAGGCGCCGACGGGCACGGAAGAGGAGGACTCGAAAGCACCTGGCGCTGTCTGTCGGAGGATCGTGACGTCGTTCGAACCCTTGTTCGCGACGAGGATGTCGAGACGCCCGTCGCCGTCGACGTCGCCGGCGGCCACCGAGGAGGGAGCCAGTCCGGCCGGCAGGCGGATCTCGGGCAGGAACGTCCCGTCGCCGTTGCCGAGGTGCACCGATACGTCGTTCGAACACCGGTTCGCGATGACGATGCTGAACGACGATGAGGTGCCGCGATCCTTGAGGTCGTCGATGAAGCAGGCGGCGGCGCAATCACCCGCGGGGAGCGGGATCGGCGGATCGAAGACGCCCGGGGCGGCGCTCTGGAGGTAGACGTCCACGAAGCTCGGGATCTCGGCTCTCGGCACGGCGAGGTCAATCCTTCCGTCGCCGTTGAGGTCGCCGGCGGTCAGGGCCGTCATGGTGACGCCCACCGGGAACCGGACCTCGAAGGCGAAGCGGGCGCCGGCCGCCGATTCCTCGATCGCGAGCTCGTTCTTGGTGGCGTCGAGCGACAGGAGGTCGGTGCGTCCGTCGCGATCGTGGTCGGCAGCCGTGAGGCTGCGGATGTTCAGGGCTCCAGGCAGGGTCACGACGACGCTGTCGAACTGCACAGGGGCCCGCTGGAGGAAGATGACCCTGTCGGGCGAGCCGTCCAGAGCCACGGCGATATCCAGGCGGCCGTCCGCGTCGAGATCCGCGAGCGCGAGGGCTGAGGGTGTGAGGGACAGCGGCAGTGTGTTCAGGAGGTCGAACTGGCCGTCGCCGCGGCCGCGCAGGACGGAGATCTGATCGGGGGCGCTGCCGGCAACGACGAGATCGAGGCGGCCGTCGCGGTCCACGTCCCCGAGGCGCATCGCTCTGAGCACCCCCGGGGAATCGATGGGGTGCGGGAAGGTGAAGGTCCTCGCGGTCTGCTGCAAGTAGGACCGGGCCCCGGTCTGGCTGCCGACGACGATGTCGAGCCGTCCGTCGCCGTCGAGATCGCCGACCGCGAGTCGGGGGAAGAATCCCACGTTCGTGACAAAGCGGCTCTCCGGCTCGAAGGTGCCGGAGCCGGCTCCGAAGAGGATTGAGACGTCGTTGGAAAGGGCGTTCGCGGTGAGGATGTCGAGACGGCCGTCGCGGTCGAGATCGGCGACGGCGAGGTCTTGGGGCGCGTCGCCGACGCTCAGGCGAGCGGGAGTGGCTTCGAACACACCCGACGCCGTCTGTCGATGGATCGTCACCTCGTCGGAGGCCTCGTTGGCGGCGACCACGTCCAGGAGACTGTCGCCGTCCACGTCCCTGGCGGCCACGGCCAGGGGACGGGATCCGGCGGCGAGGCGGATCTCGGGCCCGAAGGTCCCGGCCGCCGTGCCGAAGCGGACGGAGAGGTCGTTCGAGCCGCTGTTGGCCACGACGACATCGGGGAGGCCGTCTCCAGTGAGGTCGGCGACGGCGAGATCGAGCGGTGCCGTCCCCGTGGCGAGCGTGATCGAGCCGGGCTTGAACAGAGCGAGCGGATCGTTGGGATCGCAAGCCTGCGGCACGCCGTTGAGGCAGCTCTCAACCGTGTGCCTGCAGTCGCCGGTGCCGCATGTCACGGCGCCGAAGTTCTCGTCGGTAGAGCCGTCGCAGTCGTCGTCGAGCCCGTTGCAGGCTTCCGCCGAGGCCGATCCGGGAACGCAGGTGTCCATGGTCGCAACGCAGAACCCGTTCGCCGCGCACACCCCAGTCCCGCACGTCGTGGGCGTGCCGTTGGGCAGGGGCGTACCGGGGATGCAGTTCCCGGAGACCGTGTCGCACGTTTCGGCGCCGTTGCAGACGTTGCCGTCGTCGCAGTGGGCGTCCGTGGAGCAGGTGGCGGTCAGCTCCAGAGTGCGGCTCAGCGATCCATCCGCGCGGGTGTACGGGTTGTACGGAGGCGTCGGCGAGTTGGAGTCCTCGACCGTGATCTTGATGTCGTCCAGGTAGAAGCCGGCCTTCCCGATGCTGGCGTCGGAGGCGAACTCGAACGCCGGGATCCAGGTCTGGGCTGTCGGTGAGACGGGCACCACTCCGAAGTCAACGATCATGGCCCCGCTGGCCCCTGTCAGCGGCATGATGGAGTCCGAGGCGTCCACCCTGATGTTTCCAGCGGGCGCCGTGCGCATCAGGTTCGAGGCGCCCGCCCACGAGGAGGACTTCTCGACGAGGTACTCCTTCGGGTTGAAGTAGTCCGACAGCCCGACATTGTTCTTCGGCACGGCCGTGTTCGGCCGCGGCGCCTTGTCGCCGAACGAGCCGTTCAGGTCGACGTCCCGGACGACGAACTTGGGGGTCGTTCCGACGGGCGCCTCCGCCCGTAGCGAAACGCGCAGCACGTCGCCCGGCGAATTGGGTGGCCCCGGATTGATGATGGAAACGTCGGAAGGTCCGATCCCGGAGATGAGGTTCTGCTTGCCGGTCTCGTCGAGGATGACGAAGTCGGTCGGGTCGAACCCGCTGTTCGATCCCGCCCGGGACCGCCCGCCGTTGGTGGTCCCAAGGCCCAGCGTCGGTGCAGCGTCGTCCCCCGTGCCCGTCGGGAGGATCTCGATCCCGGGTGAGTCGGCCCCTCGGGTGCCCGCGATGACGAAGCGTCCCGTGGACGTGTCGAATCGGACCCTGGCGTGCGTGAAACCGCGTTCGGCGGGTACCGAAAGTCTCAATGCGTTTTCGATGGACTCCGCGATCTGGCTCGCGGAGACTATCGTGGGTCCGTTCGGGTCGTCCGGATCGACGACGTCGAGCACGCGCTCCGCGCCGCCCGGCCCACCGAGCCGGACGCGCAGGGTCGCGGGGCGAATCAGCTCGATGTTGTCCGGCTCGAACTCGAGGACCCGTCCGAGGGCCAGGCCCCGGCCCGCCGAAAACGCCACAGGTTCACTCAAGGAGAAAGTCATCCGGTCGAGGCCGCCGTTGCCGTCTGTGTCCAGCGACGTGACGCTTATGAGAACCGGAGAGGCGCCGTCGATGAGGGGCGCCGTGTTCGACCGGGCCACGTCGAGGTTCTGGCCCGTCTCGACGCTCTGGATCGCCGAGGCGCCGGGGAGGATTTCGAACGTGACGTCGACGACGGCCGTCACGGTGACGCCGGTTCCGAAATCGACAAACAGCTCGGAGGCCGGGTACCCCGGATCGTTGACGATCCGATGGGTGATCGACTGCCCGCTGGCGGGAGGCGTACCAGCCTTCTCGATGACGAAGTAGTCCGCGGGCGTCGCCACGGAGTTCGGGTCGAGCTGTTCGTTGAACCGGATGCTGGCCAGATCGAAGCCGCCGTTGCCGTCGCTGTCGAGCAAGCGCACCGAGCCAATGGAGAAGACCGCAGGCTGCACGTCGAACGGACTCGACCAGACTGGAAGCGGCGGTGCCCCCGGCTGGT
>CAYNUH010000066.1:0-20622 GCA_964400605.1 uncultured Acidobacteriota bacterium | reverse complement strand
CCACGAACCCCGCGAACGGCAACAGCGGGATCAGCCACAGGTATCGGAGCATCGGATTCGGCCTACCCCTTCATCAGGGTGATCTCGTCCACGTTCACCGACTCGCGGTTGCGGAACAGAGAGATGATGATCGCCAGCCCCACGGCCACTTCCCCCGCCGCCGTCACGATGACGAAGACCGCGAAGACCTGTCCCGCCAGATCCGAGAGGAGATTCGAGAAGGCGATGAAGTTGATGTTGGCGGCGTTGAGCATGAGCTCGATGGACATCAGCACGATGATGCCGTTGCGCCGGGTGAGCACGCCGATGACGCCCACGAGGAACAGGGCGAAAGTGAAGACCAGCAGGTGCGAGACGGGAACGATCACACCTCCCTCCTGGCCAGGACGACCGCGCCGATCATGGCGACGAGCAGCAGCACCGAGGACACCTCGAAGGGAAGCAGGTACCGCGTGTACAGCTCCATTCCGACCGACTCGATCGTGCCGAGCCCCACTACCGCGCCCGGCGCCGCCGACGCGGTGCCGTGGATGCGTCCGAAGACGACGAGCGTGACCGTGGCCAGCAGGGAGGCCAGCATCAGGGCCGTCACGCCCCGCGTGAGGGGAAGGCGCGAAAGCGCGGTGTCGAGGGGCACCAGCATGATCACGAAGAGGAAGAGAACCACGATCCCGCCCGCGTAGACCAGCACCTGCACGGCCGCCAGGAACTCGGCCGACAGGGTCACGTAGATGCCCGCGACGCAGAAGAAGGCGAACACGAGGAACATCGCGGCGTGCACGGCGTTCTTGCGCGTGATCACCATGACGGCCGACAGCAGCACCATGGCGGCCAGCGCGTAGAAAAAGTACGCGGCGTACCCGAGCGTCACTTCTCGTACCTCTTGAGGCGCGTGCCGTCGAGGAGGGTCTCCATTGGGACGATGAACTCCTGCCGGGAGTAGTCGCTCAGCTCGTAGTCGTGGGACATGTAGATGGCGGTGATGGGCGTCGTCGGGCAGGGGTCCACGCACAGTCCGCAGAAGCAGCAACGCTCGTAGTCGATGATGAACGACTTGGCCATCTTGCCCTTCCCGCTGGGCCGCTTATCCACGACGATGCTGATGCAGTCGTCGGGGCAGATCTGCTCGCACAGGAGGCACCCGACGCACAGCTCCTCGCCCGTCTCCGGATCGCGCCTGAGGCGGGGCGCGCCTCGGAAGCGCGGCGCCAGGTCGGGCGTCTCCCTCGGGTACTCGATGGTGATGTGGGGCTTGAAGAAGTTCTTCAACGTGATGGCCAGCCCCTGGAAGAGCTCCACCAGGAACATCTTCTTGAGGACGGCCACGGCGGCGCTCATATCGGTTCTCCGGTCACGCTCCCGTCCCCCTCAGATCTTCGCGAGGACCAGCGCGAGGGCGGTGACGATGACGTTCAGCAGCGAGATGGGAAGCAGCCACTTCCAGCCCAGGTTCATGAGCTGGTCGTAGCGGTACCGGGGGAACGTCCCCCGGATCCAGATGTAGACGTAGAGAATGAAGAAGACCTTCAGCGCGAACCAGAAAACCCCCGAGAGCGTGGGGCTGATGAAATCCAGGAAGTTGAGGAACTCGAGGGCCTCGATGGAGGGGAACGGCCGGAGCCAGCCCCCGAACCAGAGGGTGGTGGCGATGGCGGACACCACCACCATGTTCGTGTACTCCGCGAGGTAGTAAAAGGCGAACTTCATCCCGGAATACTCCGTCTGGTAGCCGGCCACCAGCTCCGCTTCGGCCTCGGGCAAATCGAACGGCAGGCGGTTTGTCTCGGCGATCCCGCTCACAAAGTAGCAGAACAGCGCGACGATCTGCGGCAGAAAGAACCACGTCCCCATCTCTTGCTGCGCCCTGACGATGCCGGTCATGCTGGCGGTCCCGGCCATCAAGAGGGGCCCGATGATGGCGAGCCCGAGCGGCACCTCGTAGGAGACCATCTGGGCCGCGCTGCGCAGAGACCCCAGCAGCGGGTACTTGGAGTTCGAGGCCCAGCCCCCCAGCATGATGCCGTACACCCCCAGGCTGGAGATCGAGAGGATGTAGAGCACGCCGATGTTGACGTCGGTGATCCACGGCGTGATCTCGCGGCCCAGCACCTTGAACGGCTCGCCCGCGAAGGGGATGACGGCCAGGGCGGCGAACGCCGGGATGATGGAGATGACCGGCGCGAGCACGAAGAGTGTGCGGTCGGCCCGGTCAGGGACAAGATCCTCCTTGATGAGCAGCTTGATTCCGTCGGCGATGGGCTGCAGCAGCCCGTGGTACCCGACGCGGCGCGGCGCCAGGCGGAGCTGGATGAAGCCCAGCACTTTCCGCTCGAGCAACGTGGTGTAGGCGACGGCGAGGCTGATGACGCCCAGCACCACCGCGACCTTGACCGCCGGGATGAGGACGTTGTCGATGATCAGAGCCGTGTCCATGGGCTAGCGATCCACGTCCCCGAGGACGATGTCGAGCGTGCCGATGATCGCCACCACGTCGGCTATGAGGTGACCCCGCGACATCACGGGCAGCGCCTGGAGATTTACAAACGACGGGGAGCGGAAGCGCATCCGGTACGGCTTCTCGGTGCCGTCGCTCTTGATGTAGAAGCCCTGCTCCCCCCGCGGCCCCTCGATGACGTGGTACACCTCCCCAACCGGGGGTTTGATGCGCTTGGGGACCTTGGCGCGGAAGTCGCCGCCGGGAAGGCCGTCCAGCCCCTGGCGGATGATCCTCGTGGACTGCCTCATCTCCTCCATGCGTACGAGGTAGCGGTCGTACGTGTCGCAGTTGGCGCCGGTGGGGATGTCGAACTCGAAGCGGTCGTAGGCCGCGTACGGCATCGCCTTGCGCACGTCGTAGGCCACGCCGGACCCGCGCAGGCAGGGGCCGGTCATGCCCAGGTTGACCGCGTCCTCAGCCGAGATCACACCCACCCCCTTGGTCCTCTCCAGCCAGATCCGGTTGGCCGACAGCAACCCCTCGTACTCCTTCATCCGCGAGGGGAAAAGGTCGATGAACCGGCGGCAGCCGTCGACCCACCCCGGAGGGAGATCCTCCAGGGTCCCGCCCACGCGGAACATGTTGGTGGTGAGCCTCGCGCCGCAGAATGCCTCGAAGAGGTCCAGGATCATCTCGCGCTCGCGGAAGCAGTAGAAGAAGACCGTCATGGCCCCGATGTCCAGCCCGTGCGTGCCGAGCCAGACCAGGTGGGAGGAGATTCGGTTCAGCTCCGCCAGGATCACGCGGATGTGCTGGCCGCGCTCGGGGACATCGATGCCGCACATCTTCTCCACCGCCTGGATGTAACCGAGGTTTTGCGATGCCGACCCCACGTAGTCGAGGCGGTCGCACAGCGGCGGGATCATCACGTAGAGCTTGTGCTCGGAGAGCTTCTCCACGCCCCTGTGCAGGTAGCCGATGACCGGTTTGCAGTCCACGATCGTCTCGCCGTCCAGCTGGAGAATGATCCGGAGCACGCCGTGCGTGGCCGGGTGCTGCGGACCCATGTTCACCTCGAGCACTTCGGTGTGGAACATCGCGCGGTCTTTCCGCCCCCCTACCGGTAACGGGGGTGCTGTTCGGGGAATCCCTCCAGCGGGGACTCCTTCCGGAGCGGGTGCCCTTTCCAGTCGTCGGGGAGGAGGATGCGCGTCAGGTCGGGATGACCGGTGAAGGTGATCCCGAAGAGATCGAACGCCTCGCGCTCGTGCCAGTTGGCCGTCTTCCAGACGGAGGTGACGGTCGGGACCGGCTCCCCGTCGGCGGCCCGGACCTTCAGCCGCAGCCTGTACCGGTGGGGGATCGAGTACAGATGGTAGATGACCTCGAAGCGGCTCGCTTCCTTGGGGTAGTCGGCGGCGCAGAGATCGGAGAGCAGGTTCATCCTGGTTCTGGAGTCTTCCTTCAGCGCCCGGCAGACATCGAGAAGGCGGTCCTTCTTGACCCTGGCGGTCGCCTCCCCGACGAAGAACGAGACCTCCTCAAGTGCGTCCGGAAACTTCTCTCTGATGAGATCCAGTGGCACGCTCGGGAGGGCGGCCCGCTGGGGATCTTCGGCCTTGGAGAGCTGCGGTGAAGGCTTCGCGCCGGCGCCAGCCGGAGCGGGCGGAGCGGGACGACCGGGCGCTTCGGGCGCCGCCCTCGGGGGGGCGGGCGGCTGGGGGGCGGAAGGCGGCGCGGGCGCCTTCGCCTCCGGCTCACCGGGCCCGGGCTCTCCGGGAGCGCTCTCGCCGGGCCGGTCCTCCTGCGGGTCCTTCCCGTCAGCTTCCAAGCGCCACCCTCAGACCCATTCCAGGGCGCCCTTCCTCCAGGCGTAGACATAGCCAAGGAGGAGGATCGCGATGAACACCATCATCTCGATGAAGCCGAACAGGCCCAGGGCGTTGAACTTGACCGCCCACGGGAAAAAGAAGATCACCTCGACGTCGAAGACCACGAACAGGACGGAGATCACGTAGTACCGGACCGAGTAGCGCTGGCGGGGCTCCCCGGAGCTCTCCACACCGCACTCGTAAGCGGCCATCTTGATCGGGTCGGGGGCACTGGGACGGACGATGGCGGCGATGGCGAGCGTCACCAGGGGAAACGCCGCGGCCACACAGAGGAAGAGGAGAATCGGGATGTAGGCTTCCATCTTCTTTGGGTGGGTTGGTCGGGGTTCCGGAGGTCCTTGCGGACAGCAGGCAACCCTATCACGCCCCCCGAAAGGGTGTCAACGAATCAGAGACTCAGGAAGCGTGAGGCCTTGAAGGGGTAGGGGTCGCCGAATGACCGGGCGGGGTTGAGCGGATCACGCGGGACCAGCATCTCCCTCACCCTGCGGATGAAGGCGGCCGTCTCTCCCCGAGGCCGGGGGACTCCAGCCCGGGGCGTTGCCGCCGGGCCGCGGTTGTAGGCCATCAGCGCCCGGTCCAGGTCCTCGAAGGTCGCCAGCAGCTTGCTCAGGTAGAAGGCACCCAGGGTGATGTTGGCCCGCGGGTCATGAAGGAGCGCCCAGCCGGTCCACGGCATGTCCAGCTCCATGGCGAGCTCCTCGGCCGTTCCGGGCATGAGCTGCATGAGGCCGATCGCGCCCCGCTGCGAGACGGCATCCCGCCGGAACGCGCTCTCGGCCCGGATGACCGCCAGGACAAGCTCCGGGGCGATCCCATGGCGGCGGCTGACCTCGTCCACGGCGAGGGCGATCGTCCGGAAATCACCCGGCAGCCGCCCCATGTCGTGTCTGGCCAGGAGCGTCGTCATCTCCTCCGGCGACATGGCGAGGGCAGAGCCGCACATGGTCCCCTGGAGCCGCCCCAGAACCGGTGCCTCCGGACACCAGGCCACGGAAGTGGAGGCCGCGAACAGCAGCAGGACGGCCGCCCGACGCGGCAGCACGGCCCTGATCTGTGGGCTTCCCAAGTCCATCCCCTCTCCCATCTGCACGCATTATGACAGGCTTCTTGCGGGGGGTGTTAAGAAGTCCGAACGCACGGAGGCCGAAACGGCCTGTCGTTTCTGGCAGTAAGTTTTTTTATATCAACAACTTAACACCATGACCCAACCTCCGGGCACAAAATACACGCGCTCTGGCCGCCCACCACAATATCCTGTGGTGTGTTAGAAAAACAACGCAGAATAATGGGCATAGAAGGATCTACCGATACCGGGCCCGAGCGGTAAGGCGAAGGTCAGTCGCCGGTGTGTCGCCGGTGACACAAGTCTACGGCTGGCTCGGCGATGGAGGTATGAAGGTGATCTGGTCGCCGATCTGAAGGCTGAGACGGGCGGCGCCGCCCGGTCCGACTTCAAGGACGTAGAGACTTCGCTGCATGGGAGCATAGGTCGGGCAGGGGTCTTCCCTGCACGGGGGCACCGACGTGGCGATGTGGACGATCCGCCACGCCTCGTCCAGCCAGATGATGTCCAGCGCTGTGCGGCAGTTCTTCATCCAGAACGGGTGGATGCCGGGGGCCTCCATGAAGAAGACCATCCCCTCCCCGTCGGGCACCTTCTCGCGGAACATGTACCCGCGCTCGCGAAGCACCGGGGTGTCGGCGATCTCCACGCTCAGGGTGCCTCCGCCCGGCAGGGCCACCGTCCCCCAGCGTGCGGCGGGGACAGGACCCGGCCGCGCGGAGACGAGGTTCGCGGTCGCGAGCGTAAGGAGGATGGAAGCGATCCGCGCTGTCTTCATGGCGACTCCTGAGGCGGCCCCGGGAGAACTCTACCGGGGCGGCCGCCCCCGCGCAAGGAGGTCGGTGTATAATCGGCGCTGAGCCTTGAATGCGTCCCGCCCGAGACCTGAGGCCCTCCCCACATGAAGAAACTCGGTGTCGGCTCGCTCGACGTGTCCGGAAAGCGCGTGTTCGTCCGGGTGGACTACAACGTCCCGCTGACCCCCGACGGCGCCGTGGCCGACGACCGGAGGATCCGAGAGACGCTTCCGACTCTCCGGAGCATCATCGATCGCGGAGGGAGCGCGGTGCTGGCCTCCCATCTGGGCCGGCCCAAGGGCAAGCGCGACGCCCGGTTCTCCCTCGCGCCTTGCGCCGCTCGGCTGTCGGACCTGCTCGGCGTCAAGGTGGGGATGGCCCCCGACTGCGTGGGGGACGAGACGGCCTGCGTGGCGCGCGCCCTCTCTCCTGGAGGCCTCCTGCTGCTGGAGAACCTGCGGTTTCACCCCCAGGAGGAGGGCGATGACGCGGCCTTCGCCGCCTCGCTGGCTTTGCTGGCCGATCTCTACGTCAACGACGCCTTCGGCGCCGCTCACCGGGCGCATGCCTCCGTTTCCGCCGTGTGCCGGCGCTTCGCGAAACCCGCGGCCGGCCTCCTCATGGAGAAGGAGATCGCCTACCTCTCGCGGCTCCTCGAAGCGCCCGAGCGCCCGTACGTGGCCATCCTCGGAGGCGCGAAGGTCTCCGACAAGATCGATCTCATCGAAAACCTCCTCCCCCGCCTCGACGCCCTCGTCATCGGTGGGGCCATGGCCTACACGTTTCTGAAGGCCAGGGGCGTGGAGGTGGGCGCCTCCCTCGTCGAAAGCGACCGCCTGCCCCTGGCGCGAACTCTCGAGGAGAAGGCCCGGCAGCGCGGCGTCCGGGTCGCGCTCCCGGTGGACCATGTGGAGGCCGCACCCGGGGCTGAGGCGCCGGGCCGCCTGACGGCCGGTGAAGCCGTGACGCCTGGGGCGGCCGCCTACGACATCGGGCCGCGGACCGCGGAAATGTTCGGCGAGCAGATCGGCCGCGCCAGGACCATCCTCTGGAACGGCCCGCTGGGCCGGTTCGAGATCAAGGGGTTCGCCACCGGGACGCGGCGCGTCGCCACGGCCATCGCGGGCGCCACCGAGAGAGGCGCCTTGAGCGTGGTGGGAGGCGGGGACTCCGCGGCCGCCGTGAAGGCGTTCGGGCTTGAGGGGCGCTTCTCGCACATATCCACGGGCGGAGGCGCGTCGATCGAGTTCCTCTCGGGGCGCGCGCTCCCCGGAGTGGCCGCCCTCGTCGACGTCTCTTAGAGGCCTCCCTCTCATGGCACTCCGCCGCGTGGTCGTCGGCAACTGGAAGATGCACCGCACAGCCTCGGAGGCGGCAGCTTTCGTCGCGCGGATCCTGCCCGGCCTCGTGGAGGCGGCCTCCGGTTGCGACGTCGCGCTGGCGCCGCCCTTCATCTCTCTTCACGCTGCGGCCGGCGCTCTCGCGGGCACGCCGGTGGCCCTCGCCGCCCAGAACGTGCACTGGGAGGAGGAAGGCCCCTTCACGGGCGAGGTGTCGGCGAAGATGCTCCAAGAGGCCGGCTGCCGCTACGTCATCGTGGGGCACTCCGAGAGACGCGAGCACTTCAGCGAGACCGATCGGAGGGTGAACCAGAAGGTCCGCGCGGTCCTCTTCTGGGGGATGGTCCCCATCGTCTGCGTCGGCGAGAAACAGGACGAACGCTCCGCCGGCCGCACCAACGAGGTGGTGGATGCGCAGGTGAAGCGCGCCCTGGCGAACGTGAAGCTCCGGGGCGACCAGTCGCTGGTGGTGGCGTACGAGCCCGTCTGGGCCATCGGCACCGGCCAGAACGCGACCCCCGCCGAGGCCGCCGAGGTGCATCGCCTCATCCGGTCCGAGCTGCGGATGGCGTACGGCCCCGAACGCGCCGAGAGCACGAGGATCGTCTACGGGGGCAGCGTGACCGCGGCGAACGCCACGGGCCTCTTCTCCGCCGAAGGGATCGACGGGGCGCTGGTGGGTGGGGCCTCCCTGGACGCGGGCGCCTTCGAGGCCATCTGCCGCGCCGCCGGGTCCTGAGCCGCTTGGCCCGGCGCGGTCGCTGTGCTAGATTGCCGGCCCTGCGAGGCGCCGAAACATGATCCTGCTGCTGACAATCATCCACGTTTTCGTCTGCTTCTTCCTGATCCTGGTCGTGCTGCTGCAGACCGGGAAGGGAGCCGACGTTGCCGCCGCCTTCGGCGGCTCCACGCAAACCGCCTTCGGGGCGCGCGGAACCTCCACGTTTCTCTCGAAGATGACGACCGTCTCTGCGGTCATGTTCATGTTCACGTCCCTGACCCTGGCGCTGCTGTCGTCGGGTCCCTCGAGTTCCGTGGTCGAGAAAGCCCCGGCCGTCCCCGCCCCTGCGTCCCTGCCGGCACAGCCTCCCGCCGCTCCGGCGGCGCCGCCGGCCGCGCCGGGTACCTCTGGGGGCGACGCGGCCTCACCACCTCCGCGCGCCGAGCAGAGCCCGGCCGGCTCGCAGCCGCAGAGCGCCGTTCCAGCCCCGACGAGCCCGGCGCCCGGCCAGGGAGGGACGCCGCAGCCCGGCTCGGGCGGTTCCTGATACGATCTGGAGTGTTCATCCGGGGGTCCATCCCCCCCGCTGAAGGCGCCGAAGTGGTGGAATTGGCAGACACACCATCTTGAGGGGGTGGCGCCGTGAGGCGTGTGGGTTCGAATCCCACCTTCGGCACCAGGCTCACGAGAGGGCGGTGCGGCCGGGAGGCCCGCCGCCCTTTTCGCTTGCGCCCGGCCGCGAGCGCGGGCGCATGAGGGTTATCAGAGCGTGATCCGGTCCATGCACGCCAGGGGCGACGCCCTCGCCACGGACATCAGCAGGGATCAGATGCGCGCCTTCCTCGCCGCGCCGGAGGGAAGTCTCTGGGTGGACCTCGAGAGCCCCACCGACGACGAGTACTCCATCCTCTCCGAGGTCTTCAACTTCCATCCCCTCGCCGTCGAGGACGCGCGGAAGGAGATCGAGCTTCCCAAGGCCGACGTCTACGAGGGCTACGTGTACGTCGTCGTCCACAGGATCAACGTGGACTTCAAGACGCGCCGCGTGATCCCCCGCGAGATGGACATCTTCCTCTCCGACCGCTACCTCGTGACCGTGCACGAAGAGGTATCGGTGAGCGCCGGGGACGTGATGGCGCGGATCACCGCCACGCCGTCCCTACTGGCCGCCGGGCCCGACAGGGTCATGCACGATGTCATCGACAGGATCGTGGACCGGTACCTCCCTTTCCTGGACCAGTGGGAGGACGAGATCGAGTCGCTGGAGGAGGCCATCCTGAACGGCACGGCGCACGAGGAGGTGATGGAGAAGGCGCTGCACCTGCGCCGAGAGGTGGCCGAACTTCGCAAGAGCCTCGGCCCGCAGCGCGACATCATCCAGCGGCTGGCCCGCCGCGACATCCCCCACGTGTCTGAAAAGACGGCGCTCTACTTCAGGGACGTGCAGGATCACCTCGTGCGGATCTTCCAGACTCTGGAGTCGCACCGGGACCACATCGCCTCCCTCTTCGAAGCCTACATGGCGACCTCATCCAACCGGCTCAACATGGTCATGAAGAGGCTGACCTCGTTCGCCACCATCTTCCTGCCGCTCAGCTTCGTGGCCGGCATCTACGGCATGAACTTCGAGCACATGCCGGGGCTCGGCCATCCGTACGGCTTCGCGGCCATCGTGGCCTCCATGGGGCTGATGGCGGCGGGCATGCTCTGGTACTTCAAGCGGCAGGGATGGTGGTGATCTACCGCGCCGCCCGGGCGTGTGCGATGATGCCGCCTCAAACGGGCACGCGGGTCCGGCGGGAGCCCGAACGCGAAGCCCGCACACCAATGAAGTCCACCGCCGGGCCGCCCTCGCGATCGAGGTGCCCTGAGGAGTTCAACGCATGGCGAACGTGAGCTGCATCCGCTGCCGCAACGACAATCCCGCGCTTGAGCGCCCCCCCTTCAACGACGATCTCGGCAGGAAGATCCACGCCTCGATCTGTGGGTCCTGCTGGAACGAGTGGATCGGAACGCAGATCAAGATCATCAACGAGTACAAGCTGAGCCTCGGCGATCCCAACGCCCAGAGGACCCTCACGGAACAGATGAAGCTCTTCCTGAACCTCGGGGCCTGACGCGCCCTCGGCGGGGGCCGATCAGCCTTCCCCCGACCGTCTCGCCTCGCCGCGCTCGATCGAGAAGCCCGCCGCGCGCAGGTCGTCGAGGATCTCGGCCCCGTGGGCGGCGTCGCGCGTCTCCACCAGCAGCTCGATCTCGACCCGGCCCAGCGGGATGCTCCACCCCGCCCTGTGATGGACGACGTCGAGGACGTTCACCTTGCGCGAGGCGAGGTGCGACAGGATCCGATTCAGGCGGCCTGGCCTGTCGGGCACCTGCGTGCGGAGCACCAGGTAACGGTTCGCGCGGGAGAGTCCCTGCTCGATCACCCGCGCGACGAGATTGAGATCCATGTTGCCTCCGCTCAGGACGATCACGACCCGCCTGTGCTCGCGGGGGATCCTCCCCGCCATCAGGGCGGCCAGAGGCACCGCGCCCGCCCCCTCCACCACCAGCTTCGCCTCCTCCAGCAGCCTGACGACCGCCTCGCTGATCTCGTCCTCGGCGACCACGACGATGTCGTCCACGCGCCGGCGCATGATGGGCAGCGTGACCTCCGAGGCGGTCTTGAAGCGGATGGCGTCGGCGATGGTTTCGGCCTGCGAAAGGGTGACGGTTCGCCCTCCCCTGAACGACTCGGCCGCGGGCGCGGCGCCCGCCGCCTGCACGCCGTAGACGGCCACGCGAGGATCGATCTCCTTGATGGCGGTGGCGATGCCCGAGATCAGCCCTCCCCCCCCTACGGGCACGACGACCGCGTCCACACCGGGCGCCTGGGAGAGGATCTCCAGTCCGATCGTCCCCTGCCCCGCGATGACCTCGAGGTCCTCGAAGGCGTGGACGAAGGTGTAGCCCCGCTCCCGCGCGATCTCGCGGGCGCGGTCGTAGGCGGCCTCGTACGAATCGCCGGAAAGGACCACCTCGGCGCCGTGGGATCGCGTTCGGTCCACCTTGATGAGGGGCGTCTCCTCCGGCATGACGATGGCGGCCCGCAGGCCCGACATTTTCGCGGCCAGGGCCACCCCCTGCGCGTGGTTGCCGGCCGACGCGCAGATGACGCCGGGGCAGGCTTCCGCGCCGCCAAGGCGCGAGATCCGGTTGTAGGCGCCGCGTATCTTGAATGAACCGGTGCGCTGGAGGTTCTCGGCCTTGAGGAGGACCTGCCGGCCGACCCGCGCCGACAGCTCCGGCGCCTCGATCGTGGGCGTGGGGCCGAAGTGGGGCGCGAGCCGCCGCCTCGCCTCCTCGATGTCCTGAAGGCTCAGCTTCACGCGGTCCCTCCCGGTTCGCCGGCCGGCGCGGCCCGTCGGCCGTCGAGCACCACGACGATCTTCCTCGCGATCCCCGTCAGGGGCAAGCCGGCGAGCCGCGCCTCGCGGATCCAGCGGACTCCGGATGGGTGGGCGGCCTCCGCGACCCGGCATCCGTCCCGCGCCCGTCCCGAGTTCACTCGCTCTTCCGGGGCGGAGTTCCCCTGCGCTGTCCGGGCGCCGCTCCCGCGGCCTCGTCCTCGCCCGGCGCCGCGCTTCAATGCGCCTCGAGGCGGAGGTGTTCCCGCCTTGCCGACGAAGACGTCGATCCGGATCCGGTGACGGGTGATGCTGTGCCGCAGCGAAGCGACCCGATCCAGATGCCGCGCGGGCGCTCCAGCGAGATCCTCGATGTACCGCCCAAGGGACTCCGCTTCTTCGCCGCGACGCGGCGCGCCCTTCCACTCGAGCATCGGAAACTCCCACATCCCGGTCATCAAGGCCCCTCCGCGCCGCCGCATCAGGAGGGCGCCGCGGCGGCGCAGGACGGCCGCGGCGAGCGTGAGCGGAACGCTCGCCACGTTCCTCGCGCGGGGAGGGATTCTCCCGGCGATCCCCAGGCGCCGGGCCTCGCAGTGGCTCCGGAGCGGGCACGCCGGGCACCCCGGGGCGCGCGGGGTGCAGATGGAGGCGCCGACGTCCATGAGCGCCTGGTTCACCGACGACGGATCGCCCGCGCGGACGAGATCGCCTCCGGCTCGCCTCAGCGTCTCCTCTCCCGCCCGCGATCGCGGGTCGCCCCTGAAGGCGATGAGCCGGGCGAGGACCCGCCTGAGATTGCCGTCGAGGGCCACCTCGGGGCGGCCGTGGGCGATGGCCAGGACGGCCGAGGCGGTGTACGCGCCGACGCCCGGCAGGCGCCTCAGCGCCGCCCCGTCATCCGGGATCACCCCCGCGTGATCCCGTACCACGGCGCGGGCGGCCGCGCGCAGATGCCGCGCCCGCTGGTAGTAGCCGAGGCCCGACCACAACGCGAGCAGGTCCTCCACGCGCGCCTTCGCCAGCGAGCGCACGTCGGGGTAGGCCCCGAGGAAGCGCTCGTAGTAGGGGACAGCCGTCTCCACGGTCGTCTGCTGGAGCATGACCTCCGAGACGAGCACGCGGTAGGGATTGGGGTCGCGACGCCAGGGGAGATCGCGGCCGGCCCCGGCGTACCAGCGCAGAAGAGCGCGGGCCGCACCCGCCGCCCGCCTCCCGGTTCTCACGGCTCCCCCGCCCGCTCGCACGACGCGCCCTCCCACCGAGCCTCCGGCAAAGGTTCTCGCCGGCCCTGGCATGGCATTGTACGGGCGCGGCCGGGAAATTAGAATGGTGCTTCACTCGGTACGAGCCTCGCGAGGGAGAAGCGCAACCATGTTCCGGATCGGCGACGTCGTCGTGGATCCTCCCCTGGTCCTGGCCCCCATGGCCGGGATCACCGACACCCACTTCCGCTCCATCATCCGGAAGGTGGGCGGCGCGGGGCTCGTGTCCATGGAGTTCATCTCCAGCGAGTCGCTGGCCCGCGGCCACGAGCGGACGCTGAACATGATGGCGTTCGAGCAGGAGGAGCGGCCCCTCGCGATACAGATCTATGGCTCCAGCGCCGAGCGGATGGCGGCGGCGGCCGACATCGTTGAGGACCTGGGGGCCGACGTGTGCGACATCAACATGGGATGCCCCGCCAACAAGATCCTGAAAGGGTGCGCCGGAGCCGCGCTCATGGGCGATCTCAATCTCGCCGCCGGGATCATCCGCGCCGTCAGGAAGCGCCTGAGCGTCCCCCTCACGGTGAAGTTCCGCCTCGGGCTGGACGACGCCCGGATCAACTACCTCGAGCTGGGGCGGATCTGCGAGGGGGAGGGTGCGTCGGCCGTGACGGTCCACGCGCGCACGGCGAAGCAGTTCTACTCCGGCCGCGCCGATTGGTCGCGCATCAGGGCCCTCAAAGAGACGATCGCGATCCCCGTGGTGGGCAACGGGGACGTCACGGCGCCCGAGGAGGCGTTCGCCATGTTCCGCGAGACGCTCTGCGACGCCGTGATGATCGGCAGGGGTGCCCTGGCGAACCCCTGGATCTTCCGCCAGATCGCGGCGCTCGTTCGGGGCGCGGGCCGTGAGGAGATGGCCGCCCTCACTCCGTCGATGCAGGACCGCCGCGCGCTGATCCTCCACCATTTCGATCGCTTGCGCCGGAGCGAGGAGGAGAAGCTCGCGCTGCACAAGATCCGCACGTTCACCGGCTGGTACACGCACGGGCTGCCCGGCGGGCGGGCGCTCAGGCAGCGTATCTCCACGCTGAAGGACTCCGGCGCTTTCGTCGAAGCGATCGAGACGTTCTTCGCTCAGGCCGCACTTGACGCCCCCGATGGGCGTCCCTCCATCGGCCCGTTCGTCCCCGCCGGCGCGACCCCCGCAGTCCCCGCCGCCGCTCCGGCGGCCTGAGACGCCCTCCCGGCCCTGCCGCGCCGGCCGCGTGTCGGCCCTGCCTAGAAGTGGAACCCCATCTGACCTGAGAAGACGAGCCGGTTCCAATCGTCCTGGAAGTCTGCGAACTCGTAGTTGAGGTACCGCGCCTCGAAGGCCCAGATGAGGTGCCCGCCGGTCCTCCCGTCCAGCCCCACCGCGGCGTCGAAGACGGGACCGCCCTCCTGGATCAGTGCCGCATTCGCCTGGTGGTCGTAACGACCGACCCCGACGGCGACGAAGGGGGAGATGGGGGTCTCCGACAGGTTGAAGAGCGCATTGACGAGGAAGAAATCGGTCTCCGAGTCCACCGAATCGAGCGTGAAGCCGCCCAGCTTCAGGTGCGTCCGCTCCGACTCGCCGATCAGGTCCACCTCCAGGCCGACGTTCTCGTTGAAGTGGTACCGGTATTGGAAGTTGAAGGTGGACCCGTCGCCCGCGTCCAGCGTCAGTGACCCGACGATGGTCGCCTCCTGGCTCGTGATGGCGCCGAGGCCGAGCAGTAAATCACTTTTCCCTGCCCTCCTCGTGTCCGCATGGGCCGCCGCCGTGAAGAGGAAACCGGCCGCCACCAGGGTCACAATCGCCGACGACTTTCCGCGCACCATGCCGCCCTCCCATGCCTGCTAGGCCGTCAGGTCTCGCTGAAGAATGCGGGGCAGGTCTCTCGTGAACGCCGACTTGGGCATCACCTCATGGCAGCCCGCCTCGACAGCGCGCCGTTGCGCCTCTTCATCGACGTGGGATACGAACGCCACCGATCGCACTCCGGCGGCCGTGGCGGCCAGGGCGATGGCGGCGAGCGGATCCACGGAACGGATGCCGAGATCGACGATGACGAGCCCGACGCCGCCCGCGGCGAGGGCGTCCCTCAGGGCCGCCTCGCTCGAGACGAAATGCACGCTGAGGTCGAGCACCTCGGCGGTCTGCTGGATCTTGCTCTTGAAGAACAGGTCTGAGACGACGGCGACAGCCTTCTTCGTGATCGCTTTCATCCTTCGCTCCGCCTTCCGCGGCGGGATCTTACATACCCTGGCCCGGCCCCGCCATAAACCAGAGCCCGGGTCATGGGCCCGGTTGCGGAGACGGCCTGCGCGCGCCGTCCCCGCGCGGCGGTCGCTTTCGGACGCGCTCGCGGCTAGGATGGCCGGCTCGGGACCCACGATTCCGAAGGAGGAAGACCATGCCACGACCGACGGCCGCCACGCCCGCGGCTCGCCCGCCCGGCGGGCCGACCCGGTTTTCGATTCTCGCGCCGCTCGCGACCGCGCTGCTCTTCGCCGCCGCGGCCGGATCGCCGGCGTCCGCCGAGGCGGCGCCCGGGGCGGCGAAGACGATCTACATCCGCGCCGGGCGCCTTTTCGACACCACCGACGGGAGCCTGAAGGAGAAGATGGCCGTGGTGGTCCGCGGCGAGAGGATCGAGACAGTCGGCCGGGAGGCAGACCTGGCGAGGCCCGAGGGCGCCGAGGTGGTGGACCTGTCGGCGTGGACCGTGATTCCCGGCCTCATCGACTGCCACACCCATCTGACCATCAACCCGGGGCCCCTGGCCGACTGGGTTCTGCGCCGCTCACCCGTGGAGCAGGCGCTCTACGGGGCCGTCAACGCGCGCGTGACGCTGGAGGCGGGCTTCACCACGGTGCGCAACCTGGGGGCCTTCCAGGCGAACGACATCGATCTGAAGAGGGTCATCGACGCCGGCGCACTGCCCGGGCCGCGCATCGTCTCGGCGGGAGAGAGCCTGTCCATCACCGGCGGCCACGGCGACCTCAACGACGTCTCGCCCTTCCTGACGATGCCGGCCCTGAGCGCCATCGCCGACGGCCCCGCCGGCGTGCGGGAAGCGATCCGACGCCAGCGCAAGAGGGGCGCCGACGTGATCAAGGTGCTGGCCACCGGAGGCGTCCTCTCCCAGAGGGCCCCCCTGCAGATCCAGCAGTACAGCGACGAGGAGCTTCGCGCGGCGGTGGAGGAGGCCGGTCGCCTCGGCATGAAGGTGGCGGCGCACGCGCACGCCACCGAGGGGATCAAGGCGGCCGTGCGGGCGGGCGTGGCCTCCATCGAGCACGGCAGCCTGCTCGACGACGAAGGCGTGGCCCTGATGCGCCAGCGGGGCACGTATCTGGTGCCCACCCACATCGCGCTGCGCGCCATCCTCGACGATCCGGAGCGGCTTCGGATCTCGGAGGAATCCATGGCCAAGGCGCGGATCGCTGACGCGGGGCGTGTGGCCGGCTTCCGCAAGGCGATCGCCGCCGGCGTGCCCATCGCCTTCGGCACCGACGCGGGCGTCTTCGCCCACGGCGAGAACGGCCGCGAGTTCGCCCTCATGGTCGAGTACGGGATGAAGCCGGCCGACGCCATCCTTGCCGCCACCCGGGGAGCCGCCGATCTGCTCGGGATGGCCGACAGGATCGGATCGATCGCGGCCGGCCGGTACGCGGACATCGTGGCCGTGGAGGGGAACCCCATCACCGACATCGGGGCGATGCGGCGCGTGGGGTTCGTGATGAAAGGGGGCGTCGTCGTGAGAGGGCCGGCGGGCTCCCCGCGCCGCTAGATCCTCGGCCGGCGCAGCGTCACCTCGGCGGACCCCGAGGCGATCTCCCGGCGCGCGCCCTCGAGGATCCGCAGCGCTTCGGCCGCGGAGCGGCAGGAGTCCAGGTCCACGCGCGAGACGGCGTCCGCGTTCCGGGCCAGCCAGGAGTTGAGGATCTGCGTGTCGCGCTCGAGCGAGGCGCGCACCGGCCGCCCGCGCGCCGGCCCGAGCAACTCCTTCAGGATCCGTTCCGCCTGCTTCGTACCCCCTCCGCGCGGGCCCAGCCGCGCCCCTCCGGCGTAACGGCCGTCCCGCACGAAGACGGCGGTCGCGGCGCCCGGCTGCCGCGCCGGCAGCACGAGAGCGTGGCTGCGCCCCGGCGCGTAGGCGAGCGAGCGTTCGTGCACCTCGCGCTGGATGTTGTCCCGGGGCGACCGGCTCTCGATGAGCCGCGCCTCCTTGAGCAACGCCTCGAGCTCCGACCCGAGAACCTCGTACTCCACCCGCGACAGCGCGCCGAGCACCCGCGTCGCCCGCTTGGCATCCGCTTCGAGGCGTGGGGAGGCGCCCTGCCGCCTGGGCCGGCCGCCGGGGACGGGGCCTCCGGCCGCGAGGGACGCGTAGGTGGAGAGCCTGCGGCGGAGGTTGGCGGCCTTCCCCACGTAGAGGAGAGATCCGGCCTCGTCGAGGAATCGGTAGACGCCGGGGAGGGCGGGGACACGGGAGAGGAACGCGGGACTCAACGCGCGCGCCGTGGGATGGAGCGTCCCCTCCTCGCGGCCGGCCCGCTCCTCGGGGGCGGCGCCGCGAGCGGAGGGACCGCCCCGCCTCGTAGCGGCGGCGGCGAGGCACGCCGCGATGGTCCCGGCTGCATCGGCCGGAGCGTCCCCCTCGCGGTGGGCGCAGCCGAGGGCGTGGCAGATCTCCTCCGGAGC
Organism: uncultured Acidobacteriota bacterium; assembly: GCA_964400605.1. Classification (GTDB taxonomy): domain Bacteria; phylum Acidobacteriota; class Polarisedimenticolia; order JACPZX01; family JACPZX01; genus CAYNUH01. The sequence goes on along the minus strand of CAYNUH010000066.1, from coordinate 3,037 downwards.
GCTGCCGCGCCGGATCCGCACCGCCCCGCGCACCGCCGCGGTGAGCGAGCGCACGGCCGCGGGGCGCGGCAGAGCACGCCGCGACAGCCCCGCCAGCAGAGGCGGCGCCTCCACGCGCGGGTCCATGAACACCGCCTCGGACCCTTCCAGGATCCGGGCGATGGAGGGCCAGTGGAGCCTCGCGACGATCCGGGGAGCCGCGGCTTCGATCGCCGGCGGCGCCTCCCCGGCGTTCGGTTCCACCTCGCGGAGGCACAAACCGAGAATCGCCCCGCGCGCGACCGCCACGGCGCAGGCGACCTGCCTCGGCGCGGCCTCGGGGCTCTCGCTCCGCGCTTCCTTCCCGAGGCACCAACCCGTGTCGGGAAGATACGAGAGCCCCGCGGGCCGGAGGATCGGATCCAGGATCCTCGTCGCGAGAGCCTCACCGGGCGGGAGAATCTTGAGGAAGCGTTCCGCCAGGAGAAGGCTGGAGGCGGGGGCGCCGCGGCGTTTGAGGAAGCCGCGCACGCGCGCCGTGAGATCCTCGACGCTCATTCTCGAAGGGCGCCCTCAGCCGGCGGCGCCGCGGCAGGGTCAGGGACCCGAGCCGGACCCTCCGGACTCGCGGGCCAGCCGCTGGTTGATCAGCTCCGCGATCTCCTTCTCCTGGCCGAAGAAGTACCCCGGGTACCTGGCGATGATGGCCCCCTCGCGGTCGAGCACCAGCGTCGTGGGCACGGGGAACGAATCCTCGTCGTAGCGCATCGCCTGGCGGATCTGGTCGTAGGCCTGGTCGTTGAGCATCCCGAGGCGGTAGTTGATCCGGAACTCTCCGGCGAACTCTTTCACCCGCTTCACGGCCGTTTCGTAGTCCGCCGTCGGCAGCTCGACGCTGATGCCGACCACCTCGACGCCCCTCGATCGGAATCGGGACTGGAGCCCGACGAGGTGCGGGACGATCTGCCGGCACGGGCCGCACCAGGTTCCCCAGATATCCACCACGAGGATCTTGCCGGCGAATTCGCCGCTGGAGATGGTGCCGCCGTCTATCGCGGGGACCTCGAACCGGAAGAACTCCTTGGCCGGCTTGGCGGGAGCGGGGGCCGGCGGCGCGGCCGCGACCCATGAGGCGGCCGCCAGGAGGCCCACCGCCGCCCCGGCGACCAGCGTGCTCGCCGCCCGGCGGCTCACGATCCGGCCTCCTCCCCGCAGAAGGAGGGGAGCTTCTTGCAGTAGGCCGGATCGACGATCTCCACCCGGGCGGCCTTGGCGGCCTCGTCCGCCTCCACCCTCGGATCCCCGCCGGAGGACGGCAGCCTCAAGAGAATGTGCCTCACGTCCACCCGCTTCTCCTTGCCCTCGGTCGGCATGGGCGGGTAGATCTTGTCCACCTTGATCAGGTGGTAGCCGAAGATCGTGAGCACGGGACCGAGCACCTCGCCTTCCTTCCTGGCCGAGAGGGCGACATGGTTGAAGGGAGCGACGAGGTCGGTGAACTCTTGAGGCCTGCCCAGGGCGCCCCCGCGGGCGGCGCTTCCCGGCTCCTGGGAGACCTCCTTGGCGACCTCCGCGAAGTCGGCGCCGGCCGAGATCCGCTCGTGGATCTTGTCGATGGCGGCCTTCAGATCCGGTAGCGCGTCTTTGTGCCTCTGCGCAATCGCACGGATCTTCACGATCTCTTCCCAGAAGAGGAACTCGGTGAGCGGCCGGCCGCGCAGGCGGGCCCGCACGGACTGGCTGGTCAGGTCGAAGAAGCGCTGGTTCGCCTTGAGGACGGCGTCGAACTCGGACTTGGTAACGTCTTCCCCGTTGACGCGCGCGATGACGGGCGAGGACGCCGCCGCGCCCTGGTCACCCTTCTCCTTCTCCTTCTTCTCCCTGCCCGCGGCCGGAGCGCCGACCAGGCCTACCACGACCACCGCCACGAGCACGCGCGCCCATCTCCTTCCTTCAAAGACGCCGCCCCTCATCCATCGCCTCCTTGACACGGGTCAGTCAGGGGAAAGATCTTCATCGCGGGACCTCTCCCCGGGTCGGGTCGTGCCGGGGCGGCCGGATTCTAGTTCAGAGATCCCCCGAATGCGACACGGGAGACGGGAGGGCGGCAGGTCACTCCGTCCGGCAGGCGGTTCATAGGAATTCCGCCGGCGGCGCCCATCGGCCATAGGGCCTATGCGTGGGGGCCGGGCAGAGGCCGCGCCCACCCCCTTCTTGCCCGGCACGGGTTCTGCTCCTAGACTTGGTTCGCCTCGTCTCGCGTCCCACTCGGAGATGACCTTGCCCGCAACCATCCCCTCCGCCCTCCGGCGCGACCCCTCCACGCCGGGACGCATCGGGCTCGCCCTTCTGGCTCTCGAGACTCTTAACGCCTCCTACCTCGCTTCGGTGGACTCCGCCACAATCTTCTACCACGCCAACGTGGTGGCCCACGTGATCCTCGGCGTCCCGGTCGCGGCATGGCTGATCCGCCGGATGGTCCTCGCCGCGCGCGAGGGCGTGGGCGCGGGCCTGCGGGGCGCGCTCGGCCGCGTCGTGTTCGCGTGCGCCGGGATCGTGGTGGTGACGGGCGCCTACCTCACCTTCGCGGGCACCGCGAGTCCATACCGCTGGGCGCTGTACCTGCACGTCGGATCGTTCCTGACGGGAGCGGCGGCGCTCGTGGCGCGCGCGTGGAGGGTCCTCGTGGCTCCTGTGTCCGGCACGGATCGCATCCTGGCCGGCGGCGCCGTCCTCCTCGTCCTCGCGGTCATGGCTCCGGCCGGAGTTCGCGCCTTCTCGCTGGCGGTCCCGCCTCCCGGCCACCGCATCGAGAACCCACCCCTGCCCCCGCTGACCGCGGACCGGGAAGGGGCCGGCGACGGGACGCCCTTCTTCCCCTCCTCCGTCCGCACCGTGGGCGACCGTCTCATCCCGTCTGATTTCTTCCTCGAGTCGAAGTCCTGCGGCAACAAGGGATGCCATCCCGACATCGTGGCGCAGTGGGAGTCCTCCGCGCATCACTTCTCGTCGTTCAACAACCAGTGGTACCGCAAGTCGATCGAGTACATGCAGGACG
>CAYNUH010000065.1:10961-20655 GCA_964400605.1 uncultured Acidobacteriota bacterium | reverse complement strand
CCAGCTCCACCAGCTCCTTGCCGAAGACCGCCTCGTGCAGGTCCCTCACGAAACCTTTGCGTCCGGCCTCGTAGACGTCGGCGCCGGCGGGGTCGGCCTTCGCAAGCGCCGCCGCGATCGTCCCCGCAACGATCTCGGCGTTGATCGGGTCGGTCAGGTAGTGCGGGTTGCCGTACGGGTGGACGTCCCCCTCCGCCCGGCTCAGACTCGCTGGCACCTCGACGACCGGGATCCCGGCGGAGCAGTCGATGTACCCCGGTGCCCCGCGCTGGATCTTCGGGTTCCGTGCCCCCTCGGTGAGGGGTGGGATCCAGCCGATCTCGAGCTCAAGCCCGTTGATGAGGAGCAGATCGGCCTTGCGCATCTTTGCCATGTAAGAGGGCTTGGGGTCGATGAAGTGTGCGTCCTGCGCTCCCGTTGCGATGCTCGTCACCGTGACGCGGTCGCCGCCGACGGCCGAGGCGATGGACGCAAGGTTTGGCAGGGTGGCGATCACCTCGACGCGTCTGCCGCCCGCCGGCTCCCCTCGGGAGCTTCCCTCGACAGTGACGAGGGAGGGAAAGAAGAGGAGACATCCCAGGATGAATCGAGACGTTTTCATGTCTGCCTCAGAACTTGTGGGCTCCATGGGAGCCGAGTAGGAATTCCATCTGGACCCAGAGCGAGTTCTGGTCGCCCACGATCCGGCCCGAGTCGCGGTTGTACTGGAAGCGGAGCTTCGAGAACTCCGAGGGATACCAGGTCAGGTTCGTGGAGAGACGCGTCCGGCCGGCTCGAAAGACGCCCTCGTCCGGAAAGGCGCCCCGGTCGCCGCCGACCGCCTCGCCCCGGAGGCCGAGGACCCAGCGGGGCCGGAAACCCCACAGGCATTGAGCGTAGAAGCCATCGTCCCGCAACGTCTCGGCGGGCAGACCCGCCGCCGGGTCCTCGCCAACCTCGTAGCGGCGCTTCGTTCCTTCGGCCTGTAGGGAGAAGAAGGGGAAGCCTTTCATCGCTCGCTCGGGGCGCCACTTCCAGTAGACGTCGAAACCGTAGATGCTCGTGCCGGTGTCGTCCCCGGCGCTGTTGGGCCCCAAAGCGGTCGTGGCTCCCAGAACGAGGGTGTTCGACGGACCCAGCTCGAAGGAGGCGGCGATCCGTGGGCTATAGACGAGGTCGCCGAGGCTCTTGACGGGACGGTCTACCCCTGCGCGACCGTGGAAATCCGTGCTCTCAAGGTTGCGGAAGCTCCACGCCGTCTCTCCCACGCCGTTCAGGATAGTCAGGCGCGTCTCGAGGAAGAAGGGGGTCGGGGCGAGCCAAGAGACCTGGACCCCCGGGTTCCGGAGTCCGTCCGGCCCGAAGAGACGGCTCAGGACGAGGGGCAAATCGACGAAATCCCACTGGTGTGGATGTCTCGGGTTGTGCCGACCGAAATCGGTGAACCACTGGCCGGCCTTGAAGCTGAGGTGCCCGGGGAGCGCGGTTGTCACGATGTACGATTCCTCAAGCTCAACCCCTGTCTCCCCCTTCTCGTCGAGCTTCCAGACGATGTCCGCAAGACCCTTGAAGTAGGGGTCGACCGCCCCCTCGAGGACGATCTCCGTGTTCGGAAGGGTAGCCCCCCGCGCGCTCGGGTCGTGATCACCGAGGTTCAGAAGCCCCGAGACCTCGGGTGTGCTGGAGGTGCCGATGTCGAAGAGCGCGTCGAGGCTGACGTTCATGTAAGCGCTCTGGGTCCGGAAGAGAGTCAGGGGCTGAGGCTCCGGGGCGGCCAATGGCGCGGGGGAGCTGTGCGAGACTTCCGCGGGGGAGGGCGGCGATGGCGCCGCGGTCATCGAGGCGATCTTTTCTTCGAGCGCACGGACCAGTTCCTTCAGGGTTTCGACCTCGCGTTTGAGCGCCTCGGCGTCACCCGTCGAAGCCTGCGCCGGTGGCGCCGCGGTCATCGAGGCGATCTTCTCTTCGAGCGCTCGAACGAGTTCCTTCAGCGCCTCGACCTCGCGATCGAGCGCCTCGATCTCCGGCGCGGCCGGCTGTTGCGGCGCCGGCGGTGATGCCGTCGCTTCCTGCGCCGCGGCGGGTGTGATCAGAATGAGGGCCGTCAGTGCGGCTGCCCGAGCGCTTGCATTCCTGATGTTCATGGACACCTCCGTTGGCCGTGGCTCCTTGGGATCGCCGCCGGGAGGCGTCCGATCCCGGGATGTCTGGCGGTCCCCTCGACCGCGCGTTACTCGATTTGACTCAAGGCGAGACGGTCAGACGACGGGCATTAGTGGAGGGGCGCGGAGGGGCCTGAAGTGGAGGACGCCCAATCGGACCGGGCGTTCGGCCGGCTCGGCGGCCATCGGTGTGGGGGGTGGGGCCGGGACCGAGAGACACGTTCCCGCGCGGGCCAGCGCCGGGGTGTCGAGGGCCTTGCAGGTCCAGCACTGGCTGGGCGCCTGGGAGTGCGGCGAGGCCATGTGGATCATCGAGAGCGCCACGATGGCGGGCAGGATCGCCGCGCAGCAGCGCAGCCACAGCCGCCGTTTTCGCCGGCGCATCAGGGAAGTATCCACGGCACAGGGATCCTACTGCACCCTCGTCAGGTTTTCAAAGACCGCCGCTCCGTGGATCATCCCGGAGAGACCGGCGGTGGTAGGATGGGTCGGATGAAATCCTTGCGCGAGATCGCTGGCGTCCGCGCCGCGTGGCGGGCGCGCGCGGCGGCCGCGGCGGTGGTGTGGCTCACTGTCCTCCCCGGCACGGCGGGCGAGAAGGAGGACGCGCTCCGCGAGCAGGAGGCCGCTCGGGAGATCCTCTCGCGGCTCGACCGGCGCCTCCAGGGCGTCACCTCCATGCGGGGCCGCTTCGTGCAGACGTTCGTCTCCTCCGGCCTCGGGCTGCCACAGTCCGAGAGCGGCCGCTTCGTGATGAGCCGGCCCGACCTGATGCGTTGGGACTACACCGATCCCGAAAAGAAGACCGCCGTCAGCGACGGCGTCCACACCTGGCTGCTGCTTCCGGATGACGGCGTCGTCTACCGCGGCTCGGTGGCCGCGTGGAAGCGCGGCGGCGCCTTCGCGATCCTCTCGGGCGGGAGTCTGGAGGCCGCCTACGAGGCCGGGGGGCTGGACACGGTGTCCGTGCTGCACCGCGGCGACGTCGTGCTGCGGCTCGTGCCGCGGCAGGCGCGCGAAGAGCACGAGAGGCTGCTGGTCGAGGTGCGGCCGGAGAACCTCGCCGTCGTCGCCATCACGGCCGTGGACCGAATGGGAAACCGGATAGGCGCCGTCTTCAGCGACGTGGAGGAAAACATTCCGCTGCCGCGCGGCCTCTTCAGCTTCGACCCGCCCGCGGGCGCGCGGATCATCGATCAGGACGTCTCCCCCACGCCGCCGTAGGAGGCGCGGTCGCTGTTGCCGCAGGCGGGGGTGGGTGGTAACATGCCGCGCTCTTCACGCGTCGCCGCAAGGGGATCATGGCCTCCGAGAACTCCTTCGACATTGTCTCCAAGATCGATCTGTTCGAGGTGGACAATGCCGTGACGCAGACCATGAAGGAGATCTCCACCCGGTTCGACTTCAAGGGGGCCGGCGCCGAGATCCGCCGGGAGGAGCACACGCTTCACCTCGTCGCGGCCGACACCTACAAGCTGAAGAGCCTCTCCGAAGTGCTGGCGCAGCGACTCGCCAAGAGGGCCGTGCCGCTGAAGGGGCTCACGCATTCGAATCCCGAAACCACCCCCACGGGACGGGCGACCCAGAAGATCGACATCCAGAACGGGATCCCGGCGGAGAAGGCGAAAGAGATCGTCAAGCGCGTGAAGGATCTGAAGCTCAGGGTGCAGGCGTCCATCCTCGCCGACCAGGTCCGCGTCAAGGGAAGCAAGAAGGATGATCTTCAGATCGTCATCCGCTCCCTCCGCGAGGCCGAGCTGGGCTGCCACATCGAGATCACCAACTACCGGTAGGCCGACAGACGTGAGAGAAATCTCCTCCGTCCGCCCGTCGCGCGCCGCGGCGGCGCTCGTGACGCTCGCCCTCGCCGCGGGCGGCCCCGCCGCGCAGGCGGCCGGCAGGAGCGTCCGCGTGCAGGGGCGGATCCTCGATCCGGATGGACGCGGCGTCGCCGGGCAGACCGTCAGGATCTTCAAGACGCGCCGCGGCATCACGCTGCCGAAGTTCTCCTCCGGCGGCCAGGTGGCCGAGGCCGCCCGGGCCGCCACCGACGAGAACGGCTTCTACGAGATCTCCGTCGCGCGCGATCGCTCCTTCGACGATTACTTCCTGCGCTTCTACGATCCGGTCGGCTTCGACGTCGTCCGCTTTGCCCTTCCGCCGGATCGCGAGATCACCTCCGACCTGAAACGCGGCGAGACGCTCCACGTGGACCTGACGCTGTCGCTCAACCCCGACTGGCCGGAGGTGGGGCGCCGCCTCGAGGAGTTGGGGGAAGATTCCCCGAAGGGGCGCATACTCAGGTCCCTGGGGCTGCCCGAAAGGGAGGCTCCCGGCGTCGGGCCCGACGGCCCCCGGGAGGAGTGGTGGTACCACTCACGCGGCGTCGTGTACTTCTTCCGCGACGGACGCCCCGCGGGATCGCGGCGCTTCGAGCCGGTTCCGGCCGCCGTGGGTCCGCACCAGGACTCAGGCTCCTCCTCCGGCGGGGGGTGCTGACGTGGACGGCGCCCGCATCGTGGCGCCCGCGCGCCGCAGCGCGCCGCCGTCCATCCTTGCCGAGATCCTGGCTCCCGTGGAGGCCGACCTCCTCGCCGTGGAGAAGGAACTGGCCCGGAGCCTTGACTCGGACGTGGGCATCATCCGCACGATCGGGCGATACCTATCCGAGGGAGGCGGCAAGCGTATCCGGCCGGCCCTTCTGCTGCTCACCGCGAGGATGGCGGGCTACCGCGGCGACAAACACCTCCTCTTCGCCACGGTCTTCGAGCTGATCCACACCGCCACCCTCGTCCACGACGACGTCATCGACGGTTCCTCGCTGCGGCGAGGCCGATCCACGGTGCACTCCCGCTGGGGGAACCACCTGACCGTCCTGCTGGGCGACTACATCTACCTCAAGGCCATGAACGCGGCTCTCAGCGCCGACGACCTCCGCGCCATCAAGATCCTCTGCGAGATCACGCTGGAGATGATCCAGGGCGAGATCATGCAGTCGGACATCAACGGCCGCGCGGACATCACCGAGGCCGAACACCTGGAGGTGATGCGCCGCAAGACGGCGCTTCTCTTCTCGGGGTGCGCACGGGTGGCGTCGCTGCTGGCGGGCCTTCCGGTCGATCGCGAGGCCGATCTGGCGGAGTTCGGCCTGAATCTGGGCATGGCCTATCAGATCGTCGACGACATGCTCGACCTGACCGCCGACCCGTCCGTTCTCGGCAAACCCGTTGCGAGCGATCTGCGCGAGGGGCGGCTCACGCTGCCGCTCATCTATCTGCTGGAGAAGGGACAGGAGCGGCACCGGGAGATGGTGCGCCGCCTTCTCGAGGATCGCGGCTTCGACCGCGTGTCCCTCGCCGACGTCGTGGGCGAGATCCGCCGGCACGGGAGTCTCGAGAGGGCGCGCGCCCTGGCCGTGAGATACTGCGAGCAGGCGCGGGCTCGCTTGGGCGGCTTCCCCGAATCCCCTTCACGCCGCTCGCTTCTCGACGTCTGCGATTTCATCACCTCACGCTCCTTCTGAGTCCGGCACCCGGCACCCGGCACCCGGCACCCGGCACTCTGCACCCGGCGGCCGTTCCCGCGCGACCGTCCTGGAGGTCCCGTCCGGCGCGGCATTTCCACTCTCCTGTCCAGGGGCTATCGGCACCGGATGTAGCGGTAGTCCACATCCCGGGCCCCCATATGTTGGGTCGAGGCCGAGCTTGCCGTGCCGCATGTGATATGATGCGCGGCCATCGGGCCGCCGCGTGCAGCCTCGAGGCTGCCGGTCCGGATGCCGGGCGGCGAGGGGCGGCCGGCGCCGTGCCACGGAGGTGTCCCTCAGCGATGCTGCGACTCGAAAAGATCGAGCTGAACGGCTTCAAGTCGTTCTCATCGCCGACGGAGTTCACCTTCGGCCCCGGCATCACCGCCATCGTGGGCCCGAACGGCTGCGGCAAGAGCAACATTGCGGACGCCCTCAGCTGGGTCATCGGCGAGCAGAGCACGCGCAGCCTCCGCGCCGAGCAGATGGGCGACGTCATCTTCAACGGCAGCGAGGCCCGGAAGCCCCTCGGTATGGCGGAGGTCTCCCTCCACCTGTCCGGGCCGGAAGTGCCCGAGAGCGGCGAAGGGAACGGACACGGCGGCGGCAGCGGCGATGGTCATGAGGGCGACCCCGACGGCCTCGCGGTGGCCGGCGCGCGGAAGGTCCTCATCACGAGGCGGCTGTTCCGCTCGGGCGAGAGTGAGTACCTCATCGACGGTCAGAAGAGTCGCTTGAGGGACGTCCAGGAGCTCCTGGCCGAGATCCGTGTCGGCAGCGGCGTGTACGCCGTCATCGAGCAGGGACGGGTGGACGCGGTGCTCTCCTCGAGGCCGCGCGAAAGAAGGGTGCTCATCGAGGAGGCCGCAGGGATCGCACTCTACAAGGTCCGCAAGCGGCAGGCGCAGGCGAAGCTCGAGGCGGCGGAGGCCAACCTTCTCCGTGTCAACGACCTGGTCGGCGAGATCGAGAGACAGATCAACGCTCTGAAGAGGCAAGCGGCGCGCGCGCGACGCTACGCGCGCCTCAGCGCTTCGATCGACAGGGCCGAGCGCCTCCTGTTCCATAACGAAGGTCGCGAGCTTCGGGAGTCGGCCCGTCTTCAGAGGTCCCGGCGCGACGAGCTGGAGAAGGAAGAGTCCGCGGCGGCGGCGGGCCTGAGCCGGGCCGATGCGGCGCTTCAGGCCGCCCGGGAGGCGCTCATGGAGGACGAGACGCGCCATCAGGCCGCCCGCGACGCCCTCCATGCCCTCGATCGCAGCCTCGACCTCCTCAAGGGGAGCCTCGAACGCCGCCGGAATCAGGAATCGGAGGCGGCGGAGCGCATCGCCCGCGGCGGCGCCGAGATCGACCTCGTGACCGACCGGCTCGAGCAGGCCGAGGCACGCGGCGTCTCGCTGGGCGCGGACCTGCTTGCGGCCGCGGAGGAGGCGGATAGGACGGCGGCGGCCGCGACCGATCGCGAGGCGGCGCTCCGGATGGACGAGGCCGAGCTCCTCGCGGCCGAGGCTCAGCTTGACGCCGCGCGCGAGGATCTCGTCTCCGCGGCGGGGGCCCTCAGCGAGTGCCGCAACGAGATGCGGCGGCTGGCCGAGGTGCGGGCGCGCTGCGGCCAGGAAGAGGCCCATCTGGATCGCCTCACCGCCGAGCTGGAGGCCGAATCGGCCGCGCTGGGCGCTCGCCGGTCGGAACAGGAGGCGCGGCTGGAGGCGGCGGCACGGCGCCTTCGTGAGGTGAGGGAGGGCGCGGAGGCATCGGCGCGCGCGCTCGGGGATGAGACAGCGAGACGCGAGGCGCTCCTTCTCGAGCGGGAGGAGAGGCGCGGCCGCCTGGCCGCCCTCGGAGAGAGGATCGCAAGCCTCGAAGCGGTGGATGAGAACGAGGCTTCGGACTCGGGCGCGCCGGACGCAGGAGCGCCAGGCCAACGCCTCAAAGACATGCTGTCGCCGCCGGAGCCTCTCGACAGGGCCGTGGACGCCGCGCTTAAGGGTCTCCTGCGGGGTCGTCTGACGACGTCGGCGGAGGAGGCGGTGGCCATCGTGGCGGCGCTGAAGTCCCGAGGCCGGGGCCGCGCCGTCCTCATCCCGGCGGATGGCGCCCCGCCCGCCCCGGTTCCCGAAGCGCGGGCGGCCACGGCGCCGGGCCTGCTCGGCACCCTCAGGGATCTCCTGCGCGCGCACGCGGCCGATGTGCCGGGGATCGCGCCGATCCTCGATCGCGTCGTGGTGGCACGCGACCTCGATGCGGCCCTCGCCGCGCGACGCGCTCTCTCCGGGCGGGACATCGTCACGCTGCAGGGAGATCTCCTCTCACGGGACGGCTGGATCGAGGGTGGGGCGGAGCTTCCCGAAGAGGCCGGCGTGATGACTCTCAAGCGGCTCCTCGATCGCCTCGCGGCCGACGCCGAGGCCGTGCGCGAACGCATCAGCAGCCTCGAACGGGAGATCGTCGAGGCTGAAGCGCGCACGGCGGCCCTCCGGGCGGAGGAGGCGGTGTGGCGGCTTCGCGACGCGGAGACGGGGAAGGAAACCGAGGCGGCGCGCCTGCGGGCCGAGTCTCTCGAGGGCGATTTCTACCGGCTGGCGTTGCGCCGCGAGGCCCATGCGGGAGAGCGGTCCCGGCTCCGTGAGGACCTGGCCTCGGTCGCGGCCTCCCTGGCGCGGGCGGCCGCGCTCGTCGAAGACGCCTTCCGGCGCCACGATGAGTTGCAGCGCGCGGTGGAGTCCGGGAGCGGTGCGGTGGATTCGATGCGCGCCGCCCTGAGACGCGGCGCCGAATCGCTAGCGGACCTGAGGGCCGCGGCGGCCGCCGCGCGTGAGCGCCGATCCGCGCTTCAGGCTGAGACGCTCCGGCACGCGGAGACGCTCGCCGATCTGAGGCAGAGGGCGGACCGCGAGGCGGCCGATCGTGTGCAGTGGGCGCAGCGTCTCCAGGAGGCACGATCTGGCATTGCGGAAGAGTCGGCCGCCCTCGCCGACAGGATGGCCGAGCGCATCCTGGCCGAAGGGGCGCTCGCCTCGGCGGAGGCGGCGCTCATCGAGAGGCGCCAGTCGCTGGGCGGGCTCGACAGGGAGGTGCGGGAGGCGCGGGAGCGTCTCGACGCCGTCCGCGGGAAGATCCACGCGCTGGCGCTGGAAGAGGAGCATCTCTCGGGCGATCGCCGCAATCTGGAGGCCAGGATGGCGGAGAGGGGGCTTCCCTCCCTCGAGGCCGCCGAGGCCGATCTCACCGACGAGGAAAAGGCGAAGGATCCCGGCTCGGTCCAAGCCGAGATGGCCGGATGGAAGGCCTCCCGGGAGGCGATGGGGCCGGTGAACCTCATGGCCATGGAGCAGTACCGCGAGCTGGAGGAGCGCTACGCGTTCATCACCGCGCAACGCCGGGATCTCGACGAGTCGATCCGCTCACTGCGGGACACCATCGTCCGGATCAACCGGCAGTCGCGGGAGCGTTTCCTGGACGCCTACGAGAAGATCCGCGTGGGGTTCTCGGAGATCTTCCGGACGCTCTTCGGCGGCGGCCGCGCCGACCTCCGCCTGGTCATGGAAGGGGAGGCGGACGAGGACGTCCTGGAGGCGGGACTCGAGGTCATTGCGCAGCCGCCGGGGAAGAGGCTCCAGAGCATCTCCCTTCTCTCCGGCGGCGAGAAGGCCCTCACGGCCATCGCCCTCCTCTTCGCCATCTTCAAGTACTCCCCGTCGCCGTTCTGCCTGCTCGACGAAGTGGACGCCCCCCTCGACGAAGCCAACGTGATCCGCTTCAGCACTCTCTTGAAGATGATGTCCGCCGAGACGCAGTTCATCCTGATCACGCACAACCGGCGGACGATGGAGACGGCGGAGCTTCTCTACGGCGTCACCATGGAGGAACCGGGCGTCTCCCGCACCATCTCGGTCGTGATGGCCTCGCAGGAGGACCGCACGGAGGCGGCGCGCACCCTGCCCGGGCTGCTGGCGTCGCGAAACCGCGGCAGCGGCGGCCATCGGAGGCTGCCCGCCGGGTCCGCGCAGGTGAGGCCAGGTGAGGC
>CAYNUH010000065.1:0-10861 GCA_964400605.1 uncultured Acidobacteriota bacterium | reverse complement strand
CGGAATCTTCTACCTGAAGCCGTTCGTCCCTCTCGCCCTCGTCCTCACCGCGACTCCGTCCGCGGCGGAGACGCCGTCGCCGACAGGCGCGGCCGGCGAGCAGGCGCTGGTGCAGGCGGTCTCCCGCGAGCGCACTCACCGAACCGTGGCGGACCTGGTCTCCTTCGGGCCGCGCATGGGTGGGACGGCCTCCGGGGACCGCTCCGCGGACTACGTGGAGCGCCGCCTGTCCGCGCTGGGGCTCCAAACCTCGGTCGTCGAAGACCCTCTCCTCGATGTCCACGAGGAGATCTCCTGGGAGGCCCGGATCCTCACGCCCGAGGAGGCTTCCCTGGACGCCTGGCCGGTGGGCTTCTCGGCGAGCCTCCCTGTCACCGAGATCCGAATCCTGACGGCCGCTCCACGGGAAGGGCGGCGGGGTATTCCCTGGGCGATGCTGACGGACAGCGCGCCCACCGCGGCTGCGGCCGAGGCGGGGGCCGCCGGAGCGACGGCGGTGCTCACCGATCATCCGCGCGAGGAAGGCCGCTATCTCGACTGGGCGCCCGCGGAGGCGCTTCCCCTCGATCCGGCCCGGACCGTCGCCGCGTGGAGCGTCTCCCTCAACGCGGGCAAGAAGATCCGCGCCTGGCTCGAGCAGGGCCGCGAGGTGCGCGCCCGCCTCACGCTGGATACGCGCCGGGGCCGGGGGCACCCCCGGACCGTCGTCGCGACGCTTCCCGGCACATCGCCCGGGTGGTACCTGGTCTGCGCCCACGGCGATTCGGACTCCGGAGGCCCAGGCGCCGACGACAACGCCTCCGGGGTGGCCAGCCTGCTGGAAGCGGCGGCGTCGCTGGCGCACGCCGCCTCGCTGGGGCTCCTCCCCGCGAGCCGGCCCGCGGTCCGGTTCGCCGTCTGGGGGGCGGAGATGCATTCCACGCAGGCGTTCGTGCAGAGCCGCGCCGCTGAGATGGCGAGCCTTCTCGGGGTCTTCAACTACGATCAGACGGGCACGGGGACGGAGACCGACGCGATCTACTTCGAGGGGAACGACGTCCCGTGGAACGGGAGAATCCTCAAAGCGCTGGTGTCGGTCGCCGCCGAGAGGGCGGGAAGGGACGGTTTTTCTCGGACCTACACCACCAACCCCTCCATGGGCGGCACGGACTCGTACGTGTTCCTGCCCAGGGAGCACCACGGGCTCGGGATCCTCACCGCGAAGGTGCCGGCCACCACCGTCTTCACGACGGCGTGGGGGCGGAGCGCCGATCTGGCGCAGACGGAAGGGTGGCAGTCACCCGGGTGGCCCGAGGTGGGGCGCGTGCGGATCGACTACAACCCGCGTTACCACTCTTCCGGGGATGTGCCCTCGGCCACCACGGACCTGCGCCCCGACAACATGGCCCGCTGCGCCCGCGCCGTGGCGCTGGCGATTCACCGTCTCATGAGGGAGGCTCCTCCGGCCGCGGCCGAGCCTCCGGCTGGGGCGCCTCCTCCAGCGGACCCGCCGGTTCGGGGAGGCCGAGGCGCAGGATCTCGATGGTCGCGCGGAGACCCGGGCCCTGACGGAGGGCGCGGGTGAGGCTGGTCATGGACGAATCCGGAAGCGCGACCTCGCCTCCGGCCGCGCGCCCCATTCCCTTCTTGCCCATCCCGGACCGGATCCTCACCTCGATGCGGCTGAGGCGGCCCGGCTCCACCGTCAGGGAGTCGTAGCGGGCGTCCAGGACGTCTCCGAATCTGTCGTCCCCTTCGAGCCGGGCGGCGACGCCGATCCGGCCCGCGTGAACACCCGCTTCCGCACTGAACCTCACGCGCGGCGGCAAGGCGAGGTACACGAAGCCGTCCGCCTTCTTCTTCACTCTGGGGACGGGAGTGGTCCCCTCCCGAAACAAGAGCATCTGATGGCGGCCGAGCTCCGCCCCCATCGGGCTGGCGCGATCCCACTGATCGGGGACGTGCAGGGGGCGGGTGCACGTCACGAAAAAGACCAGCTCCAAGCGCCGGGCGATCCCGCCTTCGGAATCGCGCGCGGCAGCCGGGGCCACGAAGGAAGATCGCTCGGGCGGGGATCCGCTCTCCACGTCGAAGACGATCTCGATGAAGCCCGGAGCCGCTCCCTCCGCCGGCGGCGCCGGCTTCGCGCTTGGCGGCGCGCGCGCCATCCGCTTCATCGCGTCGATGACCGTCTCCGGAACGCCGGCGAGGCGGAGCTCCTCGAGGATGTCGGGATCGACATCGAAGCGCGAAGGCAGGGAGGCGATGCGGGCGAGGATCTCCTCGGCGCCCATCCCGGTCGCCGCCATCTTCACGATGTCTTCGTTGGTCAGCGGCGCCGCGGGCGGCTCGCCCGGCGCGGACCGGCCGGACGCCGTTGACGGTGCTGGATCCGGGGCGGCGGCGGCGGAGAGAGTCATCGTAACGGCGGCGATCGCCGCGGCGGCGATGGCCGAGGTCACGGCGCGTTGCGGTTCCGGCCACCCGGCTCCCACTCACCCCTCGATCTCGGCCAGGATCGCCTCGGCGGCGCCCGCCGGGTCCAGCGCCTTGGTGATAGGGCGGCCGACGACCAGGTAGTCCGCTCCGGCGAGCAGCGCCTCCGAGGGAGTCGCGGCTCGCCGCTGATCCCTCGCATCGGCCCCCGAGGGGCGGATGCCGGGCACCACGGTGAGGAAGTCCCACCCGCAGGCGCTCTTGATGTCGGCCACCTCATGGGCGGAGGCGACCACGCCGTCGAGCCCGCACTTCTTCGCGAGGCGGGCGAGGTCCACAGCGAGTTCCGGGAGCCCGCTCTGGAAGCCCACGGCCGCCAGCGCGGTGGCGTCCAGGCTCGTCAGGACCGTCACGCCGAGGAGGCGCGGCGGCGCCGTTCCTTTCGGGCGGATCCGGCGCTTCTCCTCCACGGCCGCCCTCAGCATCGCCTCGCCACCCGTGACATGGAGATCGGTGAAACAGGCGCCCATGCGGAAGGCCTCGCCGACGGCGCGCGCGGCCGTGTTGGGGATGTCGTGAACCTTGAGATCGAGGAAGACCTTCTCTCCGGCGTCGAGGATCTCGCGGACGATGGCGGGGCCCAGCGCGCTGAAGAGCTGCAATCCGACCTTGAAGAGGCCGACCTTGCCCTTGAGGGCCGCGACGAGGCGCCGCACGGCGGCCCGATCGGAATCGTCCAGCGCCACGATGAGCCTTTCCACGGGCGTGAGCGCTTTGCGGGCACCGCGCGGAGGCGGCTGTTGACGCTCCCGCCTTCCTCTCCTAGCATCCCGGGATGCACGCTCTCTCACGCCTGAGCCCCCCCGTGCTGGCCCTGATCCTGGTGGCGGTCGGCGCCGCGCTGGGCTACGGCGCGTACGTCGTCTCGCAGGCCCCCTCCCAGGCCGGCCTGCCGGGCGACGTGCAGGTGGCCTCCAAGGGGGAGGCGTTCGACATCAAGAGTCACCTCGCCCCGGGCAAGTACACCATCTTCGACTTCTACGCCGACTGGTGCCCTCCGTGCCGCGCCCTCGACCCCCAGCTCCGGCTCCTGGCCGCCAGGCGCCCCGACGTCGCCTTGCGCAGGGTGGACATCGTGGACTGGAGTTCTGCCGTGGTGAAGCAGCACGGGATCACCGATCTGCCGCACATGAAGATCTACGGCCCCTCGGGGGCTCTCCTGGGGGAGGGACTGGACGCGTACCGCGTGCTCGAGGAGGTCCTCGGGACCGACGTACTCTGAGGCGCGCTTCTCGCCCGGCAGCGCCACGATCTCCAGCCTCACCTTCGTCGTCCCCCCTCGCGACATCCCCAGGGCGCGCGCGGCCCCGTAGGACAGATCCACGATGCGCTTTCTCTTGAAGGGGCCCCGGTCGTTGATCCGGACGATCACCGCCGTCCGGCTCTCGACGTTCGTCACCCGGACGGTCGTGCCGAAGGGAAGCGTGCGGTGCGCCGCGGTGAGATCGAACATGTTGTACCTCTCGCCGCTGGCGGTCAGCCGGCCGTGGTAGTTCGGCCCGTACCAGGAGGCCAGGCCGGTCTCAGTGTCGCCCACCCGGACGTGGGGCGCAGCGGGGGATGTGGAGGGGCGCTCACCGCCGGCGCAGGCGGCGCTCAGCGCGGCGGCGGCCAGAGCCGCCGCCATCGACCGCGCCCGCGCGCGCGGAGCCACGATCGCCCGCCGGCTCACCCGGCCTCGCCCCCGGTGCCGCCCTCCTCGAGCCGGACCGCGCCGACCAGATCCCGGATCGAGGCGACGCCATGGCGCCGGCAGTGCTCGCCGATTCCCTCCACGATCTTCGGGGCCGCGGCGGGGTCCACGAACGTGGCGGTCCCGACCTGCACTGCGGAGGCGCCGGCCAGGATGAACTCGAGAGCGTCCCGCGCCGTGGCGATGCCGCCGATGCCGATGATCGGCGCGTTCACGGCGCGCGCCACCGCGTGTACCAGGTGTACCGCCATGGGGCGGATGGCGGGTCCGGACAGGCCGCCGCTGCCCGTTGAGAGCACGCTGCGCCCTCGCTCCACGTCGATGCTCATGCCGAAGAAGGTGTTCACGAGCGAGAGGGCGTCGGCGCCCCCTTCGAGGGCCGCGCGCGCGATCACGGTGATGTCGGTGACGTTGGGGGAGAGCTTCACGATGACGGGCAGGCGCGTGCGGCGGCGGACCGCCTCCGTGACGCGCCGGGTGGATTCGGGATCCACGCCGAACTCCACGCCGCCGCGCGAGATGTTCGGGCACGAGACGTTCAGCTCGAGGGCCGAGACGCCCGGCAGGGCGTCCAGCCGCGCCGCCAGTTCGCCGAACTCCTCCTTCGTGAAGCCGAAGATGCTGGCGACGACGGCCGTGCCGCGACGCGACAGGGCCGGGAGATGGTCGCGGACGAAGGCCTCGACCCCGATGTTCTGCAACCCGATGGAGTTGAGCATCCCCGAGGGGGTCTCGGCGAGCCTCGGCGGGGGGTTCCCCTCCCGCGGGCGCAGCGAGAGGCTCTTGGTCACGATGCCGCCGATGAGGGAGAGGTCGAAGTACGGCGTCAGCTCCTCGCCGTAGCCGCAGGTGCCGCTGGCGGTCAGGACCGGGTTCTTGAGCCGGAGCGGCCCGAGCGTCACCGAGAGGTCCACGCCGCCGCTCACCACACGATCTCCGCCGCGTCCATCACCGGCCCCTCGATGCAGGTCCGCTTGTACGCGACGCCGCCCTCTGCCGCGCGCCGCACCCCCACGACGCAGCCCACGCAGACGCCGAAGCCGCAGGCCATGGAGCTCTCCAGCGAGACGTAGCAGCGCGCGCCGTGCCGCCGCGCCACCTCCGCGGTGGCCCTCAACATCGCCGTGGGGCCGCACGCGCAGAGGGTGAGCCGTTCCGCGCCCCGCGCGCGCAGCTCCGACTCGAGGAGATCGGAGACGAAGCCGCGTGCCCCCGCCGATCCGTCGTCGGTGGCGAGGAGCGTCTCCACCCCCAGGGCCCGCGTCGGATCGGCGCCCACGATCTCGGCGGCGGTGCGGCAGCCGTAGAGAAGGAGGGGGGCGCCACCCGCGCGCATCTCCGCGGCCGCGAGCGGATGCAGCGAGGCCACGCCGACGCCTCCCGCCACCAGGACGAGCCGCGACCCCGGATTCCGTTCGGGGGTGAATCCTCTTCCCAGGGGAAGGAGGCACGCCAGGCGGGCTCCGGGAAGCGCTCGTGAGAGGATCTCGGTGCCGCGGCCGAGGACCTTGTAGAGGATCTTCACGGTGCGCGTGCGCGCCGCTTCGTCGTGGAGGTTGTAGATGCTGAAGGGGCGCCTCAGGAGCGGGTCCTGCCGGGCGCCGAGGGAGAGCATCGCGAACTGGCCGGGCTTCCACGGCGGGAGGACGCCGTCCGCGCTGAGGGACATCTGGAAATACGACGCGCCGAGGGGCTGGTTGGACTCGATCCGAAGCGTGAGATCCTCGGGCATCCTGGCTCCGGCAGGCGGCGCGGTGCTCTCTCGATCCGCCGCCCGGCCGCGCGGACGATCCGTCGGGCCGGGCCTTCGGAATCTAGCACACGCCGTCCGGCCTCAGAGTGAGGCGTGATAGAGTCGCTGGGTGCTCGTCCGGATCCTCACGCTCGTCCGATTGATTGCGAACGCCGCGGCGTGCGCGCTGGTGGTCTCCCTCCTGCTGGCAGGCCTGCTGCTGATCCTGAACCCCGAGATCGCGCCGGACCTCACCGGGGTCCTCGGGGCCTCGGCCACGCTGACGCTGGCCTACGGGCTCCCGATCGTCATCGGCCTTCCCTTGGCGTTCACGGGGATCCGCTTCTTCGCCGCGCGCCCGCTGCGCATCGGCTGGTTCCATCTCAAGTCGGCCGTATGGTTCCTGGTGGCCGGCGTCGGCGCCGCCGCGGGCGTCTACACGTTCAACCTGGTGCGGGCGGGCAGCCTCATTGGCGGGCGCGGCCGCGTCAGGTTGGCGACGGCCCTGGGGCTCATGGCGTCGGCCTGGATCCTGGCGACCATCCTCGCGGCGACGGCGCAGTGGAGACGGGAGGAAGGCTCGGATCGAAGGCGCCGGGCCGCCTTCTGCCTCCTCGCCGGCACCCCGACCCTGGTCTTCCTCACCGTATGGGCCGGGGGGGCGCGCGCCGCCGATGTGCCTTCGGCCACGCCCGAGGTCGTCAGCCGGAGCGGCCCCGTCGTCCTCGTGGGGATCGAGGGCGCCACGTTCTCCGAGATCCTCCCTCTCGTCTCGGACGGGCGTCTGCCTCACCTGTCGCGCCTGCTCAAGGAGGGCTCCCATGGCTCTCTCAGGACCGTGCGCCCCTGCCGCTCCTCCGTCGCGTGGGCCAGCCTCTCCACGGGCATGCTCCCGTCACGCCACGGATTGAGGGACGTCCGGATCCACACCCTGAGCGGGCTCGAAGGCGAGCTGCGCCTCGTGCCCGGGGGGATCTTCTTCAGGCAGTGGCTGGCGCCGCGCCTCCTGCGCGGCCGCGATGTCTCGGGCGAGGACCTGAGGGCGCGGCCGATGTGGAGCATCCTGGACGCGCTTCGCGTGGAGGGGTCGTTCGTGCGATGGCCCCTCGCGGGCGCCCGGCGTCCCGGTGGTTTCGAGGCGGATTCGGTGGATCGGAGCGCGCGGGCGAAGGAGTGGATCCGGAAGATTCGCGGGGCCGCGGCGTCCCCGCCCGCAGACCTGGACGGGGCCGTCCGGGAGGCCGTCACGATCGATCTGGGCGTGCACGAGGCCCTGATGAGGATCCTCTCCTCCTCGCGCCCCAGGCTCCTGGCCGCCTGGCTCCCGGGGTTGGGGTCCGTCGGCGCGCATTTCATGAGGTATAGGCACCCCGAAGCGTTCGGCGACGTGGTCGAACAGGAGGTCGAGGCGTACGGCCGGGTCCTTCCGCGCTACTACGAGATGCTGGACGCCTTCATCGGCGAGATTCGCGCGGCCCTGCCCGCCGACGGGTACATGATGATCGTCTCCGCCTACGGGACCGAGCCCACAGGAGCGCTCGATCGTTTCACGCGGTACCTGGCCGGGCTGCCAGCCCTCTCGGGCGGGCACGACTCCGGCCCGGTGGGGGTGCTCGTGCTGGCCGGGTCGGGCGCCGCCGCGGGGAGGCAAGTGGACGACGTGCGCGTCACGGACGTCGTGCCGCTGACGCTCTACCTGCTCGGGCTGCCTGTGGGCCGCGACATGGACGGCCGCCTGCCCAAGCGCCTGTTCGAGCGGGATTTCCTCGAGGCCAACCCGATCACCTTCATTCCCACGTACCGCTGAGCGGCGCCGTCCGTGATGGGCCGCTCGGCCCGGCGGCCTCCCCTCCGGGAAGGAAGGATGGTGGGGGCGCTCGCTGCTTGCGGCGTCGCTCGGAGGTGCTATACTGCGCGCGCCTTTAATCCGGACCCTGAGAGGCGGAAAGGAGCAACGTGCATGCGGGGTGTGGACCCCGGACAGCCCAGGCCGGAGCGGATGGCTCCCGGCCGGGGCTTTTTTTTTGGCCGGAGCGCCCCGCTGAGGCGCCGCGGAGGGAGGTGAGGTGACGACGATGCCAGAGGGTGCGCACGTCATGGACGAGGCGACCATTGACCGGACGCTCACGCGGATCGCTCACGAGATCCTCGAGAAGCACCGGGGCACGGAGGGGCTGGTGCTGGTGGGGATCCGCTCGCGAGGCGTCCCCCTCGCGCGGCGGCTGGCCGAAAAGATCAGGAAGATCGAGGGGAAGGATGTCCCCGTCGGGGTCCTGGACATCAACCTGTACAGAGACGACCTGACCACCATCGCCGATCACCCGATCCTCCGCAAGACCGAGATCCCCTTCCCCGTGGACGACAAGAAGGTCATCCTCGTGGACGACGTGCTCTTCACCGGGCGCACCATCCGGGCGGCGATGGACGGCATCATCGACCTCGGCCGGCCCCGGCTGATCCAGCTGGCGGTCCTCGTGGACCGCGGGCACCGCGAGCTGCCCATCCGCGCCGACTACGTGGGCAAGAACGTCCCGACCTCCCTCGACGAAGAGGTGCGCGTCTCGCTGAAGGAAGAAGACGGCGTGGACTCCGTGGACACCGTGGCGAGGGAGGATCGCTGAGATGAGACTCAAGAGCCGCCACCTGCTCGGCATCGAGTCGCTCACACCCGAGGAGGTGTGCCTCATCCTCGATACCGCCGAGTCGTTCGCGGAGATATCCCAGCGCGAGATCAAGAAGGTCCCGACGCTTCGCGGCCGGACCGTGGTCAACCTGTTCCTGGAGCCGTCCACCCGCACCCGGACGTCCTTCGAGGTGGCGGAGAAGAGACTCTCCGCCGACGCACTCAACTTCTCGGCCTCCGCCTCGAGCCTGGTGAAGGGTGAGACGCTCATCGACACCGCGCGGAACATCGAGGCCATGGCGCCCGACTTCATCGTGCTGCGCCACGCCATGTCCGGAGCGCCCCACTTCCTCGCGCGGTACTGCCGTTCCTCCATCATCAACGCGGGCGACGGCGCGCACGAGCACCCCACGCAGGCCCTCCTGGACGCCTACACCATCCGCCAGAAGAAGGGGAGGATCGCCGGCCTGCGCGTCGCCATCATCGGCGACATCCTCCACAGCCGCGTGGTGCGATCCAACGTCTTTCTCCTCAAAAAGCTGGGCGCGGAGGTGGTGCTGGCCGGGCCGGCGACGCTGATGCCTCTCGAGATCGAACGGCTGGGGGTCACGGTCACCCACTCCATCGAGACGGCGCTCGAGGGGACGGACGTCATCATGATGCTCAGGATCCAGACGGAGCGTCAGGGGAGGGGATACTTCCCGTCGCTGCGCGAGTACTTCAACCTCTACGGGCTCACCGAGGAGCGCGTGGCCCGCGCGGGAAGAGACGCCATCATCATGCACCCCGGGCCGTACTCGGTCATCCTCGATCAGGTGACCAACGGAGTGGCGGTGCGCATGGCGGTCCTGTACCTGCTCGCGGGGGAAGCGGTCGATGAGGATGCTGCTGAAGAACGGCCGGGTCATTGATCCGGCCCGCGGCGTGGACGAGACGCTGGATGTCCTGATCGAGGACGGCCGCATCGCCCGTCTCGAAGTGAACATCGCGAAATCGGGGGACCCCACCTACGACGTGGCGGGCCTCATCGTGGCGCCCGGCTTCATCGACATGCATGTCCATCTACGCGAGCCCGGCCGCGAGGACAAGGAGACCATCGAGAGCGGGGGGAGGGCGGCCGCCGCGGGCGGCTTCACGTCGGTGGCTTGCATGGCCAACACCCAGCCCGTCAACGACAACCAGAGCGT
This sequence comes from uncultured Acidobacteriota bacterium, assembly GCA_964400605.1. Lineage (GTDB taxonomy): Bacteria > Acidobacteriota > Polarisedimenticolia > JACPZX01 > JACPZX01 > CAYNUH01. The sequence continues at coordinate 1,151 of CAYNUH010000065.1, read as the reverse complement.
CACCGACTTCATCATCACCCAGGCCCGCGCCCGGGCTCCCGTGAACGTCTACCCCGTGGGCGCGGTGAGCAAGGGCCTGGCCGGGGAGGAGCTCAGCGAGATCGGTGACCTGGTGAGCCGCGGTGCGGTGGCGGTGTCGGATGACGGCGAGCCCGTGGCGTCTGGTTTCCTGATGCGCAAGGCCCTGGAGTACTCCCGGATGTTCGACATTCCGGTCATCGTGCACGAGGAGGACCCCTCCCTGGCGAACGCCGGCGTCATGAACGAGGGGTACGTCTCGACCCTCCTGGGGCTGAAGGGGCTCCACGCGGCCGCGGAGGAGGTGATGGTCTTCCGCGACATCCGCCTGGCGGAGCTGACGGGAGGGAAGCTCCACATCGCCCACATCAGCACCCGAGGGGGCGTGGATCTGGTGCGCGCGGCCAAGGCGCGCGGCGTGCGCCTCACCGCGGAGGCGACCCCGCACCACTTCACGCTGACCGAGGAGGCCGTGAAGGGGTACGACACCAACTCCAAGATGAAGCCGCCGCTGCGCGGCTCGGAAGACAGGGAGGCCGTCCTCCAGGGACTGTCGGACGGCACCATCGACGCGGTGGCGTCAGATCACGCGCCGCACTGTCCGGAGGAGAAGGACGTCGAGTACGACATGGCTCCCTTCGGCATCGTCGGGCTGGAGACGTCCGTCTCGCTCGGCTTGGATCGCCTCGTGGGCTCGGGGCTCATCTCGCTCAAGAGGTTCGTGGATCTCTACTCGGCCGGCCCGGCGCGCATCCTCGGGCTGAAGAAGGGGACGCTGGCGCCGGGCAGCGACGCCGACGTCACTGTCTTCTCCGCGGAAAAGGAGATCGTTGTGGATCCGGCGCGCTTCAGGTCCCGCTCACGCAACACCCCCTTCGGCGGCTGGAAGCTGAGGGGCGCGCCGCTGATGACCATCGTGGGCGGGAAGGTCGTACATTCCGTTCTGTAGCGCAGGACGGGCGTGGGTGCCTTGTGCTGCTTGCCGCATGGCGCGTCACACCGCGGCGACGCCTCGAAGGCTGCCGCGCGAACTCATCACAGCGCCGCCCTCGCAACCAGCGTCTCCCCGCGAAACGTGAGGAACGGCTCTCTTCCCCGCTCGACCCCCATCTCCCAGGTGAGTTCATCGGGCG
>CAYNUH010000064.1:1607-20786 GCA_964400605.1 uncultured Acidobacteriota bacterium | reverse complement strand
CGGCATCCCGGGAGGAGCCGGAGCCGCCGGAGGCGCGGGCGCCTTGACGGCGTCGACCCACGCCTGGGGGATTGGTCCCATGACCGTGGCCGGCATCCCGGGAGGAGCCGGAGCCGCCGGAGGCGCGGGCGCCTTGACGGCGTCGACCCACGCCTGGGGGATTGGTCCCATGACCGTGGCCGGCATCCCGGGAGGAGCCGGAGCCGCCGGAGGCGCGGGCGCCTTGACGGCGTCGGCCCATGCCTGGGGGATGGGTCCTATGACCGTGGCCGGCATCCCGGAAGGAGCCGGGGCGGCAGGAGGCGCGGGCGCCTTGAGGGCGTCGACCCATGCCTGGGGGATGGGGCCGATCACCGTGGCTGCGGGTGCGTGCGCGGCCGGGGCCGGAGGCGGTGCCGTCTGGCCCGTCGCGGGGAGGGGTCGAGGGGCTTCGGGAGGGGGCGGTGCCTTAGGCGGGGGCGCGGCGGGGGCCTTCTCGACGCTCCGGACCGCCCCGGGGGATGAGGGCGATCGCGCCTGCCGCACCTGATCGAGGGCGCGCTTCACGTCGTCCTGCGCCCAGGCGACGACGGTCTTCCCCTCCGCGGCCCCCGCGGGCAGCCCCGGAGGCGGCTGGCGGCGGACCTCCTCAGCGCCCTTTGTGAATGAGAGGCTCACCTTGAACCGTCTGGCGTTGGCGAAGGCGATGCTGTCGCCGGGGCGCAAGTCGATGCTCGTGATTCGGCTCCCGTTCACGAACGTCCCGTTGGCGCTCCCGAGGTCGGTGATCGTGACCCGGTCCTTCTTTCTCTCGATCTGCGCGTGCTTCTTGGAGATGGAGGGGTGATCGAGAACGACGTCGCAGGAGGAGGCTTCCCGGCCGAGGGTGATGAGAGGCGCTGTGACCCGGACGGGGGATCCGCCGTCCTCCGGCACCAGCGCCGCGTCGGAGATCTCCTCTGCGGCCGTCTCTGCGGCCTCCTCCTCGGGGCGCACCAGGAAGATGAAATCGACTTCCTTGCCGAAGGTGATCACGTCCAGGTGGCGAAGCGGCTCCTTGTTTACCGCCATCATGTTCACGAAGGTGCCGTTGGTGCTGCCGAGGTCCTCGATATGGAACCTTCCCTCCTCGAAGACGATCTTGGCGTGACGCCTGGACACCTCGCCGGAGGGGATCACGATATCGACCCCGTGGACCCGGCCGATGGTGGTCTCGGCGGAACGCACCGAGAAGTTCAATCCTGCGCAGGCGCCCGTCCTGCTGATCAGGCGGGCGCTCACGAGGGACCTCCCGAGGCCGCGCGCGCCGCCGATAGGGCGAAGTTCGCGGCGGGTGCGCCCGGATGGTACACGTGGCAGGTGCGGCAGTCGTCGCCGGACCCTCCCCACTTGTGGCACCCCTGGCACTTCGCGATGCCGTCGAGGCTGATGTCGGCCGAGTCCTCGCTGACCAGGATCCTCGCGTGGCAGTCGAGGCATCCCGCCTGCTGCACATGGGGGCGATGGGTAAAGGCCGCGCCGGGCATGACGGACCTCGCGGCGGCCGTCTTGCCGATCCCGTAGTTCACCTGAACGTGGCACTTCAGGCAGGGTTTGAGCATCTTGCTGAGCGTCTTCTCCACTTCTTGAGCGTCGCCGGCGGGTGCGGGCGCCGGAGCGGGCGATCGGGAGACCTGCTCGAGGGCCTGGATCTCGGCCTCGATCTGGGAGCGCCTGAGATCCAGATCCTCCGTCTCCGCGGAGGCGTTGGCGGGCTGCTGCTCGAGGAGTCCCCGCAGCCGCTGCACCTCCTGGCGGGCCGCGGCAATCTGCCGGGCCCGCGCGTCGCGTTCGGCGCGCAGGGACGCCACACCCGGACCGGAGGCGGAGGGGGCCGAAATCGCGTCGAGCTCCCGCCTGAGGGCGGAGACCTGCGCCGCGGGGGCGCCGGCGCGGGCCAGTGTGTCCATCATCGCGACGAGGTCGCTGCGGTGCGCCGACAGCCCCGCCGGGGACCATGCCCCTCCGCCTCGCCCCGCGCGGAGCGCGAGCGCATCCCTCTTCGCGCGCAGACGCGAAGCCTCCTCCTGGGCCCAGGCCTGGCTCCGGGATGACAGGAGGGCGAGGACCGCGTCGATCTCCTGGAGCGAAGCGCGCAGATCATCTTCGCCGGCCCCGGTCGCGGCCGGCGCCGCGGCGATTGCGGAGCGATCCACCGATTCGAGATCGCGCCGCAGCGATGCGAGGGTCCCCGGGGGAGCTCCGACCCGGGAGAGATCTTCGATGAGGCGCGCCAGGTCCGAGCGCCGAGCCGAAACCCCGGCGGCGGACCATCCCGGGCCCGGGTCGCCGCTCCGTCCGGCCAGGGCGGCCCTCTTGGTCCGAAGGCGACCCGCCTCCTCCCGCGCCCATGTCTCGCCGCGCGCCTCGAGCAACCCGAGCGCCGCGTCAATCTCTTGAAGTGAGGCCCGGATCTGCTCCTCGCGCACGGGGGCCGGGGGAGCCGAGGTATCGGGAGCGGAGCCGGCGATCCCGGCGTCGAGATCCGCGACCTCCGCCGCCAGGCGCGCGATCCCGGCCTCCTGGTCGGCGAGACGCTTCCGGGTCTCCGCCGGGTCCCGCGCGGAGGCGACGTCGGCGCGCGCGCGGACGACCTCGTCGAGCTCGCCGCGCAGCGCCGCGATCTTGCCGGCGATTTCCTCCGGGATGGCCGACCCGCCGGAGGCTTCAGGTGCGGAGGTGAGCGCGGCGGCGAGGCGGGTCGCGTTGTAAAGGATCCAGGCGTCCCGGTGCCGGATCGTCTTCTTCACCAGGCGGTCCCGCACCTTTTCGAAGTCGCCCACGTAGTCGCGGGCCCAGGCGGCCGCCGCGTCGGTGGCCGCGATCGTCTCCGCGCTCACGACCCTATCGGCCGGCAGCGGAGCGGTGGACTCGTTCGTCACGCCCTTCTGGAAGTGACACGACCAGCAGTCCCTGTCGAATGTGAGCGGCGCGAAGTCGTCGCGGCCCGGAGTCAACCGGTGGCACACCTCGCAGGCGGCCGCCGCCTGCAGTCCCTTCGTCTTCTGGAGTTCCTCGAGGTGCTTCTTGTGCGGGAACTGGAGCCCCGGCGATTCCCGGATCTTGTCGCTGACGAGGCGGATTTCGGGATGGCCCGATCCGAGGGAGCGGAAGCCGTGGCAGTCCCGGCACAGGTGGTCGCGCACCACGGCGATGGATGCGGCGCGGCCGCGGTGCTCCGTGTGGCAGACGAGGCACCGGGGGGTGGCTCCCGCCGCATGCGCGGCGCCGGCGGCTGCGCCGGCGCGATGGACGCGCTCGGCGTGGGCGGTGGCCGTGAACCGGCTCACCGAGGCGCGGGGCTCGTGGCACCCGATGCATCGGGCGTCGGCGGGATCGTCGAATGGGTCATGGCACTTGGCGCAGTCGCCACCTGCGAGGGCGTGGCTCTTCGAGAGCGGCCCAGGCGAGAGCACGATCCGCCGGGTGGTGAGGATGTCGGCGGCTACCAGGAACACTACGGCGGCCACGCCCGACCACCCGATGATCCCGCGCAGCCGATGGGTCCTCGGGAAGACGTAGGCCCTCGACTGATCCGGCGTCCCGTACGTGGGTTTCCTGGCCATGGCCCCGCGGCGCCCCTCAGTAGTAGATGACGGCCCCGATGTGCACCAACACGAAGGCCAGCAGGACGGTGGAGGCGGGGACGTGGAGATAGAGCCAGGCGCGCATTAGGCGCTGGAGGCTCAGTTGGGCGTCCAGCGCGGTCTTCTCCACGAGGATCTGCCGAAGATCCGTGAGCTTCTCCTTCTCGGCGGCCGACAGGCGCGAGGCCACGTGGATGAAGAGCGCCATCCGCTGCTGCCTCCCTCCGGTAACATCCATCAGGAAGCTCATGGAGGGCTGCGGCGACCCCAGGCTAGTGGCCAGCTCGGCGCGGTAGAAGTCCAGGAGGGTCTGGGAAGACCCTTTCACGATTCCCTCCGCCTCAGCGCGCAACTTGCCGACCAGCTCCGGAATCCGCTCGTAGATGGCCTCCACGTGGAGACCCTGAGCGAGCGTATGCGGGATCCACTTTTGAAGCCAGGCGCCGGCGACGCCGCTCAGCGAGACGAGCAGCGTGAGCAGGAACAGAGCCCACGTCAGGAACCCGGAGGGCCAGGTGAAGCCGATGTGCAGGAAGACGAGGAGGAGAAAGAGCCCGCCCCCGTAGATGTGGAACTGCAGCCACTGCAGGGTGCGCCCCAGGCGGCGGTGCTTGAAGCGCTTGCGGAGGCTCAGTGCCATGCACATCCCGAGGAGCACGGCCGCGAGGATCCCGAAGACCAGCCCGGCGCCCCGGGTCGGCGTGACCCCGGTGAGGAAGGCCGCGGCCGCGTAGGCGAGGACCAGAGCGCCGGCGGCCGCGGAGGAGCCCACGAACCACGCTCGCAACTTCGGCGCGGACCAGCGGCGGCCGACGACCGGCGCGCGCCCCGTGGTGAGCGTGCCGCTCACGACGAAAGCTGCCCCATCACCCGATCGAGGTCCTTGAAGGAGATCCGGACCGCGGAACCGTTCGGGCAGTTGTAGACGCAGGCCGGGCGCCCGCCGTGGTCCTGGCACAGGTCGCACTTGGTCGAGATGTTCATCACCTTCCCGTCCTTCTCCGTGGGTACGGGGATGATATTCCCCCACGGGCACCGGTTCGCGCAGTTTCCGCAGCCGATGCACGCGTCGGTGATGACGATCTGATGGCTGGCGCCGACCCTCGTGATCGCCCCCGTGGGGCAGCCGATCATGCAGACCGGATCGGTGCAGTGATAGCACGCGGTGGGGATGAGGAAGTTGTGATACTTGGTCCCCTCGCGGATGAACCGGGGGACTCCGCCGTGCGTGGACTGGCAGCCCCGCACGCAGTCGTCGCACCGCGTGCAGGTGTCGAGATCGATGAGCAGGATGCTGTTGCCGTGGATGAGGCCCTCGTCCAGGGCCATCTGGAGGAACGCGGAGGCCCCCGGCGTCCTCACGACCCGCCCGCGGTCCTTCAGGCGCTCGACCGTGATCTCCCACAGCTCCTTTTCGATGGCGGGGTAGTCCTTGATGAGCCGGACGAAGTCCTCCCGCGAGATCTTCACGATGTCCACGTGGTCGTACGCCGTCAGCGTGAAGATCCACGGCTCCTCGAAGAGAAGCGCGATCTCCCCGCAGTACTCCCCCTTGGCGATGTAGGAGAGCGTGACCTCCCCCTCGCCCGCCTTCTGGGAGACCTTCAGGAAGCCGCTGCGCACCAGGTAGAAGGCGTCGGCGGGGGAGCCCTCCTGCACGATGACCTCTCCGGGCTCGTAGGAGTAAAGCTGCACCCGGCCGCTGAGGTCCTGGATGAACCTCTCGTCGCACTCCGAAAAGAGCCTGACGTTGCGCAGGTGCGTGGACAGAGATCGCTTCCGGTAGCGCTGGTCCACGAAGTCCTTGAACTCGGGTGACTTCTTCTGGATGAGCCGCAGCCCCGCGGTGCGGATCTGAAGGAGCGTGCAGGCCGTCTCGGCCACCACGGAGGCGCTCTGGGGATAGCGCGAGAGAGCCGAGATCTCCCCGAAGATCTCTCCCTCGCCCAGGAAGATTCGATCCTTTCCCACGGCGTCGGCGGGCATGGTCGTCAGGATGACCGTGTCGGACCCGACGGGCCGGGCCGGCGCCTGTCCCGCGCCCGGGGCGTCCCGGCGCTCTCGCATGATGGCCTTTGCCCTGCCTCCGATCCCTCCGAGACGTCCCCCCCGGATCGGGCTGGGGCGGGTGGGGAGCTCCTCGATGCGGGACTTCAGGGCCTTGGGGATGACGACCTCCACCACGCCCTTCAGGATGTAGTACGCCGAGTCGCCGTACTCGCCCTCCCTGAGGATGATATCGCCCTTGTCGGCCCCGAGCCGCAGGACGTGCGGCTGCAGTCGCTTGAGGAAGTTCTCGTCGTATCCCTTGAGGAGCGTGTAGCCGCGCAGCTCCTCGACGGGCGGCGAGGGCACGTCCTCGTAAATGCCCAGGAGTTTGTTGAACCGCTGCACGGGGCGCCTACTTGCCCGAGGAGGCCAGGAGCCGCCTCTGATACGCGAGGACCCGCCTCTGCAGATCGAGCAGGCGCGCCTCCGGGCTCGTGGCCGAGGGGGAGGGTGGGTCGAGAGTGGCGCCGGCCGCTGGAGACGCACCCGATTCGGCCAGGATACGGTTGAGGACCAGGATGAGACGCGCCTGCAGCGCCGCCGCCGAATCGAGGCCGGAGAGATCCGCGGGCCACTCCTGGTCGGGAGGCAATCCCTGCGAGAGCGGCCGCGCGGCGGCGGGGGTTCCCTGGGCGCCGCCGGCCATCCCGGCCGGCGGGATGGGTGTGGGCTGCGCAGGAGCCGGTTTGACGGGAGCCGGGGCTGCCTGAGCCTGCGCCGCCTGCGCGGTGACGGCGCCGCCGGCGGCCTGAACGGCCGCCTTCCAGGCCGCCGCGATCTGATCGGGCGGGCTGGTCTCCTTCCAGTGGAGGATCGCCTGGCTGCCCTTCACGATCTCGAAGTTGGCCCCCGTCGGGTGTCCCACGTCGAGGATCCTCTTATCGCGGATGAGGTGGCAGCCGACGCAGTTCTTGGCGCGGACGTTGAGGTCCTTCGTTCGGAGCATCCCGAGCCCGATGGCCTGCTCATAGGAGTCCTTCTTCTGGTGCGGCTTGAGGAACTCCGAGGCGCCGCCGTGGCAGGACTCGCACGACACGCCGTAGTCGGCGCTGCCGTCCACGACGGTGGCGTGGCACCCGGTACAGAAGTCGCTGTAGGGATCCTTGAGCCCCAGCCGGGTGAGAAACTCCTTGGCCTTCTTCCCCTCGAAGACATCGAGGCTGCGGGAGTGCGTGTGGGCCTCCCATGCCTTTGTGTGGGTGGCGTGGTCGTGGCAGGACGTGCACTCGCTCGGGCCGATAGTCTTCCCTGCAAGGGCCGGAGATGTCGCGGCGGCCGCGGCGAGGAGGCACGCGGCGGCGAAGGCCGCGGGCAGGGTGCCTTCGCGGCTCCGTGCGCGCGCGGGGCGCCCGGGAACCGGTCTCATTCGAGTGAGTTGCTTACCCTGAGGAGTTGTCCGTTGAAGAATACCAGCCTGTCCATCTCCTGTCTATTGAAGGGTCGCGATCCCAGACGATTCGCCACGAAGATCTGGTTTCCACTCTCGTCCACCGCCCGATCGCGGATCTGCCCGTCGGAGACCGCGACGGCCGTCCCGCGGGTGGGGAAGCTCGCGATCAGGGCCGGCGTGAGGAAGGGCGAGAACCCCTGGTGCCCCGGCGTGTCCGGAGGCTCGATGAGGCGCACGATCCGAAACCCGTTCTTGCCGTCGGCGATGTATGCGAACGTGGAGGCGTACGTGGATCCTACCGTGATGCCGCGCGCGTCGTTGAGGACGCCGCCGGCGTTGAACGCCTCGGGCGGCCCCGGCTTCTCCGGGTTCTCCACGTCAACGATCACGAGCCCCTCTTCGCCCGCGGCGATCAGCGCCCAGGTGCGGTAGATGACGAGCCCCCTCGGGTCACGAAGCGGTGTGAAGGCCTCCGGGACGAGCTTCGGCTCGGCCGGGTTGGTGATGTCGAAGACCTTCAGCCCCGGGCGGTCGAGGACGAACAGGTACCGGAACTGGATGGCGAGGGCCCGCGGCGAGCGCAGGTGCGCCGGACGCGAGCTCCACACCAGGTTCGGCTTCGTCGGATCCGAGAGATCGACGGCGTGGAGCCCCGTCTTCTCGGAGACGACGTACGCGTAGTTTCCCGCGTTCTTCACCATGACGGCGCCGTCGAGCTTCCTTCCCGGGTTGAACGTCACCGCGCGCTTGATGAAGTTGTTGCTGGGGTCTCTATCCGTGAACGTGTTCACGTCCACCAGGATGAGCCCCTCCTTCGAGTCCGTGACGAGGGCGTAGCGGTACAGCGGGTGCGGGCGCTGCTCCTGATTCACGGCGGGCACGGAACGGTCCAGGTCCATCGGCACGGTGGAGGGGAGGTGGACATAGGTGGCGTCCTGCGTCTTCAGCGTGGTGTCCTGGCCGAGCCTGGAATTGGGGCTCAGCACGATGCGCTGGGCGATGGACTTGTTGTCGATGGCCGCGATGTCGTACACGCGCAGGCCATCGCGCCCTTCCGCCGCGTAGAGGTACTCGCCGCGGGCCGCGACGCTGCGGGCGCGTGGGGCCCGGTGCGCGTAGGACGTTGCCAGCCGCCGGCCGCGTGCCACGAAGCGCTGGAACGAGTCCGGGTGCAGCACCGAGTGCAGGTGGCTGCCGATGACGGGCTGGGGCTCGTCCCCTTCCGTCACGCGGACGGCGCGGACCCCCTGGCCCTCCTCCGCGATCCAGGCGTACGTCCCGACGAAGTTGGCGCCGTTGGCGCCGAGACCCAGCAACGTGGCGATGGCGGCGTTGTTGTCGTCGGCCTTGGAGACGTGGCAGTCGGTGCACTGCTTCGTCTCGTGGAGCCTCACCGTGTGCGGCGGGTTCGGGGTGACGGCGTGGCCCGAGAAGCCCGCCGAGGAAATGGTGGGCTGCTGGTGCACGGCCCAGTTACGGTTCCGGTCCTTGGCGGAGACGACCACCGCCGACGCCGACCGCATCGGCGTGACCTTGTTCCCCTTGTTGGTGGTGCCGATCCCGAGCATGAACGAGTCGTACCGGATCATCTGTCTGTTGTATGGCGCGTACCCGCGCGAGTCCTGGTTCGTAAAGTGCCTGTCGGGGGTGCGCACGTTCGTCTCGAGAGGCAGGTGGCAGCCGTAGCAGTTGGTGTTCCAGGCCGAGTGGCAGGAGTAGCACTCCACCTTCGCCGGGTCGTGCGCCGGCTCCGCCCCGGCGGTCGCGTCCTTCCCCCACGTGCCGTCCTTGAGGATGGTCTTGGCACGGGCCGCCTTGGCGTTGTACGCCTCGTTCTCGGGGTCGACGGAGTCTACGAGCTGCGGGACCTCCCATTGAAGATCCCGGATCATCCGGGAGTTCTGGATCACCTTGCCGCGGCGCACCTGGAATTGCGGCTTGCCGAACGGGGTCTTGGCCCGCTTGAGGTCGGTGCCGCCTGGGGGGCCGCTCGTGAGCAGGGCCGCCTTCTCCTTCACGGTGCCGTGGCAGTCCTCGCAGCGGATCTCGATGGCGTCGGTCATCTGCGCGTAGAGGTTGCCGTCACCGTGCATGTCTTGATGGGTGTGGCAATCGATGCAGTGCATCCCCTTCTCGAGGTGGATGTCCTTCAGGTGGACCGCCCTCTCCCACTTCTTCGGGTCCTCCTCAGGGATGACACCCCCCGACGCGTCCATCAGCCGCCCCCGCTTGTCCCGCAGGTACACGTTCTGGTAGTTCCAGGAGTGGCCGTGCTGGTCCTGGAACTGGGTGAGCTTGAACTCCGGGTTGTGCTTCGACAGCGACGCCTGCTCCACGTCCTCGGTCCATCCGCGCACCCGGCGCACGGCCTCGGCCTCCGTCTCCCGGTCCCACCAGATCATCCCCTGGTAGTTGCCGAGGGCGCCGTTGCCCTGATGGTGATGGCAGGTGAGGCACTGCGACGTGGGAATGCTGCTGGTAAGCCGGTGCTGTATCGGGTGGCCCGGCTCGTTCTTCGGGATGGTCTTGTCGGCCGAGAAGGACAATCCATCGTGGCCGTACCGGGAGATGTCGCCGGCATTCACCGGATCGGCGTCGTTGGCGTAGAGAACGTGGCAGGCCGTGCAGCCGCTCGCCCGGAAGTCGCCGCCGGTCTGATTGCCGCCGTAGAACCAGAGCGTGGGGTCGTTGAGGCGCGTCTTGAGGACGTTCAGGAAGACGGCTGCGATCTTGCCGTCGGTGCCCGGCCCCCTCTCGCCGGCCGCGTTGTTCCCACGCTCGAAGATCCTGAACGGGTCGCGGACCTTCGTGACGAAGAACTGCGGGTGGGGGAGGAGCATCTTCAACGCGCCGCGCGCCATCATCTCGGGCGTGGGCGGCGGCTCCGCGACCACCTTGGCCGGGCTGCCGTCGGCCAGGAACGCCTCTCCGTAGATCGGGATCTTCGAGTCGATGGCGCCGTTGTTGTAGAAGACGGCGTTGTGGGGCATGGTGTTGTTCGCCATCGCCGACTTGCGGATCGTGCTCACCTCGGTGGCGTGGCATCTCGCCTGCCCGCACGTCTGGTCGGCGATCCGGAGATCGCCGGGGTTGATGAACCGCACGAATTCCGGCGTCAGACCATTGAGCGCCGAGAAGCTGAACCTCGGATTGGCGGAGGTGACGAAGGGGCCCCGGTCCTTCGCCTGGACGTGGGCCTTCTCCTTCTCGCGCGCGGCGCCGTCCCCGCCGTGGCAGCCGACGCAGGTGATCTCCACCGTCTCGTGCATCGACTCGACGCCGGCGTGGCAGGTGAGGCAGCCGTCGGAGGGCGGGCCGAACCCGCCCTCGCCGGACGCGTCCTCGCGGGCGGGCGAGGGAGCATCCGCCGCCAGGTACGCCGCCCCGAGCCCGCAGGCGCCTCCGAACGCGAGCAAAACCGTCAGGAGGCGTGCGTGGTACCGCGTGGGGAGCCATGTCGCGCGCATCAGTACACCGCCAGAACGTTGAGGAAGACCGCGGTCGCCGGGTCGTCTCCGCCCAGGATGGCCTCGAGCGCGTCTCCAGGGACGAGGCGGACGCCACCGGCCTCCACGACCAGGTTCTCGTTCAGGAGGGGCCTCCACCGCAACGCCACGGAGGCCTCCACGCCCGCCTGCTTGTCGATGCCCGTCACGCCCGTGGCGCGCGAGAGGCTCGACGTGTCCACGAACGAGATGTGGTTGAAATTGAGGGCCGCCGTGAGGTTCGGCCGCAGGACGACATCGGCGCCGACGTTCAGCACCATCGCGCCGGGGTTCACGAAGTTCGAGCGGCCCGAGTCGCGCAGTGAAGGCAAAGCGGAGTTCGCATTGACGAGGGTGCGGCCCCCCGCGGCGATCTTCTCACCCACGAAGAACGACGCGGGCCCGCCGAAGATGTTGACCGAGTCCGAGATGGAGTCGAACCCCTCCGCCTTGCGGTCGTTCGGGTCGGCGTCGCCGGAGGCGTACAGCGCGCCGAGACGCCACGTGACGAAGTCGGCCGGGAGCCGCAGATCCACCACGGCGGCCCAGGCCTGAACGTCTTCCTTGGCCTCCTCGATGGCGTCCGGGTTGAACGACGGCGAGTTGGGATCGAGGGTGTTCGGATCAAACGTCAGCGAGTTGAGATCGTCCGTCCCCGTGGCCAGGTACAGGGCCGGCTGAACGATGAACCGTCCGAGATGCCCCGAGAAGGCCACGCCGACGTAGGCCACGTCGAGGTCAGCGTCCTGATCGAAGGCGGCCCCGCCTGTATCCACGAGCACGACGCCGCGCTTGTCGCGGTTCAGGTGGAACGAGAACTCGCCGTTCCATCCCGGCACGAGGTCGTCGCGCACCACCGTGAGCGCGCCGACGATCTGCTCGGTGTCGTCGAGATTGTTGTCGAAGGAGACCAGATTGCTCTGGGGGTCCTTGGGCAGCGTGCGCACGAACGCGGCGCTGTACTTCCAGAGGTTCTTCCGGAACTCACCGAACACCCGCGCGACCCCGACGACGTCGTTCAGGATGAGACCGTTGAGATCAGACCTGAACGGCCTCACGCCGGCTTCGAAGAACGACAGGTTGAAGTCCCCCCCCACGTCGAAGAGACTGACATCCACGACGGCCTCCTGCAACGCGCCGTCCTGGATGGTGTCCCCCGTGCCGCCGCTCGTGACCTGAAAGTTCCCCAGGAGGCGGAACCGGAGAGGCGAGGGGTGGAAGGTGTCCTCGTCCATCTTGACCTCGAATCCGGCAAGGAGGTTCGTCTTCTCGAAGTCGTCGCCCTCCTGCATGACGCCCGGATTCCGCCGGTACTTCCCGTTGGAGTTCAGGCGCGTGAAGATCTCGAGGAATCCGCGGTCCCCGAACACCGGCAGGTCGCCCTTGAGCGGGTTCTGCTGGTAGGGGTTCCATCTCGAGGCGCGCGGATCGCGCTCTCCGAAGGCGTCGTAGGTCGCGAACCGATCGACGGCGCCCGAGAGTTCCGCGGCGGAGGACGCATCGGACGCGCGCGAGGGAACCGGGGGCGGCTCCGGGGAGGAGGTTTCCTGCGCGGCGGCGTTGGGATCGGAACTCTGCGCGGCCGCGGGATGCGCGGCCGAGAGGAGGAGCACGGCCGTGGCGAGGGCGAAGGCGGAACGGAGGAGATCGGCGCGGGTCATGGCGAACTCCTTCTCGATCTCGTGGTCGAAAAGAGGAGGCACTATAAAGAAGGCGGCGTCCGCGTGTCAATCGGACGAACGCCAGCGTCTATACTGCGCCTTGGAGGCACGCCTCGCGCCCGTGTGAACCCATGCTGAAGCAGATCTTCGCCTACGGCACGCTGATGCGCGCCGGGGTCCACGCCGAATTGCTCGCTCGACGCCGAGACGCGAGGTTCCTCGGGCCCGCGAGGTGCCGGGGGCAGCTCTACGATCTGGGCAACTACCCGAGCCTGGTCGTGGAAGGGCGGACCTGGGTCGCGGGCGAGCTGTTCCGGTGCGATCCCGTGGAAGACGTGCTGAGGATCCTCGACGCCTTCGAGGAGGACGGTGGCTTCGAGAGGAGCTTGGTGTCCGTGCGCTGGCGGCAGGGGGAGACGCAGGCGTGGACCTATGTCTACGCGGGCCCCCTCGGGGACGCCGTGCTCATCCCCGGGGGATCGTACAGGGCCCGTCTGAAGCGGGCTCGCCGAATCGAGCACGGGATGTGACGGACGGGGCGCGGAACGGAGTCCCGTCCCGGGCGCTGACGATCGCCGCCGGCGCGGCCACGGTCGGCGCGCTGGCGGGCGCCGTGAACTGGGCCGTGGGGTTCACGTCGTCGTCGTTCGCCCGATCCTATCTCGCCGCGCTCGTCGTGCTCGGGGGGGCGGTGGGGTTCGCGGCCGGTCTGGCGATCGCCGCCGCCCTGATGCTGGTCGTGGGACGAGGGCCTCGCGGTTCCTCCCTGAAGCGCCGAACGGCCCTCCCCGGCGCGCTACGCCGAGCGTGGGCGGCTCTGCTGGGAATCGGGCTCGCGGCGGCGGCCGCCTATCTGGGATCCGCCCCGAGGTTCGCCCCGAGGTTGTCGGAGGGGCCCCCAGGCGCGGCGGCCGAGGCCTCTCAGCGGCCCAACGTGATCCTCGTCAGCCTCGACACGGTGAGACCGGATCACCTCGGCGCCTACGGCTACCCCCGCCCCGTCTCCCCCAACTTCGACGCCTTGGCCGCGACGGGCACGCTGTTCCGGCGCTGCGTGGCCGCCTCCTCGTGGACGATCCCATCCCATGCGGCCATCCTTACGGGCACCGCCCCCTCCCACATCGGGGCGAGCGTGGTCTTTCAGAGCGGCGGCGGCGACGTCCGGCTCCCGGAGGAAGCCGTGACCCTCGCCGAGGTCTTCCGCTCGGCCGGCTACCACACGGCCGCCTTCATCGGGGGCGCCACGATGCGGGCGGTGTTCGGCTTCGATCAGGGCTTCGACATCTTCAACGACCGGATGCCGCCGTCGCTGTCGGGCTCCGCGGACCGGATCTTCCTCGGCCGCCCGGTGCGCCGCCTTCTGGGGCTGCCCCCCGCGCGCTTCCTCCGCTTCCTCGATCCGCCCTTCCTCGCGGCGAGCAACTTCCTCTACGCGGAATCCCAGGCGCTCCCTTCCGAGCGGTACGTGGCCATCATGAAGGAGGCCCGGCGATACAGCAACAACGCCGACGAGGTCAACCAGAAGGTCTTCGCGTGGCTCGACAGGAGACCCTCCCGTCCCTTCTTCCTGTTCGTTCACTACTTCGACCCCCACGACCCGTACGAGCCCCCGCCCGAGTTCCAACCGCCGGGATACGACGCCTCCGCCGGGTTCATCCTGAAGAACGGCCTCGCCGAGCGGGTGCTCAACGCACGCGGCGCCCTCACACCCTCCGAGCGGGAGACCCTCCTCGCCGGATATGACGGGGAGATCGCGGCCATGGATCACCACTTCGGCCTCCTCCTCGATCGGCTGCGCGCGGAGGGCGCCCTCGACAACGCGGTGACGGCGGTGGTCAGCGACCACGGCGAGTCGTTCGGCGAGCACGGGCTGGTATTCCACGGGCATGACCTGTACGACGATCTGCTCCGTTCTGTCCTGGTTCTGTCGGGGCCGGGCGTCCCGCGGGGACGCGTGGAAGCGCTGCCTGTGGCCGGCATGGACGTCGCGCCCACCCTTCTCGACCTCGCGGGGCTCGACCGTCCGGGTGCGGCGGAGGGGCGAACGCTCGGGCCCTTGCTGTCGGGGCAGCGTCTCGATCCCGTGCCGTTGATCTCGGAGGTCTTCGGCCGCACGTTGCACTGGCCCGCGTGGGAGGTATTCAGGAAGACGCGCTTCTCCGTGGAGAAGGACGGATTGAAGCTCATCCGCGACTCGAGAGGCTCGACGCTGCTGTTCGATCTCGCTTCCGATCCGGGCGAGCTCGCGGACCTTGCGGCCTCCAGGCCGGAGGCTGTGGCCGCCCTGAGCGCCCTGCTGGACGCCTATGTGGCTCGGTCCGCCCGGGCGCCCGCGGACGAGGGCGCGGCGCCGGGGGAGGAGGCGCTGGAGAACCTGCGGGGACTGGGCTACATCCAGCAGTGAGCGCTCAGTCCTCGAGGACGCCGTCGGGGTCGGAGTTGGCGATGACGGTGGTGTAGTAGGGGAGGAGCTTCTCGCGATACACCTCCTCGAGGCGCTCCAGGAGGCGCACCGGGTCGGGGTCCGAGACGATCGTGGCGCCGGTCTTCTTGTTGATGAACGAGATGATTTCCTCCAGCCGGTCGGCGATGCCTCCGGTTCCGAGCAGCACGCCGATCACCTTGGCTTCGTCGTACGCGATGGCGAACTCGCCGAGCGTGCCCGAACGCCCGCCCGCGAAGATGACGAAGTCGCACGTCCGGATGTTCTCGATCTCGCGTCCCATCAGCCCGGAGCCGGTGTAGACGATGGCGTCGTACCCCGCGCAGGGGGAGCGGTACTTCATGAGGTGCTCGGCGAAGTTCAGCGCCGGCGAGATCCCGATGGTGATGCCGCCCTCCGACTTGGCCCCCTTGATCGCCTCATGGGGCAGGCCCGGGCAGGCGCCGGTGACCAGCACGTAGCCGCGGCGGGCGATCTCCTGGCCCAGGCGGAAGGCCTTCTCCATGATCTCCTTGGCGAGGTGTCCTCCCGCGGATCCCATGACGCCGACGGAGACCCTGTGTTTCCAGGCGGCGGGCGTGGGTTGCTGGGATTGCGGGCCGCCGCCCTGGACGCGGGGCCGCCGCCCGCCGTGCCCTCCGGGGCCCCTTGCGCCTGACGGCATCCTCACCCCTCGGGGGAGAGCATGGGGACCTTGATCCCGTGCCGCCGCGCGGCGGCGATCGCCTCCGGGTAGCCCGCGTCCGCGTGCCGAGCCACGCCGACTCCGGGGTCGCTCGTGAGCACCCGGTTCAGCCGTGCCGCCGCCTCCGCCGTGCCGTCCGCCACGACCACCATGCCCGCGTGGATGGACTGCCCGATGCCCACGCCCCCGCCGTGGTGCACCGAAACCCAGGTGGCTCCGCAGGCGGTGTTGATGAGGGCGTTCAGAATCGGCCAGTCGGCGATGGCGTCCGAGCCGTCCCGCATTCCTTCGGTCTCGCGGTTCGGGGAGGCCACGGAGCCCGAGTCGAAGTGATCGCGCCCGATCACGATGGGCGCGGAGATCTCGCCCTTCGCCACCAGGTCGTTGATGGCGACGCCGAAGCGCGCCCTGTCGCCGTGTCCCAGCCAGCAGATCCGCGCGGGGAGTCCCTGGAACTGCACCTTCTCGCGGGCCAGCCGTATCCAGCGGCACAGCGCCTCGTCCTTCCGGAAGGTCTCGAGGAGCCAGTCATCGGTGCGGTGGATGTCGGCCGGATCGCCCGAGAGCGCCACCCAGCGGAACGGTCCCTTTCCCTCGCAGAAGAGGGGCCGGATGTATTCCGGGACGAAACCCGGGATGTCGAGGGCGTCCGCGACGCCGGCTTCCCGCGCCTGCGCGCGGATGTTGTTGCCGTAGTCGAACACGATGGAGCCGGCCTTCTTCAGCGCCAGCATCGCCCGGACGTGCTCCGCCATGGCATTCATCGAGAGCTGGATGTAGCGCGCGGGGTCGGAGGAGCGCAAGGCCAGCGCCTGCGCGAGGCCCATGCCGTTGGGCACGTACCCGTTGAGGTTGTCGTGGGCCGAGGTCTGGTCGGTCACGATGTCGGGCCGCAGTCCGCGCCGGGCGATCTCGGGGATGACATCCGCAGCGTTGCCCAGGAGGCCGATGGACAACGGCGTCCCCGCGGCCGTCGCCTGCAGCACCTTGGCGAGGGCGGCGTCGAGGTCCTTCTCCGCCGTATCCAGGTAGCCCGTGGTGAGCCGCCTCTCGATGCGCGCCGGGTCCACCTCCACCGCCAACAGCACGCCTTCATTCATGGTGGCGGCCAGAGGCTGGGCGCCGCCCATGCCGCCGAGCCCCGCCGTGAGGACCCACCGCCCCCGCAGCGACCCGGCGAAATGGCGCCGCGCGGCGGCGGCGAGGGTCTCGTAGGTGCCCTGGAGGACCCCCTGCGTGCCGATGTAGATCCACGATCCGGCGGTCATCTGCCCGAACATGGTGAGGCCTTGCGCCTCCAGCGCGCGGAAGCGGTCCCATGTCGCCCAGGCCGGCACCAGCATCGCGTTCACGATGAGCACGCGCGGCGCGTCGGGATGGGTCGGAAAGACGCCCACGGGCTTCCCGCTCTGCACCAGCAGGGTCTCGTCGTCGGCGAGCTGCCGGAGCGAGCGGACGATGGCGTCGTAGCATTCCCAGGATCGGGCGGCCTTGCCGTTGCCGCCATACACCACCAACTCCTCCGGGCGCTCCGCGACCTCGTGGTCGAGGTTGTTCATGAGCATCCGGAGCGCGGCCTCCTGGCCCCAGCCCTTGCAGGAGCGCAGCGTCCCCCGGGGGGCCTTCACCAGCTTCTGAGTGATCGGTTGCGTCATGGCATCCTCGTGGGCCCGCGGGCCCGCGTGAGGCGGGGCGGCGCCGCCAGCGTACCACAGCATCCCAGCCTCCGCCTTGGACCCGCCGGCCTTCGGCGCCGGAAACTCGCTTCCTTCATATATATAATGTCCCGTTACCCGTCCGGGCCCGGGCGGGCCGCGGGGCCGGCGCGTCGGTGCCGGCTCCGATGGGACGGAGGCCATCGAGGTTTCGGGGACTCACGGATTGGCTGACGAGCCTAAATCTGCATTCGGCAAGTACGTCGTCCGCGATAAGCTGGGCGAGGGCGGGATGGGGCGCGTGTGGAGCGCCTACGATCCCGACCTCGAGGTCGTCGTCGCGATCAAGGAGCTTAAAGAGCAATACCGCGACCAGCAAAACCTCGAGCGCTTCTACCGCGAGGCACAGATCGCGGCCAAGTGCCGCCACCAGAACATCGTCCTCATCACCGACCTCAGCAAAATCCCCCCCTACTTCGTCATGGAGTACCTGGACGCAAGAGAGCTCTCCGTCTTCACGCACAAGGGCAGCCCCATCACGCTGGGCAGGCTCGTCAAGGTGTTGTCGCAAGTCTGCGACGGGCTCGGGTTTCTCCATGCCCGGGGCATCTACCACCGGGACCTGAAGCCGGCCAACATCATGCTGCTGAAGGACGACACGGTGAAGGTCACCGACTTCGGGATCTCGAAGGCGCCCTTCGGCCAGGCCACGATGACGCAGGTCATCATGGGGACCATCCCCTACATGTCTCCGGAGCAGATCACCACGCCGGGCAAGGTGGACGGCCGATCCGACCTGTGGGCCCTGGGCGTGATCCTGTACGAGCTGACGCAGCGCCGCCATCCGTTCCCCGGCGAGGGGGACATCAACACGATCTTCCATATCGTCCATTCGCAGCCGGCGCCCTTCTCCAAGCTGCACCCCAAGGTCGAGGAGCCCATGCAGAGGTTCCTCACGAAGGCGCTCCAGAAGAACGCCGACGACCGGATCCGGTCCACCGAGGAGTTCAAGGTGATGCTCCAGGCGCTCATGAGGGGCGTCCCGGATCCCGAAGGGATCGTTTTCCCCTACGAGGAGGAGGCCGGCCGCTCCATGGCCACCTCGCTCATCACGCAGGAGGAACTCCTCAAGGCCATCGTGGAGAGGGCTTTCGTCCTGGTGGGCGAGATCGAGAACCAGAGCGACGCCCGGCGGAAGGTCCTCGCCAAGGGGGCGTACGAGAAGGCCGGCGAGGTGGCGCGCATGGCGCGCGTGCTGGTGGAGGAGAAGAACGTGATGGGTCTCGAGTCGGTCCTGAAGGACCTCGAGACCCAGAAGGCCGCCCTCGATGCCGGCGTGGCCGAAGGGCTCAAGCGCGTCCGCGCGGAGGCCGAAGGCCACGTCCAGGCGGGGAGGCACAAGGAAGCCGCCGAGGCCTGGGCGC
This sequence comes from uncultured Acidobacteriota bacterium, assembly GCA_964400605.1. Taxonomy (GTDB): domain Bacteria; phylum Acidobacteriota; class Polarisedimenticolia; order JACPZX01; family JACPZX01; genus CAYNUH01. The sequence goes on along the minus strand of CAYNUH010000064.1, from coordinate 2,389 downwards.
GGATCCTTGCCGTGGAGACGTCCCACGTCGAGGCCAGAGCGGGGCTCGAGAAGGCGAAGCAGGCCCAGGAAGGGCTGCGCGCGGTGGGGGCCCTCGTCGCGCGCGGCCGGGAGCTGGAGGGAAAGGGCGACATCGCGGGTGCCGCCGCCGAGTACAAGAAAGCGCTGCAGCGGGAGCCGGGCCATCCGGAGGCCGGCGCCCTGCTGCGCGACGCGCAGAAGCGCCTCGAGCTTCTCGGCGAGCTGAGAAGTTACGTGGATCAGGCCAGAGGCGCCCTCGAGGAGCGGAAAGTTCCAGAGGCGCGCTTCTACATCAAGAAGGTCCTGGAACGCGACCCCAGGCACAAGGAAGCCCTCGAGCTTGAAGCCGAGGTCGCTCGGCTCGAGGGCACTATCGAGCTGCTGAACCTCATGCGCGCCGAGGGGAGGCGCTTCCTCGAGCAGAAGGATTATGAGCACGCCCGCGAGTCATGGGCGACGGTGCTCGAGATGTCGCCCGGCGACGCCGAGGCGGGCGAGGCCCTCAAGCGTCTCGACCAGGCCGTCAGGGAGCTGAAGGGCCGGGACGCCGCTCTCCAGAAGTCCGCCGAGGCCGAATCCGCGTTGCGCGAACAGGATTACGAGAAGGCGGTCCACCTCTACAAGGAAGCGGAGAGACTGACTCCGGGTGAGGCCTCCATCCAGAAGGGGGCGGAGACGGCCCGCAAGAGGCTCGCGGCGCTCCGCACCGCGGAGAAGGAGGCCGCCGCGGCAGAGAAGTCCGGCGACCTGGCGGCGGCGGTG
>CAYNUH010000064.1:0-1507 GCA_964400605.1 uncultured Acidobacteriota bacterium | reverse complement strand
GACCTGAAGGCCCTCGAAGCCGCGCTGGCCGAGATCAGCGCCTCCCGCAAGGGAGTCGCCGACGCCGTCCGGCGCGCCACCGACGCCGCCTTCCAGCCGGCCGCCGCCCTCATCGCGTCCATCGAGGAGATTCCAAAGGATGATTACGAGGCGCTGGGGGCTTCCCTGATGTCACGGGCCGTGGAGGCCGCGGCCCGGCTCAAGGCGGCCCACCAGCAGGGGGACTTCAAGGCGGTCCGCGATCAATCGAAAGGTCTCCAGAGTCTCGCCCAGGAGATTCAGTCCAAGCGCGACTCGGCGCTGGCGAAGGGGGCCGCCGCCGTCAAGGAGGCCGTCGGCGCGCTGGAGTCGGCCCTCAGGCCGAACGAGAAGCACCTCAAGGAGTCAACGGTGAGGTCGGCGCGCGAGGCCGTCGCGCGGGCGCAAAAAGACATGTCCGGCCCGCGCCTGCATCCACTCGCGGGGCACGTGGGGCTGCTCAGAGGCCTTCGGGACGGGATCCTCAAGGAGATCCAGGACACGCTCCGCTCGCTGCGGGAAGAAATCCAGAAGGGCGTGGCGGCGCTGCAGGCGTCGGCCGCGAAGAACCGCCGCGCGGTCGCGAAGAAGCCGGACCTGGCGCGGAAGGTCGAAGTCCTCGCGAAAGAGGCCGCGGAAGCGCCCCGCGCGGAGTCGCTGGAGGCCCTCGGCCGTCTCGCCAAGGAGCTCCAAGCGGCCCTGGCCGCGGTACCCCTCGACCCGCTTCGTTTCCTGCCGCACGCCCTCGCCGCGGCCGGAGTCATTCTTGCGGTGGCGGGCTTTCTGGGCTGGCGGTGGTACCAGGGCAACACCGAGCATCCCTACGATCTGCGGGTCCTGCCTTGGGGCCATGTGGTCTCCATCCAGAAGGAGGGAGGGGAGTCAGTCGCGCCGCCCCCGGGCGACAGCCCGTTCCACCGCCTGAAGCTGAAGCCGGGCGCGTACACCATCACGGTGGAAGGTCGGAGCGGCGCCCGGGGAACCGCAACGGCTCAGATCGACGTTCAGAAAGAGGGGACCATCAAGCTCGAGGGCGTGAACTACGCCACGGAGATCCCGCGGTACGTCGCTTCCGACCCGTTCTTCGCGCAAGGGCCGTAGGGGGGGAATCGCCGCCGGGCGCACGCGCCTTGACACGGACGGTCGGCGTGTGAGATAAGAGCACGCTTCTGGGGGAGTCTATCTTTTCGAACAATCACGATGCGGGTCCTTGCTCGCCGCCCGCCGACGTAGAGGAGGGGATGCTCGTGAAAACCACCCGACCTGCCGCCCTCCCCCTCATCACCGGGGTCATCCTTTCGGCGCTCCTGGCCGCGCCGGCCTCGGCGATCACGGATGAGGAGATCTTCAGGGACTTCCGGTTCAACTTCGCCAACCCCGGCGCGCGTGCGCTGGCCATGGGCGGCGCCTTCATCGCCATCGCGAACGACGCCACCGCGGCGCAGGCCAACCCGGCGCGGCTGGGCGTCCTGAGGCGGCCCGAGGTCTT
>CAYNUH010000063.1:0-21671 GCA_964400605.1 uncultured Acidobacteriota bacterium | reverse complement strand
GATCCTGTGACCCGGGCGCGACGCCCGCCGGGCCGTCGTGGCTCGGGCCCGCGCGATGGCCGGCTCCCGCCCGCGCAGACGGCGGCAGCCCGGGGGATGATGTCTCGGCGGCGCCGTCCCCAGGGGAAAGCGAACCCTCCGGAGCGCCCCATTTCGCGGGGAGCGCAGACGGCAGCAGTCGATCGGGCCCGGCCGATTCATCACGCGCCGCCGGGCGAGTAGTGCCCCGTGCGGCGGACGGGTCCATCGGAGCCGGAGACACTGCGCAGGGCGTAGACGCGTGCAGGCGCGAGGGTGCCGACCGCTCCGCCACGTCATCGTCCTGACCCTCGGGGAACGCGGCCCCACCCGCGTCCTGACCCTCGGGCCTCACGACCCCGGCCGCCTCCGCGAGGATCATCTCGAAGCACTCGCCCGGCGGCAGCGGGGTTCCCGCGAGGCGCCGCACCAGAAGCACGGTGTCGCGCCACCACCCCGCCACCCACGCCGGCGCGAGGATCTCCACCCGGGCCAGGTCGTCCGGCTCGGCGGCGCCGCCGGGCGATCCCTCCTGCCCGACCGAAGCGGCGCGCGCGAACTCCTTCACCCGCATGCGCCGGGCGAGGCCGACCCAGAAGGCCTCATCCCCCTCGCCGGCCACGCGCGTCAGAAGCCGGACATGGCCCGCAGTGATCTCCCCGGCGCCGAACGCCGCGGCGGCGAGCGGAAGCCCTTCGAGGACCTCATCGACGCGCATCATCTCCTGAGCGCCGCGCAGGCTCATACCCAGCCGCTCCGCGACGTAATCTCCGAGCCGCACGAACCCGAGCGCGCGGTACATCTCACGCTCCCGCATGAGCCGGAGGAGCCGCCCCGCCCGGCGCTCCAGCCAGGCTCGCGCGACGGGGTGGGGGCGGAAGGGGGAGTGGCCGGACCAGGAGATGCGGTGCGGGACGCCGCTATCGAGCGACTGTTCCGCCGGTCTCGCGCCCGGAGCCGTCGTCGCGCGGCACGGCACGAAGGGATGGTTCTCGGTCGCAGCACTGACCGCATCCCACGCGGGGGCAGGGTTCTGAGCCCCTGGTCCAATTGAAGCCGCTGTGGAGGCCACACGGATCTCCCGGAGCGCGTCGGAGGGGCTCTGGCAGGTGTGCGGAAGATAGGCGAAAGAAACACGAATGTCAAGAGAAAAGTTCAGGTCCCACGAAAAAAGTTTGAGGCCGGTGCCGGACAGGGGGCCTCCCGCACGATGGGGGAGGAGGTGCGGATGAGTCTACGGACGCGCCTTCACACCTGTGTGCCCGATCAGATCGAGCCCCCCTACCACATCCACAGGCCCTCCCGGCGAGTGGAAGACTCTGGTCGAGGTCGGTCCCATGAGTGATCTTGACGCGGCGTCGGGCTGTCGACGGAGTATCCTCGGCATCGGGCGGGTCGCCGTTTCATGGGTGATGCCGGGCGCGCCGCTGATGACCATCGTGGGCGGCAAGGTGGTGCACTCGGCCCTGTAGGAAGGATCGGGGGGGGTTGCCTCCAGGAGCGGGAACTGGGCGGCTGCGCGCCGTCCGATCGCCCGACGCTCAGCGATCCGGACTGCCGGCCAGCGCCCCGTCCACGGCCGGCCAGTAATCGGGCGTGCGCGTGAAGTGCAGGTCGAGGATGGGGACCGCAGAGAGCCCCGCCTCGAGGGCGTCGAACAGGTTCCGGTACCGGTCCAGCGCTTCGTTCACGAAGGGGAGGTTCGCCAGGAATTCAGCGAAGGCGTTCACCCGCGGCGGCGTCTCGGCGAAGGTGCGATCGTCCTGTACGAGCCGGAAGAGCCCTGCGAGAGGGAACAGCCCTCTGACGGGCTCGCCTCCTTCATACGTCCCGCGGAAGGGGCTGCCGGCGGCCGCCAGGCCGGATGCGGTGGGGAGCACGAGCGTGAGGTCGTCGGAGATGACGCGCCCTTCGGTGTTAACGCGGGCGAGGGTGGATTTGCCCGAGGCCGATTTGCCGAAGAAAACGTAGGCCCGTCCCCCGCGCTCGACGCTCGCGCCGTGAATGAGGAACCCGCCGCGCGAGAGCGCCGTCCAGGCCACCGCCACCCGGCAGAAGTTCTCCAGTGCCCTCGCTTGCGGATCGAAGCTCCCCGTGCCGAAGGCCACGCCGGCGCGCCACGCGCCCAGATCGATCCATGCCGCCATCGAGTACGTCACCAGGCGGATGAGCCCGCGGCCGTGCACGATGCGCAGTCTGTAGTATCCCTCGCTGCGTGTGCGCTCCGGCTCCACGTAGTAGGGGACCGAGTCCGTGTGGACGGTAACCCGCAGCGGGGAGGGCGCCAATGCCGGATCGCACAGGTAGGCCGAGAACCTCTCCCTGGCGGCGGCATCGAGGGCCTCATCGAGGGTGTCGAGGCGGAGCGACAGACCCGACAGGTCGAACGCGACGGATCGGTCGCCGGCGGGTGGAAGCGCGTCGATCCGCGAGCGTGACAGCGGGCGCGCGAGGTTTTCCCGCCGGATGTCCCTGAGCCTCGTGGTCCCCTCGCGCCTCTCGTCCATCGCAGGGCGAATCTATCCCCGCCTTCGGAGCCTTTCAACGACCGGGCGCGGAGCGGCCCCACCCTGCGGCATGGCCGGACGCGGCCCGGCGCTGCGGCGGCTCTGCTACCATGCGCTCCGACACCGCCTGGCCGGAGTAAGGAACCCGTGAGCGAGCCGAGAGAAGAGTACCCCCTGGACGTGCTGTTCGTCGGCGGTGGACCGGCCTGCCTCGCGGGCGCCATCCGCCTGGCGCGGTTGATCCGCGACCACAACGCATCCGTGAAGGCCGGCTCCGGCGGCGCCGAGATCGCCGCCGAGATCGGGGTCGTCGAGAAGGCGCGCGAGTTCGGGCATCACGGACTCTCCGGCGCCGTCCTCAACCCGCGGGCGCTTCATGCGCTCATCCCCGATTACAGGGAGAAGGGGTGCCCCCTCGGCGTCCAGGTCGGCGAGGACGCGTTCTACTTCCTCACGCGGGCCGGGCACCTGAAGGTCCCGCACTTCCTCGTGCCGCCGGACAACGACAACCGGGGCTTCTACACCCTCTCGCTCCAGCGCTTCACGAAGTGGTTGGCCGAGATCGCGGAGAGCGAAGGGGTCACCCTGCTCCCGGGCACCACGGGCGTCGAGATCCTCTACGAAGGAGACAGGGTGGCGGGCGTGCGCACCGGCGACAAGGGCGTGGGAAAGGACGGCGCGCCCAAGGGAAACTTCGAGCCGGGCCTCCACCTCAGGGCGAAGGTGACCGTGTTCGGCGAGGGACCTCGCGGAACGCTCAGCGAGGATCTCATCAATAGGTTCAACCTCCGCGCCGGGTGCAACCCGCAGATCTACTCCCTGGGGACCAAGGAGGTCATCCGGGTGAAGAAAGCGGCGGGACGAAGGTTGGTCCTCCACACGCTGGGGTATCCACTCCAGACGTACCAGTTCGGCGGGGGATTCCTCTACGAGCTGGACGAGGACACGTACGCTGTGGGCTTCGTCGCCAGCCTCTCATGGCGCGATCCGCGCTTCGACTGTCACGCGGCCCTGCAGCAGTGGAAGAAGCACCCGCTCGTCCAGTCCTTCATCCGGGGCGGGGAGGTCCTCTCCTACGGAGCCAAGACAATCCCCGAGGGCGGCTACTTCTCGATCCCTCGACTTCATGCCGGCGGGGCGCTTCTCATCGGCGACTCGCCTGGATTCGTGAACGTCAAGCAGCTCAAGGGGATTCACTACGCGATGACGACGGGCATGCTGGCGGCCGAGACGATCTTCGAGGCGCTGGCGGCGTCGGACTTCTCCCCGGAGAGGCTCGCCCGCTACGAGGAGAAGGTGAAGGCTTCCTACGTGATGGCCGAGCTGTGGCGCGACAGGAACTTCAGGCTCTCCTTCGAGAAGGGGCTCTACCCGGGGCTGATGGCAGTGGGGGTGCACCGGTTCACGGGAGGCGGCCGGAAGACGCGCACCCCCGTCGAACCGGACTTCACCCGCTTCGTCCCGGCCTCCACGCTGGGAGCGCCTCCGGCCGAGCCCTCGGGGTACGACCCCGCCACCGTGGTGGACAAGCTCACGGATGTCTTCCGATCGGGCACCATGCACCGCGAGGACCAACCCTCACACATCGCCATCGTCGATCCCAAGATCTGCACCGACAGATGCATCCCGACGTTCGGGGTCGCCCCCTGCACGAACTTCTGCCCCGCGAAGGTGTACGAGCTGGTGGGGGAGGGGGCAGGAAGGCGCATCCAGGTGAATTACAGCAACTGCGTCCACTGCAAGACCTGCGTCATCCTGGATCCGTTCGACGCGGATGGCTCCGACGGCGTGCAGAACATCAACTGGCGAGCACCAGCCGAAGGCGGACCGAAGTACCTCGGCCTCTGATCCGCCGATCCCTCATCCGCGCGCGGCTCCCGTAGGGTCCAGGCTGCCCGGCGCGAGCGCGCCCCTTCTGGCCCTTCCGCACTCCCTCCGCGGTCGCCGCGGTCCCGCGACGTCGATCCGACCTCCCGGTTCCTCCGCAATCCCAGGATCCAGAACCGCGATTTGAGGATGATCCCGACTACGCCGACGGCGCAGACAAAGCATACCTGATCCGTGACGATTGAATACACAATTTGCTTGACTTCAAATAGTCAATGACTAGATTCCGCAAAGCTGTAGCGAAACGAGAAGATCCAAACCACCCGAGGGAAGAAGACATGACCGAGATCAAGAACAGAAGCCGCATGACGAGAGCCACCCGCTCTGTCGTCCTCCTTCTGTGCCTAGCCGCCGCACCCCGGGCTGTGCCGGCTGCCGCCGGCGATCAGCCCCACGTGGTCCTGGCGGTGGACGTCAAGGAAGAGATCTCCCTCCCCGACGAGAAGGGGAACCTCAGGGTTGTGCGCCGCCCGGTGGAGCGCGCCGAACCCGGGGACATTCTCGTGTACACCCTGACGTACACGAACGAGGGAAACCGTCCCTCGACCGGCACGAGCGTTGAGGATCCGATCCCTGCCGGAACGATCCTTCTTCCCGGAAGCGTCCTGGGCGACCGGGCGAGGATCACCTTCAGCATGGACGGGGGCGTGAGCTTCACGCCGTTCCCCGCAACCATCGTGACGAACGGCCCCGACGGCCGTCCCGTCTCCGCCGATGCTCCCGCGGAGCGTTACACGCACATCCGCTGGATGGCCATGGACCCGCTCGCGCCGGGCGAATCCCGCATCGCGTCGTTCAAGGTCGTCGTGCGCTAGGTCACTTCTGGAGAGAGGAGATGTCGAAGATGAGATTCGCACCGACCCGCGCCGCCGCCGGCATGGCGCTGCTGATCCTCGCCGCGGCTCCCCCGGCCTTCGCCGTGGGGACGCCCGCGGGCACGGTCATCAGCAACCAGGCGACGGTCAACTACACCGACACGAACGGCAATCCGCTCACCGCGTTGAGCAATGTCGTGACGACCACCGTGAGCCAGGTGGCGTCGGTCACGGTGGCGCCCGACGGCGCCGCGTCCGCGACGCCCGGCGACACGGTCTTCTACGCGCACGCGGTCACCAACGGCGGCAACGGTGACGACACCATCGACATGGCCGCCGCCAGCAGCAACGGGTGGATCACGGCGCTTTTCCTCGACAACAACGGCAACGGCATCTTTGACGCCGGCGACACCCCGATGTCCGACACGGACGGCGACGCCGTCCCCGACACGGGGCTGATGGCCGCCAACGCCGTCGTGAGGATCATCGTCTCGGTCGCGGTGCCCGGCGGCACGCCCGCGGGCACCGTGGACAGCCTCGTGGTCACGGGCACCTCGACGTTCGACGTGGGGGTCTCCGAGACCGCCACGGATACGACGACCGTGCTGGCGCCTGATCTGGCGGCGGTCAAGAGCGTCGCTCCGATCGGATCGCAGCCGCCGGGCGCCGTGCTGACCTACACGATCGTCGTCACCAACGGAGGCAACGGGACGGCGAACGGCGTCACGCTCACCGATCCCATCCCCGCCAACACCACGTACGTACCCGGCTCGATGACGCTCAACGCCGCCTCGCTGACCGACGCGGGAGGCGACGACGAGGGCGACTTCAACACCACGACGCCGGGGGCCGTGACCGTGAGCGTGGGATCGCTGGCTGCGGCCGGCACCGCGACGATCACGTTCCAGGTGACGATCAACTAGAACACGGGCATCCGAGGACGCCGGCGGGGCGCGGGGCTCCCCGCCGGCACACCCCCCACCGCGGCCGAGACACGGCGGACCCTGCCACCGCCGGCCCGTCGGCCGCTCCGGGCGCAGACCGGAGGAGGGAGCGTGCACAGCGTGGCCCGCGCCGAGATCGGCCGGACCAGGACAAAGCACGCGCTCCAGCCCGTCCCGCGCCTCGTCGTCTTCTTCGGCCTCATCTCTATTGTCGGTCCATCCTTATTAATGCCGGCGCGGGCGGCCTCCACGCCGCCCGGCACCTCCATCGTGAACGTGGCGGGCGTGACGGCCTCCGTGGGCTCCGGATCGCCACCGGCCACCCGGCTCAGCAACGCCGCCGTCACCCTCGTTTCCGCGGCGCCGCTCGCCGGGCTGTCGAAGAGGGTGGATCCCGCCGGCACGGTCCGGCCGGGGGACTCGCTGCGCTACACCCTGGCGTTCGAGAACGCCCTGGACGCACCGCTGACCGGCGTCGTCCTCACGGATCCGCTGGACCCGCACGTCGACTTCGTGACGGACGTGACCACCGGCACGATTCCGGACCTGGGGCCGGGCAACTCCCGGGCTACCGTGTTCGGCGTCTTCGACGCGGGGGCGCGGCAGGTGCGCTTCAGCATCCCCGTCCTCCCGCCCCGCTTCCGCGGCGAGGTCTCCTTCCGGGCCACGCTCCTCGCTTCGATCCCGGACGAAACCGTCGTCCGCAACGCCTTCGTGGGGATCACGGACCAGGCGCCCAACGGATCGACCTCGCCGGAGGTGACGAGCGCCGTTGTCGCGCCCTCCCTCGCCGTCTCCCTCACCGCGAGCCGGGACCGCGTGGAGGTGGGCGACCTGGTCGGCTTCACCATCCGCGCCGCCAACGTATCGCCTTCGCTGGATCTCGGCAGGGGAACAGTCTCCTTCACCCTTCCCGAGTCCTTCCGGTTCCGGGAAGGGACCCTGCGCGTGGGCGGGCGGGCGGCGGCCGCGCCGGTGGTGAGGCGCGGCGGACGCGGTCTCGAGATCGAGGTGGGCGATCTGCCTCGCGGAGAGTTCCGGGACGTGACGCTGGCGGCCGTGGTCGCGGCCGCCGCGCGCGGAGGGGAGGTCGCCGCCCGCGCCGTCGCCACGGCGCGCACCCCTTCAGGCATTCCCGTCGAGGCCGGCCCCGCGCGCGCCGCGTTGCGCGTGGTGGAAGGGATTCTCTCCGCCGAGGCCGTCATCGCGGGGAAGGTCTTCGTGGACGCCGACGGGGACGGCGTCCAGTCGGATCTCGAACCGGGCGTTCCCGGGGTGCGGATCTTCCTGGAGGACGGCACGCAGGTCCTGACGGACGTGGCCGGCAAGTACCACATCGAGGGCCTGAAGCCGGGCCTGCACGTGCTCAAGCTGGATCCGTTGACGGCGCCCGAGGGTCTGGCTCCCCGCGAATCCGGCGCGCGCTCCGCCGGCACCGCCGCCGTCCAGTTCGTGGATCTGGGGGCCGCGGATCTCTTCAAGGCCAACGTGGCCCTGACGGGTGCTCCCGAATCCATGGCCGCCTTCCGCATCGACGTGGGAACGAAGGCTCCGGACGCCTTCGGGATGCTTCCGGCATCGGTCCTCTTCGAGCGGGGCGGTTCGACCCTGAAGGCCGGAGCGGATGGGATCCTCGAAGCCTACGCGCAGATCTTGCGCGAGCTGGGCGCCGCTTCGAGCGGCCTGACCGTGAAGGACGTCGGCTCGCCGGATCCGGCCCTCGGGCGGGAGCGCGCGCGTGCCCTGGAGCGCGCCCTCGCCGGGTCCCTGATCGCCCAGGCGCCCGCGCTCCCCGCCGTTTCGAAGATGCGCGCAGCCGGGTCGGTGGTCCCCGCCTCCGGCACGCCGAGGCAACCGGATTCGGAGGAGATCCTCCGCGCCCTGCCTCCGGGGCTATACGTCATTTCGCCGGAGCGGGGCGACGTCATTGACGCCGAGCGCGCGGACGTGGAGATCGCCTTCCCGACGGGCTCTACGCTTCGCCTCACGGCGGGCGGCCGCGAGGTCCCGGAGGCCCGCGTGGGAGTCCGCATGCAGACCTCCCGTTCCGGCATGAGCCTGAACCGTTACGTCGGCGTCGCCCTCGACGAGGGGGAGAACCTCCTCGTCGTGGAGTGCCTGGGACCCGAGGGTCCCCCGCAGCGGATCGAGATCCGCGTGGATCGCGTGGGTTCGCCGGCCCGCATCGCGATCCGCGCGGACGGCGGCGCGCACCCCGCGGACGGCCGCACGCCGGGGCGCGCGGTGATCGAGGTCCGCGACGCGCGGGGCTGGCCGGTCACGGACGGCACGTTCGTGACGATCGAGACGTCGTCGGGATCGATCCTCGGCGCCGACGCGGATCCGCGGCGCGAAGGCTTCCAGGCGAGGACCTCGGGCGGGAGGGTTCTGGTGCGGACCAGCCCCGCCGCGGGTGTGGAGACGCGGAGCGTGCGGGCCCGCGCGGGCCAGGCGGCCGGGGAGGGAGAGCTTCGCTTCGGCCCGCACCTGAGAGAGTGGATCGTGGCGGGGGTCGGGCAGGCCGGCTGGTCGGCAGGCGGCGCCGCCTCCGCGCTCTCGGCGGGGGATCCGGGCCAGGGGGATCCCACCGCGGGGCCGGACGCATCGGCCCGCCTGGCCCTCTTCGCGAAGGGGAAGGTCGGCCGGGACGGGCTCCTGAGCGTCTCGTACGACTCGTCCCGGGAGCGCGACGAGGCGGCGCTGTTCCGCACTCAGGATCCTTCGCGCCTCTTTCCCGTTTACGGCGACGGCAGCGAGCAAGCCTACGATCTCGAATCCCAGGGCCGCCTGGCCGTGCGGTGGGAGCAGGACCGCACGCTGCTCCTGCTCGGCGATTTCCGCACCGGGCTCGGGGCGGCGGAGTTGGCGCGCTACGACCGGGCGCTTTCCGGCGCGCTGGCCCATGTGGAGGGCCGCCAGGTGACCGTTCACGCCTTCTCCGCGACCACGCCGCAGCGCAGCGTCCGCGACACGCTGAGATCGGACGGATCCTCCGGCCCCTACCGTCTCTCGCGCCGCCCCCTGGTGGCCTTCAGCGAAAAGGTCGAGACCGAGGCGCGCGACAGGTTCCACTCGGAGCGGGTGATCTCCACCACGCCGCTGTCGCGTTTCATCGACTACGACATCGACTACGCGAGCGGCACGATCCTCTTCCACGCCCCGGTGCCATCGCAGGACGACGGCTTCAATCCCGTCACGCTCGTCGTGACGTACGAGTCGGTCGACGCCGGCGGATCCGACCTCGTGGCGGGAGGCCGGATCGGCTACCGGCCGTCGGAGCGGTTCGAGTGGGGGACCACCGCGGTGCACGAGCAGCGGGGCGCGGAGGCGGTCTCGCTCCGAGGGATGGACTTCACCGTACGCCCCTGGAACGGCGCCGCCCTCACCACCGAGTACGCGCAGCTCTCCGATGTGGGGAAAACCGCCGGGGCGCTGGCGCTCCGGTTCACCGCCTCCGCGGGCCGGCGCGTGACGGTGGGCGCCTACGTCCGTGACGTGCCCGCCGATTTCACGAATCCCTCGATGTCCGGGGCCTCGGAGGTGGGGACGCACAAGGAGGGGGTCGAGGTGCGCGCGAGCCTGCCCGACGGCTCCCGTCTCATGGCCGAGACGTTCCGCCAGGAGGAAACCCTGCGGGGGATCGAGAGGCGCGCCGCGGCTCTGGGCTGGGAAAGGTCCTCGGGACCCCTGAGGTGGGACGCAGGGGCGAAGGTCCTCGGGGGCAGCACGGAGGCGAGCGGGGAGGAGGGTTCCTCGGAGCTGGTGCGCGCGGGGCTGCAGGCCCGGCTCGGCGGGCGGCTGGACGCGAGCCTTCACCGGCAGGAGATCGTGGCGGGGGAAACCATTGCGGGGTATCCCACCCGGACCGAGCTGGGCGCCGGTTACCGCTTCAACGACCGGGTCCGGGGCTTCCTGCGTCACGAGTGGGACCAGGGCGAAGCCGCCGATACGCAGCGGAGCCTGGTCGGCGTGGAAGGAGCCGTCAGCGATTCCACCACCGTGCAGAGCCGCTACTCCCTGGAGGACGCCCTCAACGGCTCGCGCGGCTATGCGCTGCTCGGCGTGCGCACGCGGTTCTCCCTCACCGATCTCTGGTCGGCCGACGTGCGCGCGGAGCGCGCCGAGACCATCGTCGGGCAGGGCGGCTCCGACTTCACCTCCCTCAGCACCGGCGCCGAGTACCTGCCCGGCAAGTCCAAGTTCACCGGCCGCTACGAGGTCCGTTTCGGCGAGATCGAGACGCGCCACCTTCTCACCGCGGGCGGGGCGGTGAAGATCACGCAGGACCTGGCGTTTTTCGCGCGGCAACGGCTCAACCTTTCCGAGCCCGACGTGGGCGGAAGCCGCCTGGATGGCGACGGCTTCATGGGCCTCGCCTACCGGCCCGTGACTAGCGATCGCCTCAACTGGCTGGGACGGATCCAGGCGCTGCGCGGCGAGAGCCTGCCGGGCTCAGGTTCGGCGGCGGCGGCCGCGCCCGCCGCCCGCGGGCTCACGGGCGTCTTCGAGCTCAACGTGCAGCCCGCGCCGCAGTGGCACCTGGTGGGGAGGTACGCCGGGCGCTACGCCCGCGACACGCTGGTAGGGCTCGACCTGCGCACGTACACGGAGGTGTGGGAGGCGCGCTGCCTCGCCGACGTGGGGCGGCGCGCCACGGCCGGGCTGGCGGCGCGGCTCCTCCGTCAGGCCTCCACGGGCACGGCCCTGACGGGGATGGGCGTCGAATCCGGTTTCCTGCTGGCGAAGGATCTGTGGGTCGTGGGAGGGTACAACGTGACGGGGTTCAGCGACCGGCGGTTTCCTGACGGTGAACGCCGCTCACAGGGTCCTTTCCTGTCGCTTCGTTTCAAGTTCGACGAGAGCCTGCTGGGCGGCCTCACGGGCCGCGGATCCGAGCCTGTGAACCCTGCACCCTGAGGGATGTTTCCCCGGATCGACCCTTCTCTTGCATCTCGGGCCGGAACATCTCAAGTTTGACTCTTCGGGGCCGATTCCTACCTCGAAGACTTCCTCCCGTAACGGTTGTCGGGACTGTCGGCATGGGCCGGTTTCCCGCGGGCGGAGGGCGGATGGGGGCCGAGGCGCCCCCTCGGGAGTGAGCGCGTAGCAAGATGCCTTCTGTCGACCGCGATTCGAGCCACACGTGGGTGAAGGCTCTGCTGGTCGAGGGCGACCTCGATCAGGCTCGCCTCTTGAAGACCACGCTGGGAGGGGCCGGACCCGTCCGCTTCGATCTCACGCACGAGGAGCGGCTCGATGCCGCCCTGAAGCGTCTCTCCGACGAGGCCTTCGACGTGGTCCTGCTGGCCGTCTCGAAGGCAGATCCGGTTGGGCTTGAAGGTCTCGACCGGGTGCAGGCCAAGGCACCGGGCGTGCCGGTGGTCGTCCTCTCCGACACGGAGGACGATGCCCTCGCCGTCAGGGCTGTGCAGCAGGGAGCCCAGGACTGCATCGTCAAGGGGAACGCGAACCCCGAGCTCCTCTCCCGCGCCATCCGGTACGCCATCGAGCGCCAGCGGGCGGAGGAGTTCATCCACCACCAGGCGCGCCATGACGGCCTCACCGGTCTGCCGAACCGGACCCTCCTGCACGAGAGGTTGCGGCCGGCGCTGGCGCAGGCGCGCCGCGAGAACCGCGTCCTGGCGGTGATGTTCCTCGACCTGGATCACTTCAAGACGGTCAACGACACCCTCGGCCACGTCGTGGGCGACATGCTCTTGCAGGGAGTGGGCGAGAGGCTGATGGGGTGCGTGCGCGCCGGGGACACCGTGGCGCGCTTCGGCGGCGACGAGTTCACGCTGCTGCTCGCGGAGATCGCCCGCCCGGAGGACGCGGCCAGCGTTGCCGAGAGGATCCTCTCCGCGCTCCGGCCGCCGTTCCTGTGCCACGGGCACGAGCTGTTCGTCACGGCCAGCATCGGCGTGAGCCTCTACCCGAACGACGGCGACACCGCGGAGGCTCTGCTGAAGAACTCCGATGCCGCCATGTACCGGGCCAAGAAGAAGGGCCGCAACGGCTACGAGTTCTTCGTCGCCGCCATGAACGCCAGGGCTTCCGAGCGGCTCGCCGTCGGCAACTCTCTGCGCCACGCCCTGGAGAAGGGGGAACTCTTCCTGCACTTCCAGCCTCAGGTGGATCTTCGGAGCGGGCGGATCGTGGGCGCGGAGGCGCTGGTGCGCTGGCGTCATCCGGAGCGCGGCCTCGTGCTTCCCGGGGAGTTCATCCCGGTGGCGGAGGAGATCGGGCTCATCGTGCCCATCGGGGAACACGTCCTGATGGCGGCGTGCGCGCAGATCCGGCGGTGGCAGACTCCCGGGGCGCCGCCGCTGCGCGTGGCGGTGAACCTCTCCAACCGCCAGCTCAACGTAGAGGGGCTCAAGGACAGGATCGGCCGCATCCTCTCGGAGACGGGGCTCGATCCCGCCCTTCTGGAGCTGGAGCTGACCGAGAGCGGCGTCATGCGCAGCGAGGGCCCGGGCGCCGCGACGCTGCGCGATCTGAGCACGAAGGGGGTCCGCATCGCCATCGACGACTTCGGGACCGGCTACTCCTCCCTGGCCCTTCTCAGGCGCCTCCCCATCAACGTGCTGAAAATCGACCAGTCCTTTATCCGAGACGTCACGAGCAGCCCCGACGACGCGACCATCGTCAGGACCATCATCGGCATGGCCCACACCTTGAGGCTCGAAGTCATCGCGGAAGGGGTGGAGACGGCGGAGCAGTTCGAGTTCCTCCGCGACCACGGCTGCGAGGTGGCGCAGGGTTTCTTCATCGCGAGGCCCATGCCGGCCGCCGAGTTCGAGGATCTCCTCCGCAGCGAGCGGACCCGCCGCGGGGAGTGGCAAGAAGCCGCCGTCGCGCTCTCCCGCTGAAACCGCTCCCTGCCCCCGTGTCCCTCGCTGGAGGCCTCACGGCCTCGCTACCGCCGCGCCTCCGCCCGGCTGACCTCCAGGATTCTTGACAAGGGCATCCTATTTGACGTATAAGAAAGCGCCGCTTCCCAATCGTGGGCACTGCTTGAAGCAGTGCATGACCTGTGCAGGCGCGGCGAAACGCTCGTCCCGCAGTCGCCTTCTGGCCACCGGCGCCGGCAGATGCGAGCCCCGGGCCAGGAACCAGAGGCCCGTGCGCTCGCGCGGCGTCTTACACGACATCGATCCCGCAGCCTATGTAGGCCCGGCGTAGTCGTCGCAGGAGGGAGACGGGGAAGACCAAAGTGTTCTGGCGAAGAAAGTTGAGGCGGATGTTGGAGCGGAGGCTGGATGCGACCAGGCGGCGCTTACCCCGCTCCGCCGCGCAGCGTCCACCCGCTTGCACAGAACTGTCGACTTACTGTTAGCCTTACAAGAGTTGAGGAGGCGTTGTGGCGAGAAAGCGACGCTCGGTTGAGGAACTCACGAGCGTGGCCGTCCATCTGCGATACGAGGTCGCTATGCTCCTGAGCACGGCCCATGGCCTCGCCTCCGGCATTCTCGACGGGAGCCCCGCGCACAACGCTCTCGTTGAGGCATTTGCGGTCCACACTCGCAACGTCATCGACTTCCTCTGGCTCAGCAGCACAAATGACGACGATGTCCTTGCTGAAGACTTCTTCCCATCACCCGATCTGTGGCAACGGCGCAGATCTCCGATACCGCCAGTCCTCGAAACGGCCAAACGTCGAGCGCACAAGCAGGTTGCCCACCTCACGTACACGCGACTTCTTTTCTCCGAGCAAGAGAAACAATGGCCCTTCGTGGAAATCGCTCAGCAGCTTCAACAGGCATTCGCGCAGTTCCTGAAGACGGCGCCTCCCGAGTTGGTCGCCCCGTTAATTTCGGATGCAACGAATGAAGGCTAACAACCGCATCAACCCGACGGTCGGCGCGCCGTCGCTCGGGGGTTCGTGGTCGTTCATGGGTTGCGCGCCGCCCGCGGGTTATGCGGAGCGTTGGGCGGACCTGAAGTCAGGTGCGATGCTTCCAGTATCCTGGACGGCGCTTCAGGTGGGCGATCGCCACGACGACAATCTCGCCTCGCGTCAGTCGGTAGACCACTTGGTAGGGGAAGCGCGAAACCAGCACACGACGGGTTCCAGGATCACGGAATGCTGCACTCCCGACCTCTCGCCGGCCTTCGATGACGCTCATGGTGGCGCCGACGGCGTCGAAGAACTCGCGGCCAAGTCCTTGACGCCTTGTTTCGTACCAGCGAACCGCATCTCTGAATTCATCGGATGCTGGCTCACTGATCCGAAGAGGAGTCCTCACGTCCCGAGGATCTGTTTCTCGATCCGGCGCTTCACGTTCTCCCACGGCTCGAGCTTCACGGTCCCGGCTTCGATCGCTGCCACTCGTCGTTCGATCTCAGCTGCCCAGGCAGCCTCAGCGTCTGGATCGGCAGGTCCGTCGAGACTCGCCAGTAACTCGGCGGCGAGTTCCGCGCGTGAATCAGGGTCGAGGCGTAGCGCTTCGGCCAACACGGCTTCAGTAGACTTGGTCATGGACTTGATCCTAGCCTCAAGCGCGCCGCCCAACAAGCGGCTCAAGCCGCCGGCAGGCGACGGGGTGGTAGCGGACTCACGTCCGCGCTCGCGCGCCGCGGGTTACGCGGCGCGTTGGGCCGACTCTTCAAGGAAGCAAGATGAGTGCTTCTGCTTCGAACGCCAGAGAGCCCGGGGCGCGGGGGCGAGAGAGCCACTGGCTGGCGGTGGGCGAGCTCGCCATCGTCGTCGCGTTGGTCGTCGGGGACTTCTACGGCGTGGTACCGCTCAGCTCAACGCCGCTTTTCCTCGTTCTGGCATGGGTCTCTCTGCGGGTGCGCGGTTTCCGATGGCGCGACGTTGGGTTCATCCGGCCTCGCAGCTGGTCCGAAGCGCTCGCCCTCGGGATCCTGGCCGGCATCGGGATGGAGCTCTTTTCGACCTTCGTCACCGTGCCCTTCTTGTCGCGGCTCGCCGGAAAGCCCCCGGACCTCTCCGACTTTCGACCGTTGGTGGGCAACCTCAGGCTCATGCTCGGTTCGCTGGTGCCGATGTGGTTGTTGGCGGCCTTTGGCGAGGAGCTGGTGTTCCGGGGCTACCTGATGAACCGCATCGCCCTCCTCGATCAGGGCGCGCGGGGGGCCTGGCCGCTGAGCCTGATCGTGGTGAGCGTCCTATTCGGGTTGGGGCACGGGGGCCAGGGGCTCACCGGCATGGTGCAGGAGGGATTCGCCGGATTGCTGCTGGGGCTTCTGTACCTGGGCTGCGGCCGCAACTTGACCATGCCCATCGTCGCCCACGGTGTTTCGAACACGCTGGCGTTTCTGCTCATCTTCTTTGACCGGTATCCTGGTGTGTGAATGCCCCCGTGCAGCCGACGAAGAGCATGAGCGGCCCAACAAGCGCTTGGAGCTGACGAGCGCGCGGTGGCAACATCGACGCGCGCTCGCAGCTCAAGCGCGGTGTTGGGCGGACGGAGTAGAAGGTTGCGGAGGATTCCGCGGACCATTATAATGTGACCCGTGATACGGTCCTTCCGGAACCGAGGAACCGAAGACGTGTACAACGGCGCTGACACACCTGCTGCTCGGAAGGTCTGCCCGAAGAAGGTCTGGGGCGTAGCGCGTAGGAAACTGGACCAGGTCAACCGCGTCAGACAGCTCCGCGATCTCGCGGTGCCTCCAGGCAACCATCTTGAGCACTTGCGCGGCGGCCGAAGGGGCCAACACAGCATTCGAATCAACGATCAGTTCAGGGTCTGTTTCCGCTGGGAGGCTGGCGATGCCCACGAAGTCGAAATCACCGACTACCATTGAGCGCCGCTCCGGCCCCCGGCCGCGGGGCCGTCGCGGCGCGCTTGTCGGCAGCAGGCTGCCTCGTCATCGGCCTCCGACCCACCCCGGGGAGATGCTGCTAGAGGAGTTCATCAAGCCTCTCGGTATCACACAGTCAGAACTCGCGGTGCGTCTGGATGTCTCGTTCCCACGCCTCAACGAGATCGTTCGTTGCAAGCGCTCCGTAACGCCCGACACGGCCTTGCGGCTTGCGCGGGTCCTCAGCATGTCGGCCGACTTCTGGCTTGGGCTTCAACTCGACTGGGACCTCTGGCATGCCATGCGGACCGACGACGCAAGTGAGATCGCTCAACTTGAGCCCTTGCGGTCCTCGGCATGATAGGCCGCCCAACAACGGCATGAAGCCGACGGCGGCCGTGCGCGTTGGTAGCTGTAGTTGTTGGCGACCCTTGCTCGCCGCGTCCGGTCAACATGAACGTTCGGTTGCCTCATCGCGACTCTCAGCCCGGGTCAACGTGCGCGATGGCTACCGTAGGGCTGGGGGTAGAATCCTCGTACTGAGGACATCATGAAGATCTCCATCGAGGTCCCCGATAGCCAGGGCAAGCGGCTCCAGGATGTCGCCGGCCGCCTGAACATCCAGCCCGAGGAGCTCGTGTCCGCGGCCGTGCGCGATCTGCTCGCCCAGGCTGAGTCCGACTTCGAGAACGTCGCCACCAAGGTCCTCGACAAGAACCGCGAGCTGTACAAGCGCTTGGCGTAGGCGGTCCTGACTTGCGCTACCTCACGCTGAACGATGTGCTCGAGTTATACCGCCGCGTCGTTGAGTTGACGGGTGGCTCCGCCGGCCTTCGCGACATGGGCATTCTGGAGGCTGCCGTGGCTCAGCCGCGCATGACGTTCGGCGCCACAGACCTATGCCCGGGCCTCCCCGAGAAGGCGGTGGCGTTGGCCTTCTCCCCTATCACCAGCCATCCCTTCCTCGACGGCAACAAGCGGGTGGGCCACGCAGCGATCGGAGCGTTTCTCATACTCAAAGGAGGTCGCTGTCCTGGCCACGGCAGGGTAAGGTCTGCTCATGCCACGGGCGGCCGAACTACGCCGTGAAGATCATCGGCGAGCGAGGCCGGCGAACGCCAGCTCAAGGAGGGCGCGCTGCTCGATGGCGTGAGCCTTTGCCGATCCCGTGGCGGGGCTCGCGGAAGCCGACCGCTTCACCGAGGTGACGCGCCGTCCCGCGGCGAGCCTCTCGAGCGCCGGCATCACGTGGGAGAGAGATCCCATGTTGCCGGGCTCCTCCTGGACCCAGATCACCTCGCGGGCGCCCGGATGGCGGGCGATCGCCTCCTCCAGCTCGCGCTGCGGGAAGGGATAGATCTGCTCGACGCGCACGATGGCCGCCCGAACCTCCTTCCGCCGATCCCTCTCGGCGCGCAGCTCATGGGCGATCTTCCCCGAGCACACGAGCGCGCGCGTGGCGCCCTCCGACCCCGTGTCGGGAAGCACCGGGCGGAAGCCCCCCTCCGCCAGCTCCGCGAGTGAAGAGGAGGCGGCCGCCGACCTCAGTAGACTTTTCGGCGTCAGCACGACGAGCGGCTTGCGCCAGCGTCGCAGCGCCTGGCGCCGCAGCAGGTGGAAGTACTGCGCGGCCGTCGTGGGTTGGCATAACTGGATGTTGTCCTCGGCGGCGAGCTGCAGGAACCGCTCCAGCCGCGCGCTGCTGTGTTCGGGCCCCTGCCCTTCGTAGCCGTGCGGGAGCAGCATCACGAGCCCGGAGAGCAGGCCCCACTTGTCCTCCCCGGCCGTGATGAACTGATCGACGATGATCTGAGCGCCGTTGGCGAAGTCCCCGAACTGCGCCTCCCAGCAAACGAGCCCGTCCGGCCAGTCGCGGCTGAAGCCGTACTCGAAGCCGAGCACCGACGCTTCGGAGAGAGGGGAGTCGTAAGCCTCGAAGCGCGCCTGCCCGGGATGGAGGTTCGCGAGGGGGATGGATTCACCTTCCATCTCGGTGTCGATGAGCACCGCATGGCGCTGTCCAAAAGTCCCACGGCGGCTGTCCTGGCCCGACAGCCGGACCAGCAGCCCTTCCCAGAGCAGCGAACCGAACGCCAGGGCCTCGGCCATGCCCCAGTCCACATTCCGGCTTCCTTCGCCCATCTCGCGGCGATCGTCGAGGACCTTCCTCACTCGGGGGTGGACGTGGAACCCCTCCGGAGCCGAGGCGATCCGGCCCGCGATCTCCCGGAGCCGGCCCGGATCGACCGAGGTCCGCACCTCGACTGCGGGGTCGTACCTGCCGCCCGCGTACGCGTCCCAGTACGGGGGGAGGGTGCGCAGCGTGGGCATCCTCTCCATCGCGCGCCCCTCGTCGCGCGCTCCTTGCAGGCGCGTCTCGATCTCGTTCTGGATCCGCGCCCTCTCGTCGGGGCCGGCGGCGATCCTCTCCGCGTACTGGAGCCACAGTTGCGGCCGCCGCTCGATCCGGCGGTACAGAAGCGGCTGCGTGATGGTCGGGTCGTCGATCTCGCTGTGGCCGTAGCGGCGGTACCCGATGAGGTCGATCACGACGTCGCTGCCGAAGGCGAAGCGGTACTCCGCCGCCATACGTCCCGCGCGCACGACGGCCTCCGGATCCTCGCCGTTGACGTGGAAGATCGGGACGTCCAGCCGCTTCGCCACGTCGGTGGCGTACCGGGAGGAGTGCAGCGACGCGGGTGGTGTCGTGAAGCCGATCAGATTGTTGACGATGATGTGCATCGTGCCGCCCACGCCGTATCCCGGCAGGTCGGCCATGTTCAGCGTCTCGGCGGCGATCCCCTGCCCCGCGAACGCGGCGTCGCCGTGGAGAGTGACGGGCAGGACCTTCGCCTTCCCCTCCGCGCCCTCTCTGAGCTGCCGGGCATGCGCGCGGCCCATCATCACGGGGTCCACCGCTTCGAGGTGGCTGGGGTTCGACACCAGGTGCACGTGCACGCGGCGCCCGGCGGACGTCGTGTAGGTCCCGGTCGCGCCTTTGTGGTACTTCACGTCGCCGCTGCCCAGGACGCTCTTCGGATCCACCTCCTCGAACCCGGCGAAGACGTGCGCGGGAGGCACGCCGACCACGTTGAGCATGACGTTGAGGCGCCCGCGGTGGCTCATGGCGATGAGGGCGATCTCGGTGCCGCGCTCCGCCGCGGCGTCGAGGAGCCCGTCCAGCAGCGGGATCAGGGCGGCGGAGCCCTCCAGCGAGTAGCGCTTCGTGCCCACGTAGCGCGCGTGCAGGAACCGCTCGAAGATCTCCGCCTCCGCGAGGCGGCGCAGGATCCGCGGGCGGTCGGGCGGGGTGGCCTCGGATTCCATGCGCGCGGCGACGAAGCGGCAGCGCTCCGGGTCGGGGATGTGCATGAACTCGGCGCCGATCGGGCCGCAGTAGAGGGACCGCCAGCGGGCGGCCTCCTCCGGCGCCGCATCGAGGTCGGGATGGGGCGCCGGGCGCAGGCGCCCGAGCGGATCGAGGTCGGCCTGCAAGTATCCCCAGCGGCGGAAGGCTTCAGCGACGGCATTGCCGCTCATCGCGTGACACCCATGGAGTCCGTCAGCGGCCTACCTCGCTTGCGGGAGACGGCCTGCGCACGATCTCGCGCTCGGCCTCGGGCGCAGCCCTACCGCAGGGTTCGCATCACGTAGGGCAGGATGCCGCCGTGGCGGTAGTAGTCGACCTCGACCGGCGTGTCGATCCGCGCGATCGCGTCGAAGCTCCTCGCGCCCTCGCCGGCGGCCGTGGCCGTGACCCTCAGCCGCTGCCCCGGAGTGAGCCCGGCCGCGATCCCTCCGACGGCGTACGTCTCCTCTCCCGTCAGACGCAGACCCTCGCGCGTGTCGCCGGGCGCGAACTGGAGCGGCAGGATCCCCATCCCGATCAGGTTGCTGCGGTGTATCCGCTCGAACGATTCGGCGATGACCGCCCGCACGCCCAACAAGGCCGGCCCTTTGGCGGCCCAGTCGCGTGAGGACCCCGACCCGTACTCCTTCCCGGCCAGGATCAGGAGCGGCGTCCTCTCCTGCTGGTACTGCGTCGCCGCGTCGAAGATCGCCATCGTCCGACCGTCCGGCAGGTGGCGCGTCCAGCCCCCCTCCGTGCCCGGGGCGAGCAGGTTGCGCAGGCGGACGTTCGCGAAGGTGCCGCGCACCATCACCTCGTGGTTGCCGCGCCGGGACCCGTACGAGTTGAACTCGGCGGGATCCACGCCGTGATCGATCAGGTAGCGTCCCGCCGGCGAGTCTTTCGCGATGGATCCGGCGGGGGAGATGTGATCGGTCGTGACGGAATCTCCCAGCACCGCCAGGACGCGGGCGCCCTCGACGTCGCGCAGCGGCGCCGGCTCGGGCGGGAGGTCCTGGAGGAACGTGGGCCGCCGGACGTAGGTGGAGGCGGGGTCCCACGCGAAACGGTCGCCCTGCGGGATCGGTAGCGTCCGCCAGCGCTCGTCGCCCGTGAAGACCTCCGCGTACTGGTCGGTGAACATCTTCGTTCGCAGGGATTGGCGCGCGGCGGAGCGAATCTCCTCGGGTGAGGGCCAGATGTCGCGAAGGTACACGTCCCGGCCGTCGCTTCCACGGCCCAACGGCTCCGCGTACAGATCGATGTCCATCCTCCCGGCGAGCGCGTACGCCACCACCAGCGGCGGGCTCGCCAGGTAGTTGGCGCGCACCTGGGGATGGATCCGCCCCTCGAAGTTCCGGTTGCCGGAGAGCACCGCCACGGCGACCAGGTCCCCTTCCTGGATCGCGCGGCTCACCGGCTCGGGGAGGGGGCCGCTGTTGCCGATGCACGTGGTGCAGCCGTAGCCGACCAGATGGAAGTTCAGCGTTTCGAGGTACGGCATGAGCCCCGACTCCTTCAGGTATTCGGTGACCACCTTGGACCCCGGCGCGAGGCTCGTCTTCACCCACGGTTTCGCCTCGAGGCCTCGCTCGACCGCCTTGCGCGCGAGCAGGCCCGCCCCCAGCATCACGGACGGGTTGGAGGTGTTCGTGCAGGAGGTGATGGCCGCGATGACGACGGAACCGTGCCGCAGCTCGACCTCCGCACCCCCCACGCGCGCGCGAACGGCGGCCCCGGAGGCCGCCGGACCCTTCGACGACCCCACGAGGGCGGGCAAGGCCTCGCGGAACATCTTCTTGGATTCGCGTAAGGGGACGCGGTCCTGGGGCCGCCGGGGGCCGGCCAGCGACGGGGCCACCGTACCGAGGTCGAGATCGAGGGCGTCGCTGTATTCGGAGTCCGGGGTCGAGTCGGTGCGGAACATCCCCTGCGCCTTCGCGTAGGCCTCCACCAGCGCGACACGCTCCGGGCTGCGTCCTGTGAACCTGAGATAGTCGAGCGTTTCGGCGTCGATAGGGAAGATCGCGCAGGTGGCGCCATACTCCGGGGCCATGTTCCCCAGCGTCGCCCGATCCGCGAGCGACAGACTCGAGAGCCCTCGGCCGTAGAACTCGACGAACTGGCCGACCACGCCCTTGCGCCGCAGCATCTGGGTGACGGTGAGCACCAGGTCGGTCGCGGTTGATCCCTCCGGGAGCGCGCCGTGGAGCTTGAAGCCCACCACCCGGGGAATGAGCAGGCTGATGGGCTGACCCAGCATGGCCGCCTCGGCCTCGATCCCGCCCACGCCCCAGCCCAGCACGCCCAGGCCGTTGATCATCGTCGTGTGGGAGTCGGTGCCCACCAGCGTATCGGGCATCAGCACGGTTTCGCC
>CAYNUH010000062.1:0-21695 GCA_964400605.1 uncultured Acidobacteriota bacterium | reverse complement strand
CGAGCCCTACGAGAAGGAGTTCCGGGTCCGCTTCCGCATCGACGGCGTGCTGCACGAGGTCATGAACCCGCCGCTGAAGCTGAAGGACGCCATCACCTCGCGGCTCAAGATCATGGCGAAGCTCGACATCGCGGAGAAGCGCCTCCCGCAGGACGGCCGCATCAAGGTCAAGATGAAGCTCTCCGGCAAGACCAAGGAGATGGACTACCGCGTGTCGGTGCTGCCGTGCCTCTTCGGCGAGAAGATCGTTTTGAGGCTGCTCGACAAGGACAACCTCATGTTGGACATGACCCGGCTGGGGTTCGAGGTGGAATCCCTCCAGAGGTTCGAGAAAGCCATTTTCCGCCCCTACGGGATGGTGCTGGTGACCGGGCCGACGGGATCGGGCAAGACCAACACGCTGTACTCCGCCATCAGCCGGGTGAACACCCCCGAGACGAACATCATGACCGCGGAAGACCCCGTGGAGTTCAACCTGGCCGGCATCAACCAGGTGCAGGTGAAGGAGCAGATCGGCCTGAACTTCGCCACGGCCCTGCGAGCGTTCCTGCGGCAGGACCCCAATATCATCCTTGTGGGGGAGGTCCGCGACTTTGAGACGGCCGAGATCGCGGTGAAGGCCGCGCTCACAGGCCACCTGGTCCTCTCCACGCTCCATACCAACGACGCTCCCTCCACCATCAACCGGCTGATGAACATGGGGATCGAGCCGTTCCTGGTGTCCACCTCGGTCAACCTGATCTGCGCGCAGCGTCTCGTGCGGCGGCTCTGCTCCGGCTGCAAGGAGGAGATCCACATGCCCCCGAGCGCCCTGGTGGACATCGGGATTGCCCCGGAGGAGGCCGCCCGGACGAAGCTTTACAAGGGCAAGGGCTGCCAGATCTGCAACAACACGGGCTACAAGGGACGGGTCGGCTTGTACGAGGTGATGGAGATCACCGAGTCGATCCGAGAGATGATCCTGACCGGCGCCTCCGCCCTGGAGCTGAGGC
Organism: uncultured Acidobacteriota bacterium; assembly: GCA_964400605.1. Classification (GTDB taxonomy): domain Bacteria; phylum Acidobacteriota; class Polarisedimenticolia; order JACPZX01; family JACPZX01; genus CAYNUH01. The sequence continues at coordinate 20,703 of CAYNUH010000062.1, read as the reverse complement.
GCAAGGCTATCGAAGAGGGGATGATCTCCCTCAGGATGAGCGGTCTGAGGAAGATCCGGGACTCGCTGACCACGGTGGAAGAAGTCCTGCGGGAGACGGTACTCTAGAGCGCGCCCCGCCCGGGATCCGCCTCGGGGGGCGCGGGGGACGCATTCATGAACGTGACTCTTCACCAGCTATTGAAGACGTTGGTCGAACAGGGCGGCACCGACCTGCACATCACCACGAACTCGCCGCCGCAGATACGCATCGACGGAAAGCTGATCCCGCTCCAGCTCCCCCCGCTCAACGCCGCCGAGACCAAACAGCTCTGCTACTCCGTCCTCACCGACAACCAGAAGCACCGCTTCGAGGAGAACCTCGAGCTCGATTTCTCCTTCGGCGTGAAGGGTCTGGCGCGCTTCCGCGCCAACATCTTCTCGCAGCGCGGCGCGGTGGCGGCGGCCTACCGCGTGATCCCGTGGGAGATCAAGGGGTTCAAGGAACTGGGATTGCCGGAGGTGGTCGCGGGCCTCTGCGACAAGCCCCGCGGATTGCTCCTGGTGACGGGCCCCACCGGCTCCGGCAAGTCCACCACGCTGGCGGCCATGCTGGACAAGGTCAACGCCGAGCGGCACGAGCACATCGTGACCATCGAAGACCCGGTGGAGTATCTGCACTCCCACAAGAAGTGCATCGTCAACCAACGGGAGTTGCACGCCGACACACACTCGTTCGCCAACGCGCTGAGATCGGCGCTGCGGCAGGACCCCGACGTGGTGCTCATCGGAGAGATGCGCGATCTGGAGACGATCGAGTCGGCCCTGAAGATCGCCGAGACGGGCCATCTGACCTTCGGGACGCTCCACACCAACTCCGCCAGCCAGACCATCAACCGCATCGTGGACGTGTTCCCCGCCCACCAGCAGTCCCAGGTGCGGGCGCAGCTCTCCTTCGTGCTGGAGGGGATCCTCTGCCAGTCCCTGCTGCCTCGAGCCAACAACCAGGGGCGCGCGCTGATCATGGAGATCCTCGTCCCCAACGCGGCCATCCGGAACCTCATCCGCGAGGACAAGATCCACCAGGTCTACGCCATGATGCAGGCGGGCCAGGCGAAGCACGGCATGCAGACCTTCAACCAGGCCCTATCCACCTCGTACTTCAAGAAGCAGATATCCCTCCAGACCGCGCTCACGGCCTCCTCGAACCCCGAGGAGCTCCAGGACATGATCAACCGGGGAGCCGGCCTGATCTACCAGCCTACCGCGGGCGGGGGCGCCGCCGCGGGCCGCAAGGCCTGAGCGCGCCGATGAAGACGGGAGGAAGCGATGCCTAGTTTTACTTGGAAGGGAAAGAGCCGAGGCGGGGCCGCGCAGGAAGGCGTCCTCGTGGCCGACAGCAAGGACGCCGTCATCGCGATGCTGCGCAAGCAGCAGATCCTCGTCACCGCCGTCACGGAGAAGGGGAAGGAGTTCGCGCTGCCGAAGTTCGGCGGCGGCGTCGGCCAGAAGGAGATCGCGATATTCACCCGGCAGTTCTCCGTCATGATCGACGCCGGGCTGCCGTTGGTGCAGTGCCTCGAGATCCTGGGCACCCAGCAGGAGAACCGCACGTTCCAGAAGACCCTGTTCGAGGTGCGGCAGGACGTGGAGAGCGGCTCCACGCTGGCCGATTCCCTGAGGAAGCACCCCAAGGTCTTCACGGATCTCTACGTCAACATGGTGGCGGCCGGCGAGGCGGGCGGTATCCTCGACACGATCCTGCGGCGCCTCTCCGACTACATCGAGAAGAGCGTCAGGCTCCAGGCGGCGGTGAAGAAAGCGATGGTGTACCCCGTGGCCGTCATCAGCATCGCCATCGGCGTCGTCTGGGTCATCATGACCTTTGTCATCCCTGTCTTCGCAGCACTGTTCCAGAACCTGGGCGGCGGAGCCGCGCTGCCCCTGCCCACGCGCTTCGTGATGGCCATCAGCAACCAGATGTGGTGGTTCTCGCCTCTGGCCATCGGACTGATCGTCGGAGGCTACTTCCTGGCCTACAAGCCGTACTACGCCACCGACTCCGGCCGGCGCACCATCGACGGGCTGATGCTCCGGATGCCGCTGTTCGGGATGCTGCTGCGCAAGATCGCCGTCGCGAGGTTTTGTCGCACCCTCGGCACGCTGATCTCCTCGGGCGTCCCCATCCTGGACGCGCTGGACATCACCGCGCGCACGGCCGGCAACCAGGTGGTGGCCGACGCCATCGGCACCACGCGGAGGAGCATCGAGCAGGGCAAGACCATCGCCGAGCCCCTGGGGCAGACGGGGGTCTTCCCCACGATGGTGACCCAGATGATCGCCGTGGGCGAGCAGACGGGCGCCCTCGACACCATGCTCTCCAAGATCGCGGACTTCTACGACGAGGAGGTGGACAACGCGGTGGGGACGCTGCTGACCCTCCTCGAGCCGCTGATGATCTCCTTCCTGGGCGTCATGATCGGCGGCATCGTCATTGCGATGTACATGCCCATCTTCCAGCTCATCAGCCTGATGCCCTGATGCCGGCGAGGTCCGCCGGGCCGATCAGGGCATGAGCGCGAAGGATCCCGGCAAGCCGGTGGAGGCCGCCTGGCCCTCCGGCGGTGAGCTCAGACGCCAGATCCTCGGGTTGATGCTGGGGCGGGCGGTGGTCCTGACCCTCCTGCTGGGGTGCGGGATCCTCGTCGAACGACTGCTCCCCCAGGCCGTCGTCCGGATTCCCTGGTTCTACGCCATCACGGGGGCCGGCTATTTCCTGACGATCCTCTACGCGGTCTTCCACCGGTGGTGGGCGCACCGCCCGCCCGCCGCCTACGCCCAGCTCGTCTCCGACCTGCTCCTGGTTACGGGGCTCGTGTACGCCACGGGCGGGGTGGACAGCCCGTTCTCGGTCCTGTACTTCATGGTCATCATCGCGTCGAGCATCCTTCTGAGGCGGCGCGGGGCGTTCGTCACGGCGACCTCATCCTGGCTGCTCTACGGCCTGCTCGTGGTGCTGATCGTCTACCGGGTGGTCCCCATCGGCCCGGGCGGGCGCGCCGCAGATCCTCTGGCCGACGTCTCGGCCATCAAGCAGATCTCATATTCGCTGTTCGCCCACTTCCTGGGCTTCTTCGCCGTGGCGTTTCTCTCGTCGGCCCTGGCCGAGAAGCTCCACGCGACGGGGCGCGAGCTCAAGGAGAAAACGGAGGACCTGGCGCGGCTGCAGGCGCTCAGCAAGAACATCGTGGACAGCATCGCGAGCGGCGTCATCACCACCGATCTCACCGGCAAGATCGCGTTCGTGAACCGCGGCGGGGAGGAGATCTACGGCCGGCCCGCGGCCGACTTCCTCGGCTGCAACGTGTGGGACGTGCTGGGGCAGCCGGAGAAGTTCCTGGCGCAGGTCAGCGACGGTCTCGGCCGGGAGAAGCGCCGCCGCGTCGAAGCCACCGTCCCGGGCGCGGGGGGATCGCCCATCGTGCTGGGCATCACGTCCTCCATCCTCAAGGACCAGAGGGGGACCCCGAACGGCTTCATCTTCGCCTTCCAGGACCTCACCGACATCAAGTCGCTGGAGGAGGAGGTGCGCGTCAAGGACCGCATGGCGGCTCTCGGAGGGGTGGCGGCCGGGATGGCGCACGAGATCCGCAACCCCCTCGCCTCCATGTCGGGATCGGTGCAGCTTCTCAAAAAGTCGCTGCGCGCCGCGGGCCCCGACGCCGAGCTCTTCGACATCGTCGTGCGGGAGGGGAAACGGCTGGATCGCATCATCAGCGACTTCCTGCTCTTCGCGAGACCGGGGCGCTTCACGGCCAGCGACGCGGACCTGGTGCCCATCCTCCGTGAATCGCTCACGCTGATCCGCAACGGTGACGATTTCCGCGACTCGCACCGCATCTCGACCTCCTTCCCCGAAGAGGGGTTACCGGCCCGGGTGGACGTGAACATGATCCACCAGGTCTTCTGGAATCTGGCCAAGAACGCGTTGAGGGCGATGCCGAACGGCGGGACGCTCCACGTTTCCGCCACGCGGGACGGCCACGGGGCTGCCGTCGTGCGCTTCACCGACGAGGGCGTCGGGATGACGGAAGAGGAGGTGGAGGCCGCCTTCCAGCCCTTCCGCGGATCCTTCCGGGGGGGCACGGGGCTGGGACTCGCCGTCGTCTTCCGCATCGTGCAGGAGCACGGAGGCCGCATCCGCGTCGCGAGCCGGCCGGGCGAGGGGGCGCGGTTCACGGTGGAGCTGCCGGGAGCCGGATCCGACTGGGCCCGGGTTGCCGGCAGCACCGCGGGTGGGGTGTCGGCAGCCGGCCGCGGCGCGGCGTAGGAGGCGGCTTGGACAGGATCCTGGTGGTCGAGGACGAGCCCGATCTTCGGAAGGTCCTCGCCTCGCTCCTCAAGCGGGAAGGGTACCGGGTGGATCTCGCCGAATCGGGCACCCGCGCCCTGGAGATGCTCGGCCGCGAGATCTACGACCTGGTCATCACCGACGTGAGGCTCCCCGGCCCTTCGGGGATCGAGGTGCTGAGGACAACGCGCGACCTCTATCCCGACGCCCCCGTCATCATCATCACCGCCTACGCCTCCGACGAGGCCGCCGAGGAGGCGCGCCGCCTGGGCGCCTTCAACTACATCACGAAGCCGTTCGACAACGACAAAATCGTCGCCGACGTCGGGATCGCTCTGGGCTGGAAGCGGCTCGGAAGTCTCATGGCTTCCGTGGCCGGGAAGTACCGGTTCGACCAGCTTATAGCCCGCAGCGAGAAGATGAAGGCAATCATGGAGACCGTCGCGCAGGTCGCCCCCACCACGAGCACCGTGCTGCTCACGGGGGAGTCGGGCACCGGCAAGGAGCTCATCGCGCGGGCCATCCACCACAACTCGCCGCGCCGCGACCGCTCGTTCGTCTCCATCAACTGCGGGGCGCTCCCCGACGAGCTGCTGGAAAGCGAGCTGTTCGGGCACACCAAGGGATCCTTCACCGGAGCCGTGGCCTCCAAGAAGGGGTTCTTCGAGGTGGCCGATGCCGGCTCGATCTTGCTGGACGAGGTGGGTGACACCTCTCCGGCCATGCAGATCAAGCTCCTGCGCGCGCTGCAGGAGAAGGTGATCCGGAGGGTCGGGGGGACCGAGGAGATCGCCGTTGACGTGCGCGTCGTGGCCGCCACCAACCAGGACCTGGAGGCGCTGGTCCGCGAGAAGCGCTTCCGCGAGGATCTCTTCTACCGCATCAACGTCATCCCCATCAAACTGCCGCCCCTGCGGGACCGGCCGGAGGACATCCCCCACCTGGCCTACCATTTCTTCGATCGCTACAAGCATGAGATGGGGAAGAAGGTGTCCGGCATCTCCGACGAGGCGATGGCGGCGCTCAGCGCCTACCACTGGCCGGGCAACATCCGGGAACTGCAGAACGTCATCGAGCGGGCCGTGGCGCTGGAGTCGAGCAGCGTCGTGCGCGCCGAGGGCCTGCCACTGGAGATCCGGGCCGATCGGGCCGGCTCCCGGAACAGCCTCCTCGGCGTTCTGGAGCTGAAGGAGGACGGCATCGACCTCGAGTCGCACCTGGAGCAGATGCGCGAGCAATACATGAGGGAGGCGCTCAAGCGCCGCAACGGCGTGCAGATCCAGGCGGCGCGGCTGCTGGGAATGTCCTTCCGCTCCTTCCGCTACTTCGCCAAGAAGTACCGGCTCGTCGCGAGGAACGGGACGGAGCCGGGAGAGACGTGACCTCCCCGCGGGGGCGCGGGGAGATGACGCTCCTCGTCGCCGCGTTCGTCGCGGCCGCCCCCCTCCTGCCCGCCCTGCTCGCGGGGCGGGCACTGTTCTACCGGGACGTGGGACAGTACTACCTCCCGAATCGCGCCCTCACCCTGACGATGCTTTCCTCGGGGGAGTGTCCGCTGTGGAACCCGCTGCGTGGCGCCGGCCAGCCGTTCCTCGCCAACCCCAACTCGCTCTTTCTCAGGCCCACGACGCTGCTGTTCCTCCCCTTCCCGAAGCACCTGGCGCATCTGCCGCTCACGCTCTCGGTGATGGCGCTCTTCGGGATCGCCGCCGCGGGGACCTGGGCGCTTCTCCGGGAGTCGGGCCGGTCTCCCTCCGCGAGCCTGCTGGGCGCGGCGGCCTTCTCCCTCTCCGGGGCCCTGCAGTCGCTGGGGCAGCTCCTCAATCACCTGGAGGCGGTGGCGTGGATGCCGGTGACGCTGTGGCTGCTGCAGCGCGCCCTGCTCCGGGGATGGTCGCCATGGGGGATCCTCTCCGGGTTCGCTTTCGGCCTGGTCGTCTCCGCCGGAGAGCCGCTGTGGATCGTCATCACCGCTCTGGCGGCCGCGGCGCTGCCCGCCGTCCGGACCTCTCGAACCCGCTGCGCACAGGTCTTCACGGCGGCGGCGATCACGGGGACGCTCTTCTCGGCGGCGGCGATCCTGCCCCTCCTTGAGGTCGCCGCCCGCAGCGATCGCGGCGCGGGGCTCGATCCGTCCGAGGTCCTCAAGTGGTCTCTGCCTCCGCAGGCCCTGGCGCAGGCGATCCTCCCGACGCTCTGGGGGGATCCCACGCGCTCGCATCCCGAGGCCTACTGGGGGAGCGGCCTCTTCGACACCTCCCTGCCCTGGCTGCTCTCCCTCCACCTGGGAGCCCCCATCGTCCTGCTGGCGGCCGTGGGAGCGCTTCCCGCGCGCGAGCGGGGAGGGGAGACGGGCGCCCCGCGCGGCGCGCTTCTCGCCGCGCTGGCGGTCTCGGGGGTGGTCCTGAGCCTGGGTCGGTACACGCCCGTGTATCCGTTCCTGGTGCGGTGGCTTCCGGGCGCCGCGGCCGCACGCTATCCGATCAAGTGGTTCGTGCTCACGACGTGGTGCGCCGCGATCCTCGCGGCGGAGGGGTTCGACAGGCTGACGCGCGGCGAGGCGCGGGCGTATTCGCGATCGCGGATCGGAGTCGCGCTGGCGGCCGTCATGGGCGCTCCCGCCGTGCTGGGCGCCGTCGCCGCGGCGGGTCGTCTCCCGGCCGCGGCGCCTCTCGTCCGCGCCGTGCTCCTGGCGCCCGCGGCGTTCGATGACGCCACGCTGGCGCGCGGAGCCGTACGCGGCATCGGCTGGGGAGTCGTCCTCGCCTGCGGGGCTACGCTGATCGCCGGCATCCTCCTGCCGCGCCGGAAGGGCCTCGCGGCGCTCGCCTGCGTCACGCTCCTGCTCGCCGCATCGTGGGGGTTGAACCCGTCGGCACCTCCCGGCGTGATCTTCGAGCGGTCCCCTCTCCTCGCGGCCATGCCCGCCTCCGCGGCGGGTGAGACCCGTTTCTTCGGCTTCCCCCGCCCGCCTCGCTTCGCCTTCCGCACCCCCTCGGAGGTGGAATCGCTGTCCGCGGGTTTACCTCCCGATTCGCTGGCCTGGGGGATGCGCTGGGACGCCCGCACGCTCCGCAACGCGACGCCCTTCGCCGAAGGCATCAGGGGGGCCTTCGACAGGATGGGGGACTCCCGACTGGATCTCCTGCCGGGCGCGGCGGTCGCCCGCCGCCTGGGAGAGGGGATGCCTCTCGAGGAGGCGGTGCGGCTGCTTTCGGCCGCATCGGTCCAGTACATCCTCGCGTACGATGATCTCCGACATCCAGACCTGCGCGAGGTGGCCTCCCTTCCGGGAGAGAGCAACGTTCCCGTGCGCCTCTACGAGAGCGCGCGCGCCCTGCCCCGGGCCTACCTCGTCGAGCGTGCCCTGCCGGTCGGAGATGGCGGCGAGGCGATCGAGGCGATCCGGATCGGCCGGGCGGATCCTGTTTCCACTGTGATGATCGAGCCTACGGGAGAGATCGGATCCGCCGGGGCGCACACGGAGGCCGAGGCGGGCCCCGATAGGGGCGGCGCCCCGGGGGAGGCCGCCGTCGTGAGGGACGGCGCCTGCGAGGTGGTGGTTCGCGTCGCGGCGCAGCGGCGTTCCTGGCTCGTCCTCACGGACACCTACGAGCCTTCGTGGAGGGCCCACATCGGAGACGCGGCCGCGGAGGTGGTGCGCGCGAACGGGATGTTCCGCGCGGTGAGGGTGCCCGAGGGCGAGCATGAGGTCCGATTCACGTACAGGCCCCTCTCCTTCCTCTCGGGCTGCGCCGTCAGCGTGCTGGCCGCCCTCGGGGGAGTCATCGTGATCCTGGCGCGGAGGCCGGGATCTCCATGAAGGTCGGCTGGGGCGACCGGGCCGTCATGCTGGCGGCCGCGGCGGCGGGGGCGACGCAGATCCGCGCGAACGATCTCTGGTGGCACCTCGCGGCGGGCGCCTGGATCGCCGATCACGCCACGGTGCCTCGCACCGACCCCTTCTCGTTCACCGGCGCCGGAACCGACTGGATCGATCACGCCTGGCTCTGGCAGGTGGCCGCCTGGTCCGTCCGTAGCATCGCCTCCGACGCGGGGCTCGTCCTCATGAAGATGGCCTGCGCCGTCCTCCTCGCGGGCGCCTGTCTCGCGGCGCTCCGCCGCGCGGAGTGGGGCCCCCATGGCCGCGCGCTGATGGTTTTGCTGTGCATCGCGGGAAGCCGGTTCCGGCTCACCGACAGGCCCGACACGGCGTCGCTGGCTCTCCTGGCGCTCTTCCTGGGTGTGCTCGTGGCGCCGGATCTCCGCGCCGGACCGCGCGTGATCGGGGCGGCCGCGGTGTGCGCGTTGTGGAGCAACGTCCACCCCGGTGTCCTTCTCGCTCCCGCGCTGGCGGCCGCATGCGCGGTGGCCTCTGTCATCGACGGGTGGCGTGTCCGGCGCGGGGGAGGCGCCGAGGTGCGCCCCGTCCTGCGCCGGGCGCGGGAGGAGATGCTGGTCGCGGCGGCCTCCGCGGTCGCGATCTTCGTCAACCCCTACGGGTACCGCCTCGTGGCCGTGCCGCTCCGGATAAGCGGAGCCCTCTCCGATCCCAGGCTGATCAATCCCGAGTGGCTTCCGCCGACGTTTGGGACCTTCCCCCTCTTTCACGTCACCGCCGTCGCCGGGCTCGTGATCTGCGCCCGGCGGATCCTGCGCGGCCATGCTCCGGCATGGCGGGAGCTGGTCCTGATCGCGGGCGCATCGGCGCTGGCGCTGTCGAGCGCCCGCCACATCGGTGTCTTCTTCACGGTGCTGCCGTTCGCCGCGGCGGCGGCGACGCGCCCCGCTCCGCCGCCGGCCCCCCAGGTCCCCCATGATCTCTTTCGCCGTGCGGAGGCGGCCGCCCCGCCCTCCCTGGCCTTCGGGTGGGGCCTCCTCGCGGCGGCCCTCTTCCTTATCGTTCCCTCGCCTCTGGCCGCGCCGGTGGGCTTCGGCGTGGAACGGAGCCGCTTCCCGGAGCGCGAGACCGACTACATCGAGAGGAACCTGCCGCCTCCGCGCTTCCTCTACAACGAGGTCGCCCACGGCGGGTATCTCATCTGGAGGTTCTACCCGGTCGATCAGGTCTTCATCGACGGCCGCAACGAAGTTCACGCCGGCCTGCTCCGGGATATCGCCGGCGCCCTCGACGACGGACGGGCGTGGAGCGCTCTGCTCGAGCGCCACGGGATCGAAGCGGCGCTCGTCCGGTACCGGGAGCAGAAGATCCATATCGCCTCCCGGCCGACGGGAGAGGAGCGATCCTTCGCGACGCTGCACTTTCCGCGGCGCGCGTGGGCCCTGGTCCATTGGGGAGATGCGGGCATGGTCTTCGTGAGGCGCGGCCCGCGGCATCAATCACTCATCGTGCGCGACGAGTACCGATTCATCCATCCGGAGGACTGGGAGTACCAAAGGACCCTCTGCCGCGAGGGCGACCAGGCGCTGAGGGAGGGAATTCTCGCCGATCTGCGGCGGCGCGCCGCGGAACCGGCTCGCTCGGAGCGGGCGGCCGATCTCCTCGCGAGGTTCGAGGCACTGGAGAGGGAGTGACACTGGCTGTCATGACCGCTGACACGCGTGGATTCCAGAGGCCCCTGACGGGGCGCTCGACCGGAGGGAATGAACGCCCCTACGAGTCGGCTTCGAATGATAACTCCTTGTCCATCAGTAATATAGCCTGATGGGCGCGGACCTCTGGAGCCCTGGCACCCGCCTTGCTGTTCCCCCGGTCCCGAAAGGAGGATTGACTCGATGAAGAACTTGAGGAACTTGAGGAAAGTGAGCGGGTTTACGCTCATCGAGCTGCTGATCGTCGTGGCGATCATCGGCATCATCGCGGCCATCGCGATCCCCAACCTGCTGAACGCCATCGATAGGGGCAAGCAGAAGAGGAGCATGTCGGACATCCGATCGATCGGAACCGCCGTGGAATCCTACGCCGTGGACGTGAACTTCTACCCGATCCAGAAGAGCATGATCGCCATCACCGGGGCCAACGTCCCCGTGTCGCCGATCTACATCAAGGTGATCCCCGAGAGGGACGGATGGGGCGGGACCATGTTCTACGGCGCCGATGCGGCGGGCACCGGCTCGGACTACACCATAAAGTCCTACGGGAAGGACAAGAAGGAGTCCACGAGTTCCGTCAAGGCCACCAACGACTTCGACTGCGACATCATCTTCCAGAACGGTGGCTTCACGGCATACCCCGAGGGCGTCCAGACCTGATCGCCGCTCTCTCGCGCCGGCGGGAGCCTCACAGTGGGTTCCTGCCGGCGATTCCTCTCTTCCCGGACGCGGCATCAGGCATCGTCCCGAGTTGAACGGCCGGTGGTGCACCGTGCCGGTCCACCGTGCGAGAAAGGGTCCCGCCCGGGGCCGGCGCCAGCAGTGGGGGGCTTGACGCCATGCAGCGCGGGTTCACGCTGATAGAACTCCTCATCGTCGTCGCCATCATCGGCATCATCGCCGCCATCGCCATCCCCGCCCTCCAGACGGCCATCGACAAGGCGAAGCAGCGCGGGACGATGGCGGACGTGCGCAGCATCGGGCAGGGCGTGAACTACTACCAGGTGGACGAGAGCATCTTCCCGGCGAGCGGGACGACCTCCACGGCCCTTAGCGCGATGCTCCAGAGGTACACTCGCAACGTCATGCCGGCGAAGGACAGATGGAGCCACTTCTACGGCTACGACTCCGACGGACAGACCTGGTACTCGCTCGAATCGTACGGCAAGGACGGGATCGACGGCGTGGACATCACCCCGGCGACCAAGCTCTTCTTCGTTCAGGACATCGTTTTCGCGAACGGCCGCTTCACGGCTTCACCGGAGTAGCCCCCGCGGCATCCCGCTCCCCACGAGGCAGGCCACCGACACCCCATGACGGCGTGACCGCGCGATGATCAGCGCGCGCTTCTGGGACGAGGTCGCATCCCGGACGCTCTTTGTCCTTCTCCTCGCCGTGGGGTTGTTCCCGCCCCACGTCCATCCGCCCCTCCTGCCGGCGCTCGCTCTGTCCGCGCTGCTGATCACGTTGGGACTTCTCGGCTCGGGCCGCCTGCCCTCCCCGCGCGCGGGCGTCGCGGTCCCGCTGATGACGGCCTGCGCTCTCGCCGTTCTCAGCGCCGCCACGGCGCTCGAGCCGGTATCGTCGGTGCGCCTCCTCGCGGCCTGGTTCGCCGGTGGCGTCGTCTTCGCCGCGGCGAGGACCTCCGCGGGAGAGAGGGAGGCCCGGCGGACGGCGGCGGCCGTAGCGCTGCTCGCGACGCTGCTGGGAGGGCTCGGAGTGTACCAGTCGCTCGTCGCCTTTCCGGCGGTGGGAGAATCGCCCGTGCGGGTCGGATCCGCTGCGCCGGAGTCGGGCGCGGACGCTCCGCCGCGCGCGGAGGGGTCGCAGGCCGCCGGGTCCGATGCGGCCGGCCGGAAGCGCGAGGCGGAGGAGGCCCGGGTGCGATCGGGGCGGGCCGTGGGCACGGTGGGTATCCCCGCGTCGCTCGCGTCGCTGTTCCTTCTCGGTGTGCCTCTGGCCGCGGCGGCCGCGGCGGATTCCACCGGACCCATGAGGATGGCCTGGTCCATGGCCGCCGCGCTCCAGATGGCCGCGCTGGTGGCCACGCGGTCGGTCGGGGCCGCGGCGGCCCTTCTCGTCGCGGCGGCGATCTGCGCTCCGCTGTGGGTCGAGCGCCGTTCCGCCCTCCGGATCTCGCTGCTCGCGGCCGCGTTGGTCGCAGCCGCGCTGGCCGCGGGGCCCCGACTCACCGCGGGCGGGGAAGGATCGCTCCTCCGCTCAGTGGGGGAGCGTGCGGCGAACTGGAAGGCCGGATTCTCCATGCTGGCGTCTCACCCGTTGCTGGGAGTGGGGCCGGACAACTACGGGGTGGCCTTCTCCGGGCACAGGACCTGGGCCGGCAACGAGACGCGGCACGCGCACAATTCATACCTGGAAGTCGCCTCGGACATGGGCCTTCCCATCCTGCCCTTCGCCGCGATCGCCCTGGCGGGCCTGATCGGCGCCGCGGTTCGCGTCTCGCGGCGGGACGGCGCCGCCGCGGACGCGCGCTGGCGGGGTAGGGCGCTGGCTGTGGGCTGCCTCGCCTGGGCCGCCCAGAACGTGGTTGATTTCACGGGCTACATCGCCGCTTCCTCGGTGCCTTTCCTCGCAGCGGCGGGCCTTCTCGTCCGCGAGGCCCGCGCCTTCCGCGATGGCGGAACGGATCCTCCGGCACCTCCCGCCGGCATCCCGGCGCGCGCGCTTCTCCTGGCCGCGGCGTTGCTCGCCGTGTTCGTGACGATTCCCGACGCCGTCTCGGGGCCGGAGCTCGAGAAGGCGGTGGGAGCCGCCTCCCACGGCGACTTCGAGGAGGCGGCGGCGCACGCGCGGCGGGCGGCCCTGTGGAATCCGTTCGATCCCGAGCCGAGGGTCATGATCGCCAGGTCGTTGATGGACGAGGCGCTCCGGCTGGAGGACCACAGCCTGCAGAGCCCGGGCTCGCTGGCGGAGGCGCTCGCGGAAGCCGAGGAGGCGGTGAGGCTCGATCCGGCCACGGCCAACAGGAGGGCGGTTCTCGCCATGGCCCGCGCGACCGTCGGGGACGTGGCCGGCGCCTACGCGGCCATGGCGGCGGCAGCGCGCCTGAACGCGTTCCGGGAGTCGTACGCCGCCGACCGCGATCGGCTTCGGGCGATCCTCACGGCAGAATCCCGCGAGCCGTCAGAAAGGGGAGGCGTCCCGGCGGAGCCGGCCCACCCCCCGCCGGGAGGCAAGCCTTGACGTCGCTGGAGTGGATTCTCCTGGCGCTCCTTCTCTTCCTGCCCTGGGGAGAAGGGGGGGCCGAGCCGTCGGCGCTCGCCGTGGTGCACACGGCCATCTTCGCGGCGGCCGCCGTGGTGCTCCTGCGTTTCCGACGGGACGGCGAGATCGAAGCGCGCCTCCCATGGCCGTTTCTCGCATACCTTCCCTTCCTGATCGCCGGCGGCGTCTCCTTTCTGGGGGCCGAGTATCGCTTCGGATCCTTCGAGACGTACTGGGACCAGGTGGCCGGGCTGATCCTCGCCCTCGCGCTCGCCTGCGCACACCCTTCCAGGAACATGGCGCGGCTCTCGGCCGCCGCCGTCGCCGCATCGGGTGCCGCGCAGGCGGCTGCGGCGATCGCCTCCCGCTTCGCGACGGGCGCCGCGATCTCTCCGACGTTCGTCAATGCGAACCATCTCGCGGCGTACCTGAACGTCGCGGCGCTCGTCGCGTTCATGCGGGGAGGCCGGCGGCCGACGGACGGCGAGGCGCTCGCCTTCAGGGCGGCCGGCGCTCTCTGTGTGGCGGGGACGCTGGCGATCGGATCGCGCGGCGCCCTGCTCGCCCTGGCGGCCACGATCGGGTACGCCTTCGTCACCGGCTCCGGCCCACGGAGGCTCCCACGCCGCGCGCTGCCGCTTCTTGGCGTGCTGGTCCTGCTCGCTACCCTTTCGATCCAGCTCCGCTTTTCGGGCGCGATCGATCCCTACCGGTACGACAGGCCGCGGCTGTGGGCGGCCGCCCTCGCGGCCTTCAGGGACGCTCCCATCCTGGGGCTGGGTCCCGGGATGTACGAGCACAGGGCGCTGCGGCACAACTTCCCCCAGGAGAACGCGGTCTTCCGCTACTCCAAGGAGCCCCACTCGGCCCACTCGCAGCCGTTGCAGGTCCTGGCCGAGCAGGGGATTGTCGGGGCGGCGGCGCTCCTGCTCTTCGCCGCCGTGAGCGTTGCGGCGCTCGCGCACGCCCGCGGGCTTCCGGATGAGGCGGGAGTGGCCGGCAGGGGATGTTTTCTGGCGGCGGCCGTCGTCGGGATCCACGCCCTCGTGGAAACCCCCTTCGAGGCTCCGGCCGTACCGCTCACGATGCTGATCGTGGCGTGGCCCGCTCTGCGGCCGCCGGGCACCTCCGAGGCGGCCGCGTCGTACCGTCTGAGATGGCCCGCCGTCGGATCCGAATGGCAGGCGCGCCTCGATCGGTGGGCGGTCGGCGCCTCCGCCGCTTCAGGGTGGGTCGTCCTCTTCGGCCTCGCCGTTGCCGCGCCCTACCTGGCCCATCTGGCCGCGCGATATGCGGAGTCACCCGGCCGGCCTCCGGTGAGGATCGACGCCGCGGTGCGGCTCTCGGAGACCTTGAATCCGTACCAGCCCTTCCTGGGGTACCGCCGGGCGCGGGCGGCGCTCGCGATGGCGGAGCGGATCTCGCCGCCGCTTCTGTCGAACGCCCTCGAATCGCTCGAGAGGACGGCCCGGCTGGAGCCGGGCGATCCCGGCGCCTTCGCGTTGATGGGGCGGCTCTACGCCCGCTGCGCCCAGGATCTCCCCGGGGCGGGAGAAGGGTCGTTGGATGCGGCCGAGAGGCTCTACTCGGAGGCGATCGCGCGCGCTCCTCGGGACGCGAGGCTGTGGATCGAGAGGGCCGTCTTCCGGCTCGCGCGCGGAGACGCGGCGGCGCTCGCCGACTGTGAGGAGGCGGTGCGGCTCGAGCCGTCGTCCCTCGCGGCGCGGCAGGTGATGGTGGACGCGTTGCTCTTGCTGGGCCGGACGGCCGGGGCGGCCGAGGCGCTGCGTGACCTCGATCTCAAGATCGCCGCGCTGCGGGGCTACGAGCCGCTGAACGGCTATGAGGAGGCGCTGTTGAGGCTCGATCGCCGGGCGCTTCAAGAGGCGCGCGAGCGGCTCGGCGAGTCACTCCTCGTCGTCCCGCCCGGAGGATTTCTTCGTGGTGGGCATGACCGCGAACGGCGTGGGCGGTTTCTTGGCCAGGATCTGATCGAACAGCGACTGCTTGGCCTTGGTCTTCCTGCCGATCTTGCCGTGCCGGTAGCTGTGCCCGTGCATGCAGGTCTTGCAAACGACGGTCTGGATCGTGTCTCCGGCGAGGGCCTGCACCGCATGGTCCAGAAGCAGCTTGCAGCGCGGGCAGTAATCGTCAATCACGTCGCCGAGGCGCAGGCGCCTCTCGGACATCGCCTTACCTCTCGAAAAGTGACCCGGCACGAGGCGGCGGCCGACCACACGGCCCCCCGGGTGCCTGGCCGGAGGTTGCTCAACGGAAGGGACGCCACTATACCGCGTTTCGCGGAATACGAAAAGATCGGGCGCGCGCCGGCCCCCGCGGCACCCGGGTGCGGCGTCCGGATCCTCGGGAGCGGCATGCCGGTCGCGGGGAGGGGTGCGAAAGGAAGGTGGTATACTCGGCCGCCTTCGACTGGAGACACAATTGACGACGAGTCAATCAGATAGCCTGGCCGCCGCCGGCCGCGGCGCCGGGTCGGGGCCGGGCTCCCTGGCTGTGGAGGGGGGCCGGCCGATCCGCGAGGATCTTCTCGTCTTCGGCAGGCCGGCGGTGGGCGAGGAGGAGATCGCCGAGGTCGTGGCGACGCTGCGGTCCGGCTGGCTCGGCACGGGGCCTCGCGTGCAGCGGTTCGAGGAGGCTTTCCGCTCTTACACGGGCGCCCGCCACGCCGTGGCGCTCAACTCCTGCACCGCGGGGATGCACCTCGCCCTTCTGGCGGCGGGCGTCGGGCCCGGCGACGAGGTGATCGTGCCGTCTCTCACGTTTGCCGCCACGGCCAACGTGGTGGTGCATGTGGGGGCCACGCCCGTCTTCATCGACGTGGAGCGCCGCACCATGAACCTCGACCCGTCGCTCCTGGAATCGCGGATGACGCCGCGCACGAAGGGGATCATCCCTGTTCATTTCGCGGGGCGCGGCTGCGACATGGATCGGATCCTCGCCGCGGCGCGCCCCCGGGGGATCCGCGTCATCGAGGACGCCGCGCACGCCGTCGAGACGGTGTGCGCCGGGCGCAAGGTGGGCGTCATCGGCGACGCCACCTGCTTCTCCTTCTACGTCACGAAGAACGTCATGACGGGCGAGGGGGGGATGGTGACCACCGACGACGATGCTTGGGCGGAGACGCTGCGCGTTTCGAGCCTCCACGGGCTGAGCCGCGACGCCTGGAAGCGGTACTCGGGATCGGGCTTCGCGCACTACGAGGTTCTGATGCCGGGGTTCAAGTACAACATGATGGACGTGCAGGCGGCGATCGGCATCCACCAGCTCGCGCGCGTGGAGGCGTCCGCCGAGGTGCGCAGCCGGATCTGGGCGGCCTACGACGCGGCCTTCGCCTCCCTTCCCGCCGAGACTCCCGTGCCCGAGGAGGCGGGGAGCCGCCACGCCCGCCACCTCTACACGCTCCTGCTGGACCTCGGCCGCCTGCGCGCCGACCGCGACGCCGTGATGGCGGCTCTGAAGGCCGAGGGGATCGGCACCGGCGTGCACTTCATCGCGCTGCACCTGCACCCGTACTACCGAGATCGGTTCTCGCTCAGCCCTCAAGATTTTCCCGTGGCCGCGGAGATCTCGCGGCGGACCATCTCGCTGCCCCTGTCGGCCCGGCTGACGTCCAAGGACGTGGACGACGTGATCGCGGCGGTCCGAAAGGTCCTCCTGCACTACGCCTCGTGAGCCGATGACGGAGGCCGGCGGGCATCGCTCCGGCCGTTCGGCCGAGTTCGTCCACCCTGAATCAACCCCTTGCAACCGACTCGTCCACGGCGTCTTCGCCGAGGCGATCGAGCGCGCTCTGCGACGTCACGCGGGAGGGCTCCTGGTGGACGTCGGCTGCGGCGTGAAGCCCTACGCGCCGCTCGCGAAGGGGATCGTGCGGCGCCACGTCGGCGTGGACCATCCCGCCACCGCCCATCCACCATCGGGAATCGATGTCTTCGCCACTGCGTACGCCACCGGGCTTCGAGACGCGTGCGCCGACACCGTGCTGAGCACCTTCGTCCTGGAGCACCTGGAGAGGCCCGAGGAGGCGCTGCGGGAAGTCCGCCGGATCCTGAAGCCGGGCGGGCGCCTCCTCCTCGCGGCGCCGCTCTTCTGGCACCTTCACGAGGAGCCGCGGGACTTCTTCCGCTTCACCCGGTACGGCCTGGCGCACCTGCTCTCCGCGGCGGGGCTCGAGGTGGTCGAGATCGAGCCTCTCTCCGGCTTCATCACGACGTTCGCGCAGGAGATCTGCTACTACATCGAAGGGCGCGGGGGAAGGCTCCTCAGGCATCCCTTGAGGTGGATCCAGGTCCTGCTGCAGTGGGGGGCCTCCAGGATCCGCCGCGCCGGCCGGGACGGCCGGCACGAGTTCACGTGGGCCTACATCGCCGTCGCCCGCAAGCCGGCGTAGAGATCCTCGAGGGCGGCCGCGAGCAGGCGAGCGTCGTGCCGGAATTGCACATGCGCTCTGCCGGCGCGGCCCATCGCCGGCCACGCCGAGGGGTCGGATGCGAGATGCGCCATGTTCTCCGCGAGCCCACCCGCGTCCCCTTCATCCGAGAGCAGCGCGGAACCCCCCTCGGTGACGATCTCCGGGATGTCGGCGTGGCGCGTCGTCAGGATCGGAAGCCCCGAGGCCTGGGCCTCCAGCAGCGTCGTGGGCGCTCCTCCTTCCGAGTCGCCGTCGGAAGCGGTGAGGCTGGGCTGCACGTAGATGTCCGCCCGGTCCATCTCGTCCAGGAAGACTTCGCGCGGCTGCGAGCCCAGGAGCCTCACGGCGTCCTGCAGCCCTAACCCGCGGATCGTCTCTTCAACGACCGGCCTCTCCGGCCCGTCTCCGATGATCCGCAGCGCCAGCCGGGCGCCTCGGCGGCGCGCCTGATCCAGCGCCCGCAGCGCGATGGGGTAGCCCTTTTTCGGGACCATGCGGCCGCACATGAGCAGCGTGACGGGTCCACTCGCCGGACCCGTACGCTCGCGGAAGCGGTACGTCGAAGGATGGATGCCGATGCGGTGGATCCTGATCTTGGAGGAGGGACACCCGAGCGCCTCCAGCCTCCTCTTCATCGCCGAGCCTTCCACCAGGATGAGCGAGGCGTCCTCGAACAACCTGACGTACCGCTCGCGATACGCCTCGACCACCTCTTTCACGGAGGCGTCGTAGCCGTAGAACGAGGCGATGAGCGGCCGTTTCGCGCGGCGGGCCGTCGCGCGGACCTCGCAGGCCGTGGGACCGAAGTGGGCGTGGATCAGATCGATCCGCTCCCGCTCGAGGATCCCTTCCAGGTGAGGGTTTCCTCCCCGGAATAGCCGCCTCAACGCCGCGGCGGCCCATTCCGCGGTATACCGCTGAGGAGGGGATCGATGCAGCGGCACGCTCTGCGGCAGCGGGAACCGATCCGTGTTCTCCAGCCGGCGGGCAACGACGACGAGCCTCACGCGGCGCATGGCGACGAGGTGGTCGTAGATGAACGTCTCGGTGAGGCCGAGGTAGCGCTCCATGACGTGGGCGACCGTGGCCGGTCGGGGATTTTCGGCGTTCACGAGGTGGGTTTCCCGCCCGGCCGCCGGATCCCCCGCATGCCGCCGAGCGTCTCGCGGGCGAGCGCCAGCGCCTCGGCGGCCGCCGCGGGGCGGCCAATCCAGGCCGCCGTCATGAAGGCGCCGGCGCCGAGGGCGACGCACGCGGTCAGGAAGGCCGCCTGGGAGGCGACCCCGGCCGGCCCCCAGGCGATCTTGAGCGCCATCAACGCGGCCGCCAGCACCGCCGCCAGCGCTGCGGACGGAGCCAGGGAGTGGAAGAACTCCCTCATCGGAAGCTCGATGAGCCGGTTGGCCAGCACGTGCGAGATGGGCCACAGGATCAGCGCCATCACCGTGTAGGAGACGGCCACGCCCATCAGCCCCCGGGACAGCCCCCCAACGATGGCGGCCGTGTAGCAAGTGGTGGCCGCGATCTCCCACTTCAGCATCAGATCGGATCGGCCCCGCGCCAGGAAGATGGTCCCCACGGTGGTGCCGATGGAGGCGGCCATCCCCACCGGCGACAACACCATGATGAGCGCCGCCACGGGCGCCCACGAGGGTCCGAAGAGCACGCGTGTAAACTCCGGCGCCGCCACCATGACGGCGGCCATCATCGGGAAGGTGACGAGGGCGATGAACTGCACCGCTTTGAGGTAGGCGCTGCGGATCCGCGCGAGATCGTCCTGGATCGACGAGAACACGGGGAAGGCCACTCGTCCCACCACGCCGCTGACCTTCTGGAGCGGATACATCATGACGCGGTAGGCGAGGGAGTAGTAGCCGAGAGCCTCGGCTCCGAGGAAGCGGCCGATCAGGATGTCGTCCACGTTGCGGCTCACGAAGTTCAGGATCTGGTAGCCGGCCAGGGGCGCGCTGAATCCAGCGAGGTCCCGGACGTGGGCCAGACGCGGGCGCGCGGCGGCTGAGAGCGGGTTGAAGCGCGCAAGAGGAATCACGAGAAGCGCGGTCACGGCGCTGCCCGCCAGGGCCTGCGCCGCCAGGCTCCAGACTCCCCAGCCGGAGGCGGCCATCGCGCAGCCAATCCCTCCGGCGGCCGCCAGCGAGATGGTCTCGACCCATGCCAGACGGCCGAAGCGCAGGTCCCTCAGCAGCAGGGCCTGAGGGGCGGCCGCCGCCGCGCCCATCGGGAGGTTGACGCACAACACCCGGACCAGCGCCACCAGCTCGTCCCGGTGGAAGAAGCGCGCGATGAGAGGTGCCGCGAAGGCGAGGAGTCCGGCGAGCAGCGAGGCCGCCGCGACCTGGCACCAGAAGACGGCCGCCGCGTGCCCCGGCGTCAGGTCCTTCCTCTGCACCAGCGCCGCGCTCATCCCCATCTCGTTGATCGGCGCGATTGCGGCCAGCGTGACGGCGGCCATGCCGATGAGGCCGAAATCGTCGGGCAGGAGATAGCGGGTCAGCACGGCGGTGACGGCCACCTGGATGAGCTGGCGGATCCCCTGCGACGACGCCGTCCAGAGCACGCCGCCTGCCGCGGCCGCGCGCACGCTCCCAGATGGATCGCTCACCCCAGGACCTCGCCTCGCGTCACGCCGAGGCGGCGCGCCAGGTCGCCTCCTCCGTACATCCGGCCGCGGAAAACCACCGACCTGACGGCCACGGCGCCTTCGCGGGCGGCCACGACGAGCGCGTCACCCTCCAGCGAGACCACGCTGCCGGGGACCTGCGAGCGCCCTCGAGGCTGCTCGGTGTCGGTCGCGCGCCGAGGGGCGCGGGTCTCATCCGCTGGTTGGGGCGCGCGAGCCCCCCCGGATTCGACCGCCTTGAGGACACCCAGCCGCTCGCGCCGGAGGAGGGCGAACGCCTCCCGCGTGCGTGCGAGCGCCACCACCTCGGAGGCGGATCGTTCCGCCCAGCGGATGCGATGGTCCTCCTCGCCGTCCTCGTGAAAGTACGTGGCCCGGCCGTGATCCTGCGAGACGCCCTGTCTGCGCCCCGAGAGGAAGAACGTCTCGACCATGCCGACGAGGCGCTCGGAGGCTCCCATCGCGCGGTTGTACAGCGACTCGTAGTCGTCCTCGTCGGTGAGCGGCAGGGGGATCTGCGCGA
>CAYNUH010000061.1:0-21858 GCA_964400605.1 uncultured Acidobacteriota bacterium | reverse complement strand
CAGGGACCGGAGGCCGGCGCGGCGGGCGAGGCCGCCGCCGTCGGTCCGCAGGCGCACTCGGCCCCGCAGGACGCCGCGTGTACGCCGGGCGATCCTGAGGAGATCTCGGGAGCCGCCGCGGGCCTGCCGTCATGCCTTGCTCCTGGAGGCGCCGCCGCGGGTTCCGCCGGCCGTTCACGCGCGACGGCGCGGATGCCGAGGAGCGCCGGCGATGCGGCCTCGCGGCCGGCGGGATGGACACCCGCCGCCGCTCCACGGTCCGCTTCGTCCTCCTCGGGCGGCTCGGCCTCCTTCACCGGGGCGGCCGCGCGGAGCGTCGCCTTCAGACCGAGCGGGAGGAATCGGGGATCCATGAGCTGCGTCACCTGGACGCGCCCGTGAGCCGAGAGCAGGCTCCGCTTCACGCCGGGGTAGGAGGTCTCCAGGTCCTTGAGGAGCGCCTTGATCTGGCGGCGCTTGAGCGTGAGATCGGTGCAGGCCGGGCAGGCGCAGCAGATGACCGGGAACTTCTTCTCCTTCGTGTAGGCGATGACCTGATCCTCCCAGACGTAGCACATCGGCCGGATGACGACGTTGACGCCGTCGTCGGCGCGGAGGATCGGCGGCATGGACTGGATGGTGCCGTTGAAGAACTGCGAGAGAAGCAGGGTCTCGATGAGGTCGTCGGCGTGGTGGCCGAGCGCGATCTTGCTCCATCCCTTCTCCTTCGCGAGCCGGTAGAGCACGCCCCGCCTGAGGCGCGCGCACAGCGAGCACCAGGTGGCGCCTGGGGCCTTGTGGTCCTCGATGGTGTCCGCGATCCGAGTGTTCTCGATGTGGTACGGCACGCCGAGCGAAAGGAAGTGCCTCTCCATCACCGGCCACCGGAACCCCTCGTAGCCCTGATCGACCGTGACCGCCACCAGATCGAAACGCACGGGGGCCCGCTTCCGGACTGCCATGAGGATGTCCAGGAGCGTGAGCGAGTCCTTGCCGCCGGAGACCGCCACGGCGACACGATCGCCCTCCTCGATCATCCCGTACTCGACGATCGCGCGGCCGACCTCGCGGCCGATCTGCATGTGGAGGGGCCTCATGGATCGGTCATTCTACACGCCGGGACGGCCTTCTGCCCCCAGTGCAGGCGGCCAGGGTAGTGGCTCAGTCTGTGGAGCGGGGCCGTGTGAGGCTCGCCGCTCCTCTCAAAATCCGAGTGACATCTGGGGATCCGCGTCCCGGCGATGGCCATCACACCCGGGACGCCGGGGACCACGGCCTTCACCGCTCAACCCGCCGGCGGTGTCGGCGCCGTGCCGGGTCAGCCGCGCTTCGAGCCCGTAGCGGCGCCGCAGTCCGCTCACGACGGCGTCCACCTGTTCCCGGTACCTGGCCGTGTGATACGGGGACGCGGCGTACGTGCGGCGGTAGCGCGCGAGGAGCCTCGGGAAGTTCTCCGCCAGGAAGGGGTAGAACTCTTGCTTTGCGGAGGACCTCAGGAACAGCACCTGGTGGGCGAGATAGGAGGCGCCGGCGCGCGACGCGGCCGCCACGATGGCCTCGAGCGACGCCGGTGAGTCGGTGATGCCAGGTACCACGGGCATGATGAAGACGCCGGTGGCGATGCCGGATCGCGAGAGGGCCCTCACCGCCTCGAGCCTCAGTGCCGGCCGGGGGGCGCGCGGCTCGAGGATCCGCGCGAGGCGGCGGCTGAGCGTCGTGATCGTCAGGTTCACGCTGATGTCGTTGCGGCGGGCGATGGCGGTGAGGAGGTCGATGTCGCGCGTGACCAGGTCGCTCTTCGTAGTGAGGGAGACTCGCAGCCCCTCACGGCGGGCGAATACTTCGAGTAGGCGCCGCGTGACGAGAAATTTCCTTTCGGCGGGCTGGTACGGGTCGGTGGCCGTCCCGATGGCGATGGACCCCGCCAGGGTCTTTCCCGGCGGCAGGTCGCGCTCCAGCGCCTCCGCGGCGTTTCCCTTGACGAAGATCTCCGTCTCGAAGAGGCGCGTGTCATCCAGGCCCATGTACTCGTGCGTGTAGCGGGCGTAGCAGTACCGGCAGCCGAACTCGCATCCGCGGTACGGATTGATCGTCCACTCGAACGGCATCCGCTCGCTCGCGCAGCGGTTGATCAGGTTGCGGCACGGGAGCGTCCGGTATTCGGCCCCCTTGTTTCCCCCGATGAGCGCGGCCGCGGCCGCGGCGGCCGCCAGGGGAGGCGTGCGGACACAACCGGGCGGGCGGATGGTCAGAAGCGACGACGCAGCAGACATGGCGGCCTCCAGCGGGCCCCGGCAGGGGGTATTTCACTTTACTTTCGCTTATACAGGGATGTCAAGTCCGGGGATGCCGCGCCATCCTCATCCAACGCCTCCTCTATTCGTACCGCAGCGATTCGATGGGATCGAGGCGCGCGGCCTTCCAGGCCGGGTAGATGCCGAAGAAGAGCCCCACGCCGACGGAGACCAGGAAGCCCACCGCGACGGACCAGGGAGGCGTCGTCGCGGGCAGGGGGCTGAACCGGCCCGCGAGGAAGGAGACGGTCAGTCCCACCGCCACGCCCGCCACGCCTCCCAGGCTGGTGAGCGTCATCGCCTCCGTCAGGAACTGCACGACGATGTCGCTGCGCCTGGCGCCGATGGCCTTCCGCAGCCCGATCTCGCGCGTGCGCTCGGTCACCGACACCAGCATGATGTTCATGACCCCCACGCCGCCCACCAGGAGCCCGATCGAGGAGATGAACGTCAGCACGACCGCGATGCCTCCCGTGATCTGCCGGAAGGTGTCGATGAAGGCATCGGGCGTGACGACGGCGAAGTCGTCGGGGGCCTCTGGAGGGACGCGGCGGCGCTTCCTCAGCACCTCGCGCCCTTCGTCGATGGCCCGCTGCACCCATTCGGGCCTCTTGGGGACCGTGGCGATGATGGTTCCCCACTCCTTCTCGATGTTCGGCCAGATGCTGTCGAAGGAGGGCAGCGGGATGAACAGGCGGTTGTCGCCCGGCCCGAAGAAGAGCCCCCCCCGGCGCTCCAGCGTTCCGATGACGGTGAAGGGGCGCCCCTCGATGCTGAGCTTGCGGCCGAGCGGGTCGGTGTGGGGGAAGAGCGCCTCCACGACCTCCTTGCCCAGCACAACAACCTGGGCGCCGTGCGCGTACTCCGCGTCGTTGAAGAATCGGCCTTCCTCGATGAAGTAGTTGTTGGCGGCCGGGTAGTCGGGGTTGGTCCCGCCGATGAGCGGGCCGTTCGCCGACTGGTCCATGAAGCGCACGCTCGCGCCGAAGAAGTTGTACCTCTCGGCCGCCACGGCGGCGATGGAGGGGCACAGTTTCTTGATATCCGCCGCGTCCTCCACAGTGAGGTTCTTCCGCAGCCGCTGCTCCTCGGGGATCTGGTCCGGATCCCCGAACCGCGGCTCGATCTTCTGGAACTGCACCAGCGTCGAGCCGAAGGAGCTGAATCCGCCCACCACGATCTGGTTGAACCCTTCGATCACCGACACCATGGAGATCACCGTCGCCACACCCACGATGATGCCCAGGATCGTCAGGAACGACCGGAGCTTGTGCTCGCGCACCGCGCGCAGCGCGAACGCCACGTTCTCCTTCAGCGACCGCGGGCGCCGCATCCTTTTTCCCCCTCCCGCCGGGTGCCCTTCACTCGCTCCGCAGCGCCTCGGTGGGCTGCAGGCGCGAGGCCTTGATGGAAGGGAAGACGCCCGAGGCGGTCCCGACCAGCGTCGCGAGACCGAGCGCGGTCGCCACCAGCGGCGGCGTCACCGACACCGGCACGGGGGAGAGCGCCTCCACGAGCTTCGCCACAGCCGTGCCTAGGACCACGCCGACGGCCCCGCCCGCCCCCGCCATGAGGACGGCCTCCATCAGGAACTGTATCTGGATGGTGCGCCGCCGCGCCCCGAGCGCGCGCCTCACGCCGATCTCCCGCGTGCGCTCGGTCACCGACACCAGCATGATGTTCATGATCACGATGCCTCCCACGGCCAGCGAGATCCCCGAGATGAACGTCATCAGGGCGAAGGCTCCGGCGCTGATCCCCTGCCAGATGGCGTCGAGCGCGTCGGCCGTCACGAGGCCGAACGGGTCGGGTTCGCCGTAGGGCGTGTGGCGCCGGGCCCGCAGGATGAGCCGCACCTGCTCCTGCGCCGCCTCGAGACGCTCCTTGCCGGCCGCCTTGATGACGATCTCGACGCTGCGCCGGGCGCCGAAGTTCTTCTGCCACGTCGTCAGCGGCACGTACACGACCTTGTCCTGGTTCTGCCCGAGGATGCTGCCCTTCTTCTCGAGGAGCCCCACGACCTTGTAGGGGTAGGCGTCGATCTTGACGACGCGCCCGACGGGATCGAGGCCCTCGAACAACTCGTCGCTGATGTCGTGCCCGACGACCGCCACGGGCCGGGAGTGCTCCACCTCGGCCTCGGTGAAGAAGCGCCCCGCTTCCAGATCGAGGTTCTGGATCTCGGTGATGTTGGCCGTGGAGCCGTGGATGGAGGTGTCGGGCAGCCGGCGATCCTCGTAGCGCACGCCCTTGTTCGCCGTCAGGTCGCCGCCCACGTACACGCACTCGGTGCAGAGCCGCTCGATCGCGTCCATGTCTTCCAGCGTCATGTCGCGGCGCTTGAGAGCCTCGATGAATGCGACCCGGCTGGTGATGATCCCGAACTTGCTCGCGACGAAGGCGTCGGCGCCCAGCGTGAGGACCTTGTCCTCGATGTAGGCGTTGAGGCCCGAGATGATGGAGACGACGGTCACCACGGTGGTGACGCCGATGATCACGCCCAGGAGCGTGAGGAAGGTGCGGAGGGGATGGGCCCGCAGCGACCCCAGCGCCACGCGGAGCGTCTCGAGGTGGATCACGTCTTCTTCGACGCGTCGCCGGGCGCGGGCTTCTCCAGGGCGACCCGGTCTTTGTCCTTGAGGCTGCGCAGGATCCGGAACGGGCCGGTGATGATCTCCTCCCCTTCCTTCACCCCCGAGGCGGCCTCGATGTCCAGATCGCCGGTGATCCCGGTGGCGACGGGCGTGAACCGCGCCACGCCCGACTCGAGGACGAAGACGCCTTCCTGATCGCGCGACCGCTCGGCGAGGGTGGTGGCCCTCAGCCTCTTCGCACGCTCCGCCTCAGGCTTTTCCTCCCCGGCCGGCGGCGCCGTCCCCGGGTTCTCGCGGTCCCTCAGCACCAGCGCCTGCAGCGGCACCGCCAGGACGCCCTCGCGGCTGCCCGTCGCAATGTCGGCCGTCACGGAGAGCCCCGGCTTGAGCGCTTCGGGGGGATTCTCGATCCGGATCTTCACCTCGAAGTCGATGCCCGCGGTGGATCCCGCCGCGGCGGCGATCGGGCTGCTGCCCACTTCCGTGACCACGCCGTCGAAGGTGCGGTCCGGGTAGGCGTCGATGAGGAGCGTGGCCTTCTGTCCGACGGAGACCTGAGGCACGTCCGTCTCGTCCACCTCCATCACGGCCTCGATGACCGACAGGTCGGAGATGGTCATGAGGACAGTTCCGGCGTTGTTCATGGTGCCGATGACGGCGACCTCCCCCTCCTCAACGCTGAGGCGGGTGATGACGCCCTCGATGGGGGCCGTGATGGTGGTCTTGCTGAGCGTGTCCTTGGCCCCGATGAACATCGCGCGCGCCTGTTCGATGCGGCGTTCGACGGCCTGCAGAGTGGCCTCGGCCCCCTCGTACGTCGTGCGGGCGCGCTCGTAGTCCACCTCCGAGATGATGCCGCTGGCGTAGGAGGCGCGGGATTTGTCGAACTCGATCCGCGAGCGCTCCAGCGTGGCCCTCGCGGCGTCGCGGTCGGAGAAGAGAGCGTCCAGCGCGGCCTTGCTCGAATCGGCGCTCGCCTGCAGAGCCACCCTGTCGATCTGCATGAGGAACTCGCCCTTCCGGACGCGGTCCCCTTCGCGGACGGCGAGGTTCACGATCTGCCCCGCGATGGGGGCGGAGAGCTCCACCTTCTTGCGGGCCTGCACCTTCCCGTTGCACGTGACCCGGGAGACCAGGTCCTTCCGGACGACCTTCGTGGTCGTCACCTTGGGAAGGTTGCGATCGCGGTTCCCCATGACCGCGGCGGCGCCGCCGGCGGCGACGAGGAGCGCGGCCCCTCCGAGGATCCATTTCGTGCGCGTTTTCATCGTTGATTCCCGAACGGCCGATCCGGCCTGCCCGTCGCGCGCCACGGGCCCCGGCCAGGCCGGCCCGGAATGCCGCACTCCCGCCGCGAGAGGCAGCCGACGCCTTCTACGCGCGCCCCTCACGGAGGGTTTCAACCGTTGTGACGGCGGGCACATGATGCCACAGGCGCGGGGGTGTCTGCGCGGGCGTTGATCAGGTGCGGCCGCATCCGTATCCTCGGGCGGTATCCGCACATCTCACCGCCTGAACGTCCGCGCCGAAGGGAAAGGAGCGCCCCTTCATGACCCCCACCAGCCAGAACGACGGCTCGTATGACGCCATCCTCATCGGCTCCGGCCAGGCCGGCAAGCCGCTCGCGAGCGCGTTCGCCCGCGCCGGCCGGAAGACGGCCCTCGTCGAGCGCGCGCACGTGGGCGGCACCTGCATCAACGTGGGGTGCACCCCCACGAAGACGATGGTGGCGAGCGCCCGGCTGGCCTACCTGGCCCGCAGGGCCGCCGACTACGGCGTGCACCTCGGGGACGTGCGCGTGGACATGGCCGAGGTGAGGCGCCGGAAGCAGAGCGTCGTGGAGAGCTTCCGCGACGGCAGCCGGAAGCGTCTCGAGAGCACCGAGAACCTCGACCTCATCTTCGGTGAGGCCCGGTTCGAGGGCCCCCGCGCCGTCACGGTGCGGCTGAGGGACGGAGGCGCCCGCCGGCTCGAAGCCGGGAAGATCTTCATCAACACCGGCTGCCGCCCGACCAACCCCAGGGTTGAGGGCCTCGACAAGGTCCCCACCCTCGACTCGTCGTCGATCATGGATCTGGACAAGACGCCCGAGCACCTGCTCGTGATGGGCGGGGGCTACATTGGGCTGGAGTTCGGTCAGATGTTCCGGCGCTTCGGGAGCCGGGTGACGATCGTGCAGCGGGGCCGCCAGCTTCTCCCGCGCGAAGACCCCGACGTCGCGGAAGAAGTGGCTCGGATCCTCCGGGAGGACGGCGTGGACGTCATGTTGGAGGCCTCGGCGCTACGCGCCGAGCGCACCGGCGGGGGCGGCATCCGGCTCATCGTCCGGACGCCTTCCGGGGAGCGCGCCCTCGCCGGATCCCATATCCTGGTGGCGGTCGGAAGAGTCCCCAACACCGACGCCTTGAACCTGGGGGCGGCCGGTGTCCGGATCGACGCCAAGGGCTTCGTGCAGACCAACGAGCGGCTGGAGACCAGCGCCCCGGGGATCTACGCCGTCGGCGACGTGAAGGGCGGCCCGGCCTTCACCCACATCTCGTATGACGACTTCCGCGTTCTGCGGACCAACCTCATCGAAGGCGGCGACGCCGTCGTGACGGATCGCCTCGTGCCCTACACGGTGTTCATCGATCCGCAGCTCGGCCGGGTCGGGCTGAGCGAGACCGAAGCACGCGCCCAGGGCCGCGAGGTGAGGGTGGCCCGGCTTCCCATGGGTCACGTGGCCCGCGCGATCGAAGTCGGCGAGACGCGAGGCTTCATCAAGGCGGTGGTGGACAAAGGCACGGGGCAGATCCTGGGGTGCGCGGTCCTGGGGCTGGAAGGCGGCGAGCTGATGTCCATGCTCCAGATCGCGATGATGGGCCGCGTCCCCTACAAGGTGATCAAGGAAGCGATCTTCGCGCACCCGACGCTGGCCGAGTCGCTCAACAACCTCTTCCTGGCCATGGACGCCTGAGACCGCGGAGCGCGGGCGCCGCGTTCGCGCGGCCGCACGCCGGGCCGGGAGGCCGCGGCGAAGCGATCAGCGGGCGGGCTCGTAGAACTTCACATCCGGCATCGGGTAATGGCGCCGGCGGCCGTCAGGGCAGCCGGTGCAAGGCGAGGAATTCGCTCACGGACTTCGTGGCGAGCCTGTGCCCTTCAGCCGTCCAGTGCGAGTCGTAGCGGAAGTACAGCCTGTCGAGATCGCCGCCGCGGAAGTCATCCCGAAGATCGAGGCAGGGCGTGGCGGAGCGCTCGCACCAGGCCGCGACCATCTCCTGGGGCCGGCCTCGCGAGAGCGACGTCTCCGGCTTCTTCACCCGCGTCACCCACCGGCGCCATGCATCATCGGAGAGCTGCCACGGCGCCGGCACGAGGACGACGGCCAGCCGCGATCCGTTGGAGGATGCAAGACCCTTGAGCGCGTCGAGGATGCGGTAGCCGCGGTCCCAGGCCTGCCGCGTCGCCTCGTCGGGGTCGGCGAGGAAGTAGGGTAGATAGGGAGCGTCGAGAGCCCCGTTCCGGGCGGGCTGATCCGCGGGCCTCGTCACGGCCTGGGAGGTCAGCCGCGACCGCACGAAGCTGCAGAGAACCGAGCGCGTCGCCACCCAGTCGGACGCAGCGGCCAGCACGCCCCGAGACTTCCCCTCTTTCTCCCGCCCACTCCGGATGGGGCCCGCACGCTGCTCGTACCCAAGCGGAAGCCCGTCCGGTCCGTCGAGCACGTCCAGCTCATGGAAGACCACGAGGTCGTTGACGAAGAACGCCAGGAGAACGACGTCCGGCCTGTAGCGCCTCCCCCGCTCCCTGTAGTAGAGGTATTCCTGGCCCAGGTCGTAGCCCGGGACGCCCGCGTTGATGACTTCCACTCCGGGGATCTCGTCCTCGAGGAGCCTCGGAAGGGCCTCCTCCATGGAGACTCCCTGGCCGAACATGAAGGAATCCCCCAGAACCAGGATCCTCTTCGTCCCCGCGGGCCTCTCGAGGGCGTGCTCGTCGTCGCGAAGTCCGGCCGAGTTGATCCGCGCTCTCTGGACATAATCGCCGCCGGAGAGGAGCCATCCGGTGGCGCCGGGCCGGAGGCTGAAGCCGAGCGGATGGTCGTTCTTGTTGAAGATCTTCCCCACCGAGACCGACTCGCCGCCGGGCAGCACCCGGTGTCCGATCGTGCGGAGCGTGATCTCGACGAGGCCGAGCGTGACCGTGCATGAGAGGAAGAGAAGCAGGATCCGCCGGACGAGAGCCCGCCCCCTCCTGGACCCCGCGGGGGCCGGGACACGGCTTGCCGGGAAGATCTCTCTGCGTGCGACGCGGTCCATCCGGGTTATCCTGACAGGGACGCGCGCTATGCTTCCCGACTCCAGGAGAGATATCAAGAGGATAAGGGGAAGGCCGATGTTCCACTGGCTGCTGGCCATCTTCGCTTTCGGGAGATGGTTCACGATGACCTCCGGCATGTGGCTGGGCTGGAGGCGCAGCGTCGCGCTGAGCCAGGTGGCCGCCGGCGGCGACGGCGTCCTGCCGCGACTCTCGATCGTCGTGCCCGCCCTCGACGAGGAGGCCACCGCAGAGAGCGCCATGCGGACCCTCCTGACCCTCGACTACCCGGACTTCGAGATCATCGCCGTGGACGATCGCTCCACGGACCGGACCGGCGAGATCCTGGATCGCCTCGCCGCCGCGGACCCGCGCCTCCTGGTCATCCACGTCCGAGAGCTGCCGCCCGGCTGGCTCGGCAAGACCCACGCCATGCACCGGGCGAGCCTGCGGGCCACGGGGGAGTGGATCCTCTTCACCGACGCGGACGTCCACTTCGAGCCCACGGCGCTGCGTCGCGCCGTGCGCTGCGCGCTGGAACGCGGCGCCGACCACCTGGTCGTGTTGCCGGAGGTCATCATGGTGGGGTTCTGGGAGAAGATTTTCCTGAGCTTCTTCTGGACGATGTTCGCGTTCAAGTCGCAGCCGAGGAAGGTCTCCGATCCGGGAAACCGCGCGCACATCGGCGTGGGCGCCTTCAACCTGGTCCGGCGCGAGACGTACCTCCGGTCCGGCGGCCACGCGGCGATGCCGATGGAGGTCCTCGACGACGTGAAGCTCGGCAAGCGGCTCAAGGAGAGCGGGGCGCGGCAGGAGTGCCTCCGCAGCGGAGGTCTGGTCCGGGTGAGGTGGGTCGTCGGGCTGCACGGCGCCGTGGAAGGGCTCACCAAGAACCTGTTCGCCGCCCTGAGGTTCAACGCCGTGTTCGCCGTCGCGGCGTCGCTGCTGATGCTGGCGGCCGTTGTCTGGCCGGTCATCGGCCTGTTCGCGGGACCCTGGGGGGCGCGCGTCCTTTGCGCGGCCACGATGGCCTGCATGGTGTGGGCGCTGCGCTCCGGGAAACAGACCCTCGGGATCTCCTCCCTCTACGGCCTCGGCTTCCCCGTCGCCGCCGTGATCTTCATCTACATCGTCTACCGCTCGATGCTGGTGACGTACGCGCAAGGCGGCATCGTCTGGCGAGGCACCCACTACCCCCTCTCCGATCTCCGCAACGGCCTCGTCTAGCAGGCCTGGGCGTTCGGGACGGCCCCGTGATAGGCAGCCGGCGGGCTTCCCGCCCAAAAATCGGACGGCCCGGCGACCCGGACTCAACGTCCGGACCGTCGGGCCGCCAAGGGTCGAGGCCGGCGGCGGGCGCCCGAAATGCCGACCGCCGCCGGAAAGCCTGCCGCTCGCTTACGGAAAGATGCCGCGTATGAGCGTCGCCTCGGCCACGCGCCCCACCGCCAGGGTGTAGGCGCCGTGACGCATGTAGGTCTTGAACTTCTTCGCGTTCGCCAGCACCTCGTGATACGCCTTCTTCATGATGGTCTCGAGACGCTGGTTGACCTCGTCCTCGGTCCAGAAGAACGAGTAGAGCCCCTGCACCCACTCGAAGTACGACACGGTGACGCCCCCGGCGTTGGCGAGGATGTCGGGGAGGACGACAACGCCGTTCTTGTGCAGGATCGTGTCGGCGCCCGGCGTGGTGGGACCGCATTCCATCTCCAGGAGCTTCTCGTTGGAGATCTTGTCGGACTCCTTGTACCCCACCACGCTGCCCGTCTTGGCCTTGTGCGCCTCGATCTTCTCCGGGTCGAGCCCCTCCTTGGTGTTGAAGATGCCGCCGCGCGAGTCGGAAACGGCGATCACCTTCGCGCCGTCCTCGTGCAGCAGGCGCGCGGCGATGGAGCCGGCGTTCCCGTAGCCCTGGACGGCCACCTTCGCGCCCTTCAAGGGGATCCCCTTCTCCTTGCACGCTTCACGGATGACGTAGGTGCAGCCCCGCGCCGTAGCCTCGTTGCGCCCGAGGCTGCCGCCGATCGAGAGCGGCTTGCCGGTGACGACGCCGAGCGCCGTGATCCCCTTGGTCATGGAATAGGTGTCCATGATCCAGGCCATCGTCTGGGCGTTGGTGTAAACGTCGGGCGCCGGGATGTCCTGCTCGGGCCCGATGATGATGCTGATCTCGGAGGCGTAGCGGCGCGTCATCCTTTCGAGCTCGCCCTCCGACATCTCCTTGGGGTTGCACACCACGCCGCCCTTGCCGCCGCCGTACGGGATCCCCACCGTGGCCGTCTTCCAGGTCATCCAGGAAGCCAGGGCCTTGACCTCGTCGAGGGTCACGTTGGGGTGGTACCGGATGCCGCCCTTGGCGGGGCCGCGCGCGATGTTGTGCTGCACGCGATACCCCTCGAAGACGCGGTAGGAGCCGTCGTCCATCCGCGTGGGGATCGAGACGATGAGCTGGCGCTTCGGCCTGACCAGAACCTCCCGGAGCCACGGCTTCAGCTTCAGAAACTCCGCCGCCTGCTCGAACTGCTGCTGGGCGATCGAGAACGGGTTCAAATCCTCCTTGCTGTTGGGCATCTGCCTTCCTCCAGTCGTCGTTGCCGGCCTCCCGGCTCCACCCCTCGGGCCACGCTCGCGTTCCCGTCGCGCGGTCCGGCGGATCATGTCGATGAGATCGTGGGGGGACACGTATCCCCCCCGTTCAGAAACGGTGCTCCCGCCTCGGGCCCTTCCTGCGGCTGGGACCGCACTCCGCGCGGAATACCCCGCTCGGACGATCCCTTCTGCGCCTCGGAGCAGCCTCTTCCATCCGTCTTGTGCAAGATGCCTGCCCGGCCGGCGTGCGCTCCGTGGCGCACCGGCCTGATTTCAAGGGCGGCATTCGTCCTCATGTCGCCTGAGCGCGCGACGGGGTCCGTCGTGCCCGGGCGGCCGCGGTCAATCCCGCCCCACGCCCCTTCGGCGCCGAGCGCGAGAGGAGATAGGCCAACCCTTCCAGGTGAACCTTCAAGTCGACCGAGCGGATGTGCATCCTCCGCCGCGCCCTGAGCCGCGCGGGGACGAAGTTCAAAACCGCGCGCACGCCCGCGGCCGCCACGTGATCGAGGGCCTTCTGAGCGGCCTCGGCGGGCACGGCCAGCACGGCCACGTCCACCCCCTCGCGCCCCGCGACGGCGGGAAGCTCGCGCATCGCTCGGATGGGGACGCCGCGGCGGGAGCGCCGGTGGATCTTCCTCGGATCGACGTCGAAGAGGGCGATGGTCCTGAAGCCGCCCGAGTTGAAGCCGCGGTAGTCGGCCAGCGCCATTCCGAGGTTGCCGGCGCCCACGATGACCACGTTGAGGTCCCTCTCAAGCCCGAGGATCTTGGTGATGCGGGTTCTGAGCAAGCCGACCTCGTAGCCGACTCCCCGGACGCCGAACTGCCCGAAGTGGGCGAGATCCTTCCGCACCAGGGCCGGCTTGCAGCCCGTGAACGCGGCCAGGTCGTCCGAGGAGACCATGACGCGGCCGTCCGCCTCCCGCCGCGCCAGGGCGCGGAGGTACAGCGACAGGCGCATGGTGGCGGCCTCGGAGGCTTCGTCGATGGAAGCGTGGAGGGCGAATCGCTCGGACGGCGCCCCGCCCCCCCGCGGGCGGTGGGACGGCGGCGTCCGGGCGCGCTTCGGGCGGCGCGGTTGTGGCATCGGGGATCGGCCTCCGGGCGGGCTGATTTGTGACGAAAGGCACAAAAAGGCTGCCATCCCGGGAGGGGCGAGTCAAGGGCAGCCGGGCGGCGGCGGGACGGAGGGCTCAGCCGGCGGGCGCGAGTGAGATGCGCTTGCGCTCGTGATCCACGCGGATGACGCGGACCTCTATCTCGGGGCGCGAGGCGGCGGCGGACTTCCACTCCGCGAGGAGCTCGGGGGTGGCCTGGCTGGCGTGGATGAGGCCGTCCACGCCCACCGCCAACTCGACGAAGGCGCCGAAATCCATGATGCGGACCAGCCGCCCCCGCACCACGTCCCCTTCGCGCAGGGCCGCCGCGGCGGCCTCCCACGGATCCTCGGCGAGCGCCTTCATGCTGAGGGAGATCCGCTTCTTCTCCGGTTCCACATTGAGCACCTTCACCGTGACCTGCTGCCCCACCGAGAGGACGTCAGAGGCCCGCGCCACCCTGCCGTAGGCAATCTCGGAGATGTGGATGAGTCCGCGCACGCCGCCGAGATCGACGAACGCACCGAAGTCGGTCACGGACACCACGATCCCAGTGAGAACGGCCCCCGGGACGGCCGCCTTCCAGGTCTGCTCGGCCGCCTCGGCGGAGGCCACCTCGAGAAGCCTGCGGCGCGAGACGACGATGTTCTTGCCGCGCTCGCGGTACTCGATTATGCGGAAGTCGAACGTCTTGCCCACGTAGGCCTGGGAATCCTCCGCGCGCCGGATGTCGATCTGGGAGTGCGGGCAGAAGGCCCGCAGACCGGCCAGCGTGACCTCGTAGCCTCCCTTGACCAGGCCCGAGACGCGCCCCTCCACGGGGAGCCCGGTGCGCGACGCCATCTCCAGCGCCTCGCGGGCGTACGCTCCCTTCAGCAGGCGGCGGGACAGCCGGATGCCGTCGGCGGTGATCGCCATCACGGTGGCCTCGACGGTGTCGCCCAGCGCGGCGGTCATGGCGCCGTTCTCGTCGAGGAGCTCGGCGGTGGCGATGCCGGCCTCGCTCTTGGCGCCCACGTCCAGAAAGGTCTCTTTGTCCCCGATCTGGACGATGGTCCCGCGGACGATCTGGCCCACCTCGTAGGATTTCTTCGCCTGCTCCATGGCGAGGAGCTGGGCGAAGTCTTCGGCGGCGGGAGGATTCGCTCCTGGCTCGTCGGTCATCGCGGCCCCGGGTGGGCGGCGGCCGGGGCGCCGCCGCTCCATGCGTTGAACCACGCCACGCGCCTCTTGTCAAGCAGCGACGTCACGCGGCGGTCCTTGAGATCGCCGCGGACCACTTTCCCGTCCAGCAGAGTAGGCCTCCTGGTGGGGGCTTTCAGGCGGTGCCGTTTGAGCGGCGAATGCTCAGGATGCAGTCACGATCTCTCCCCCCGAGGGCTCAGATGCCCGGAGATCGGTCACGCTGGGGAGGGATCTCGCTGCGCCGCGCGAGAGGGCGGCCCTCTTGACTCACGGGCAGGCTGTGCTGAGGCGGGCGTTGCCCGCCGAATCGAATCCGTAGCTCCCGGAGCCGCAGACGTTTCGTCCCCGCGCCAGGAAATACTGGATCCCGCCGGGGGCCGGGGGGGGGCCGTGGGAGGCCGCGAGGCCCGGGAGACCCGGGCCATGGCACGCGGCGCCGCCGATGCCGCCGTCGATCGAAAGCGTCCCGGCGTCGCCGCGAAGAACGTCGTAAAGGACTCCCGGCCCCGCCTGCGAGGAGAGATCGGACCAGCTCAGGTCGGCGTCGTCGATCGAGAGCAGCGCCACTTCGGCCGGCGCGCTGAACGCGCCCGGGTCCATCGGCCCGCAGTCGGACCCGTTGAGGACGCCGTCGCCGTCGGCATCGGGATCGCACGGGTCTCCGATCCCGTCACCGTCCAGGTCCGCCTGCGCCGGATTCAGCAGTCCGGGGCAGTTGTCCGCCGTGTCCGGGACATTGTCGCCGTCTCCGTCGGGAAGCGTCACGATGGCCGCGGCATTGAGCACCCAGTTGTCCGGGTCGAGGCTCACGCTGGTGGGAGCTTCGGGCACGGGAATCGCGAAGTCGTGGGTCGTGCCGTCGTTCCAGACGACGGCGTCCACGGTCCCCGAGGGCGTGACGACCCGCACGTCGAGCGGCATCGTGTAGGGCGCGCCCGCCTGCGTCTGATCGATCCGCACGTGCACCACGTATCCCGGCGGCGCCTCGGCCGCAAGCCACCCCCACTGATACGCCGGGCGTCCGGCCCCGTAGACCCACTCGTCGAAGAACCAGGCCAGATCCTGCCCCCACTCGGTCTCCGCGGCGAGGCGGAAGTCTGTCGTGGAGACGTTTCCGTAGGCGTGTGCGGCGTGGTAGCTCGGCAGCAGATCGAAGAAGGCCGCGTCGCCGATGACGTGGCGGAGCATGTGAACCACCCACGCGCCCTTGTCGTACACGGTGCTTCCGAACGGGTTCGGGTTGTCGTAGACCGGACCGCTGAAGGAGCCTCCGTCCAGGCTGTTCATGTAGGAGTGGTAGTAGGCGGCGCCGTTCAGGACCTCGAAGTAGAGCGCCTCGGAGTATGTCGCGAATCCCTCGTGAAGCCACGTCTCGCGCCAGTCGTCGAGTGTCAGGGAGTCGCCCCACCACTGATGGGACATCTCGTGGGCGATGATCCACTCGAAGGAGTTGGTGCCCGTCACGAGGTTGGCGCCGTACGACGTGGCCGTCTGGTGCTCCATGCCGCCGCTGAACGTGAAGATGGCCATGCCGTACTTCTCGGCGAGGAAGGGGTACTCACCGAAAAGGCCGGCGAGGGTCCCGATCATGGAGGGAACCACCGCGAACGAGCCCTGAGCCTCCGTCAGGTGCTCGGGGTAGACCCAGTGGCGGACGAGCATGGGGCTCCCCCCGGCCAGCGGCGTGTAGGACTGCGTGATGGTGCTGTAGTTCGTGCAGGCGATCGAGATCAGGTAGGGCGCGATTGGGTATGTCTCCTGCCAGTGGTACTCGGTCATCGCGCCCGACTTCGGAGTCGTGCTGATGAGCGTCCCGTTCGAGGCGGCAACCAGCGTGTTTTTCACCGTGAAGATCATGTCGGCCGTGACCTTGTCGCCCGGGTCGTCCACGGAGGGCCACCAGGTCGGGCCGTACGTCGGCTCGCTGAGGGAGGCGAAGATCGGGTCGCCCCGGTGCGAGGACCAGGTGAAGGAGCCGAATCCCGTGTTGGCGGGCGATCCCGAGTAGGACACGGCCACCTCGAAGATCTCGCCGGTGGCGTACGGCCTGTCGAGCGTGATGGTAAGGACGTTGCTCGCGTGCGTGAAGGCCAGAGGCAAGCCGCCGAGGGTCACGCCGGAAACGATCATGTTGTCGTAGAAGTTCAGCACCAGCGCCGTCAGGCCGGCGCTGAGCGTCTCGAACTGCCCGGTGACGGACCCCGAAATCGTCTTGCTCTGGGCGTTGAACGTCAGGTCGAGGGTGTAGTGAAGCGCGTCCACGCCCACCGACGCTCCCTCGATCCCCGCCACCTCGGTGGATGCCGCGGGAGACGGCAAGCGGTGGCCCTCGTTCTTCCGGACCGCGGCCCGCTCCAGGGACGAGGGGATCGGGTTCGGCACGTCGCCCCCCCCTGCAAGAGCCGCGGTCGCGGCGAGCAGGGGGACGAGGACGCGGAACAGAGCCGCCATGCCGCGCGCACCGGAGACGATGGCGGGCCGGCGGCACATCCCGGCAAGAAACGAAAGAGAGATGACGGCCTCCAGGAGCGCCGGGCGGGTTCATGAGTGCGCAGCGCGGCCTTGAATCATACGCCGGTGAGGCATCCCTGCCAAGGTAAAAAAGCGGCTTCTCGATCGGGCGATGCTCCTCACGGAGCTCGGCAGAGGGTTCAGCCGAAGATCTCCTTGAAAAGGTCCAGCATCGCGGCCCACGACTTCTTGTCGGCCTCCGCGTCATAGGCGAGTGCGTCCATCCCGTGCGTGCCCGCCTCCGGATTGGTGAAGCTGTGCTTGACGCCGGGGTAGCCGATCACCTCGAACCTCGCGCCGGCGGCCGTCATCTCCTTCTTGAAGGCCTCCACGGATTCGGGCGGGACCATGGGATCGGCGGCGCCGGTGAGCACCAGGATCCGCGCCTTGACCTTCCCCTTCTCCGCGGGGGTCTGCGGGCCGAGCGCCGCGTGGAAGGTCACCACGGCGTCCAGATCGGCGCCGGAACGAGCCCTGCCGAGGGCCACACCGCCGCCGAAGCAGTATCCAATCGCGGCGATCTTCTCCGGATCGACGTGGCTGTCCTGCTTGAGCTGATCCAGCGCCGCGTTGAATCTCGCCATGACGACCGCCGGATCCTTGGTGGCCTCCTTCATGAAGGCTTCGGCATCGCTCGGGTGCGCGGCCAATCTGCCCTTGCCGTACATGTCCAGCGCGAAGCCGACGTAGCCCGCCTCCGCGAGTCGCCGGGCCTGGTGCCGTGCATGCTCGTTGTGGCCCCACCACTCATGAATGACGAGGACGCCGGGACGCTTCTCCTTCGCCGCGTCGTCCCAGGCGAAGAATCCCTGCAGGACCGTATCCCCCTGTCTGTACTCGACCTCTCGCGTCTTCACCGCCGCCGTCGCCCTCGGCGCGAGCGAGAGCAGCAATGCGGCAACCGTGAATGCTCGTCTCGTGTGCATGCGTCGTCTCCTCATGGCGTGCGTGCCCAGGCTCCAGTTCGAGAGGATTGCCCTGATCTCGAAGGGACGGGTCATCACATCCTGGGGCCGAGCGTGTGCCGGCTTCGGCAAACCGTACTTCACGTCGCGGCAGATTTCGACAGCCCAGGTTCTTGCGGTGATGCACCACGGCCGGGCTGCACAGCGCCGGCTGATGGCGAAGTGAGGCCGGGTGGCGCACCGCTCCCGCGTGGGGCAGACTCCGGGGCTTCACGCAGGGGGAGGCAATGTCGGTCGCGTTCTGGCAAGCACTCGGGATCGCGCTGGCCGCGCTCATCGCGGCCGGGATGATGCTGCGCTTCGTGCCGTCCACCAGGATTCCAGTGCTCGGACCGCTCGCTCTCGGCTACGCGCTGGGGGCCGGAGGGCTCGGGTGGCTCACCTCGGAGAGGACGGGCCTCTTCGTGCCGGTCGCCCTCTCGTTCGGCGCCGGCTGGGTCGCCGTGGGCGCCGCCGAATCGGCGGCCCGAATGTTCCGGCGCGCGGCCGGCCGGAGCGCCGTGGTCTGGGCGGCCGCCTTCGTGCTCGTCGCGCCGTCCTGCATCGCGGCGGGGCTCTCACCGGTC
This sequence comes from uncultured Acidobacteriota bacterium, assembly GCA_964400605.1. Lineage (GTDB taxonomy): Bacteria > Acidobacteriota > Polarisedimenticolia > JACPZX01 > JACPZX01 > CAYNUH01. The sequence goes on along the minus strand of CAYNUH010000061.1, from coordinate 3,776 downwards.
GTGGTCACCGTCACCGGTCCCGCGGGGCTGTCGCTTCCCGCCCTGGTCATCGTCGCGGCCGCTGCCGTGCTCTCCGACACTTCCCGCTTCCGCGCGATCATCTCGTCCACCTCCATCCCGTCGCCCAAGCAACGCGAGGCGGCTCGCGCGAGCGACTCCTTCCGGGCCGCGGCACTTCTCGCCTGGCCGGCCTACTGGGCCGCGGCCAGGGCGTTGACGGGCGCCGAGGGATGGACGGCCCCGAGCGCCGTGGCCTCCGTGGGCGTCTCGTTCGGGATGGGGATCGGCCTCGGCCTCATCGGCATGTTCGCCCTCCGGGTGATCCGGGCGAACCTGGCGATCCTCGTCCTGATCCTCGCCATCGTCGTCGCCTCCGCAGTCCTCTCGCCGATCCTCGGCGTCTCCACCGTGGCGACCTGCTTCCTGGCGGGCCTTCTCATGGCGCAGGAGCCGCGCACGCGCGAGGCCCTCTTCAACATCGCGCGCCGGTTCGATTCCCCCTTCCGCATCCTCTTCCTCGTGGCGGCCGGCGCCGCCGCCCCCCGATGGACCGGCGCGCTGGCGCCGCTGCTCATCTTCGCCGTGACGCTCGCGGGGCGTTTCCTTCTCGGCCTCGCCGCGGACTCGCTGGCCTCGGTGGCCCCGGGCTCCGGAAGGGGAAGGCACTTCGCGTGGGTCGCGTCGATCCCTTCGGCGCTCTCGGTGGCGATGGTGGCGGAAGCATTTCTCCTGCTCGGCCCAGGGGCGCAAACAGGAGCTGGTGCGGAATCGGCCGGTGTGGTGGCCGGCGGGGTCGCATCCGGACCCGACGGCGGGGCCGAGGCCTTCTTGGGAGGCTGGCCAGCCGGGTCCCTCTCTCCGGTGGCGCCCTTCCTCCTCGCCACAGCGGTCGGCGAGTTGGTGGCCGAGAGGGCCCTGAGGAAGCGTCTGGCCTCGGCGGGAAACGCCTGGTAGCCGGCAGCATCCGCCGTCCTTGACACCATTCCCCACCCCGTAACAGCATGCGCCGGACCATTGTCGGTCCGTATCAGACTCTCCGCGATCCAGAAGGAGGATCGTATGCGCGCAGCCCCCTTCCTTCGCGCGATCACGCTGATCCCGCTGCTCGTCGGCCTGGAAGGAACCGTCTGGTGCGACCACCCGGCGGACTCCGAGGAGTCGCCTGGTCCGGCACCATTTCTGATCCCGCCTTCTCAGGAAGCGCCGACGCACGTCTTCCCGATTCCCGACCCCTGCTCCGTGACGTATCTGAGGCTCTTCCAGGATTCAATCAGCGTGAACGCCGCGGAACTCGGGGCGGCGTTCGCCCGCCTCGAGGGGCCGTACTCGTGGTTCTGCCCCACGTCGCTGAACTACCTGCTGGGGCACCTCTCCCCCTCATGCGATCCGGACGACACCATGCTCGAGATCACCGCGGCCGCCCTGAGTCGCTGCTTGACCCGGCTTCCAGACGACAGGCTCAAGACCCTGTTGAAAGGTGCCGGTGACGCGGAAGCGAGGTCGATCGCGGGCCTGCCGTCGTCCGCGCCCCCAGCCCCTCCATCAGCCGCGGTCGCGGCCGCGCCTGCCGCGGCCGCCGCCGGACCCGCGGGAGGATTCTCCGAAGCGGCGATCCTGAACGGGATCGCAGACTTCGTGGCCGAGCGGTCCAGGCAGGAGCTCGTCAATTTCATCGTGAGCGACATGGGACGGAAGATCTGCGACAAACGGCTCGAAGGCTTCGACATGCGCAGCATCTTCTCGAACACGTGCGCCCTCCTGATCGACGCCTCCGGGGACGAGAGCCTGAGGCTTCTCGACCTGAGCCAGGTGGGCAGCGCGTTCCAGAGCGCGCTCCAAAACGATCTCCGGCGGCTCCCCCCTGTGGTCCTCAAGAACCTCATCTCGATGGGGCCCTCGGAGTTCAACGAGGTGTTCGGAGTGGCCGGGCCGGTGATCCTCGGCGCCATCGCGCGGATGCACGAGGGGATCTCTCCGAAGGAGGCGCTGACCGACGTGATCGCGAACGCGACCTGCCAACACGATGAAGATGAAGACGACGTGGGCTGCGCGCTGCAGCTCCTGAAGGTGGAGTACGACGTGGTGATGGCTCTCCCGCCCGCCGATCCGAACCATTCCTGCAAGAGAGGACTCTTCCGAGGCAGGTGCCTTGACGAGGCTCCCAAGGACCTCAAGGTGGCCCTTGCCGCTGAGGCTCATGAGAACGTCAAGAAGTGGTTTTCCAGGAGCCGTGGGGAGAACGACGCGCCCATCTGGTGCGGCGCCGCGCTGATCGGCGAGCTGGAGAAGACCGGGGCGTGGCCGGAGGCCGATTTCGTGGCGAGGCTCGACAGGCTCCTCGATGCGGTGGATTCCGTGGCGAATCTCTGCCTGGATCCGCGCGAGGTCCGGAGGCTGGAGAAGGTCAGCGACCTCGTGGCGTACCGGGTGCGCATCGTCTGGACGCTCTACCGGCTCCTGGAAGGCCTCAGGCGGGGCGACGACCCCGCCTCGCTCATCGTGGCGGGCGCGAAGGACCTGCCGGCCTGCGGCAGATACGACGAGGACAACAAGGGCAACGACATCGTGTGCACAGCCCGCCTGCTGGGAGTCGGCGTCGAGGCCGTCCTGAGGACGCAGCCGCGCTGGACGAAGGTGGACTGGAGCGACCCGGAGCAGCTCGCTCTCTACTGGCAGCTCGTCGGGATCAATCTGAAGGAGATCCTCCTCCAGGAGGCCGCGCTGAAGAACTGGATCGCGGAGAAGTTCAAGGAGACGGGGGGCCCTCCTCTGGACGAGGATAAAGTCGTGGAGAAAGTGGAATCCTACGCCGGGAGCCTTATCCCGTCGTTCCTCGGTCTCCGGGACGCGTTGGAACGCGTTCGCGCGCTCAGAAACGAGACTCTGGACAGGCGGCGCGAGGCGGCGCGCGACCTGGTGGCCGCCGCGATGAAGTTCTGGCGCGACGGCCTCCAGCAGGAGTACTCGGGCGACGACGAGGGACGGCTCCAACGGATCGTCGATCATCTCTATGAGCTGTCGGAGGCCGTCGAGCAGCGCCAGTTCGCCTCCATGATCGCGTCGCTGTACGGGCTGGCCGGCGAGGTCGGTCTCGAGATCCCGCTCCCCGAAGCGGCGAGACAGCTGCTCCCTCTGGTCACCGCGCTCGCCTCCGCGCGGACGGCGGAGGAGGTGTCCGGCGCCCTGGAGAAGTTCGCCGCCCCGGTGGGAACCTGGCGCGACAAGCAGAGATCGGGCGGCGGGATCTGGGCATCGGCTCTCGTGGGCGGATCCGGGGGCTTCGAGTGGCCCGACCGCGAGGTCGATCCGGCCTGGCAAGGCGCGCCGTTCGCGGCCGTCGGCGTCGATTGGATCTGGCGGAAGGGTGCATCGAGGAACACGGCTCGCGGCCTGTTCGCGAGCGTCATCGATGTGGGGAATCTGGTCGCCGTGAGGATCCGTGGGGACTCGACCGGCGCGCCGGATCCCAGGTTCAGCCAGGTCTGGTCGCCTGGTCTCTACTACCGTCAATCGTTCAGCAAGACACCGTTCGTCTGGGGGGCGGGATTCTCGAGAGTGCCCGACCTACGGACGTCGTCATCCAGCTCCGAGGGCGACATCTACATCTGGCGAGCGCAACTGTTCCTCTCGGTGGATGTGACGTTCGTGCCGCTCCGCCGGCAGTAATCCGCCGCTCCTTTCGAGACACCCGCCAGGTGACGCACCGGCGCCGTCGTCCTCCCCGCCCGCCGGCCGCCGGGGACGACCACGGACCGAGAGGATCCCCCTGGCAGCGC
>CAYNUH010000060.1:0-22426 GCA_964400605.1 uncultured Acidobacteriota bacterium | reverse complement strand
AGGTCGAGCCGGCAGGCGGTGCAGATCCCCGCCGCGTGGATGCGCTCGGCCTCAACCCCGCATTCTCGAGCCTGCACGCGGTTGGCCTCGATCAGGTCGAGGGTGGGCCGGCCGGCGCGCTCGCCGAAGATCCGCTCCCGGCCCGATCCGCCGAATGCGGCGCGGAACGGCTCCGCCACGTCCTCGTCCACCTGGTAGCAGCACCGCCCGATGGCCGGCCCCATCGCGACCGTCATCGAGGAAGCCGGAGCGCCCGTGGACTCCGCGAGAGCGCGCACCGCCTCCCGCAGCGCTCCCGCCAGGGTACCCCTCCAGCCGGCGTGGATCACGGCGAAGGCGCCGTGGCCCGGGGCGTGAACGAGCGCCGCGACGCAGTCCGCCGTGGCCACCGCTGCGGCGCCGCGGCGGCCCTCGACGATCACAGAGTCCGCCTCGTGGGGATGCGTGGCGGATCCGTTCCCCGCGGGACGGGCCACGACGGCGCCGTGGACCTGCGCGGGGACGGCAAGGGGCACATCCGAGAGACCGATCTCGGCAGCGACGCCGGGGGGCGGCCCCGCAAAGGCTTCGCAGTCCCGCTCGCCTGCGGGCTTGAGCGTGAACGCGTGGCGCAATCCTTCCGCTTCGAGGGGGAGGCAGACCAGGTAGCGCGCGCCCGTCGGGAGATCCTTCATCCGCCAGAGAGCCATGCGGCCGAGCCTATCCATCCCGCCCATCAGGGTCAACGGCCGCCCCGGATTCTCCTTCCCTCCGAACCTTGACATCTCAAAGGGGTTGTCCCAGACTTCCGGCCCTTTGACAGCCTCGTTCTCAGCGCGTCGCGGGATCGACCGCCCGTGACCCAGGGAGCCCACGACACCGCCGTGACCGATCTGCTGCCCGATCTTCTCGCCCGGCTGGCCCCGCGACCGCTTCACCTCCAACAGGCCCCCGGTGGGGGCGCCCCTGACGGGTCGGATTTCGCTTTGCGGGTGCTCGTCCCGATGGGGCTGGTGTTTCTCATCTTCTACTTCGTGATGTTCCGTCCGGCCAGCAAGAAGCAGAAGGCGCTCGAGCAGATGCTCAAGGCCCTGAAGAACGGCGATCGCGTGATCACCACGGGGGGCATCTACGGAACCGTGGCGGGGATCACCGACACAGTCGTCCAGCTCCGCGTGGCCAACGGGGTGAAGATCGACGTGGCCCGCAGCGCCATCGCCGGCCTCCAGAAAGAAGAGTGAACCGAGCGGAGCACCATCGTGACACGCGCCCGCGGGCGCGAGGAGAAGGAACGTGCGCAAAGACCTCAAGTACAAGCTGCTGCTGATCGCGGCGGTCGTGGCGGTGGCTTCGTACCTGGTCTTCCCGGTGCGGGAGAAGGTGCGGCTGGGGCTGGACCTGAAGGGCGGCATCCACCTCGTGCTCCAGGTCCGCACCGACGACGCCATCAAGGCCGCCCTCGATCTGAGATCCGTGGGCCTTACGGAACAGTTCACCCGGCGGGCGCTCGGGCACGAGAGGATCGACCAGGACGTGGACAGGGCCTCCATCACCGTCGTCGGGGCGGATCCGGTCTCGTCGGCGGAGTTCCGCAAGGTCTTCGAGCAGGAGCTGAGCTCCTGGAAGATCTCGGAGGAGGGGGGTGGCGTCCGGCTGAGCATGTCCGATCAGGAGGCGGACCTGATCCGCGAGACGGCGGTGACGGACACCCTCGAGCGTATCCGCAAGCGCGTCGACGCCTACGGCGTTGCGGAGCCCAACGTCCAGAGGCAGGGCCTCACCGGCGATCGCATCCTCATCCAGCTCCCGGGGGTGGACGATCCCGAGCGGGTGAAGGAGCTTCTCTCCACGCCCGCCTTCCTTGAGTACAAGCTCGTGAGTTTGCCCGCGGGCCAGACGGAATTCGGCGGGGCCCCCGACGAGCAGACCATCCTCGCAATGTTCGGGGGGACGCTGCCGCCCGACACCGCCATCTTCGGCCAGGACCGCATCGGAGTGGACGGGTCGAGGAGCGCCTACCACTGGCCCCTCAAGATCTCCTCGCCCCTCAGCGGCAACGACCTGGTCATGGCGCGGCGCGACCAGAGCAACATGGGCCTGCCGGCCGTGTCGTTCACGCTGACGCCCGACGCCGGCGCCCGCTTCGAGCGACTCACCCGGGAGAACTTGGGCCGGCAGCTTGCGGTCCTCCTGGACAAGAAGGTGATCACGGCCCCCCGGATCAACGGCGTCATCAACCAGAACGGGATCATCGAGGGGCAGTTCACCATCGAGGAGGCGGACGACCTGGCCGTGAAGCTGCGTTCGGGCGCGCTGCCGGCGGGCACGGTCGTGCTCGAGGAGCGCACCGTCGGTCCATCGCTGGGGCTGGATTCCATCCGGCGGGGCGTGGCGTCGTCCCTGGCCGGGTTGGCGGTCGCCGCGGCCTTCATGCTCATTTACTACAAGGGGGCCGGCGTCAACGCCGTGCTGGCGCTGCTTCTCAACGTGCTGATGCTCCTGGGCGTGATGTCCTATCTGGGCGCGACGCTCAGCCTGCCCGGGATCGCCGGGATCATTCTGACGTTCGGCATGGCCTTCGACGCCAACGTGCTCATCTTCGAGAGGATCCGGGAGGAGCTCAGGGTCGGAAAGACGGTGCGCGCGGCCGTGGACGCCGGCTTCAAGAAGGCCTTCAGCGCGATCTTCGACTCGAACCTCACCACCGTCATCTCGGCGATCTTCCTGATGCAGTTCGGCACGGGTCCGGTCAAGGGGTTCGCCGTCTCGCTGTGCATCGGACTGGCGGCCAGCATGTTCACGGCCATCTTCGTCTCCAAGGCCCTGTTCCAGTGGAGGCTGGGAGAGGGCCGGCGCGTCGAGCGGCTCAGCATCTGAGGGCCCCATGGAGATACTCCGCGACCCGAAGTTCGACTTCCTAGGCAAGAAGGCCTACTTCATCGGCGCCTCGCTGCTCATCATCGCGGCCGGTCTCGTCTCCATGGCAACGCGCGGCATCCGCTCCGGCATCGACTTCCGCGGCGGCGCGGACGTGCAGCTCAAGTTCCGGGAGACCCCCCAGATCGGCCAGCTCCGCGCCGCCCTCGACAACGCCGGGTTCAAGGGCGTGACCCTCCAGACCATCGGCCCGAGCGCCGACAACGAGGTGCTCATCCGGCTGGATCCCTCGGCGGGCCAGGAGGCGGGGGGCGAGCCGAGGGAGAAAGAGGACATCGCCGGCGACATCCTCCGCGCTCTGAGGACTGTCGAGGAACGCTCCACGGCCGCGGGCAAGATCGATCTGAACGCCGCGGGCGAGGTCGAGATCCGGCGCTCGCTCGCCGCGGCGCTCGGAGCGGGGCATGAGACAGAGGCGGAGCGCGCCGCGGCGGCCATCACGCGCGCGCGCAACGAACGTGGCGGGCTGGTCGCGGATGGGACCCCGCTCAAGTCGCTTCCCGAGGTCACCCCGGCGGTGGCCGCGTGGCTCGACGGATCCACGGTGATCGGCCGCTTCGCGATCCGGTCGGTGGACTACGTGGGGCCGGCCGTCGGCAGCGACATGCGTCGCAAGGCGCGCTGGGCCGTGATGCTCTCGCTCATCGCGATGCTCATCTACATCGCCTTTCGGTTTCACGCGGCCGCCTACGGCGTCTCGGCCATCGTCACGTTGGCGCACGACGTCCTGGTCACGCTCGGCTTCATCTCGTTCTTCCAGAAGGAGTTCGATCTCACGGTGCTCGCCGCCGTGCTCACCATCGTGGGCTACTCCATCAACGACACCATCGTCATTTTCGATCGCGTCCGGGACAACCTGCGTATGCACCGGCAGACCGAGATCGAGAAGATCTTCAACGACAGCATCAACCAGTGCCTCAGCCGAACCCTGCTGACGAACCTGCTGGTGTTCATGGTCCTCGTCAGCATCTGGGTCTTCGGCGGCAGCCGCCTCGAGCCTTTCGCCTTCGCGCTCATCGTCGGATCCATCTCGGGCACTTACTCCACCATTTACATCGCGGCGCCGATCGTCATCTGGTGGACCCGCCGCACCGAGCGCCGCACCGCCCGCGCCTGAGCCGCGCCTCCGTCCCCCCGGCCGTATTGTCCGCCCTCCGGGAGGTTGTTATATTCGCTCCGGCGGAGGCTCTTTGATGAAGGTCCGATACGAGGACATCCAGGAGAAGATCGCCTCCTACCATCCCGAGGCCGACTTCGAGCTCCTCCGCCGCGCCTACGTCTTCTCCGCCATGGCCCACCGCGGGCAGGTCCGGCGATCCGGCGAACCCTACCTGAGCCACCCGCTCGAGGTGGCCTACATCCTGGCCGATCTCAAGCTGGACACGACGACCGTCGTGGGCGGGCTGCTGCACGACGTGATCGAGGACACGCTCACGACCCGCGAGGTCATCGAGGAGTACTTCGGTCCGGAAGTGGGGATCCTGGTGGAGGGGCTGAGCAAAATCTCCCACCTCACCTTCACCAGCGAGGAGGAAAAGCAGGCCGAGAACTTCCGCAAGATGATGCTCGCGATGGTGGACGACATCCGCGTCATCCTCGTCAAGCTGGCCGACAGGCTCCACAACATGCGCACGCTGGAGTTCCTCCCCGGCGAGAAGAAGGAGCGGATCGCGCGCGAAACCATCGAGATCTACGCGCCCCTTGCCAACAGACTCGGCATGGGGCGCATCAAGGCTGAGCTGGAGGACCTGGCGCTGCGGCACCTCGATACCCAGGGGTTCGACCTGCTCGCGCGGAGGCTCGAGGAGCAGAGGCGGGTCAGCGAGGAGTACATCTCCGAGATCCGGGCCACGCTGGAGAGGCGGCTGCGCGACAGCGGCATCCCCGCGGAGATCACGGGACGCATCAAGCACCTCTACTCCATCTACAAGAAGATGAAGGTGCAGCGCATCGACGTGGACCGGGTGTACGACTATGTCGCCTTCCGCATCATCACGGACACGCTCAAGAACTGCTACGCCGCTTTGGGGATCATCCACGGGCACGAGGGGTGGAGCCCGGTGCCGGGGAGGTTCAAGGACTTCATCGCCATGCCGAAGGCCAACCTCTACCAGAGCCTGCACACCTCCGTGATGACCGACCGGGGGTATCCCTTCGAAGTGCAGATCCGCACCCGCGAAATGCACACCGTTGCGGAGCACGGGATCGCGGCGCACTGGAAGTACAAGGAGGCGCGGGCCTTCGACGGGCGCGAGGAGCGAAGCTTCCAGTGGCTCCACCGCCTGCTGGACTGGCAAAAGGAGATGAAGGACCCCCAGGAATTTCTCCACGCGGTCAAGCTCGACCTGTATCCGGAGGAGGTGTACACCTTCACGCCCCGCGGCGAGGTGCGGGCCTTCCCGCGGGGGGCGACCGCCGTCGACTTCGCCTACTCGGTTCACACGGAGGTGGGGAACCACTGCACCGGGGCGCGCACCAACGGCCGGCTGGTCCCCATCAAGACCGAGCTGAAGAACGGCGACGTGGTGGAGATCCTCACCTCCCCCTCCCAGCGGCCCAGCCGGGACTGGCTGGCCTTCGTCAGGACCTCGCACGCCCGGCACAAGATCCGGCACTGGCTCAACGCCCACGAGCGGAGCCGGAGCCTGGTCCTGGGCAGGGCCGTCGTCGAGAAGGACCTGCGGCGGTACAAGGTCAACCTCAAGTCCGCCGCGGCCGATGGCGGTTTGGAGAAGGCCCTCAAGGCGATGGGGTGCGAGACGCTGGACGACTTCTACGTGCTGGTGGGGTACGGAAAGGCGACGGTGCACCAGCTCCTCGCCGAGATCCTCCCCCGCGAAGAACTGCGCGCCCGCACCGAGACGAACGCCACCAGGCCGGCGCGAAGGCCGCCGGGCCCCCAGGAGAGCCGGGTGCGCGTGTCGGGGGCCGACGACGTCATGGTGGCGCTGGCCCGTTGCTGCAAGCCCATCCGGGGGGACGACATCGTGGGGTACATTACCCTTGGCAAGGGGGTGTCGGTCCACACCGTGAACTGCCCCAACGTCCAGAATCTCATGTACGATCCACACCGGAGGATCGAAGTCGCCTGGGAGGGGGAGCGCGAGGCGATCTACGAGGTGCCCATCGTCGTCCGCGCCGAGGACCGCCCGGGCCTGCTGGCCGACCTCACTTCCGCCATCGCCGAGGAGCGCACCAACATCCGCAACGTCGAGGCCCGCACCACGGAGGACCGCCAGGGGCGGATCCACGTCGTGATCGAGGTCCACGACAAGTCGCACCTGGAGCGCGTGATCGAGCGCCTTCGCGGGCTCGCAGGGGTGCACGCCGTGGAGCGCGTCCTGGGAGCCGAAGGCGGGGTCCCGAGGCGTTCACGATCCTGAGGGGAGGCCGATGATTCAGAAGAAGACAGTGTCCACCAGCCGAGGGCCGGCGGCCATCGGCCCTTATTCACAGGCCGTCGTGGCGGGAGATTTCGTCTTCGTCAGCGGCCAGATCCCGCTGGATCCGGCCACCGGAAAACTCGTCGGGTCCGACGCCGGGGGCCAGACCGAGCAGGTCATGAGGAATCTCGCCGCCATCATCGAGGCGGCCGGCTCCTCCCTCGAGCGGGTGGTCAAGGCGACCATCTTCCTCGCGGACCTGAGAGACTTCGAGGCCGTGAACAGCGTTTACGGCAAGGCGTTCACAGGCGATCCGCCGGCCCGCGCGACGGTGCAGGTGGCGGCACTGCCGAAGGGGGCCCTGCTGGAGATAGAGGTGGTGGCCCTGAAAGGAGGCTAGGAGACGGCCTTCTGGACGCGTCCGGAGCGGAGACATCGGGTGCAGATGCGCACCCGCCGCACGGTCGCGCCGAACTTCGCGCGGACACGCTGGAGGTTGGGGTACCAGACGGCCCGGGTCAGATTATGGGCGTGGCTGATGTTGTGGCCGAACCGCGGCCCTTTCCCGCAGATCTCGCAGATTCTCGCCATGCTTCGGTCGCTCCGGCTTCACCGGTCCCTGGTTCCGAGGAGAGCACACCCTAGCACGGCTCCCCAGGGAGGGTCAACGGTGCTCCAACGGCCGCGCTGCAACGTGGCCCAGGGCCTTGGGTTGCGCGACAGGTTCGGCGGCATAATATTGCTCCGCCGCAGAATCGGAAAAACTGGAACCACGGCTGCTCGGAGAAATTGGAGATGTGGAGCGGCTTTTCGGGGCACTCGCTCAGAGCGAGATCGCAGGCCCCCCCCTCTCAGGTCCAAAGGCACCCGTCCGGACGGCCCATGCTCACGCTTTTTTGTATTGGCCCGCACTTTTTTGGCTTGACAAGGGGAAAACCGTCACGGTACCTTGACGTGCCACTTGAGGTCGGGGGCGTAAGTCGTTGACATTATTTGACCGATAGGAGACACGGTGCTCTTCGGGCGATCGAAAAACCTGGTCGGCCTCGACATCGGTTCCAGCTCCGTCAAGGCCGTCGAGCTAAAAGACCTCGGCAAGGGCCGCGGATGCCAGCTCGTGAACATCGGCATCGAGCCGCTCTCTCCGGAGGCCATCGTGGACGGGGCGATCATGGACTCCGGCCTGGTCGCCGAAACCGTTCAGCGCTTGTTCGCCACCAACAGGATCAAGTCGCAGGACGTCGCCATCTCCCTCTCGGGCCACTCCGTCATCATCAAGAAGATCAGCCTGCCTCAGATGTCCCAGGAGGAGCTTGCGGAGTCCATCCAGTGGGAGGCCGAGCAGTACATCCCCTTCGACGTGGACGATGTCAACATCGATTACCAGGTCCTGGAGGGGCCGAGCCTCTCCGGCGAGGGGAACATGGACGTTCTCCTGGTGGCGGTGAAGAAGGACAAGATCAACGACTACACCACCGTCCTGGCCAACGCGGGAAAGACTGCGCAGGTCGTCGACGTGGACGTCTTCGCCCTGCAGAACGCCTACGAGGCTAACTACGAGGTCCCCGCCGAGCGCGTGGTGGCCCTCATCAACATGGGCGCGGCGGTGACCAACATCGCCATCCTGCAGGGCGGCGCGTCCATCTTCTGGCGTGACATCTCCATCGGGGGCAACCTTTTCACGGAGGCGATCCAGAAGGAACTGAACGTGCCCTCCGAGCAAGCAGACCTCCTGAAGCGGGGCCAGGACGTGGAGGGCGTCAACGCCGAGCGCGTGCCGGCAATCCTGCAGGCCGTGGGCGAACAGGTCGGCACCGAGATCCAGAAGACCCTCGACTTCTTCAAGGCCACGTCGTCGTCCGACCCGGTCTCGCTCATGGTCCTCACGGGCGGGGGATCCAGGGCGGGGAACCTGACCACCTACCTGGGCCAGCGGTTCGAGACCGAAGTGGAGCTGATGGACCCCTTCAAGAAGATCGTCGTCAACGAGAGGCAGTTCCCGCCGGACCGCCTCGAGCCGCTCTCCGCGTGCGCCAGCGTCGCCGTCGGGCTGGCACTCAGGAAGGTGGGTGACCGATGATCAAGGTCAACCTCCTCGCCGCGGCCCGGAGGGAGCCTGCGAAGAAGGCGCCCGCCATTTCCCTGGAGGGGGCGGGCACCTTGCAGAACCTCCTCTTCGTCGTGCTCATCCTGGGCACAGTGGGATTCCTCTTCTGGAAGAACCTCGATCTTACCCGGCAGTCCAGGGACCTCGACGTGAAGCTCGCCGAGGCCCAGGAGGCCATGAAGAAGGTCGAGGAGGACCGGCGCGTCGCCGCCGACCTGGAGAAGAAGAGGCAGAAGGTCGAACAGCAGATCAACCTCATCACCCAGCTGAAGAACGAGCAGCAGGTGCCGGTCCGGCTCCTGGACGAGATCAGCCGGAGCCTCCCGGACTTCCTCTGGCTCACATCGCTTAACGAGTCCGGCGGTTCCCTCACTTTCAGCGGCAAGGCCACCACTCCCACGGCCTACGCGAACTTCTACAACAACCTGGACGCTTCCCCCTACTTCACCGACGTCGGCCGGATCAGCTACCGCGACGAAGGGGCGTCGGGAGTCTCCTTCTCCCTCGCGGCGCGGTTCGTGCCCAACCCGGCGAAGCCAGCGACGGAGGCCGGCGCGTCGCCATCTGAAGGGGCCCAGTAAAGGGCGCGGGTCCGGAGGGTCGTTCCATGTTCGCCAAGCTCCCGGTCTGGGGACAGATAGCCGTGGTCGTGGCCATGTGCGCGGGTCTCGTCTTCCTGACCTTCAAGTCGTACCCGAACTTCCTCGAGATGCAGGCGAAGATTGACGGCAAGCAAGAGGAGCTCGAAAAGCTGCAGCGTGAGATCGAGGTAGGGCGGCAGGCGGCCAAGAAGCGGGCGGAGCTGGAGAAGCTCATCGCGCAGAAAGACATCGAGCTGGCGGGCCTGCGGCGGATCCTGCCCACCGACCCCGAGACAGGCCGGCTCATCAAGTGGCTGGAGAGTCAGGCGAGCAGGTTCAACCTCGGCATCAAGTCGCTCTCCGAGGCCACCATCAAGCAGGAGGAGTTCTACAAGGAATACACCTACTCGATGGACATCGTCGGGAACTACCACGATCTCGGCCGGTTCTTCGACGTCATCGGGAAGCACGATCGGATCGTCAACATCAGGAACGTCAGGATCAACAAGAACACCGGTCCGGACTCGAGGTCGCGGTCCATCTCCAGCTCGTTCTCGGCCCTGACGTTCGTTTACAAGGAGAGGGGGGGGTGAGGATGCGCGTGTTCGCCAGGGCTTTCACGGCCTCCGCCCTTCTCCTGCCGGCCGCGGTATTCATCGCCAGCGCCCGGGAGGGCGGCATCGATAACACACCCCAGGGACGCCCGGCGGCGAAGGCCCGGCAGGCCGCCTCCGCCATGGGATCGGCGCAGGCAGCGGCCGCGCCGGCCGCCGCCGCAGCCGAGTCGCCCGGCGGTGGGGGCAGCCAGATGCTCGAGGAGGTCCACCGGCAGGAGGAGGCCGCGGCCTCGGGCAAGGGCCTCTCGTACGAACCTGGAGACCGTCGCGACCCGTTCGTCTCGCCGGCGGAATCGGCCAAGGAGCCGGAGGGCGGGTCTTGCGAGGGCGAGGGTATGGAGTGCTGGCTCATCTCGGAGATTCAGATCGTCGGCATGCTCGCGCGCCGTTCCGGAGGAGTCGCGCTGGTGGTCGGGCCCGAGGGGTACGGCGCCAGCCTCAGGGCCGGCGACAAGCTCTACGACGGCGAGGTCCTCTCGGTGGATCCTTCGACGGGACTGGTGGTGTTCAGGCAGAAGGTCAACGACCCGACACGGATCAAACCCTACCGGGACATCGAGAAGAAGCTGAACATGACAAGGGAGGGCGGTGTATGAGGTGGCGGAAGAGCCTCGGGCTTTGCTTGCTCGTCCTGACCGCCGCCGGTTGCGGCGCGGCCGGTCGGGCGAGTCTCCCGGTGGAGTCGGGGCCCGACACGGCCTCCGCCCGCGGGGTTGACGCGAGGGGGTCGGCGGATGCCTCGGCGGTGCTCGTGACCGCCGACGTCGTCGCGCTCAAGGAAGTCCGCCTCGCGCCGGAGCGCGCGCGCGCGGGAGAGGCCCGGATCGAGATCGTCGCATCGTCTCCCGTCAACTACACGTCCTACCAGCCGGACCCGGGGCATTTCATCCTCGAGATCCCCAACGTCGATCTGAGTGCCCTGCCCGCCGAGGTGTCTCTGGCCGACGCCGGCTTGCCGCCGGTCCGCATCGTCGCCGTGCCGTCCCACGGCGGCGGCAGCCACGCCCGCATCGAGTTTCAGGGAGCGGGCGGCCTTCCGGCCCGTGTCATCCCCGAGGGAGCCGTCCTGGCCGTGACGCTCGGGACGGTCCCGTCCGAAACCGCCGGGCTCATCCTCGAAGAGCCGCCCGCAGCGCCGCGGAAGGAAGAGCCCGCCCCCGGGCCGGAATCGCCTTCCCCGACGCCTTCGGCCGGGCCGGCCCGGCTGACCGCCGAGCCACGCGCGCTCCCGCTCCTGCCCGTGGCATCCGTCGCCGAACCGGGGAGAGTTGCCGTCGAGGATGCGAGCCTCGTGAGCGGCGTCGTGGTCGAGGGCTCAGGTGGAGGCGCAAGCGCCGCGATCGTGGGCGACGGCGCCTTCCAGCACAGCGCCTTCGTCCTCAAGAATCCGGATCGCCTCGTGGTGGACCTACTGGGAGTCGTGAACCGCGTCCCGGAGAAAACGTTCGTCGTCTCCGCCGATCCGCTCCAGCGCGTGCGCGTGGCGCAGTTCAGGACGCAGCCCCAGAAGGTCGTGCGCGTGGTCTTCGACCTGACGCGGCCGGTCCCGCACGAGGTTCTGGCCGACGCGGACGGGCTGAGGGTGTTCCTGGGCGACGCGGTGAAGGCTCCCGCACAGCCGTTGCTCGCGGCCGTGCCGCCGCCGGGGCAGGTCACACTCGCACCGCCGGCCGCGGCGGCGCCGCCTCGAGTGATCGTCGCCCTGCCGGCTGCGGCGCCCGCCTCTGCCGAGACGCCGGCCGCCACCGCTGAGGCGCAGGACCGCCCGGCCCCGGCGAGAGCCGCTGCCGCAGCCGCTCACGATCCGCCCACCATCCCGCCCCTGCCGGAGGTTGAGCCGCGCCTTGTCCCGACGGCGCCTGCGGATTTGGGCCGGGACGTGGTCCTGTTCGATCGGGCCGACCCGGCCCAGCAGGGCAGGGAGGAGAGCGGGACGCTCATCCCGCTGGGGACGACGTTCCAGAGCCAGACCATCGCGGGCGAGAAGCGTCGCTACCGCGGCGAAAAGATCTCCATCACCTTCCGCGACGCCGATGTGCGTGAGGTGTTCTTCTTCTTCTCGGACGTCATGAAGATGAACGTCGTGCTGGACCCGGACGTGTCCGGCAAGATCGACATCCGGCTCACGCAGGTCCCCTGGGACCAGGCCTTCCAGGTGATCCTGAAAAACCAGGGGCTGGACGCGGTGGAGGAGGAAAACGTCGTTCGCATCGCGAAGACGCAGAAGCTCCGCACCGAGGCATCCGAGCGGCGCGCGCTGAAGCAGGCGCAGGAGCAGGAGGTGGATCCGATCACCTTCACCCGCCAGCTCAGCTACGCCAAGGTCTCCGAGGCCCTCGCGGTCCTCCAGCAGGTCAAGTCGGAGCGGGGGAAGATCATCGCCGACATCCGCACCAACACGCTGATCATCAGCGACATCCCCATCAAGCGGGCCGCCTACGAGAACCTGCTCAGCGCCCTCGACTACCAGACCCCCCAGGTCTCGATCGAGGCGAGGATCGTCGAGGCGCTCCGGTCGTTCGAGCGGAGCATGGGCATTGACTGGAGCTTCACGGGGCTGGCCACGCCGGCGCTGGGGACACAGACCAACCTCCAGTTCCCTCACCGCGCCGAATTCAAGGCGGACGTGAACCTGGGCAACGCCGGCGGGGCGGGCGTCCTGGGCATTTCCCTGGGCAACGTGCTCGACAGCGTGACGCTGGACGTGCAGCTCGACGCCTTCGAAGCTGACGGCAAGGTTCGAATCCTGTCCGCGCCGAAGGTGGTGACACAGAACAATCAGCCGGCGACCATCGAGCAGGGCGTGCAGATACCGGTTGTGACCACCACCGCCACCGAGATCGAGGTGCAATACGTGCCCGCCTCGCTGAGGCTGGTGGTGACGCCGCAGATCACGGCCGAGCAGACCGTCATCATGAAGATTCTGGTCGAGAACAACCAGCCCAGCGCGACGGTCAGCGTGGGCGACACGCCGGGAATCGTCACCGAGAGGGTGGACACGCAGATCCTCGTCCGCAGCGGCACCACGGCGGTCATCGGCGGGGTGTACAAGCTGCAGGAGACCGACAATGAGACGGGCCTGCCGGGCCTGAGGCGGATACCTTTCTTCGGGTGGCTGTTCAAGAACAGGTCGTACGAGAAGAACTCGTCGGAACTGATCGTGTTCCTGACCCCGAAGATCGTGCAGAATGTCTGAGGAGGGCTCCATGCGACGCGTGATGAAGGTTGTCTTCCTGGTGGTCGTTGCCGCTGCCGCGGGGAGCTTCTGGGGTTGCAACGAGAGACTGCAGGACCCTCTGGAAGGCGAGGCCATCCTGACCATCGAGAAGATCGAGCCGGTGCTCGTCCAGTCGGACGTCACCGCGACGGATCCCAACGGGGTTCCTCAGATATTGCAAACCGACAAGACCGTCATCACCGTGAAGAATCGCCCGCGCACTCCCACCTCGTCGACGTTCTCGGATGCCTTCATCCAGAAGGCCGAGAGGATCTGCACCCGCGCCGGCGTCTTCATCGCGGGGGGCAGCGCCGCCGGTGGGGGCACCGTCGCGACCGGCGCCACCCTGGCGATCACGACCACGGCAGTGACGCTCAACGAGAAGCTGACCAGCGGGGTCCAGAACGAGACCTGGAAATGCCAGGTGCGCTTCCTCGGGGAGGACGTCGCCGGCAACCCCGTCAAGACCGAGTTCGCCACCTTCTTCATCACCTTCGTGGACGGGTAGGCTCTGCACCGGCCCCGCGCCGGTGCCGGACGCGGGGAGTTCCCTCCGCGCGCCATGGAAAGGCTCCCGGCCCCGCAGTGCCTCTCTTGATGCGCGCCCGCGGTCTCAGATAACATGTTGCGGCCGCGGAGGGCCCTGACTCTGGGCCGCCGCGCGGACATCCATGCCTGAAAAGACCGCCGCGACGTCGCCACGCATCACGGATTTGACCCGGCGCCTGCAGAAGGATCCGGGATCACGAGTGTTCTTCGAGCTCGCGCGCGAGCAACACGCCGCCGGGAGCCTCCAGGAGGCGGCCCGCGTCTGCCGCGATGGGCTCAAGAAGCACCCCGCCTACCATTCCGCGAGGGTGCTGCTGGGCCGAGTCCTCATCGACCTCAAGGAGTTCGGCCAGGCCAGTAGGGAACTCGAGATCGTGGTCAGGCACGCTCCGGACAACCTTCTGGCCATCCGGCTCCTCGGCGAGGCCCTTGCGGGGGCGAACGAGAGGGCGTCGGCGCTCGAGACGTTCCAGAAACTCCTGTCACTGAACCCCGGCGACGAGGAGACGCTCGAGCGCATCCGGCAGATCGAGAGCGAGGCCGCCGTCGTCGAGGCGCTCTCGAGAACCGGCGCCGGTGAGGTCGGAATCGACACCCTCAAGGCGCCCGCCGCGGGGGTGACCGTCGGTGAAGGGGAGACCGCGGCGCCTGAGGCTCCTTCGGTCGAAGCGAAGGTCTCCGGGTTTCAGCCCCGACCCGAGCCCCTGCCGGCTGATTCCCGGGTCATGGAGGCAGGGCCGGGTCCGCAGGCCGCGGGATCACCCCACGCCGCCGTCGAGCCGGAGCCTGCGCTTGCGCCCACGCAGATCGGCTCGCCAGCGGCTGTGAGCCCGGAGGCCGTCTCAGAAGCGGCGGCGACGGTGCTGATGAAGCCCGTCTCGTTCGGAGAGCCTCCCGTGGCGGCTGAGCCTGACACGGGGATGGAGCCGCCAGCGCCCTCCGAGGGGGCCGCGACGGTGCTGATGAAGCCGTCTTCGTTGCTGGAGGCGATGGCCGCCCGCCGCGCCGGAGCCGCCGCGGAGCCCCAGCCTCAAGCCGATCAGGCACCCTCACAGGCGGTCGAGCCGCCCGCGGCCTTGATTTCGGACGCGTTGCCTGAGGGCGCCGCGACGGTGCTGATGAAACCCATCTCGTTCGAAACGCCGCCCGCGCCACCTCCCGGGCACAGTGCTGAGGAGCCGCGGCTCCGGGAAAGCGCGCCGGAGCAGCGCCCCGAGACGGCGGCGCACGAAGAGGAGCGCACCATCAGCGCGCTCCCCACGCCGACCCTCGCCGAGATCTATCTCGCGCAGGGTCTCCCCGAGAGGGCGCTGGAAGTGTACAGGAAGGTCCTGGAGGGAGACCCGAACAATCACGAGGTCGCGGAGCGCGTCCGCGAGCTGAGCGAAGAGGTCGCGCCCGCGGGGAGCCCGGCCCGGAAGAAAATCAACGCCCTCGAAGGCTGGATGCGGAAGATTCGGAGATCGCGCCATGTTCAGGACGACGCTGGAAGAGGCGGCCCGGAGGCTCCCGGGGTGTGAATCGGCGGCCCTGGTGGGCCGCGACGGGATGGTCGTCGAGCACTGGGTCGCGCACGGGAAGACGTCTCCGGAGATCCTCGCGGCCGAGCTCACTCCCGTCGTCCGAGCGGTGGAAGCGCTCAGCCGCAACACCGAAGGCGGGGACGTGCGGGAGGTTCTGGTGAGACTTGCTTCCTGGTCCTGCCTCGTCCGGCCGGTCAACGCCGATCTCTTTCTCATGCTCGTGGCCGGCCACGAGGCCGTGCCGGGCCACATGCGGTTCGAGGCCGCGCGCGCGGCGGCGCGGATCGAGCCCGAGCTTCTCTAGGGCGGAGCCTGCGGCGGGCGTGCCTCCGAGGCTTTCGCGTCTCCGGGCGGTCCTGGGTTCGGCCGGGGCGGCGGCCTTTCTGGTAGGCTTCCGGCCGAACGTGCGCTACCTCTGCGGCTTCAGCGGCTCCTCCGCGGCGCTGATGGTGACCATGCACGAGGCCGTCCTCTTCACGGACTCCCGCTACACGCTCCAGGCCGGAGAGGAGGTCGAGGGCGCAGCCGTGGAGACGGTGTCGGGCCCCCCGCTGAAAGCGGCGCTCCGAGCCGCGCCGCAGGGCGCGCGCGTGGGCTTCGAATCGGAGCACCTGACCATGGCGCAGCACGCGGGCCTGGTCGCGGAGGCGGGAGGGCGCCTGCTGGCGCCGCTGTCCGGGACGGTCGAGCGGCTTCGCGCGGTGAAGGACGCCGCGGAGATCGACGACATCACCGCCTCCATCCGGCTCAACTCGGAGGCGTTTCTGGCCGGAGTCGAGGCGATGCGGGACGGCGCGACCGAGCTGGATGTGGCCGCGGCCATCGAGCACCGGATGCGCCGGCTCGGGGCGGAATCCCCCGCCTTCGAGTCGATCGTGGCTTCGGGGCCTCGTGGGGCCCTGCCGCACGCCCGGGCCACCCGGAGGGTGATGCGGCCGGGAGAGCCTGTCGTGGTCGACATCGGCGCGATGCTCGAGGGGTACGCGAGCGACATGACGAGGACGGTCTTCATCTCCGACCCCGGCGACACGGGAAGGCGCGTCCACGGAGCGGTGCTGGAAGGCCTCCGCCGGGCCGAGGGGGTCGTACGAGACGGCTCCGCGGCTTCCGACGTGGATGCGGTGGCCCGAGGCGCCGTCGTGGAAGCCGGGTTCGCCGCGGAGGCGTACCGCCACGGGACCGGCCACGGCGTGGGCCTTCAGGTGCATGAGTCGCCTCGCATCACCGCCGAGAGCGGGGATCGGTTGGAGGCCGGGATGGTTTTGACCATCGAGCCGGGAATCTACGTGCCCGGATGGGGCGGCGTGAGGATCGAGGACGTGGTGCTGGTGGAGGAGGGCGGCTGCCGCGTGCTCACCCCCACACCCCGATCCGTCCTCACCGTCTGAGACCGGGCCGGCGCCCGGATGCGAGGTTCGGCGTGAACAGCAAGGAATTGATGGATCTCATGGAGTACATCTCCAAGAGCAACTTCTCCGAGTTCGAGATGGAGAGTGAGGGGCTCAAGCTGAAGCTCGTGAAGGAGTCCGCACGGACCTCCGGGAACCCCGGCGTGCCCTCCCTCACCGCCGCCTTCTACCCCGTGGCCTACCCGCCGGGGGTCGTATACGGGGGGCCCTCTCCCATCCCGGCCGCGCCGTCCGCCCCCCCAGCCGTCCCGGTCGCGGCGGGCGAGGAGATCAATCAGGTCACCTCGCCCATGGTGGGCACGTTCTATCGCACCGCCAACCCGAACGCGCCTCCCTACGTCGAGGTCGGCGCGGTCGTGAAAAAGGGACAGGTCCTCTGCATCGTCGAGGCGATGAAGCTGATGAACGAGATCGAGTCGGAGGTATCCGGGGAGATCCTCGAGATCCCCGTCGCCAACGGCCAGCCCGTCGAGTACGGGGAGGTCCTCTTCCGCATCCGGCTCGCCTCCTGATGTTCAAGAAGATCCTCATCGCCAACCGCGGCGAGATCGCGCTGCGGATCATCTACGCCTGCCGCGAGCTGGGCGTGAAGACCGTGGCGGTGCACTCGGAGCCGGACAAGGACTCCCTCCACGTCCGTTTCGCCGATGAGGACGTCTGCATCGGGCCCGCCCGCAGCAGCGAGTCCTACCTCAACATCAGCAGCGTCATCGCCGCGGCCGAGATCACCGACGCCGAGGCGATCCACCCCGGCTACGGCTTCCTGGCCGAGTCGGTGGCGTTCGCCGAGGTCTGCAAGGCCTGCAAGATCAAGTTCATCGGTCCGAAGCCCAACGTCATCGCGCTCATGGGGGAGAAGGCGACGGCGCGCGAGGTCGTGAGGAAGGCCGGTGTGCCGATCCTCCCGGGCAGCGATGGGATTGTGGATGAGATCGACGCGGCGCTGGGCATCGCCTCCGGGGTCGGCTACCCGGTCATCGTCAAGGCGGCGGCGGGTGGGGGCGGCCGCGGGATGCGAATCGCGGCGGACGCCAAGGAGTTGACGCGGGTCTTCCCCGTCGCGAGGGAGGAAGCCAGGGCCGCCTTCGGGATCCCGGACGTGTACCTGGAGAAGTACCTGGCGAACCCACGGCACATCGAGATCCAGATCATGGCCGACGAGAAGGGGAGTATCATCCATCTCGGCGAGCGGGAGTGCTCGGTGCAGAGGCGCCACCAGAAGGTGCTGGAGGAGGCCCCCTCCACCGCGCTCACGCCCGATCTGCGCCGCCGCATGACCGAGGCGGCGTTGAAGGTCGCCCGGTCGGTGAAGTACGAGAACGCGGGCACGGTGGAGTTCCTCCTGCAGGACGGCAGGTTCTACTTCATCGAGATGAACACGCGCGTGCAGGTGGAGCACCCCGTCACGGAGATGGTCACCGGCCTGGATATCGTGAAGGAGCAGATCCGCGTCGCCGCCGGGCAGAAGCTGTCCCGGAAGCAGGAAGACGTGGTGATCCGCGGCCACAGCCTGGAGTGCCGCATCAACGCCGAGGACCCCGACACCTTTCTCCCATCCCCTGGGCTCATCACGACCTTCCACCCGCCGGGGGGCCCCGGGGTGCGGGTGGACAGCGCCGTGCACGCCGACTGCCGGATCTCGCCCTACTACGACTCGATGGTGGCGAAGCTCATCACCCACGGCAGCAACCGCGAGGAGGCGATCTCCCGGATGAGGCGCTCCCTCGACGTGATGGTGGTGGAGGGGATCAAGACCACGATCCCGCTCCAGAAGAGGATCCTCGCCGACCCCGACTTCCAGAGGGGGCAGATCTCGACGCGGTTCCTCGAAAGATACGTGGCCTGAGGCCGAGCCGTGGAGGCCGATTCGGACGCCTCGCGCGCGCCGCGCGGGCCCGCTCCCCTGCGCCTCCCGGCGCTCTACCCGATCACGGATCGATCTCTGGCGCGCGGCCGCACCCACGCCGAGATCGTGCGGCTGCTCGCCGAGGGCGGTGCGACCCTCGTGCAGGTCCGCGAGAAGGCGATGCCGGATCGGCTCCTCGCGGAGGCCGTGCGGGCGTGCGTGGCGGAGCGCGCGGTGCGGGTCATCGTGAACGACCGGCCCGACGTGGCCCTCGTGGCGAGGGCCGCCGGCGTGCACCTGGGCGAGGCCGACCTTCCGGCCGGGGACGCGCGGGCCCTCCTGGGGCGGCGGGCCGTCGTGGGGGTCTCCACGCACTCGGTGGCGGGCGCGGTGGCGGCCTGCGCTCTCGACGTGGACTACGTGGCGCTGGGCCCCGTCTTCGCCACCGCCACGGCCTCCGTGAGGCGCGATCCGGTCGGGCTCGCTGCCGTGGCGGAGGCGGCGGCGAGGATGTCCCGGCCGCTGGTCGCCATCGGAGGCATCACGCTCGACGCGGCGCCCGCCGTCTGGGCGGCCGGGGCCGCCTCCGTCGCGGTGGTCAGGGATCTCATGAGGGCGGACGACATCCCGGAACGCGTGCGTGCTTACCTGCGTCTGGGGCCCGGCGGCCGTTGATATACTTCCGGCAGCCATGTTAGAGAGGGACCGCCTGCGGCGGATCTATCTGGTGGGGTTCATGGGCGCCGGGAAGACCTCGGTGGGAGAGTGCGTTGCCCGCGAGCTGCACTTCCGCTTCCTGGACCTCGACCGCGAGATCGAACGGGACTCCGGCCGCACGATAGCGGAGATCTTCCGCGAAGACGGCGAGACGATCTTCAGGCGGCTGGAGGCGCGGGCCCTGCGTGCCGTAGGGAGCCTGCCGGACGTCGTCGTGGCCACCGGCGGGGGAACGATGACGCTGTGGGAGAACCGGGACTTCATGAGCCGAACCGGCGTCTGCGTCTGGCTGGATGCCCCGCTCGACGTGATGCTCACGAGGTGCAAGGAAGGGGATCATCGCCCCCTCCTGTCCGATCGTCCCAGGATGGAGATGCTCCTCGCAGAGCGTCTCCCAATCTATCAGGGCGCCGACCTGCGGGTGGATGCCGCCACCGATCCCCCCGAGGTGCTCGCCGCGCGCATCGTCTCGATGCTGTCTCGCCTGCGCTGAGCTCGGGTTCGCCCCCCCGGTGCGTGTTGTGACCACTCACCGGCGGTGGTAGAGTGCGCGTTTCCCGGCCCCGCGATGCGCTACCTCATCCTCAGCGATCTCCACGCGAACCTCGAAGCGTCGCACGCCGTGCTGACGGACGCCGGCGGGCACGGCTATGACCGCGTGCTGTGCCTCGGCGACATCGTGGGCTACGGCGGCTGTCCCAACGAGGTGGTGGACCTCGTGCGCGCACAGAAGCCCCACGCCGTCATCCGAGGCAACCACGACAAGGTGGCCTCGGGGCTCGAGGAAGGGGACCAGTTCAACGAGGTCGCCCGCTCGGCCGCCGTCTGGACGCGCGAGACGCTTACGCCCGACAACCGGCGGTGGCTCATGGAACTGCCTCAAGGTCCGCTCGACATGGGCGGCTTCCTGATCTCGCACGGCAGCCCCGTGGACGAGGACGCGTACATCCTCACCGAAGTGGACGCCCTGATGGTCTTCGACTCCCTGGAGTTCCCGCTCGCCTTCTTCGGCCACTCGCACTTCGCGTGCTCCTTCGCCCTCGCGGCCCGGCGCGCGCGCCTGGAGATGTTCAGCGGAGAGGAGCGACCTCTCGCCGTGAATTCGGGAGGGCGCTACCTCGTGAACCCGGGGTCCATCGGCCAGCCCCGCGATCACAATCCGCGCGCCGCGTACGCCATCTACGACCAGGACGCCGGGAGCATCACCATCCACCGTGTCGCCTACGACTGGCGTACCGCCCAGAAGCGGATCACCGATCAGGGGCTGCCGTACCCTCTCGCCTTCCGGCTCGAGTTCGGCGTTTAGCGCGGCCGCCGCGCGGACCCAGGCCGCGGGCCGTTCACCCCGCCCACCACCAGGCGGCGAAGCAGGCCATGAGGACGGCCGAACCCGCGGCGGCGGGCGCGAAGCAGGCCGCGGCGAAGGCCGGACGGCGCGCCGCGAGGGAGCCCGCCACGATGAAGATGGGGAAGGCCTGCACCGATAATCGGCCGTACGACCAAAGCGTCGAGCACAGGGGCAGGACCAGCACGCACGCGGCGAAAAGCGACTCGGCCACCGGACGCCGCCGCAGCGCCAGCATCAGAAGGATCAGGGCGAAGAGGGCGAAAACCAACTCGACGGTCGAACCGTGGGCGCCGTGCACAACGGGGTTACCCGCCCAGCGTACGAACGCGCGCCAGGGCCCCGAGACGGCGCCCCGCCAGCGCTCCTGCCTCCTCATCCAGCATAGAGGATCCCCGAACTCCCGCGCGCAGTAGATCGAAAAGGCCGCCGCACCGGCCGGATAGACAGGCAGCGTCAGCCACCGGCTCAGGCGGCGCGAGGCCCGAGTTTCCGGGACGGCGCCTGCCGAGCGGAATAGGACCGCCGCCGCGGGGATCAATAGCAGGAGGCCCGACGGCTTCGTCGCGGAGGCCAGGGCCCCCATCGCGGCGGCAGCCGTCCAGCGCTCCTGCCTCAAACAGCGGAAGCAGAGCAGGGTGAGAAAAAGCAGGAGGGACTCTGCGTAGGCCGCCGAGAGGAACAACGAGGGAGGGAAGCAGAGCAGGGCGGCGCAGGAGAGGGCGGAGGCAGCTGCCGGTGCCGCTCCGGGGCTTTCGCCCGGAGAGGTCGCGCGCACGCGCTCATCGAGGAGGAAGAGCGAGCCGAGGAGCGCCGCGTTGGAGAGGACAATCGCGGCCAAAAGCATCGCCGCCGCCCGGCGGTTCTCATCGGGGCTCCGGAGAGCACCCTCGGAACGCGCCATGAGGTTGTCGAGGACGGGGAGGCGGCCGAGGGCTGCTCCGGTCCCGCGGATGAGCAGGGGATAGAGTGGGAAGAAGCCCGTCGCGTCCGGAGGCTCATAGGCGACACGGCGCGACGCCAGGGCATCCTCGAGATGATACCCCCGCTCGGCGATCAGGAGGTACCACTCGGAGTCCCACCGCGCCCAGATCTCGAGGAAGAGAGGGCCCACCCAGGGGCGCTGCAAGTTCCCGCTCTGGACGCCGCGGCCCGAAGGGAGGACGGAAGCGCCGAGAAGGCCGGCACCCACGAGCAGCCCCCGGCTGACGGCGTAGATCAAGATGATGGCGGCCGCGCTCCGCCACCGCGCTCTCGCCGTCAACGATCCGACTCCGCGAGCGGCCTACTCTGCTCGAATACGCGGAAAGGACGGACCCGCCTTGACAATAGTGTCACTCCCACATAGTATTGCCGCGTGCTGGTTGCAGGGTCGCCGCTTAAGTTTCTGAGATAAAAAGAGATAGCGTCATCACGCCCTCCGAGCCAGGGGCGCCTCTCTCAGTTGCGGTCTTGAGGGACGTCGCGCGGGATGAGATGTCCTCCCGACGCCCCATCAATCCCTCGGCATCCGCCCGGCACGCGAACCCCCCGGGGATCCAGCGCTGATGCCCATCAAGATCGGCGAGATGCTCCTGAAGGCCCGCCTCGTCACGCAGGAGCAGCTCAACAAAGCCCTCGAAGCGCAAAAGGTCAGCGGCGGCAAGCTTGGATATAACCTCGTCAAGATGGGGTTCGTCAAGGAAGACGACATCACGCACCTCCTCTCGCAGCAGTACGGCGTGCCGGCCATCAACCTGCGCGAGGTCCAGATCGACGAGCCCGTCATCAAGCTCATTCCCTCAGAGGTCGCGCAGAAGTATCTGATCATGCCGGTCCAGCGCACCGGCGCCACGCTCACCATCGCCATGGTGGATCCCACCAACGTCTTCGCCATGGACGACATCAAGTTCATGACCGGCTACAACGTGGAGCCCGTGGTGGCCAGCGAGGTGGCCATCAAGGACGCCATCGACAAGTACTTCGGGTCCTCCCACCAGCTCGAGCTCAAGAAGGTCATGGACCAGATGGCCGAGACCGACACCGAGAGTCTCGAGCTCATGGAGGAGGAGGAAGAGCTCGACCTCGCGCGCCTCGAAGCGGCCACCGAGGAGGCGCCGGTCGTCAAGCTCGTGAACCTGTTCCTCTCGGACTCCATCAAGCGGGGCCCCTCCGACAACCACATCGAGCCGTACGAGAAGGAGGTCCGGGTCCGCTTCCGCATCGACGGCGGCCTG
>CAYNUH010000059.1:0-22464 GCA_964400605.1 uncultured Acidobacteriota bacterium | reverse complement strand
CAGAGCCCGGAGGAACGCCTCGGCGGACACCCGGGACAGCCGCGCGGACGCAGACTCGTACCTTCCGCCTCGAAAAGCCTCGGCGGAATCTCGCAGACAGGCGCTCGCCGGCTCGCGCCGCTCGTGCCGCGGCGGCCGGCCCGGTACGAGCACCAGCCCTTCCGGCAGCGGCCCTCCGTCAAGCATCTCCCACACGCTCGGCCGGACTTCCTTGAGGTGCCGCCAGAAGGCGACCTCGTCTTCCAGGCGCCTCAGCGTCACCCAGCGCGCGCGCTCGATCCACTCGCCCTCCGTCACCACCGAGACCGCGGAGCCGACGAGCAGGGCCTGCTTCAGCGTCACGCGTCCGGAGAGGAACGCCCGGCGCAGCGCGGGGAGCCGCTCCAGCGTCCTCTGGAGAGCGAGAAGGTGGTAGACCCTCCGGGGAGAGAGGCCGAGCCGATCCTTCGCGTACTCCTCGAGGGACCCACATCCGCCGCTTCTGTACGAGCGCGTGATGGCCACGCCCCGGAGTGACTCGGCGAGGCTCCACTCACGCCCTTGCTTGGCGGCCATCAGTTCCCGAAGTTCCCGATCGATGGCCCTGGCGTCGAGGTCCGAGGCCCCACGCTGCTCACCCGGCCGCGCAGACGCCGGCAGGCCCCGCTCTGGCCGGTGCTGTTCCTCTGACACGCTGACTGGGTGCGCAGGCGCAGACGCGGACAGCTCCCGAGTCGCCTGCCGCCCATCTTGCGACTCTCCCTCCCGGTGCGCGGGCGCAGACGCGGACAGGTCGCGAAGGCCGGTCGGTCCGCCCCCTGGTCCGTCGCTCCCGCCCGAGGGCGCAGACCCGGGCAGGCTCGCCTCGGCCGGCGGCCCGGCTCCCTGCGCTTCGTCCCAGCACGAGGGCGCAGAGCCGTGCAGGTCCGCTCCGGCCGGCTCCACCCAAGCCGCTGGGCCCGAGCCCCCGGCGCCCGCGAACTCGGCCAAGACGTACTCCAGGCACTCCCCGGCGGGAAGCGGCGCCCCCGCGAGCTGCCGCACAAAGGCCACCGTCTGCCGCCACGAGGCCGCCAGCCACGCGGGCGCCGAGATCTCGAGCCTCACCCTCTCCGGTTCTTCATCATCAAGGGGCGCCGCAGCGTCCACCCCGGGCCCGGCAGACAGAGAGCCCCCATCCCCACCCGCCGCATCCGCCGCGGCCCTCTCCCCCGCGGCCACGGCCGAGGCGAAGGCCCTGATCCCCGTGCGCCGGGCGAGACCCACCCAGTAGGCTTCGTTGTCGGGCTGCGCGACACGCGTCAACAAGCGGACGTGGCCCGAGGTGATCTCCCCCGCCTCGAAGGCCCTGGCGGCGAGGGGGAGCCGCTCCAGAGCCTCGTCCACCCGCATCCACTCCTGCGCGCTCCGGTAGCTCACCCCGAGCCGTTCGACCACGTAGTCTCCGAGCCTGACGAAACCCAACGCGCGGAACAGATCCCGGCCCCGCATGAGACGCAGCAGACGCCCCGCCCGGCGCTCCACCCCCGCCGGGCAGAAGCGAGAGCGCGGATGGGAGGACGGCTCCGTCGTGGTGCCGACGGCCGCCCTGGGATCAGGAGAGGCTTCGCCCCCAAGGCAGGAGAAGCCGGCCCCGACCCCCGCGGCAGGCGTCGGAGCCAACGTCGTTTTCGGCGACGAGGCGTGCGAAACGGGCGGAGTGTCCAATGGGGCTCCCGGGGTGCGTCCGAGAGGCTCTGGCAGATAGACGAACATTACACGAAAGCCCAGGCGGTTGTCAAGAACTTTTTTCACGAAGGCGTCGGTTTTTTTGCCCAACCTGAAGATCGGCCTCGTCTGGGCGGACGTCACCCACCGCGTGGACCGAGGAAGCGTGCTCGCTCTGTGCGGCGAGGAGCCCATGCTCGAGGGCTCCGACACCCCCTGCACGATGGGCGTGGACACGGGCCGCGAGCTTCACTTCGTCATCAGCCGTCGCATCCCTGACTCGCGCAAGCGCCGCGTCGTCTACCTCGGCGTCCACAGCGACTTCTCAGAGCTCGACGACCTGATGCGCCGCTTCCGCGTCTCGCTCTGCGTCAGCGACGCCCTACCGGAAACTCATGCGACCCGGGCCTTCGCCAACCGGCACGGGGGCAGGGTGTTTCTGAACTTTTTCTCCGACTCGCAGAAGGGCGCCACGCGCTGGGACTTCGCCCAGAGGATGGTCCACGAGAACCGCACCGAGATCCTCGACGTCCCGTCGGCCGACCCGCTGCTGGCGGAAACTCCGGTCGCCCTACGGGCTCCCTCCGTTTCCGCCGCCCCCCGCATCCCCTCCAACTGCTCCAGCTCCAGGGTCTTCATCGGTCTCTACCTCCCCGCCCTCTACACTAAACTTTTGGGGGGGCGGTGTCTCACTCATGTTGGCAGAGAGGGTGCCATCGGCCCCGGGCTTCGGCCACGAATGATCTCGAGGCCAGGCGCTGGGTCAGTTCGAGACCCGGGCTGGCGTCTTGCCCCGATCGGACCGTCTCCTCGACCAGCGGCGCAGCGCCACGCCCGACCAGACGATTTCTACGACGCCGAACGGCCATGCGCCTTGCAGGAACCCATAAACGGACGCCGCCATGCACGCTCCTGCGAAGGCCAGGACGAAGGCCGCTGAGCGTTCTTCGAGAGCGTAGAACAACATCATGGCTGTAGCCGCGAGCGCCCCGAATGCCGTGAGCGTGTCCATGCTGCACAGTATGCATCACCGACCCCCGCGTCCCGCGAGCAAGTCAGCAGCCCTGGCATCCACGGCCTCACCGCAGGCTTCAGCACGGCAGGTCCCTGATCCCCGCGTCGAGCTCCTCGTCGGAGGGGTGCGTGTAAACGATCGTCGTCAGGGGGCTGGCATGGCGCGCGAAGCGTTGGGCCAGGAAGAGATCCCTCGTGGCCCGGTAGACGCTGGTGATCGAGCTGTGACGAAGCTGGTGGAACCCGTAATGCCGATCGAACCCCGCCCTCCGCTGCCACCACGCGAACCGCCACTGGGCGGCTCGAGGGGACAGGCGCCGGCCCTGTGCGGAGACGAAGAGGGGCGAGTCGGGCGAGGATTAAAGGCGAATCGCCGACAAACGGAACTACTTGACACGCCAGGGTCGAGTCCCAACATTTGCGGCGTGATCACGAACGACGGAGGCCGTGTGTCTCAGGCCGATCCGGCTGCAGACCTCGCCGAGCGGAGCGATTCGGCCGGCCAGAACCCAACCCCGGACGCGCAGGTCGAAGGGACGCTGGTCGAGGTGAGCCTCGAGAGTGCGGGCCGCTACCTGTTGCTCGGGCAAATCGGCGCGGGCTCTATGGGAGAGGTCTGGCGCGGGGAGGATCCGCAGATCGGCCGGCAGGTCGCCGTGAAGCTGCTCAATGTCCCCCAGGGCCTCACGGCCTCGCAGATGTCGGAGTGGGAGGAGAGGTTTCTTCGGGAGGCGCGCGCTGCCGGCAGGCTGTCGCACCCAGGTATCGTGCCGGTCTACGACGTCGGCAGAACGAGCCACGGTCGGCCCTTCATCGTGATGGAGCTGGTGGAGGGGCGCAGCCTCGACGCGGTCATGAAGGAAGGGCCCGCTCCGCCCCCGGAGACGGCGCTCGGCTGGGGAGCCCAAGTGGCCGAGGCGCTCGACGCCGCCCATCAGCGCGGGATCGTGCATCGTGACATCAAGCCGGCGAACATCCTCGTCGACGGTGAGGGACGCGCCCGCATCGCCGACTTCGGGATCGCGCGGCTGTCCGAGTCCGAGCTGACCCGCGAGGGCGTGTTCCTGGGATCGCCGGCCTACGCCGCGCCGGAGCAGCTTCGCGGGGCCGCCGTGGACGGCCGCTCCGATCTCTTCTCGCTAGGGTCCTCGCTGTACGCGCTCTTGACCGGTGTCAGGCCGTTCCGTGGAGAGGACCTCACGAGCCTGGCCTACGCGATCTGTCACGTCGAGCCAGATCCGCCCAGTCGCCATGCCCCGGGCCTCCCGCGCGCCTGCGACGCGATCCTGCTGAGGGCGCTCGCCAAGGACCCGGAAGGCAGGCACCAGACGGGCCGGGAGCTGGCCGAAGACCTGCGGGCGGCCGCGCGGGGGCGTCTCCCATCCTGGATCACCCAGGGCGCGGTCGCCGAAAGGACGGTGAGCGCCGAGGTCCACGATCCGGCCGGAGCCGCCGGCGGAGCCCGCCGCGCAGAGTTGGAGCGGCGTGCGGCTGCCGTGGGTTCGAGCGCCGCCGTCTTGATGGTCAGGGCGGCCGAGGGAGCCGAAGCGGGAGCGCGAGCCGTCGGGCGGTCGGCGGCGGCGGGGATCAGGGCCTCTTCTCCCGTTTTGAGGCGCCTGCTGCAAGCAGGTCTGCAGGGCGCAGGACGGGCCTGGAGGGCGGCGCGTGAAGGATGGCTGCGAGGATGGGCGAAGGGGCCCCGTGTAAGAGTCGCCATGGTGGCGGGTCTCGTCGTGCTGCTGGTCGCGTTGACGGTTGGGGGAGTCGCCCTCGCGAGCCGAGTGGCGGAGGCCCGGCGGGAAACTCCGGGTCAGAAGATCAAGAAGGCTTTCAAGTCGCTCTTCTCCGACTTGGGCAACGTTCAGGTTGGGCCGGGGGATCGGGAGGCCGAACGCCATGGGTGAGAAGGGCGACGCCCTCGCCGGGACGCATCTCGACGAGAGGTTTCACCGGCCGAGGTTGAAGTCCGGCATCGTCGCGGCGGACACGCGCATCTACCTGCGCGTCCTGCGCGGGCCCGAGGCGGGGAAGGTCTTCGACCTCTCGCCGGGCGGGTGCTACATCATAGGTCGCGGGGCCGGCGACATCCCCCTGAGCGACTCGAAAGTGTCCACCAAGCACGCGGAGCTGAAGATCCTCGGTCCGGGAGCATACTCGATCGTGGACCTGGCCAGCACCAACAGCACGTTCCTCAACGGAGCCCGCATCGAGCGCCAGAACTTCAAGCACGGCGACGAGATCCGGGTAGGCGACACGGTGTTCCACATCGACGTCATCGAGGGGACACTGCCTCTCTCCTCCCTGTAGCCCGTTCCGTCCCGGAAACGCGGCAGTTCGCCGCGGGGACCACGTCCTCCACGCGCGCTGTCGGCGCTCCGGGCCCGGAGGCTAGCACCGCAGGTCCCGCACCTTCTCATACATTTCCTCATCGCTCGGGCGCATGTAGACCACCGTGGTGAGTGGGCTTGCATGCCGGGCGAACCGCTGGGCGAGGAAGAGGTCCCGCGACCCCCGATTCCCGTTGCAGGCCAGTCCGAGGGTGGTAGGATGCTCCCGCCGGTCCGCCAGCGCCGACCGTCGGCGCACCAGGAGGAGGGGACCCATGAGATCGTCTGGCGCTTCTCGCGCCCCGGAGAAGACTGACGGGCGAGGACGTTCGGGTCTGCCCCTTCTGCGGTGGCTCCGGTCGGTGCAGCCGATGCGGGGCTAGTGGGCTTCGCGTCACGCGCCGCGGGTGGCTCCGGCTGAAGCGGAGCGTCTCCTGCGACGCCTGCGATCGGACCGGGACCTGTCAGCTCTGCAACGGTAAGGGGGAGCTCAAACAGCGCGAGTGACCCGTCCTGTCGCGCGCCCCGTCAGCACGGCAGGTCCTTGATCCCGGCGTACAGCTCCTCGTCCGAGGGGTGGGTGTAGACGACCGCCGTCAGCGGGCTGGCGTGCCTCGCGAACCGCTCACCGCTGGCGAAGCGCGGTACTATCTGGCGGCGGTGAACTACCAGGGCCAGCGCCGGGCTGGGCGATCTGCTGTGAACGGGGTGCTGCAGGGGAGCACCGCGGCGGCGCTGTCGGCGTGTCAGTAGCAGGAGGAGCCATGCAATTCGCCATTGAGCATGTGAAGGCGGCCACCGGTCACGACATCACGGTGGCGGTGACGGGAGAGAATGGTCAACTGATAGCTCGAGTGATTACTGAATACGATTCTTCTCAGCTAGGGGACGATCAGCTTGAGCCGCCCGCGAACCAGTATGGGCGCAGCTGGACCAAGAAGGGATTGGCGGGTCCTGGTCAGCAACACATAATTCGCGTACTTGTGACCGATCCAACTGGCAAGCAGGAGAATGCTGTCGAGAAGTGGGAGGGCTAGGCGCCTGACTATGCCCGTGACCATCCTCCTCATCGACGACTCCCCCGACGTCCGCGCTCGACTCCGCGAAGCGCTCCAGCTCGAGGGCTACCAGGTCCTCGAGGCCGCCGATGGAGTCGAGGGGCTCCGCCACTTCCGTGAACACCGCCCCGCGCGGTCCTCCTCGACATGATCATGCCCGAGAACGACGGCGTCGAGATGCTGTGGGAGATCCTGCAGATCGACTCAGAGGCGACCGTCTTCACCTTCTCCGGCAAGGGCGGCGCTGCCGAAAACAACGCGGCCGCCGTGGCGCTGGGAGCGAAGAGGGGGTTTGGGAAGCCTCTCAAGGTTGAGGAGCTCCTCGGGGCCGTTAAGGACACGGTTGCCAGCTGCTCACATGAAGCCTAGATGCCGCAGAAGAAGTTCGGAATCTGCTACCTGTGCGGGACACCTGGTGAACTCACCAAGGAACACATCGTCCCGCTGAATCTTTTCCCACTTTCGCACGGAGAGAATCTCTGGACCGCCCCCTCGCATCGCAGCTGCAACGGTCGCCTCGCCGCGGATGAAGAGCTGTTTCGAGTGTTCGTCAGCGGCCAGGCTGGCGACACGGCGACGGGTTCGGAGACATGGCGAACTCTAGTGAGGAAGACCGTCGCCAAGCAGCCGAAAATGCGCGCGATGCTCGCCTCAACGATGCGCGATGTGGAGCTACGCACTCAGGCCGATATCTACATCGGGAAAGCCAAAGCAGCGTTCGTCGAACGTGAGCGTATCGACCATGTGGTCAAGAAGATCGTCAAGGGTCTCTATCTGAGAGCGGAAGGGACGATCCTGACTGATGTGTACTTCACGACGAAGCACAATCCGCGGAGAGACGAGATGCAGATCCACCTTCTCCGAGGTGCCAGCCGGGGGGTACTCAACCCACCTGTCTTTCGATTCTGGTGGCGTGTGGCTGAAGACGATGATCGTGCTTCGATCTGGTGGCTTGAGTTCTACGAACGCGCCCGGTTCATTGTCATCACCATGCCGGCTGGCTTTGCCGTGGAGGATCCGGTGCGTGGCGCGTGATGCCCCTTTTGCGGCGTGCGCGCATGAGGATACCAACGTTCAGCACGGCAGCCCCCTCAGCCTCTCCGGCATTTCCTCATCGCTTGGGTGCGTGCACTCCACTCTCGTGAGAGGCGACGCATGTCGCTGCCCGCGGCTGGCATCACCGACGCCGGAGAAGCCCCACCCACGCCGCCAGGGCCGCTGCCTTCTCCTCCGCCCGCCAGGGACCGTCCAGTTGCCGGCCGAAACCGCCGACCATCTCCTTCAGTCGGCGCTCGGGGATCCCCAGCTTCTTTGATGCCGTGACGAAGAGCTCCTTCTCGACCGTCGCCGTCACCGACAAGGCCAGACCGCGACTCTGTGCGGTGTCTTGAATGACGAGCCGGAAGAGCTGTTCTCCCTCTGCGTGCGCCCGGATGTGATCGTTCTTGATCATCGTCGGGTCCACGTTGCTGCCGACCACAATCCCAGCGGCGCGGAGGCGATGGCCGCCCACGCGGTAGGCCATGAACAGATCGAGGAGGGAACGCCTCGCGAACCGCTCGACCGATCTCACCAGCAGAGCCACGGTCCTTGCGGCCTCCCCCTTTGGTAGATCGAGCCCTGCATGATAGGGCTGGCGGGAGTGGGGCACTGCGGGATCCGCGAGCTGGACTATCCGGCTGTCGGCGACCTCCGGGGCCGCCGCAGTCCCCACGAGTAGGACCGCTGTGGCCCAGCCCGAGTGGACGCGAAAGCCGACTGCGGCATCGTCCATGACCCGCCTCTTCGATACAGGCTCACGAAGTGCGTCCCGAAGGCCTTATCATACCCCGGCCGTGCCCGGCGAAGTTGCGACTCTTCAGCTTCTACCGTCTCACGAGGAAGCTCGCGGGGCGAGGCTACCCCCCACAGATGGCGACTGGCCTCTCAACACGGCAGGTCCCTGATCCCCGCGTACAGCTCCTCGTCCGAGGGGTGGGTGTAGACGATCGTCGTCAACAACGGCGACGCGTGTCGGGTGAACCGCTGCGCGAGGAACAAGTCCCGCGTCGCCCGGTAGACGCTCGTGACCGCAGAGTGCCGCAGCGAGTGGAGGTTGTAGACCCGATCGAAGCCGGCGCCGGCCGACACCGCCTAGACCGTTACGATCGGGGGTCTTGCACGAGCCGACGTTTTGGGTGATGATGGTGTCCGATATTCCGGCCATGAACTCGTGAACCGCCTGGAAACCACCCGAGAAACCATTAGGAGGGCACCATGTTCGCATCCCGGTATTCAAAGAGCGCGTTCGGGCTGACCATTCTCAGCGCAGCGTTGTTAGTCGCGCTGCTGATCGGACCACCTTCCGGCATCCTTCCTGCTGGCGACAATGCTTCATCGCAAGCGACTCTGACAACCGATGGAGTGCAGTCGTGTGGGCAACAGGCGCTCCCGACCGAAGCTGTTTGCTCCCCGGGTTGTGAGACCCTCTCGACGGCCGGGCCTGATTTAGGGCCCGATGGACGCCCGCCAATCCGGGGCTATTGTCAATGCAGCTGCGGTGTGCCCTGCAGGTCAAGTGCCGACTGTGGTGGAGCGGCCTGCAGAGCCTTCATCACCTGCTGCTGAAGAAGAACCGCGATTACGTGGGCGACCGGAGGAGGGTGGGGGTGTCAGTGCCCTACGTCGGAACTGACCTCGAAGTGCTCCGATCGCGGTGCGTGATCCTCCCGCGCACGATCTGGCGGAAGGCGTTCGTGCAGGACGACCTCTGGTCAGCGATGGATGGAATCGACGCACATCCCCTGCCTCAATTCAATGCGCGTGTGGTGAACACACACCTCAAGAAACAAGCCGCGAAGGCGAAGCGTCTCGAGGCTGAACTTCGTGGAACGGCCGCGTCGTCGTGGATCGACCAGATGGAGGGCTACGCGAAGGGCTACCCGTACAGGTTCCTGGTCGAGATGGACGAGGTGTTGAAAACCCTCGGCGACTCTTGAGGCGCTACCCCGCCATCCTCCTCGCCGCCGCGATCGCCGCCCTGATGCCCTTCGCGGCGCGGATCTTCTTCACCTGCGCCTGCTGCCTCGGCTTCAGGCCGCGGAGGGTGCCCATGTAGCGGCCCTGCAGGACGAGGGCGCGGCGTTGGGCCGGGGACAGGCGGGGGCGGCGGCGGACCGGTTTCTCTCGCGAGGGCACCGGCCGGTTGTTCGCGGAGGCTGCCGCGCCTTGAAGGGCCTGCCCGAGCCGCCCGAACGATCGGGCGAGCTGGATGAAGGCGGTGCGGACAATCCGGATCTGGCGGGCGACGCTGATCTGACGGGGCATAGGTGGCTCCGTGGGCCTGGGGGAAGGGCCGAGGCCGCGCGAGGATATCACGTCGCTGGGTTCGGGCAGTCTTACTCAGCGGTGATGACTCGGCTCTTCCCCGCGCACGTAGGGCACCGACCCGTCCCGTTGCAGCCGGAGCAGGCCGTGCGGAACGCACCCGCCACCTTGCGGTAGCCGGCTCCACGGCATCGCCGACAAGTACCTGCGCCATCGCAGGTCTTGCAGGGGGACTCGGGCCCTTCCTGATTCTCGCGAGTCACGAACCGATGCTACCCCATCACCCTCGATTCAGGCCGGTCGGCTGAAAATCAGCGAGCCACCGGAAGGGGACGGAGTAGTACACGATGCGGCATCGTTTGGTTCGGGAGAACCCCGGGACTTTCCGGAACGGCCCCGGGCCAGAATTTCCGGAATCCGCAGGTGTCCGGCCGATGAACGCCAGCAAGGTCGCGGGCTTGGTCCCCCCGCGGCGCGCGAGCCGCGCTCGGGGCGCTTTCAGCACTGGTGGCCGGGTGTTGTCGCGAGCCGCAGGAGCCCAGGATCTCGTGCTACAGTGTGTGGCAATTCACTGTATCGGAGGGACTTATCCAGGTTCGGGTCTCCGATCACGTGGTGACCAAGCGAGAGCAAACCCGAACCTGCGAGAGTTCGGGTCAGCCGATCACCTGACGAGCCACGCACTCATCGCCCCGGGTCGAGGGGGCGCATCATCTATATAGCCCCGGCCGGGGGAACCTGGTCGGGGTTTTTTCATGCGCGGGGGGCGCGGGGTTCGGGCGATCGACCCCCGGGCGGGATCGACTCTCTCCCTCTTCACCCGAACCCCGCCGGCCGCCTCCAAGGGCGGCCATGATCCCCCAGAAACTCTCGCCGCTCTCTCAGGGCTGTTGACCAGCAGGTTGCTTGGTTAACAGCGCGAGCGCCGGTTGCTTGCCCTGGCTGCCAACCAGGGGTTGGATTCCCCAAGCGAAAAAGGGGGTGATTCGGTAGTCACTGCGTCCTCGCTGCGGCCTTCATGGCGATCCGCCCGCCGGGCCCGCTGGCGAATAGCGCTCGCCGAAGGCTCGAATGGTCAGGACGGGGGGAGGCGCCGCCGGAAAAGGCGTTCCGCCTCAGGGACCGCCGGCGAGGCCCAGGACGTCGTGGAGGATCCACCACGCTCCGACGGCGACGATCGCGAGGGGAATCACGTAGCGAAGCCACGCCAGGAGCCACGGGTGAGCGCCGGCGCCTCCTCTGGAGAGCTCCTCGAGCGCGGCCGCGCGGTCCATCGACCAGGCGAGGGCGAGGACGGCCAGCAGCGCGCCGAGGGTCTGCATCCCCGACCCGAAGATGAGATCCCAGCGGATGAAGATGCTCATGTTGAGCATCGGGGGAATCGAGAGGACGAACACCGTGAACGCCATGAGGGCCATAGCGCGCTTGCGCCCGAGCGGCGTGTTGTCGGCCAACCCCGCCACGAGGACCTCGAAGGCCGCGACATCCGAAAGGAAGGCGGCGCCGGCGAGCCCCGCGAAGAAGAGGAACCCGAAGAAAGCCCCTCCGGGGATCAACTGGAAGGCGCGCGGGAGGGTGGAGAAGATGAGCCCCGGCCCGCTCGATGGCTCGATCCCGAGCGCGAAGACGGCGGGGAAGATCGCGAGTCCCGCGAGCAGCCCCGCCGCGGTGTCGCCGACCGCGGTCCAGATGGCGACTCGGCGCAGATCAATGTCGCCGCCCAGGTAGGACCCGTAGACGACCATGAAGGTCCCCCCGAGCGAGAGGGAGAAGATCGCCTGGCCCATCGCCGCCACCATGACGCTCCCGTCGAGGTCGGCGAGGCGGAATTTGAGAAGATACCACTCGATCCCGCTCGAGGCGCCGGGGAGAGTGACGCCTCTCGCGATGAGCGCGAGGAGGACCACGAAGAGCGCCGGCATGATCAGGAGGCTGGCCCTCTCGATCCCGCGGCGGACGCCCGCGAGGAGCACCCACGCGCAGCCGCCGATCGTGGCTCCGGTGCAGGCCATCTGGAGCAGGAGAGCCCGCAGCGAGAACCCCTCCGCGGGAGGGAGGATAGCGCCGGCGGAGATCGGCAGTCCCAGCGGGCCGGTGACCTGGGCGAGCGCGTGCCAGAGCACCCAGCCGATCACGTTCGTGTAGTAGGCCGTCGCCCCCGTGACGACGGCGAAGAGACACCAGCCGACGGCGCGTCCGCCGGGAAACCCGCTCCGCTCGAAGGCGCCGACGGCTCCTCGTCGCGTGCGCCGGCCGAGCGCGAACTCCGCCATGAGCGCCGGGACGCCGATCGCCGCGACGACGAGGAGGTAGAAGGCGACGAACGCTGCTCCGCCGTAGCGGCCGGCCATGTAGGGGAATCTCCAGAAGTTTCCGAGGCCGACCGCGACTCCGATCGTCGTCATCGCGACGCCCATCGTGGAGCCGAAGGTCTCGCGCGGCACGCTCACCGGCGCGCCGCCCCACGGACATCCGCGAGAGCCCCGATCCGGGGCCAGATCCTCAGGGTTTCCGAGCGGAAGGGCTCCCCCTCACGCAGAGAGCTGACGCTTGTTCCCCCATCGAGCAGGACGGCCATCCTCGATCCCCGAGCCGACGTTGCTGGATTATCATGGATCCCGCGTGCGGAGGGGAAGCGGCATGGACCGGAGACAGGACGGTGTCTCGTCGACGAATCAGGATTTCCGTGAATACGAGCAGGTGCGCAAGGAGCAGCGATACAGGCTGGCCGAGGCGCCGGGAGCCGAGGAGTTCGACGAGGAGTTCCGGGTCCGCACCTGCGACATCGGCCGCTTCCTCCACGGCGGCGAGCGCGACCGGCGTGAGTTCGCGCGAGATCTCGGGGAGGCCCTCGAGGAGATCGGGTTCGCGATCCTCGACGGACACGGCATCGACCCTTCTCTTCACGATGAGGCGTTCGGCAGGGTGGAGGAATTCTTCACCCGGCCCTCCCTCGAGGAGAAAATGCGGTTTCTCGCCAACCGCCACGGCTCGGTGAATCAGGGGTACTTCCCGATCAAGGAGACTACCGAGATTCACCCCGACCTGGTGGAAGGCTGGGTCTTCTGCCGGAGGGCCTTCGACATCGACGACGGCCGTCCGGAGCCGCCCCGCCTCGAGGAGTTCTGGCCGGAGCCCCGGGACGAGCGGTTCTTCCGCAAGCTCGCCCTGGAGCAGGAGAAGCTGATCCTCCCGGTGATGCGGAGTGTGCTCCTGCATCTCGGCGCGGAGCCCGACTCCTACGACGAGCGGCTCACTCACACGAACTTCGCGCTCCGCCTCAACCACTACCCTCCGATGACCGAGCAGGACGACCAGTCGGGCGCGGCCCGCCTGCTGGGCCATGAGGACGTGACGCTGTTCACCCTTCTTCCCGCGCCGCGCGTCGAGGGGCTCCAGATCCTGAACCGGCGGAACATGAAGTGGGTGAGGCTCGACGTGCCGCCGGGGACGATCATTCTCAACACGGGGGACTACATGCAGAGGATCACGAACGATCGTCTCCCCTCGACCACCCATCGCGTGTCCAAGCCGCGCGATCCCGAAGCCCGCCGCCGGACGCGCGACTCGTTTCCCATGAACGTCTACCTGTGGGAGGACGAGATCCTCGAGGTCCTGCCCTCGCTTCCCGGCCCCCGCTACGAGCCGGTGCGCGCGATCGAGTTCCACACGCGCATCACGAGCAAGTACTACGGCGACGACTACATGGCCGACGGAGAGTGATCGGCTCCCGCCAGGGGCCCCGTCTCTACTACGAACCACTCTCTGGTTCGCATCTCCGATCACCTGGGGAGCCACGGACTCATCGCCCCGAGTCGAAGGGGCCGAGGACACGGGAAGCCCCGGCCAGGCAGGCTTCGTCGGGGCTTTCTGTTGAGGCGGGGTGTGCGCGTCCTCGGGTGCCAGGTCACATGGACTACCAGGGTCTACGCATGGCGGCGGAGAAGTTCGCGGCGGCCGCGAGGCGGCCTGACTGTTGATACAATGCCTGGCCCGCCGGACGAGGATCGATTTGGCGGGAGAGAATGTATCCCCCTTTTGCTCTCTCAACATGGAGCCACCATGATCTCTGCGCTGCGTCGCGCTCCGGGCCTGCCGGGCGCGCTTCTCTTCTGTTCGGCCGCTCTGGCCGCTGACGCGACCCCGATCAAACAGACGGCCGTGGCCTCTGTCGAGAGCCACGGCAAGGAGCTGATCTCCCTGAGCGATCAGATCTGGGGGTTCGCCGAAACCGCGCTCAAGGAGACCCGCTCGAGCAAGGCGCTGGCCGACTACGCGGCGGCGCAGGGCTTCGCGGTCCAGCGGGGCGTCGCGGAGCTCCCCACCGCCTTCGTGGCGAGCTATGGAGAAGGACGCCCCATCATCGGGATCCTGGGCGAGTACGATGCGCTTCCGGGTATCTCGCAAAAGGCGCAGCCGGTCAAGGAGGCGCTCGTGGAAGGGGCCGCTGGGCATGGGTGCGGGCACAACATGTTCGGTGCGGCCAGCCTGGGCGCGGCCATCGCCATCAAGGAGCTGATCGCTTCAGGGTATCTCCATGGGACGATCCGCTTCTACGGCACGCCGGCCGAAGAGGCGGTGGGCGGCAAGATCTACATGGCCCGCGCGGGATTGTTCTCAGATCTGGATGTCGCGCTGGCCTGGCATCCCTCCGACAAGACGCAGGCCGACACCACCAGCTCGCAGGCGCTGGTGGATTTCATCGTCGAGTTCAAGGGCAAGGCCGCTCACGCCGCGGCCGACCCCTGGAACGGGCGCAGCGCCGCGGACGGCCTGGAGCTGTTCACGCACGGCCTCAACATGATGCGCGAACACGTCAAGCCCACCGTCCGCATGCACTACGTCATCCAGAAGGCGGGAGACGTGCCCAACGTCGTCCCCGAGTACGCGAAGCTCTGGTGCTGGGTGCGCGACAAGGACCGCCCCGGCGTGGAAGATCTGTTCAAGCGCGCGCGCGCGATCGCCGAAGGGGCCGCGCTGATGGCCGGCGTCGAGTCGAAGCTCACAGTCCAGAGCGGTAGTTGGGAGCTGCTTGTGAACCTTCCCGGCGAGCGGCTGCTGGAGGCCAACATGAGATGGCTCGGCGAGCTTCAGTTCACGGCGGAGGAGCAGGCCTTCGCCAGGCAGATCCAGCGCGCGACCGGCGTCCCCGAGGCGGGCCTCGTCACGAAGATACGGCCCATCGGAGAGCAGGAGTTCGAAGGAGGCTCGACGGACGTCGGCGACATCAGCTGGATCGTTCCCACGCTGCACGTCTCGGTGACCACCGCGCCGTATGAGGCCCCCTGGCACGCCTGGCCCGTCGTGGCCTGCGGCGGCATGTCGATCGGCCACAAGGGGCTGATCTACGCGTCGAAGACGCTCGCCGCCACGATGGTGGATCTCTTCACGGACCCGAAGGCACTCTCCGCCATCCAGAACGAGTTCAGGAAGCAGACCGCGGGCGTGATCTACAAGCCCTACATCCCCGAGGGGCCGCCGCCGGTGCAGGTTCCCTAGACACTCACCCGCAGGAACCGGTGCACCGACAGGCACCATACCCCGCTCTCGATCACATCGCGCTTCGTGTCGAGGGCGATTTCGGACGTGAAAGGGGGCGTGAGCCTCTCGCGGAAGTAGCAGGTCGAGAGGGTTCTCCCTGGCCTCGCCCAATTCGGGGAAGAGAAGATATGATTTTTCCCGAGACACGTCGCGGAGTTCCGCGCCACCATGGTCCGTTGGCGCGATGACGTTGTGCGAACGGACAGGCACCTCGATGTTCTGGTTCAGGGACGCGAGCACCTCGGCGATCTTGTGGCGGTCGCGTCAACGGTGGGGATGCCGGTGGTGCAGGTCCGGCGCATGAGGATGCTCGTGCATCGGCCCCTCGTGCCGGTGAGGATGCGAATGGGGCTCGGTCACCGGTCCCTCGTGCTCGTGCTGGTGATGATCGTCGTGAACATGGAGGTGATCATGCTCCATGGGCTCGTGCGTGTGAATGTGCGTGTGCTGCTCGCGCAGCAGCGCCGCGACGCCCGCGGCCATGAGCACGGCGGCGACAGCGTGAAGCGGGCGTGGTCGCTCTGATAGGACCGGGATCGAGAGCAAGGCGCCGATAAATGGTGCCGTGGCGAAGAGCACCGCCTGCCTCGCTGCTCCGATCTCCCGGAGCGCGCGCATGTTCAGCACGAGACTCGCACCGTAGCTCAAGCTGCCCAGGGCAAGAGCGCCCGCGGCGAACTTCGACGCCGGCAACGTCGCGCCCGAGAGCAGCGCGATGACCAAGGCGCAGCTCCCCGCCGCAAGCGCCTTTACCTGTACGACGGCCAGCGGATCGCGGGCCGATAATCGCTGGCTGAGATTGTTGTCTATCGCCCAGGCGAAGCAGGCCCCGGCGAGGGCAAGGGTGCCAAGGAACGATCCGTGGAGTGCTCCACCCCGATACGCGAGGAGAGCGGCGCCCACAAGGATGGTGACGCTGGCAAGACCCGCGCGCAGCCCAAGGTGCTCTCGGAGGAAGACGACCGCCAACAGGACCGTGAACGGCGTCTCGAGGTTCAGGAGCAGGGCGCCTACGACCCCGGATACTCGTTCGAGCCCCAGGAGCATCAAGATCGGTCCGACGAGACCTCCGAAGAACACGACTCCGACCAGCGCAGGCAAGTCCGTTCCGCGCAGCTGCGCCTCCCTCGCTGCGCGTTGCCCGGACCGAATGGCCCTCGCCAGAGAGACCGCCAACCCTGCCCCGAGATACAGGAAGGCGCTGAGCAGAAGCAGGTGCATCTGCGGGAGAAGCAACTTCGAGAGCGGTGGGCTCGCTCCGAACAGGCCCGCG
Source organism: uncultured Acidobacteriota bacterium (assembly GCA_964400605.1). Classification (GTDB taxonomy): domain Bacteria; phylum Acidobacteriota; class Polarisedimenticolia; order JACPZX01; family JACPZX01; genus CAYNUH01. Next base: position 6,259 of record CAYNUH010000059.1, on the reverse strand, counting down.
GCGGCCAGGCCGTAGGCGGCCCCGCGCGCGGGCGACACCCTGTCCCTCATCGGCGGCACCTGTTCATCGGTCCTCCGACACGCTCAGACCGCCGAGGTCTTGCAGCATTCGCTCGACGAAACGGCTCGCTGGGCGCGCGCGCAACTCGGCAAAGCTCGCGCGCTGAATGACTCGGCCACCTTCGAGGACGACCATCTGGCGGGCTAGGCGGGCCGCCTCGCGCGGATCGTGTGCCACGTATAGGACTGCGGTTTGACGCTCAGCGAACAGTGTTCTGAACAGCTCGAGCAGCTCCAGCTTCAACCCCACGTCGAGGTTAGACAACGGTTCGTCCAGCAGCACGGCACGGGGATCGAGCACCAGCGCACGTGCAATGGCGACGCGCTGCCGCTCACCGCCGGAAAGCTCGGCTGGATGGCGTCGCGCTTTGCCCTCGAGCCCGACCCGAGCGAGCACCTCGGCGATGCGCCGCTCCCGTTCCGACCTCGGGACGCCCCCCGACTCGAGCACGAAGGACAGGTTCCCGTGCACGGTGAAGTGCGGCCAGAGGGCGAGGTCCTGGAAGACGACGGCGAGGTTCCTCTCCTCCGGCGGCACGAGCAGTCGGCCTTCCGCGCTGGCGGGCCGGCCGTCGATGACGACAGCGCCGGCCTCAGGGACGGCGAGCCCGAGGATAGTCCGGAGGACGGTCGTCTTCCCGGACCCCGACGGGCCGACGAGCGCGACCGTCTCTCCGTCCTGAACGGAGAGCGACACGTCGGCGAGCACTGGCGTACCCCGGTAGCCTAACGAGACGCGGTCGAGCATGAGTACGGCGCTCATCCTGCTCGCATCCTCTGTCGCGAGATGATTACCGCCAGCACGAGCGCGCCTGCGGTGATGAGGACGTGCACGCACGAGAGCGCGGCGACAACGGCCTCGGGACCGTTCGCCTCCAGCGTGAAGATGCGGACAGGCAGCGTCTCCCGACCCGGTGGATAGAAGAGCACGACCGTCTCCAGGTCACGGAGGCAGAATACGAGCGTGAGCAGCCAGGCGCCAAGGAGCGACCGCGCGTTCACCGGGACCACGATGTGCAGGAGCCGCCGGATGAAGCTCGCGCCGGAGACGGCCGCGGCCTCTTCGAGGTGCGGAGGTGTTTGGGCGATGGCTGCGGCCACGGTGCGGGTCGCGATCACGCTGTACCGCGCGAGGAAACCGATGACGACGATGCCCATGCTCGCGTACACGACCTGGGTCGCCGGCCGGTTCCAGAAGGCGATGAGACCCACGCCGAGGACCGTAGCGGGAGTGATGAACCCGAGGACGCCAAGCGCGTCCAGGGAGATCGCGCCCGGCCGCTGTCGTGCGATTGCCCTCCCGATGATCAGTGCCACGAGAACCGACAGCGTGGCCGCGATCGCGCCGGCAGCCAGTCCGTTCAGCGGGCTCGAGCCGATCCACTCGCTCACTGATGCGAATCCACCGCCGCGCGCTGCGCGTAGCGCGAGCGAGGCGACAGGCAGCAGCCCAACGGCTGTGAGCGTCCAAATCAAGGCGCCGCATCCGAAGCGGGCGCGACCAAGTGGAAGTCCGGCTCGTTCTCGCAAGCGCAAGCCGAGGACGGCGTGCGAGTGGCGGAACGCGAGCCGACGCTCGAGCGCGAGCAGGATGAGCCCCACAACCAGGAGCGGCAGCGCCAATGTGAACGCCTCGCCCGGTGCGTACGCCGCGCCGCCCAGGCGAGAAAAGACCGCCTCGGGGTAGGTCCTGACGCGCAGGAACATCGGCACCCCGAGTTCGGAGAGCGAGAGCGCGAAGACAATCAGCGCGCCGAGCGCTGCCGACGGCCAGGCCGCTGGAAGGAGGATGCGCGTTGCGACCCGCCACGGCGGCGCGACGACCCGGGCTGCTTCCTCCAGGGACGGATCGACCGACTCGACAGCCAGGGCGGTGAGCAGCGTGACAACGGGCGTGAACGCCAAAGTCTCGACGAGAACGACGCCGAGATCGCTGAACAGGAGCCGCGAGCTGGTCTCAGTCGTCCACAGCCCCCCTCGTCCGAAAAGATGGAACCAGCCCAGGCCGAGCAGGAAGGGTGGCAGGAACATCGGGAAGCCGTGGAGCATCAGCGCCGTCCGCCGACCGCGAAGCTCGCCACGGCCCAAGAGCAGTCCGAGGGGGGCTCCGACAAGGAGCGCCGCCGCGGTCACGGCGGCGGCGAGCAAGAGCGAACGCGCGAAGCGGCCCCACAGTCCGGTCGCGGCGAAGAGCTCAACCGACTTCAGACCGCCGGTCTTGACCATTTCGCCGCCGAGGACGAGCAGCGGCAGGAGAATGGCACACACGAGCACCGCGCCCGCGAATGCCAGGAGCGCCGGCTCCTCGAGTCTCTTCGCTCTGGCGCTCAGATGCCAGCCCATTCCCGGAGCCACGGCTGGATGCGCTCCATGTCCTCGCTGATCCTGGCGTAATCCACGGCCATCGCCTTGACCTCCCCAGCCCGCCGCACGCCTTGCGGGACGGGCACCTCGGGCCTCAGCGGCATGTGGGCCGCGGACTCGGCCATGCGCCGCTCTACGTCCGGTGCCAGCAGGAAGTCGATGAGCTGCTTTCCCGCTTCCGGGTGCGGTCCACCCTTGATGAGCACGACGGTCGTCGGCATGAAGAGCGTGCCAGCGCCGTCGTGGTCGGGGTAGACGACGTCGACCGGCGCCCCCTCCTTGATGGCCTCGTTGGCGTCGTCGGTATCGGCGAGCCCGAATGCGACCTCGCCGCTCACGACGAGTCGCTTCACCTCGCCATTGGAGCTGGCGATACGCGCGTCGTTCGCCTTCAGGTCTCGAAGGAATGCCTTCGTCTGCTCCTCGCCCCAGACCGACCAAAGCGCAGCGACGTGCACCGTGGTCGTGCCGAAGAGCGGGTTCGCGATGGCGATCTGGCCTTTCCAGCGCGGAGATGCCAGGTCACGCACCGACTTCGGACGCTCACCTGCGGGCACCTTGTTCTTGTTGATCAGGAGGATGCGCGCCCGCGCGGCGAAGCCCGTCCAGGTCCCGTCGGCGGCCTTGAACGCGGCAGGGATGGACGCGGCGTTCGGTGAGACGTAGGGCTGGACCAGGCCGCGCTTCGTGAGCAGAAACGGCCGCACAGGGTCGCCCGACCAGAAGACGTCGGCCTGCGGGCGCTGCGCTTCAGCGATGAGCCGGTTGAGCACGCCGGTGCTCTTCGTCTCCTCGGTGTCATAGACCGCGCGGATCACGACGCCACGGCTCCGCTCGAACTCCCGGAAAATGGGCTCGGAGAACACCTGGTCGACGGAGGTGTAGACCACCACCTCCCGGGCGGACCGCATGCATCCCGCCGCCAGCGCCGCGATGGTCACAAGCAGGGTCATCCATGTTCGCTTCATCGAATCACCTCACCCCGCATGGCCGTGCGTCATCATTCACTCTGCCGTCGCCTGGAGATCGTCGACCGCCGTCACCGAGTCCGCCTTCGTCCAGAGACCGATCCTCCCCCGTTCACGGCCCGATCACTCCTTTGACCGCGAGCCCAACGATGCCGGATGCGAGGATGACGAGCGGCTCGGGGAGCTTCTTGACCTTGGTCAGCAAGAGCAGGGTGACCGCGAAGATGAGCATGGTCGGTGCGTCCACGATGGCGCGCCGGCCAAGCACGAACGCTGCGCCGGCTATGGCGCCCGTCGCGGCCGCGGTTACGCCATCGACGAACGCCTTGATGGAGCGATTGCCGGCGAACCGCCGGTAGTAGGGAGCCGGAACGATGACGAAGAGGTAGCAGGGAAGGAAGACGCCGATGGCGGCCACTGTGGCGCCGGCGGGTCCCGCCACCAGGTAGCCGATGAAAGCAACTGTAATGACGACCGGCCCCGGCGTAATCATCGCGACCGCGACCGCGTCGAGGAACTGGCGTTCGTTCAGCCACTGAAACTTCTCGACGACCCCTCCGTGCATGAAGGGGACGATGGCGAGCCCGCTCCCGAAGACGAACGCACCGGCCTCCGCGAAGAAGAGAAGGATCTTGATGAGCGTGCCGCCGGGTGCCGCCCCGTGGAGGCCGGAGACCAGGACGTATGTCCACGGCGCGACCGCGAACGTGGTCGAGACTTTTCCCCACCGGGGCGAGGCCTTCACCACAAGGGCAATCACACCGCTCAGGAGGAAGACCCATACAACCTCGGTCTCCATCCACGCGGTGACCAGCGCGTTCCCGGCGAACAGGCCCCAGAGGAGCCGGTCTCTTGCCACCGTCATGCGCACGAGCTTCACGGCGCTGCGTGCGATGATGGCGATGACCGCGGCGCCAATGCCGTAGAAGAGCCCCTGCATCCAGGCCAGCCCGCCGTAACGAAGGTAGAGAGCGGACAGGGCGAGCACCATCAGGAACGACGGCAGGATGAATGCTGCGGCCACGAGCGTCGCGCCGAGCACCCGGGCACGGACCCAGCCCAGGTAGATGGCGAGCTGCGCGGCGAGCGGACCGGGTGCGAGCTGCGCGAGGGCGAGTCCGTCGAGATAGTCCTGCTTGGAGATCCAGCGCCGCTCCTCGACCAGGTCGCGTTGCATGTAGCCGGCAAGCGCGATCGGACCACCGAAGCCGAAGGTGCCCAGGCGCACGAAGTAGACCAGGAGCTCGCGAAGGGTGCACGGGATAATCGCCTGCTGCGCCGGCTCGGCCTGCCCCGTTACCTCGAGGTCCTCGTCCTTGGGCTCGTCGGTACTCACCCGCTCGCGCCCTACTTGCCGCCGGTCTTGTCGAGTGCCGCGTGGATGCCTCGGGCGAGGTCCTCGGTCCTTCCAACACCCCAGTAGTGCAAGAAGAGAACACGCGGCCTCTCGCCCGACATGTGCTGGTGGATCGCCACGATGTTGATGCCGGCGCCGCGCAGCGCCTTGAGGACGCCCTGCAGCTCCGGCTCCAGCATCGCGAAGTCACCATCCACGACCGCCTTCTCATCGCCGCCGGCGAAAGCGGCCCAGGTGTTGACGCCCATGGTGTTGCCCATGGACTCCCCATGCATCTGCGTCTCGCGAGCGATGCTGACTTTGTAGACGCCGTCCTTGAGTTCTCCCTTGATCCCCAGGATCGCCTCGATCTTTCCGGGGTCGAGTGTGCTCTTGGCCGGGTCGATGTCCGCCTTCGGTGTCTCTCCCTTGCCGCCGCTCGTCTCCCGGATCTTCGCGAAGACCCTGCCCACGGCCTCTGCGAGCCTGCCTTCCTTTCCCATCCCGCCGATGTGCATGAACATCACCTTCGGACTGTCCCAGAGGAAGTGGTTGTGAAGCGCGGTGACCTCGAGCCCGCCGTCCAGGGCGTCGCTCATCACGGGATTGACCTGGTCCTCGAGAAGGACGAGGTCGCCCATGACCATGGTGTGATCCCCCGCGCGCTTGAAGGCGGCCCACGAGGTGAGCCCCATCGGCGGGGTCATCCGGACGCCGCCGATCGTGACCGAGAGGTCGCTCCGGGGCACGGAGACCTTGAAGACCCCCTCCTTCTCGTCGAGCTTTCCCTTCGCGCCGGTGAGCTCCTCGATCCGCGCCGTGTCGAGCTTGGGAGGCGCGGCGCCTTTCTTGGCGGCGGCCTGAGCGCCGAGCGTGGAGAGAAAGGCAATCAGCACCATCAGCAAGATCTTGCGCACGCCACATCTCCTCTCCAAAGAGCTGCTCGAGGGCAGCGGTCCCCCCGAAGCCCCGACTCCTTTCGCATAAATGAGAGCAGAGCCCGGCGCGTCATGGCCATACCTAGAAAGCCCAGAGAAGACTCAGCAGCCCCGACCCTACGCTCTGGCCCGCTTCTCTTCTCCGAGATGTCTCGACCACAACACGGGCCGCCGTCGCGTCCGTCTGGAAGAGCGAGAAGGCGCACCCCACGGTCCCTTGGCGGGCGTGATCGGTTGCCCCCGGCTCCTCGGTCCGGGCCCAGTCATAGCGGGCGAAGGGGACCGCCCAGTCGGCGGTGTGGAGATCTCCCTGGGCGTAGTAGCCCGAGATCCTCCGCTCCGGGAGAGCCCTCACGTGGTCCTGTCCGTGGAGGTACGCTACGGCAACTCTGAACCGCTCGCGTGTCCAGTTGGCGAAAATTGCGGCGCGATCGTACCTGTCGAAGAGGGCGGTCGGCGCTGAGGCGAGGAGATCGTATCCGCCGCGGTGATAGTAGAGCCCGATGCCGGTCGGCTGGGTCGTCGCGTCCAGCTCGGCGGACAGGTAGACATCCTTGTGGTTGTCCACCTCGGCCTGTCCGGGCACGTCCTCCC
>CAYNUH010000058.1:0-23006 GCA_964400605.1 uncultured Acidobacteriota bacterium | reverse complement strand
GCTTTCTACCACACGGAGGCTTTCTTGTGTCCAGATTTTTCGTGAATTATCCGGGTTAGGGTAGAGGATTTTGATGGATGCCGCAGCGGGGGGGGGTCAGACGTCCTTGCGCGCCCGGGAGAACACCGAGGACCGGTGGCGCTCCTCGCGCACCCACTGCACGCCTGCGCTCGTGAGGATCCGGCGCGTCTCCTCCTCGCCGACATCGTCGCGCACCACCATCGTCATCGGCTCACCGCGGAACAGGCGCCCGTTGGCGGTCTCCAGGAGGGCGTTGAGCTTCAGGTACGTCTTCGCGGTGGGCTTGTCCGCCAGCACGGTGAACTCGCCCTTGTGGAAGGTGATGAGCCTCACCTCCTTGAGGGCCGCGGCCCGCCTCACGAACTTGCGCATCTCCCTCACGCCGCGGTTGCGGAACCTCCGGAACATGAACGCCCCGATGCCGACGATCATGAGGACCGGCGCGATCCTCCCGGGTCCGCTCGACAGGAGAAGCGCCGTCAGGAGGGCGCCGATCGCAGCCCCCTGCACGCCTACCCAGACCATGCCGCGCGCGGAGAGTCCGCTGAACCAGAAACGCAGCCTCTCCAGCACGGGCATGCCGCCGCTGAAGCCTGATTCAATCTCCCGCTTCACCCCCTTGAGGTCGGCTACCGCCTCGCGCAGGTCCGGGTAGCGATCCTCAGGCTTCTTCCGGAGGCAGCGATCGACGACGCGCTGCAGCGAGTAGGGCAGATCGGCGCGGATCGTCGTGACCGGCTTCGGCTCGTCGTAGGCGATGGCGTGCATCGTGTCGAGGGCGCTGGCGCCCGCGAATGGGAGCTTTCCCGTGGCCATCTCGTACAGCACGATCCCATACGAGAAGATGTCCGACCGCTTGTCGGCGGGCAATCCGCGCGCCTGCTCGGGACTCATGTAGGCCAGCGTCCCCACGATCATGCCCGCCTGCGTGCGCGCCAGCGTCTCGAGGCGGCTGGCGCCCGACGCGCCGCTTGCGGGGACCGGGTCCAGGAGCTTCGCCAGACCAAAGTCGAGGATCTTGGGGTGGCCGTCCCTCGTCACCATGATGTTCTCGGGCTTGATGTCGCGGTGCACGATGCCGGCCTCGTGGGCTCGCGCCAGCGCGTCGCCGACCTGGATGCCCACCTCCACGGCGGCAGGGAGGTCCAGCTCCCGGCGCGCCACCATGTCGTGGAGCGTCGAGCCGTCCACGTATTCCATGACGATGAACGTCATGTCGCCCGACTCCTCGATGTCGTAGATCTGGGCGATGGCGGGGTGATTGACCGCCGAGGCGGCCTTCGCTTCCTGCAGGAAGCGGCGCCGGCGGTCCTCGTCGCGGATCAATTCCGGAGGGAGGACCTTGAGCGCGACACTCCGGTTGAGGCGCGTATCGCGGGCGCGGTACACGATCCCCATGCCGCCCTTGCCGAGCATCTCCTCGACGACGTAGCTCTTGAGAGTCGTTCCGATCATGGTCTGGGGGAACCCCTCAATGCCGAAACTTCAGCCACCTCCGCGTTGCGCTCAAAGGATACACTCTCCGCCCGAGATCCGGCTCAAGGCGCTGCGAGCGCCAGCAGCCACACGGTCTCGAGGGAGACGCTCCGATCCGGGTTCTTCCCCGAGCCGTCGGATCCGTTGACGAAGTCGATCCTCAAGGAGACGGAGGCGTCCGATCCGGCTGCAAACCTGATGGCGTAGGGGTTGTTCTTCCCGCTCAGCTCGAGCTTCCTCCCGGCCGCCCATTGCGGTTCCCCGCCGTCCCGCCGAACCCTCACGGAGGCTTCGATCTTTGGAGACTCTCCGCCGCCGGCGGTCCCCCGGGCGCGCCACCAGAAGGCGTAGGCCCCTTTCGGGATGGAGATCCAGCTCGAAACGACGGCGCCCGCCTGGCGCATCTCCAGGGCGCCTTTCGCGTCCACCGGATAGGGCTGGCTCATCATGAGACCGGCGGGGGCGAACCTCGCCACGCAGGGGCCGCCCCGGCCGGGCCCGGCCCGCGGAGGCGCGAGGATCCGGAGCCCCGGTTCGACCGAAAAGTAGTTGTCGAGGAACAGCGGCTCGTCCCCGCCTACCTCTTCCACGACGGGCCGCGGCGGAGAGATGATCGCGTTCAGCACCTCCGCCGCCGAGACGGTCCTGTAGTCGTGGGCCGTCCATTTCTTCGGAACGACGGCGAGGGCGTTCGGCGCCGGATCGCAGATGATGTCGAGGTACGAGCGGTTCGTGGTGGCCGCGCCGAGCCCCCTCAGATCGTCCTCCTGGATGTGCAGCTCCTCCGCGATGTCCACGGAGGATCCCTGCGTGCCGGATCCGGCCGCGAGGGCGGCCGCCTTCCGCACCGCCCGCGTCCTCGTCTCCGGCGTCGTCCACGCCTCCCATCCGCCCGCCGCGGCCGCCGCCACGTGGTGCGTCAGGAAGACGGCCGTGGCGATGCTCAAGGCCCCCGCGGCGAGCCTCGAGGCCCGCGTTCCCCTGCCCGCGACGTTCCCAACGAACCGGATCACGAGCGAGGCGCCGGCGGCGAAGGCGAGGGCCGCGAACGGGTACACGACTACGAAGTTCCTGTGGACCGAGATCTTCGTATTCGTCATGTACGGGACATACAGGAGCGGGAAGATCAGCAGCACCCACCCGATCTTCCTCGAGGCGAGGACGAAAAGCCCCGGGACAGAGAGCACCGCCGCGAGAAGGCCCAGGTTCGCCACGATCGTCTCCACCTGGAGCGACAGGTGCGGCAGCCCCGGCGTCACCGTCCACGTTCCGTGACCGAGGACCTGGTAGTGACGGACCTCGTATCCGATGTCCGTCAGGAACTTCTTCAGGTGCAAGAGCGCGTACGGCGTCCCGGCCAGGAACACGGCGGCCGGCACGATCGGGACCGCGGCCCAGAGCCACCTGCGGTACCCCGGCGAACGCGACAGCGCCGAGAGGGACAGGGCCAGCGCGGGGATGCAGAGCGCGACGCCGCTGTTGTACTTCGTGGTGATCGCGAGCCCGCACGCCGCGAGGGCCCAGAGAAGATACCCGGGGTCGGAGCGTTCCAGGAACAGCACGGACAGGTAGGCCGTTGCGAGGACGAAGAACGATGCGGGCACGTCCACGGTGACGAGGGCGGAGTGCCGGATGTGGAAGCCGAGCCCCGCCAGCAGCGCGGCCCCCGCGATGCCGCCCCAGCGCCCCGCGATTCTGCGGCCGAGGAGGTAGACGATCACCACCGACCCCGCGCCCAGCGACGCGGTGACGAAGCGGTTCCAGAGGTAGAAGGACGGATGCGAGATCGACCAGTACCATCCCGTGTCCACGTGGATCTTGATGTCGTCCAGGCTCGTGAGGAAGGGTGGATGCGTCTCGGGCCGACCCATCAGGAAGAAGTAGTGGACGATGTCCACCAGCATGTTCAGGTAGATCATCAGGGAGCCGTAGTTGAAGAAGCCGGGGTCGAAGCGGCCGGTCCGCATCATGTGCAGCGCGGTGCTCGCGATCTGGGGCTCGTCGTAGGCGTGGATGTAGGGCAGCCCTTCGCGGCAGCGCCAGAAGCGCGCGAGCGCCCCGACCGCGATCACCGCCGCGGCGAGGCAGGCGATCGGGATGGAAGGCCGCAGCGGCGCGACGCCGGCGGCCCGGGTATCCAGGAAGGCATCCCGGATCGAGGACGCGAGGAGCGGCGCGATCTTGCGCCGGGGCCGGTCGTCCCGCCCGGGTCCCTGTTCCAGCGCCTCCCTCCCCGCCTCGTCCACCGCGGGGCATGGTAACACCCGCCCCTCGGGGATCCCCTCTCCCGACGGCGGCCGCCGCGGAATTCCTTGATGCGGATTCCGACCGGGCCGTCGCGGCTTCGACTGCATCCTTGATGCTCCGAACGGCCCGGCGATAGGCTGTCCCCATGGCACCTCGCGGCGGCCGTACCGGGCCGCACGACACGGGAGGTTCAACCGGCGCTCGCAGCGTGCGGCAGGAGGCGGTCCCGTCGTCGAGGGGCCATGGAGCCGGGACGGCCAGGGCCGCGGCCGTCGTCGTCGTGATCGCGGCCGCCGGCCTGACGTTGTTTCGGCTCGGCGACAGCCCGCCGGGGCTTTTCATCGACGAGGTCGCCATCTCCATGACAGCGCGCTCGCTGTGGGAGAACGGGACCGATCTGATCGGCGAGCCGCTCCCCCTCTACCCCTATCACTTCCCGGAGCGCGAGGTGCCGACGCCGGTGAATCCCCTTTTCGCTTACGCCGGCATCCCCTTCGCGCTCGCGGGCCCGGGGGCGTGGTCGGCCAGGCTCCCGGCGGTGATGTGGCTGTGGGCGGCGGCCGCCGGCATCGGCCTGTGCGCCTTCGAGCTGACGCGCAGCCGGAGCGTGGGCGTGGCCATCGGATCGGCAGCGGCCCTCTCCCCTTGGCTTTTCGTTCTCGGGCGTGTCGGCTGGGAGGCGGTCTCTTTCCCGGCGACGACCGCCCTGGCGTTGTGGATGTTTCTTCGCGGCGGGCGCACGGGGCGCGGCCGGGACTACGCGCTCTCGGGCGCGCTGTTCGGGCTCTCCCTCTACGCCTACACGACCGCAAGGCTGCTGGTGCCGCTCACAGTCGCCGCGGCGGCCGCGATCTACGGGCGCCGCGGCGAAGCGCGCCGGCACGCTTGGCGGTTTGCGCTGCCCTTGGCGGCCCTGGCGGCCCCTCTCGCGGTGCACCTCCTGCGCCATCCGGGAGTCTTGACCTGGCGCTTCGCGGAGGCGGTCCTCTGGAAGGACGGGGCGGACCCGCAGACGATCCTCTTGCGTTTCCTCTCCCACTACGTCGGCTACTTCTCGCCTCGCTTCCTCTTTCTCGCGGGCGACGCCAACATCCGCCACGGCACCGGTCGAGGCGTGCTGCTCTGGGCGTGGGCGCCGATCCTCCTGGTCGGACTGTGGCAGGCCTGGAGGCGGCGGCGCGAGCCCACGGTCCAGCTCGTCGTGGCGGGGCTCCTCATCGCACCGCTGGGCGCGTCGCTCGTGATGGGCGGCCAGCCGCACGCGATCCGCTCCCTTACGGCGGTGCTCTTCTGGTCGGGGATCGCGGCGATGGGGCTCGGGTGGCTCCTGAGCCTGCGGCCGCGCGGTCGCGCCATCGCGGCGGCGCTGGCCTTTGTGGCGGCGATCGACGCGGGAGCGTTCCTCCTCGACTACTTCGGCGCGTACCGCGACCGCGCCTTCGAGTCATTCGATTCGGGAAAGGGGGCGATCCTCAAGATCGCCCTCGAGAAGAGGGCCGGCAGGGCGCTCTACGTGCCCCGCGGCATCGACTCCCCCGTCCGCGAGAGGCTGCTCGTGGCGTACTGGGCCGGGCTCCCGACCGCGGATCTCTCGGAGGAGGCGCTCATCGCTCACGGGATCCACGCGTGGGAGGGCGAGGCGCCTCCGGGGAGCCTCATCGTCGTGGACCGGCGCGGGCCGATGCCCGCCGCGGCGCGGCCCGTGCTGACCCTGTCGAAAGGCGGCGAGGTGCGGTACAGGGTCTTCGAGAATTAGGGGGCCGGCGGTTTCTGATCGGGCACAGAGGCACGCCCGCTCAGTCAAGGAAGGCGTTGCAGGCGTAGCACCAGAGCCAGTCGTCGTCGCACCGGTGCGGACGGATGAACGGATGTCCCGTCCTCCTGAAGTGCGAGGTGTCGTGGGCGCCGTGAGACTCGCAGCAGCCGACGTGGCCGCACGTCAAGCACCGTCGCAGGTCGTCCGCCAGGCCGCACTCCTCACAGGCGGTCTTCTCGGAGCCGGCCTCGGCGTCGAGCCTCGCCGCGTGCGGGCAGTCGGCTCTCTTGATGTGCTTCCAGGCGGCCATCGAAGGCATCTCCGGCAAGGACTCTGATCGTCCGGCGCGACGCACTCATTCTAGCGCGTCCCGGCCGGGCATTTCCCGGCAGCGGGCCGCGCGATTTGCCCTGGGACCACAGCGGAGCTCCTCCGAACCCGGATGCCGGCTGCGCCGCCCCTCCCCCGATCCCGTAGCTCTACGCTTCGGGTCCGGGCGGCGCCACGTAGGCCGCCGAAGGAGCGCGCCGTTGCCCCCGCGACCGATGCGGGACTATCCTCCCACCGGAGACACGGACGGTTGGACTTCACGAAGGTGGTCGACGCGATCGCGGGCTTCCTCGAGAAGGAGAAGGCTTCCTTTGCGCTGGCCGGGGCGTTCGCCCTTCATGCCTACGGGCTGTCCCGCGCCACTTCCGACGTGGACTTCGTGACCGAGTCCGGCGTCCGTGAGCGGCTGGTGGGCTTCCTCGAGTCGCTCGGCTACGAGACGCTCCACGCAAGCGCGGGGTACTCGAACCACCTGCACCCGGATCCCGCCATGGGGCGCGTCGACGTCATCTACATCGGCGGGGAGACGTCGAAGATCCTCTTCTCCGGGCGGGGCGCGACGCTTCGATTCGCGACGCGCGAGCTGCCCGTTCCCCGAGCCGAGCACCTGGCGGCGATGAAGGTGCACGCCATGAAGAACGATCCGGGCCGCATCCTTCAAGAAATGGCGGACATCCGGTTCCTTCTCCAACTCCCCGGCATCGACCGGGAGGAGGTCCGAGGTTACTTCGAGAAGGCCGGTCTGGGGGACAAGTATGATGAGATCAGGCGATCGATCGAAGATGCTTGACCTCGAGCGGGACCTGCCCACCACGGCGGAGGACGTGGCCGCCCTGCGGCGAGCGCGAGCCTCCCCGTCCCTGGATCTGGACGCCTACCTTCATTTCCTGGCGCAGCTTCCGTCGTGCTCCGTATCAGACCTGAGGGCGAAGTCAGGTCCCAGAGGCGATCGCCCCTTCAAGTTGGTCGACTGACGATTTCCGCGCTCGGCCCGGGGGCCCACGCGGCCCGCTCCGCCAACAGCCGAGGACTTCGACGGGCCGGATCCCGGGATGGTTTGAACATTCGCGAACACTTCCATTCCACAATACCATTGAAAAATTCTCGTGGACGAAACGGCGGGATCGCTGTATATACCCGTGCCGGAATTTGCCTTGATGACGCCATGAGGCAAGGAGACCGCCCTCCCACGCCCGGTTGCAGTCCAATCTCAGGGGAGAAGCGCCGGTCCGATGCACACCTCTGTTGGACCCGCTCATCCCGTCCCCGGTCAGCCACGCCCACGCCGAGGAGGTTGCCGACCATGAAGATGATCAGACCTGCCATGTTGTCGCTGGCTCTGTTGGTTATGCTCGCTCAAGGCGGCCAGACGGCGCCCCGGCCGATGTCGCGAGCCTACGGCCACCTCGAACCGGGAGGCCCGCTCGATGCCGGCGCCAGCCTCGTCGAGGTGCTGGATACCGGAGGGTCGCCAAGGGCCGTCGTACGCCTGGATCTCCTCTCCCATCGCACGGATGCGGAGGCCACGGTGCTGGACCCGAGCCGCAGGCCGCTGGCGCGGACCTCACTCAAGAAGGGAGAGGCTCTCTCCATCAATGTCGGGCGCGACCTGCAGCCGGATCGAGAGAACCACCTGTTTTACATCGTGAAGGCGCGGGGCGCGGATGGCTCCCTCGTGGAGACGAGCGTCTACGTGAGAGTCAATCTGGACAAGGCTCGCGAGCCGGAGCTGAACGGCGACTATCTCGAGTATCAGGGCGGCGCCGCCTCGGAGGTGGAGCCATGAAGCGGACGCGCCCCATCCCGCGCCTACTGGCCCTCGCGATCCTGTGGCTGCTGTCTGGTCCTCCGGCCGAGGCCAACTGGACCGCCTCGGGAAGGTTCACCTACGTCGATCGGCAGTACGACCAGACCGGTTTCACCGGCTCCGAGCCTCAGCTCCCCGTTCGTTTCGCCGACGTGCAGGTGCTCGATTCGAAGAACAACAAGGTGCTCGCCTCGGGCGCCGCCGACGCCAACGGCAACTACAACATCTTCGTTGTGGATTCCAGCAAGCGCACCGTCTATGCCCGCGTCACCACTCGGTCCACCATGACGCCCAATCTCTTCGTGGACGTGCAGGCCAAGGACTCGGGCAACATCACCTATTACGCCGTAAAGACAGCGAGCGTGTCGAACCACAACCCGAGCGACAATGTGAACTTCGGCACGACCGCGGCCCTCAAGGGGCAGGGCGGCGAGGCCTTCAACATCTTCGACCAGCTCGTCATGGGGGTCGACTACATCGCCTCCCTGACGGGGTCGAGTCCCCCTGCCGCCAAGGACATCACGGCGGTTTGGGCCATCAACCGCGGCGTCACCGACTCGGATTACCTGAGCGGCCTCAGGTACATCCAGCTCAGGGACACGGCCGGCTACGACGACACCGTAGTTCTCCACGAGATGGGCCACTTCTTCGTCTTCGAGTACTCCGCCACCAACACGCCGGGCGGCTCTCATACCTTCAGCATCTGCGACGAGGACATCCGGCTGGCCTACGACGAAGGCTACGCCACTTACTGGGGCAACTCGACCCTGAGGTACCACAACCTGCCGCGGTGCAACATCTACACGCGCACCAACGGCGGGCCCGGCCCGGGCAACCTCGTGCGCTACGCCGATCTCGAGAACGACACCCAGTACCTGTGCCAGGGCGACACCAGCGAGGTGTCGGTCTTCACGATCCTCTGGGACATCAACGACTCGGTGGCGACCCCTGACACGACCGCGGGGGTTGACGACAGCCACGACGCCATGGCGGAGCCCGACTCTCAAGTCTGGGAGGTGATGAGGGACTACATTCCGTCGGCGGCCAACAAGTCGATGGAGGATTTCTGGGACGGCTGGTTCAACGCTCCCATCTCCAACGGGTTCCTGCCGCAGATGCTGACCATCGCCAACTACGTCGCGGTGGACTTCTCGGAGGACTCCTCCGAGGTGAACAACTCCGCCGCGACCGCCGCCCCCGTCAGCGCGGGAGGGGGCCCGATCTCGGCCACTTTCTTCTTCGACCAGGATGGCGACGGGGCGGGATCGGCCGACAGCGACTACTTCGTGTTCAGCGCGGTCGGCGCTCAGGCCTACCGGGCGGAGACGACGAATCTGCTCAGCGATGCCAATACCTTCCTCGAGATCCTCGATTCGGACGGCGCGACGGTGCTGGCGTCGAACAACGACCGCGCTCCCGGGGATGAGTCGTCCCTCGTCCAATGGACCGCGCCACGCTCGGATCTTTTCTACGTGAGGGTGACGCACTACCCCGACTGGGGCATTTACGGTTCCTACCGCCTGTCCCTGAATCCGCTCTGAGGATCGACATGGGCAGGCGGTCACCCGCTTTCCCTGCCGGGTCGCGGCGCTGGGGCGGCTCGCCGCGGCGTGGAGGGGGTCGGATGTTTTCCTGAGGCGGGGCCGATCCGGTCCCGCGATCTCGGACGGCTGAGCCCCCTCTCGGCCGAGATCCGCGATCAGCGACAGTGAGTCCGTCCCGAGAATCCTCCGGGCGTCAGCGGCAGTGTGTCGAAAACCTCCGGCGGCAGAATCCAAACCACCTCAGATTCCCGACGAGCCGGCACAAGGCCCGCTGCACACGGCACTCATGGAGCGCGACCGGTCGAGTTGACAGATCAGCGGTCATCTGTAATCTTGCGCCGCGCCCGCCGCCGCGTAACAGGGGTGTACGCCTTGCCGCAAGAAGGCTCATCCTGCTGAACGAACGTTCGGCAAACAGGCGCACCACCCTGCCGAACCTCGGCTCCACCCGCCTTTCTTTCCATTCGTCACTCTCCGAACGTGTTCCTCTCGCGAGTCCGGACCGTCGAGGCGGACGCTTCGCGTTTTTCGCGGTCCTGCCGGCCTCATTCCCGCTCTCGGCCCTACGGGCGACCCACGTCCACGCAGCAAGCTGCCACAGGAGGAGATGATGACCAGATCCAGGTTCGGCCCTGGCGCGGCCGCCATCGCAACCCTCGCTGTCCTTGTCCTGGCGGCGAGCGAGTGCACCGCGCTCGCCGCGGGTGAATCGGGAAGCGAAGGCACCGCGGGGGGCTACGCCGATCCCGAGTCGTGCGCCGGCTGTCACGACGACGTGGCCAACGCGCTCAAGCTCACGACCCACGGCAAGACCAAGACTGCGACATGGGACGGGGCCATGGGATGTCAATCCTGCCACGGACCCGGCGCCGCCCACGCCGCCGAGGGGGACAAGACGAAGATCCGCAATCCGAAGAACCTCTCGGCCGCCGACCTTTCCGCCGTCTGTCTCACCTGCCACGAACGCGGGGATCGCACCCACTGGCAGGGCAGCCAGCACGAAGGCCGGGGCCTGTCCTGCATCTCCTGCCATCGGATCCACTACGAGAAGGACCCTCCGCCGAGGCTCCTGGCCAAAGGGAGCGAGTTCGCGACCTGCACGCAATGCCACCTCAAGCGCAAGGCTGCGCTCTTCCGATCGGCGCACATGCCCATGCGGGAAGGGAGCATGACCTGCACCTCCTGCCACAACCCTCACGGCAGCCCGGGGCCGAGCCTGCTCAAGCAGTTCTCGACGAACGAGAACTGCTACTCGTGCCACGCGGAGAAGCGCTCCCCCGTCCTATGGGAGCATCCGCCGGTGCGCGAGAACTGCACCACGTGCCACGATCCCCATGGCTCGCTGCACCCTCGCCTTCTGGTGGCGAAGCAGCCCCGTCTCTGCCAGCAGTGCCATGACGAGCAGCGGCACCCGACGCAGCCGTACTCCGACGCGTTGCCCGGTGCCGAGTTCTTCCCGAACAGCCGCATGTTCGACAGGGGCTGCATGAACTGCCACGCACAGATCCACGGCTCGAACCACCCGGCCGGCGTGCGCTTCCATCGCTAGGAGATCACACTCATGACAATCCTCAGACGCGGATTCCTCGGGATCCTGATGGTGCTGAGCCTGGGATCTCTCCGGCATGTTCTCGCCGCCGACGGCGAACCCGACACTTCGGGCAGCGCCACGGTGGGCGTCCAGGGGCTTGCCGGAGATCCATCCGACGCGGCGAAGTTCTTCGAGTACCGCGACGTGCCCGACGGCTTCGTGGCCGAGCGGTTCCAGTTCCACTGGACGTCGGAGCCCCTCTCCTATCTCGACCTCGACGCCATCGACACCACGCAGAGGGACAGCCGGGGCAGTGTCGTCTTCGGTCGCCGTGACCTCTGGAAGGGGACCGTCACGTGGAGGGGCAATTCCCGCCGCTGGGGCGACGACACCCGCATGCTCTTCGCCAACCAGGGCAGTGGCGTGTTCACTCTCGACGACGCCCTGCAGTCGGCGATCCAGGCGGCGCCCGCCAGCGTGGACGTGGCTCCTGCGGACGGACAGTGGGATTTCGGAACCAAGGGGTTCCTCGTCAAGAGCGCCGTGGATCAGGGCGCCCAGCGGATCAACCTGGGCTTTCAGCGGAGGACCTACGGTTTCGGCTTCGACCTCACCCCCACGCGCTCCTTGAGCGTGGGCGCCACCTGGTCGCGCGAAACCCGCGAGGGCGCCAACCCGCAGCCCCTGGGAATGTACTTCGCCCTCTCACCCGCCGAGGTGGCCGCGCCGGTGGATTTCCGGACCGATTGGGGGATGCTCCGCGCCGAGCTCAGCCGCAGGAAATGGAACGTCGGCGTCCAGCTCGCGGCCTCCCGGTTTAACACCAACTACGACACCTTGAGGTGGGACAACCAGCTCTCCCTGGTGGACCAGGCCGTCAACGCCAGCCTTCAATCCGTTCCCGGCCATGGCCAACTGACGCTCTGGACGGACAACAAGATGGTCCAGGGCACGGTGTACGGCGGGGTGAACCTCCCCGGCCACACCCGGATCAACGCCACCGCTTCGCTCAGCATCACGGAGCAGGACGATCCGTTCCTGCCCATGACCGTGAACGGCAGCCTCGCGCCGCTGGTCAACCCGCTTCCCGCAGACGAATTCGACGGCAAGCACAGGAACGACCTGTTGCAGGTGCGCGGCTCGGGCCGCCCCCTCCCGTGGTTCCGCTGGAACGCCTGGGGACGAAAGTACGAGTTGAACAACGAATCGCCGAGCCTGCGCTTCGCGGAATACGTCCAGACCGACTACGCCATCCCGCTCTGCTCCAACGCCAACGCCTGCGGGGCCACGATCAACCGGATCCAGCGCCGGAGTCTCCCCTATGCCTACGAGAAGGTGAATCTCGGTGCGATGGCCGGGTTCATGCCGCTGGACTGGCTGGACGTGTCGGTCTCCTACGACAGGGAGAACGTCACGCGGGAGTTCAGCGCCGTGGAGGATTCATCCGCGGACACCTACAAGTTGACGGCCGACTTCGACGTGAGCGAGTGGCTCACCGTGAGGGCCACGGGCCAGACCCAGCGACGCCGGACCGACAAGTACGAAGTGGAGTACCTGGAAGCCTCGTTCCCCATCGGCGAGCCCTACATCGCCGGCCTCAACGAGGGTATCCGGCGGTTCATTTGGACGGACAGGGATCGTGATGCCGCCAGTCTCTACTTCGAAGTGACCCCGGCGAAGAACTGGGCCCTCTACGGCGAGACGACCTACGCCAAGGACGACTACCTCGACCCGGCGACCGGGAAGAAGGTCGGCGATTCGTACACCATCCGCGAGGACCGAAACTTCGACACGGTTCTCGAGACCTACAGGATCCTGCTGGCCGGCCGGACCTTCGACAAGAACAGCACCTACACTCTGGGCGTCACCTTCAGCCCGAACAGCCGGTTCGACGTCTATGCCGACTACACCTGGGAGCGGTTCAATTACGCCCTGGCCAGCCGTTACCGCTCACCCTCGGCGGGCATCGGCTCCGACGACCCGCGCGATGACTGGGGCAGCGACGCCCAGGACACCTACCGGACGACGACCGTCGGCCTCAACGTCGGCTTCGACCAGGAGAAGACCTGGACGCTCGCCGCGACGGGCTCCCGATCGGAGGGCATCGGGAACATCACCACCGACTTCGTCGGGGGTGGGGCCGCGTCCGGCAACACTACGCTGACCGAATTCCCCCAGCTCGACTCCACCCTCACGATCGCCACGGTCAATCTGACGCATCGGATCCGCCCGAGCTTGGACTACGCTCTGCGGTACTTGTACGAGAACTGGGAGGAGAACAACTGGGCCGGCGATCTGATGCGGCCCTACATGGGCGATCCGCTCAACGACCCCGGCTCCGTGACGTCCATCTACCTGGGGATGGACTTCGACAACTACACGTATCACGTCGTCAGCCTGATGGTGAACTACCACTGGTAGGAGGCGGGGCGCGCCGCGGAGGCCGTCCCCCGCGGGGCCCCCGCCGAGGCTGGGGCGTCCCCGGGCCCACGCCCGGAGACGCCCCATCACGATCGGGGCCCGAACGCGGCTGGATCTACATCGTCCGGAGGTACCTCGCGTCGAGGGCCTGATCGATGCGCGAGAGCGACTCGTTCAGGTGAGCCTTCGTCGCTGGGTCGATCGCCGGGGCCTTGAGCGCCGAGCCAATCCTCCCCTTGAGGTCGATCAGATCGGCGCGGGCCAGCGTCGCCGCCTCCTGGGGCGCCCCGTCCACCGTCGCCGTCGCCAGCGTGATCAGGTAGCCGAGCTGGCGCCGCTGCAGCGCCCGCCGGAACGAGTCGACCTCGACTTTCGACGGCTTCGGGCCTGGCGCTGCGGACGCCGAAGCGGGAGCCGCGGGCAGCTCGCTCCAGATCCCCTCCCGGAGCGTCGAGAAGATCTCCGCCATGCTCACGCGGTCCTGTCCTCGGGCCACCTTCGTGTCCGCGTCCACGACGCGGGTGAGGAGCACCGGGTGGTAGAGCCGTGCGAGCGCCAGATCCTGGAGCGTCAGCACCAGATCGTGGACCGGGTAGTCGAGCCGAGGCAGCAGGGCGAAACCCACGAACTCCCCGAACCGCTCCACGGCGAGGGCGTTGATGAGGTCGGGGCGGAACTGGAAGGCGTCGGGAGCGAAGAGGTACGTGTTGAGGAACGCGAGCGCCCGCCGCTGCTCGGCCGCCGGCATGGGCACGTAGGGCTGCCGGCCGCCCGGATCGCCCACGTGGTCGCGGTTGTGCATCACACCGCCCACGTGCTTGGTGGCGGAGAAGATCGCGGGGACGTACTCCCCGACCCCCTGGTTGAACGAGCGCCGGACGATCTGATATCCCTCACCGTTCTCCACCACCTTGCCGGGAAGCGCGTCCCAAAGCTCTCGGGCCAGCTTCACCCGTTCGGTGTAGTAGGTGAGCGGGTCGGCGCCGATGTCCCACTGGTGGTTGCGCGGATCCATGCCGACGGGCGCGAACACCCACCCGACCACGTCCTCGTCGGTGGCGTAGGCCAGCGCCGGCTCGGCCGATCGGGAGGCGATCTTCGCGAGGTCGGGGAGCTCCGCCTCGGAGCTCGCCACCGCGAGGGGCTTGTAGGCGTACTCGATCGCCCAGTAGTCGTAGGGGCCGAGGGTCGTCTGGTAGTACTGTCCCTGCTTCCGGCCCTTCGGCGCCAGGTTGACCGGCGTGTACTCCATCACGGACCCGGTCAGGCCCATCTCGGTGGTCTTCGCTGTGTTCTGAAGCTCCTCCACGGGATGGAGCAGGCTCGCGCGGAAGTTGTGCCTCAGCCCGAGCGTGTGGCCCACCTCGTGCGCGGTCACGCCCACCAGGAACTCGTCGACGTAGGCGTCCTCCTCGGCGCTTCCGGGACGCAGCACACCACGCGCCTCGAGGAGCCCCCAGCCGAAGGCGGCCTGGCGGTGCGCCTCGGCGCCGATGCCGCAGGAGAGCGCGGGGTTGCGGAAGAGCGAGGCGCCGGAGCCCGCAGGGCCCAAGGTGGCTGCGTCGCGTCCCCGCGAGGACCAGGCCTCCGCCGCCATTCTCTGGATCATGGACAGAGGATCGACCAGCTCGCGGTACTCGTGACGGCCGAACCGGGTCATGGACTCGGTGAAGCCGATGTCGGCGTCGTAGAGCTGGCCCGTGAATGGGTTCGATCGGGAAGGACCTATGGCGAAGATCGAGTCCGCCGCCACGAACCACCGGACGCTCGAGTAGCGCGCGTCGGCGGAGTCCCAGTCCGGGTCGTCCGGCGCCTCCTTGACGACGACCGCGTCCTTGAAGCCGATCCGCTCGAAGGCCTTGTTCCAGACCAGGATCCCGTCGGCGACGGCCTTGCGGTACCTCTTCGGGATGGACGGGTCGAGGTAGAAGGTGATTGGCTCCTTCGGGGCCGACACGGCCGCGGACGGGTCGGCCTTCTGGAGATCCCACCGCTCCACGTAGCGCACCGCCGGGAGGTGCCTCCGATCCGAGGAGTAGTCGGCCACCGTGGTGACGAAGTGGCCGACGCGGTCGTCCGCGAGCCGCGGCCGGTAGTTCCCCTCCGGGAGGGCCGAGAGAGAGTAGTTGTACCGGATGAGCATGCTGCGCGAGTCTGGCAGCAGCCCGAAGACCTTCGACCGCGGGTTGGCGAAGTGCATCACCGCCTCGATCTCGACGTTCCGGGGGAAGGTCTTGACGGCGCCCAGGTAGGAGGCGTCCTTGTCCATCTTGTAGCCGCTCTTGAGCTCCTCGTCGGTGTACTGCTCCACGCGCTCGATGTCGCGGATGAAGAACGCCGACAGGTCCACGAGGTCGCTCTTGCGATCCGGGTGCGGCAGGCTCTCGAACTTCGCCACGCCGGCCACGGAGTCCGAGAATGACCGGTCCACCGCGCGGCGCATCGCCTCGTCGCTGTCCGCGCGGAAGAAGACGTTCTTGATGATCATGTGGACGCTCTTGCCGACCTTGTGGAGCTGCACCGGGTAGTTCCACAGCATCATGTTGCCCAGCAGGTCGCTCTGCCCCACCCCCGACACGCGCGTGAGGGAGATCAGGTAGAACTTGTCGTACTGGTCGGGCTTGATTTCCAGGAAGTTCTTGTCGTCCTTCCTGTAGATCGTGAAGAGCCCCTCCTGAACGGCGAAGTCCTTCACGACGTCCGCGAAGGGCTTGTCCTCGTCCTTCTTCTCGCCTTCCTTCTTGGCGCCCGCGGCCTTCTCCTTCTTCTCCTTCTTGCGGGCGGCGGACCCGCCGGCCGCGGCATCGGAGGCGAGAACGGGCGGCGCGGCCAGAGCGAAAGCCAGCGCGGCCGCGAGGACCGCGAAGAGGAGAGACGGCGACGACTTGGTCGATCTCATGGACACCTCCAGCGATACATCTCCGAACACACGTGAAACACCAGGCCCGACGGCTCGATGACTCTAAGACGCATGGGAGCGCCTCAGGGTTGCACGAAAGCCTGCCGGGCGGCAAGGGCGCTTGCCCCGGATCGCGTCCGTTCTGCTATCCTGTGCCACCGCATCCCGTCAGCCCGCAACATCCATCCAACTCGGAGAGGCCTGATGCTCACAAAACTCGTGCAGCTCCTCCTGATCGCGGCCGTGGTGGGGTTCGCCGCGGCGCCGGCCGCCGCGAGGACCAAGATCTTCCCGTTCCCGTACACCGTGGACGACCTCGACAACGGACTCCGGCTCATCACCGTCCCGCTGTCCAACCCCAACGTCGTGGCCCACTACATCGTCGTGAGGACCGGATCCCGCAATGAGATCGAACCGGGGAAGTCGGGCTTCGCGCACTTCTTCGAGCACATGATGTTCCGCGGGACCGAGAGGTTCTCGGCGGAGGCGTACGACGCGCTCATGAAGGCCATCGGCGCCGAGTCGAACGCCTACACCACCGACGACTACACCTGCTACCACACGCTGTTCGGCAAGGAGGACCTCGACAAGGTGGTGGAGGTGGAGGCCGACCGCTTCCAGGGCCTCAAGTACCCCGAGCCGGCCTTCCGCACGGAGGCGAAGGCCGTCCTGGGCGAGTACAACAAGAACAGCGCCAACCCCATCAACAAGCTCGTCGAGAAGCTCCAGGAGACCGCCTTCGACGTCCACACCTACAAGCACACGACCATGGGGTTCCTGAAGGACATCGAGGCGATGCCGGATCAGTTCGACTATTCCCGGCAGTTCTTCGAGCGCTTCTACCGGCCCGAGAACACCGTCATCGTCATCGCCGGCGACGTGGCTCGCTCCGTCACGCTGCCGCTCGTGAAGAAGTACTGGGGCCGGTGGATGCGGGGCGACTTCAAGCAGGAGATCCCCGTCGAGCCCGCGCAGGCGGCTCCGCGCTCCGTCACCGTGGACTGGCCCACGCCGACCCTGCCCTGGGTGGTGGTGGCCTACAAGGGGCCGGCCTTCTCCGACACCGCCAGGGACATGCCGTCCATGGACCTCATCGCCTCCGTCGCCTTCTCCGAGTCGTCGCCCCTCTACCAGAAGCTGGTCATCCGGGAACAGAAGGTGGACAACATGGGCCCGTTCTTCGGCAACTCGCGCGACCCGGGCATGCTCATCGCCTTCGCGCGGGTGAAGGACATGAAGGACGTGGACTACGTGCGCGAGGAGATCATCAAGACGTTCGAGGAGATGAAGAGCAAACCGGTGAGCACCGAGAGGCTGGCCGCGGTGAAGTCCAACCTGCGCTACTCGTTCGCGCTGCGGATGGACAACACCGAGTCGGTGGCGCAGATCCTGGCGGACTTCCTCCAGCTCAACCCCGACCCCGAGGCCGTCAACCGCCTGTACGCCACCTACGACGCCATCATGCCCGATGACCTGATGGCAATGGCGAAGAAGTACTTCGCCGAGAACAGCCGCACCATCGCCACGCTCGCCCACAAGCCCGCCGCGGAGGGGAGCTGACCATGCGCACCGCCACCATCGCCCTCGCTTCTCTTTTCGGCTGCGCGCTCGCCGCGGGCACCCTCTGCGGCGCGGCCGACACCGGCACGCCGGAGCGCCCCCTCAAAGAGCCGGAGGCCGCCGGGGGCAGGCTCTCGGCGACCCGTCAGCCAGGAGGGTTCAACGCCTTGCTCAAGCAGACCAAAGACCCGCTGGTCTCCTTCCGGATCCTGTTCAACGCCGGCGCCGCCGTGGATCCGAAGGGGAAGGAAGGCCTCGCCGCCCTGACGGCCTCGATGATCAGCGAGGCCGGCAGCCGGGCCATGAAGTACGAGGAGATCGTCCAGGCCATGTACCCGATGGCCACCTCCTTCCGATCGCAGGTGGACAAGGAGATGACGGTCTTCATCGGGACCACCCACGTGGACAACCTGGACCGGTACTACGAGATCATCTCCGGCATGCTGCTCCATCCGGGATTCCGGGACGAAGACTTCAAGAGGGTGAAGGACGACACGCTGAACTTCATCAAGGTATCGCTCCGGGAGAACAACGAGGAGGAGCTCGGCAAGGAGACCCTCTACCTGGACATGTACCAGGACCATCCATACGGGCACTACAACGCGGGATCGCTGGCGGCCCTCGAGAAGATGACCCTCCAGGACGTGAAGGCCTTCTACAAGAACCACTTCACGCGCGCCAACCTCGTGCTGGGGATGTTCGGCGGGTACAGCGACGCCTTCCTGGCGCGGCTCCGCAACGACATGAGGAAGCTCCCCGAGGGGACGCCCACGAAGTTGAGTCTCCCCGCGCCGAAGCCGTTCACCGGGAGGCGCCTCACCATCATCAAGAAGGAGACCCGCGCCACCGCGATCTCCCTCGGTTTCCCCATCAGCGTGATCCGTTCCGACAAGGACTGGATCGCGCTGGAGGTCGTGAGATCCTGGCTGGGACAGCACCGCAACTCCAGCGCCCACCTGTTCCAGACGATCCGCGAGATCCGCGGGATGAACTACGGCGACTACGCCTACACCGAGTACTTCCCGCGGGGCATGTTCCAGTTCCTGCCCGACGCCAACCTGGTCCGGCGGCAGCAGATCTTCCAGATCTGGATCCGTCCGGTGGAGCCCGCCAACTCCCATTTCGCGCTGCGCATCGCCATGTACGAGCTCAAGCGGCTCGTCGATCAGGGCCTCACCCAGGAGCAGTTCGAGGAAACCCGCAAGTTCATCGTGAAGAACGTCGCCCTCGTGGCCAAGACCCAGAGCGAGGTGCTCGGCTACGCGCTCGACGCCGGGGCCTACGGGTACGGCGACTACGTCGCCTACGTCCGAGAGGGCTTGAAGGCGCTGACCCTGGCCGACGTCAACGCCGCGATCAAGAGGCACCTCACGGCCGGCGACGTCCGCATCGTGATCATCACGAAGGACGCCGAGGCGCTGCGCGACGCCATCGTGGGAGAGAAGCCCTCCCCCATCACCTACAACGCCCCCAAGCCGGAGGAGATCCTGAAGGAAGACAAGATCATCGAAGTCTTCCCGCTCGGGATCCCCGCCTCCAACGTGCGGGTCGTCCCGGTGGAGGAGATCTTCGCGTCGTAGTCCGCCGCAGGCACTGAGCATGGATCGGCGGATCCTCTACGCCGCCGCCTTCCTCCGCTCGCTGAGCGTGGGGATGATCGGCGTGCTTCTGGGCCTCTACCTCGCGAGGCTCCGGTTCGATCCGTCCCGCGCCGGGCTCGTCGTGGGAGCCGGGCTGGCCGGCTGCGCCGCCGCGTCGCTCATCGTCACGCTGGCGGGAGACCGCACCGGCCGCCGCCGCGCGCTCGTTGCACTCGCGCTCCTGGGGGCCGCCGGCGGCGCGGCCGTTGCCGCCGCAGCGGATGCTCTGTGGATCGGCCTCGCGGCCTTCCTCGGCATGCTCAACGGCATGGGGCGCGACCGGGGTGCCGCCCTCGTCCTCGACCAGGCGATCCTCCCGGCGACCGCACCCCCCGAGGGACGCACCCGCGCCTTCGCCTGGTACAACGTCGTGCAGGACGCGGGACACGCCTTCGGCGGGTTGCTGGCGGCGCTGCCGGCGGCATTGCAGGCGTACGGCGGGTTCGAGGAGATCGCGTCGTTCCGCCTCTCCGTCGCGTTCTACGCCCTCCTGACCCTCCTCACGGCGCCTCTCTACCTCTTGCTCTCGCCGGCTGTGGAGGTTCCGTCGCGCGAGCGGACCCTTCGCGTGTCGCCAGAGAGCCGCCGCATCCTCGGCCGGATCTCCGCCCTCTTCGTGCTCGACAGCCTCGGAGGCGGCTTCCTCACGGCGGCGCTGCTGTCGTTCTTCTTCTACGAGCGGTATGCCGCCTCCGAGACCGCCATCGGCGCGCTGTTCTTCGGCGCCCGCATTCTCAATGCCCTTTCGCACCTCGCCGCCGCGTGGCTCGCGAAGCGTATCGGTCTCGTGAACACGATGGTCTTCACCCACATCCCCTCGAGCCTGCTCCTGGTGACGGTGGCCTTCGCGCCCTCCTTCCCCGTGGCGGCCCTGCTCTTCCTGCTGCGCGAGGGCCTCGTGGAGATGGACGTGCCGACGCGGCAGTCATACGTGATGGCGATGGTGAGGCCCGAGGAGCGCACGTTCGCCTCCGGCGTCACGCACCTGGTGCGGGTGGGCGCCTGGGCCGTCGCTCCCTTCCTCGCCGGGCCGATCATGACGGGCGTCTCGCTCGCCACGCCGCTCTTCGCCGGCGCGGGGTTGAAGATCGCCTACGACGTCATGCTCTATGCCGCCTTCCGGAGGCTGCGCCCTCCGGAGGAGACGGCTGGGGATGCGGCCCGTTCACGGCACGCGGAGTGAGCCCGCCGGACCGTCAATCCTCCAGAATCTTGCCCCCGAAGAGCGGATCGGAGGAACCTCGATTCAAGGTACCAGAGCCGCCGCGAAGAGCGCGCCAAGAGCCCGACGTCGGCCCTCGGGGATTCTCCTGCCGGCCGATCATCTCTCGGCTGAAACCATCCTGGAGACGACGGCTGCCAGGTCCTGCCAGGGAATGGCTGTCACGTTTCGGCCGAGGCGGATGGGCCGGGGCGCCGTGCAGACCACGAGCCCGCTCTTCGCCTTGTACTCCTCCATGAAAACGAGCAGGTGTCTGGTGTCCCTTTCGGTCGGGCGGTCCGTGAGCTTCACCTCGATCGGGAGGTAGGCCCCTTCGTGCTCCAGAATCCAATCCACTTCGGGTCCGTCGGGATCCCGCCAGAATCGCAGCCGCGCTCCCGGCGCATGGACTCTCGAGAACCTGATGAGCTCGAGGGCGACGAACTGCTCGAAGAGATCGCCCAGCCGCGAGGGGTGCGGCCGCTTGCCTTCGCCCGCGGCGAGCCGACGAACCCCGAGATCGAACAGGAGATACCGGCTCGCCTTCGTGAGCTTCTTCCGCGAGGAACTCCGGGTCACCGGGTCCACCCGCTCGGCAACCAGACAGTCGCAGAGGATCTCGTAGTAGGTGCGGATGCTCACCGCGGAGACGCCGACATCCTGGGAGATCTTCGAGTAGTTTGCGATCCGGCCGGACTCCTGTCCGGCGAGCTCGAGGAATCGGCTGAAGATCCCGACGTTTCGGACGAGCGCTTCCTGCCGCACTTCCTCCTCGAGATAGATCTCCACGTAGGAGCGCAGGTCAGCCTCCTTGTCCTCGTCGCGTCGAATTCTGCGGATGGCAGGAAGGGCGCCGAAGAGTAGCGACTCGCGAAGCGTGTCAGGCCGGCTCTCCTCGATGGTCAACGGGTCGAGACGCAGCGCCACCAGGCGGCCCGGAAGAAGGTTGATGTCCCGGCCACGCCGGAGCTTGCGGGCTGACGAGCCGGTGAAGACGAACTGTGCTTCCCCGCGGTCGATAAGCTCCTGTCCGACATCCATGAGAGCCGGCACCCTCTGCACCTCATCGACAGTCACCAGCGGCCGCTTCCTGCGTGCAGCGGGGCGAGGCAAGGCCCGGATCTCACCGGCCAGAAGGGATGGGTCCTTCTCGTACCGCTGGCGCACGCTCGGCGAGACGAGCGACAGGCTGAGGTCGGACTTCAAGCCGCCGAGGAGCGTCGTCTTTCCCGTCTGGCGAGGTCCGAGCAGGAGAACGCTCTTGCCACGGCCCAGATGACGCTTCAGGGCCTCTTCGATGGAGCGCCGATAAAGCA
This sequence comes from uncultured Acidobacteriota bacterium, assembly GCA_964400605.1. Lineage (GTDB taxonomy): Bacteria > Acidobacteriota > Polarisedimenticolia > JACPZX01 > JACPZX01 > CAYNUH01. The sequence goes on along the minus strand of CAYNUH010000058.1, from coordinate 1,257 downwards.
TAATATGGTTTGGATTTTCGTCGAAAATCCAAAGCCTGTCAAGGGCCATCTGCGGAGCGCACGTTCGCCCCCGGCGTCACGCACCTGGCGCGGATCGGCGCCTGGGCCGTCGCCCCCTTCCTCGCCGGGCCGATCATGACGGGCGTCTCGCTCGCCACGCCGCTCTTCGCCGGCGCGGGGTTGAAGATCGCCTACGACGTCATGCTCTACGCGGCCTTCCGCCGTCTGCGCCCGCCGGAGGAGACGGCTGGGGATGCGGCCCGTTCACGGCACGCGAAGTGAGCCCGCCGGAGCGTCAATCCTCCAGGATCTTGCGCGCCGGGCGGACCCGCGCGATCGCGCGGCGTCGCCGCGCTCTCATCCGCGTGCGGCCTCGCGGCCGATTGGTCCGGATCTTCCATCCCTGCGCCTCGCTCTTTCTCGCCGCGTCGTGATCAAGGGTTCAAGTGTCAAGGGTCAAGGGTTATTGGTCCTGGGAGCAACGGAACCCGACGTAGTTGAAGCGAAGCGACGGGACGATGCCGTCGCGGAACGCGGAGCGGAGGTTCCTCGACTCATCGTACCAGGAGCCGCCGCGAACGACGCGCGAGGATCCCGATGACGGCCCGGTGGGATTCTCCGGAGGACTCGCGTTGTAGTACGTCCCGTCGTACCAGTCCCTCACCCACTCGTAGACGTTGCCCGCCATGTCGTCCGCGCCGTAAGGGCTCGCCCCTCTCGGGAACGAACCGACGGGGGCTGTCTCCGCGTATCCGTCGTCGTACCCAGCCACGGTGGTCCAGGATGGGTTCTTCCTCTTCGCCGCCTCGTCGGCGAAGTTTCCCTGAGGGAACGCGCCCGGTGGATCGTTTCCCCACGGGTAGATCCTTCCGTCGGTTCCACGCGCCGCCTTCTCCCACTCCGCTTCCGTCGGCAGCCTTTTCCCCGCCCAGGCGCAGTACGCCGCGGCGTCGTACCAGTCCACGCCCACGACCGGCTGCTGAGAAGCGTTCCACTTCCCGTCGTTCCAGGTTGACTCGCTCGGCGTGTGGTCCTTGCCGCTCGGCTCGCTCGAATCGCAGAACTTGTGGCCGGTCCTACCGACTGCACTCAGGAACGTGCGGTACTGCCCGTTCGTGACCTCGTACTTGTCCACGTAGAAAGCCCTGAGCACTACCCGGTGCTGCTTCTTCTCATCACTTTGGGCCTGCGAGTCCGAGTCAGCGCTTCCCATCAGGAACTCCCCCGCCGGCACGAGGACCATCGGAGCGCCGTCGG
>CAYNUH010000057.1:0-23345 GCA_964400605.1 uncultured Acidobacteriota bacterium | reverse complement strand
CCACGAACCCCGCGAACGGCAACAGCGGGATCAGCCACAGGTATCGGAGCATCGGGGACCTACCACTTCATCTCGGCCACCTGGTCCACGTCCGTGGTCCCGCGGCGCCGGAAGATGGCGACGATGATGCCCAGGCCGACGGCGGCCTCGGCGGCCGCCACGGCCATGACGAAGAACGCGAAGACCTGGCCCTCCATGCGGACCAGGTCGCGCGCCACCGCCACGAACGCGAGGTTGGCGGCGTTGAGCATGAGCTCGATGGACATGAAGATGACCAGGGCCGATCGGCGGATGAGCACGCCGATCACACCCAGCGTGAAGAGGACGGCGCTCAGCGCCATGACGTGCCCTACCGGGACCATCGCCGCGCCTCCGTGATCATGCGCCGCCTCCCACCCCGCTTCAGTCGATCTCCCGCTTGGCGATGTACAGAGCGCCGATCATCGCCGCGAGCAGCAGGATCGACGCCGCCTCGAACGGGAAGAGGTAATCGGTGAAGAGAAGCCTGCCGAACGTCTCCACGCTGCCGAACCCCTTCGGCACGGGGGCCGCCCCGCCCCGCGAACCCACCGCCGCTACGACGGGCAGGACCGCCGCCAGGAGCGCGCCCGCGCCCAGCAGCGTGGCGATGAGCTGGATCCGCCCGACGCGCCCAGCGATTCCCTCTCCGCCGGGATCCAGGAGCATCACGACGAAGAGAAAGAGGACCATGATGGCTCCGGCGTAGAGGATTACCTGGATGATCGCCGCGAAGGGCGCTTCGAGCATCACAAAAAAGACGGCGATGGAGCAGAGGTGCAGCGCCAGCGACAGCGCCTCCACCACCGGGTTGCGGTGCAGCACGACCACCGCCGCCGTGAGGACGGCCACCAGGGCGTTGGCGTAGAAGAAGGCCTCGATCATCTCAGAACAGCCCCAGCAGGATCGCGGTGCCCGTGTATAGGATGTTCAGAAGCGCCAGCGGAAGGAGGACCTTCCAGCCCAGCCGCATGAGCTGGTCGTAGCGGAAGCGCGGGAGGGTCCAGCGCACCCACATGTAAACGAACAGGAAGAACGACACCTTGCCGGCGAAGATGGCGGCGTGGGCGGCCGCCCGCGCCGGGGAGGACAGTCCCTGCACGAGCCCCTCGACGAAGGGAAAGTGCCAGCCGCCGAGGAACAACAGCACGATCAGGCAGCTCGAGAGCGTGACGCTCACGTACTCGGCCATGTAGAACATGGCGAACTTCATCGAGGAATACTCGGTGTGGTACCCGGCGACGATCTCGGGCTCGGCCTCCGGCAGGTCGAACGGCAGCCGGTTCGTCTCCGCGAAGGCCGACACCAGGAAGATGAAGAACCCGAGCGGCTGCGCCACGGCGAACCACACCGAATCCGCCTGACGCTGGACGATGTCCCCCAGGCGGAGGCTCCCGGCCGCCATGAGGACCCCCACGACGGAAAGGGTCATGGCCAGCTCGTACGAGATGAGCTGGGCGCTGGCCCTCAGCCCGCCCATCATCGAGTACTTGTTGTTGGAGGACCATCCCGCCAGGACGATCCCGTACACGCCCAGCGAGGCGAAGGCGAAGATGTAGAGGATCCCGACGTCGAGATCGGCGATCTGCGGCACGACGGTGCGGCCGAGGATCTCGAACGGACCTCCGAACGGCAGCACGGCGAACGTGGCCATCGCCGTGGTCAGGGTGATCGCCGGAGCCAGGATGAAAAGGGACCGGTGGGCCATGGCCGGGATGATCTCCTCCTTGAAGATGAACTTGAGCCCGTCGGCCAGCGGCTGGAGGAGCCCCCACGGGCCGACGCGGTTCGGGCCGAGGCGCTCCTGGATGAACCCGGCGACGCGCCGCTCGGCGAAGGAGATGTAGGCCACGGCCGTCAGGATCAGGCCGAAGAGGATGACGATCTTCGCCGCGTCACTCACCGCTCCTCCAGGAAGGGGCGGAAAGCCCCTGGGGGGCCGCCCCCGGATCGGCGGACCCCGGGGCGAGAGCGAGCTGCATCCCCGCGCTGCCGAGCGCCGTCCAGGTCGCGCCGGCGAAGGCGGGCACAGAGGCCGCCACCTCGCGGAGGATCTCGGCCGCGGACCGCGGCTCGGCCTTCACGCCGAGCCGCCCGAGGACGAGCGACAGGATCTGCCAGTACGGCAGGCAGGCCGCCCTCGGCGTCGTCGCCCGCCGGACGCGCTGGGCGCGCCCGCGCCAGGTCACCCATGTCCCCTCGAACTCGCCGTAGGCCGCGGCGGGTACGCGCACTTTCGCGGCGGCGGCCGCGCCCGTCAGGAACGGATGCATGACCAGAAGGGAGCCGCCCTTCTCGAGGGCCGCTGCGGCCGCGTCCCACCCGGGAAGCGAAGAGGCGTCCTCGCCCGCGACGAGGAGCGTGGTGACCTTCGAGGCGGCCACGTCGGCCATCAGCGCCCGTGAAGAGGCGCCGCCGGCGTCCACATCGAAGCCCATCAGCTCGGCGCCCTTGCGGTTCGCGCTGCGATCGGCGCGGATGAGGAAGCCGTCGTCCCGCCCGCGCACCCTCTCGGGCACCACGACACGCAGGGAGGGGACGCCCTCCGTGGAGAGACGCTTCAGGAGGTGGAGGTCTTCCACGGTGAGGCTCGCCGACGCCAGCACGGCGGCGGCTCCCCGGGGAGCCGCCTTCAGCGCATCGGCGACGGCCGCGGCGGCGGCGTCCATCGGCACCGGCTTGAAGGTTGAATCGGCGCGGGACTCGGGGTTGAGCATCCTCGGCGTCTCGTAGAGCGCCTCGTAAGACAACCTCCCCTCATCGCACATCCACCAGCCGTTCACGAAGCGGTTCTCGCGGGGCGTGAGCCGCCAGATCCGGTCCTCTCCCGTGCCCAGATGCACGTTGCAGCCGGCGGCGCAGGCGCCGCATACCGATGGGACCTCCCGGATGTACCAGACTCTCCTGCGAAAGCGGAACTCCTTCAGCGTGAGCGCGCCGACCGGACAGAGATCCACCACGTTCCCCGAGTAGGGGTTGTCCAGGACGCGGCCGGGGAAGATCCCGATCTCGTTGTGCAGCCCCCGCTGGAAGACCCCGAGCTCGCCCGTCTTCGTGATCTCGTCGCAGAAGCGGACGCAGCGGGTGCATAGGATGCACCGCTCGCAGTCGAGGACGACGTGAGGGCCGACCTCGACGTCCTTCTTGAAGTGGAGCTTCTCCTCGCGGAAGCGGCTCGTAGCACCGCCGTGGGCGTAGGAGTACTGCTGCAGGCGGCACTCGCCCGCCTGATCGCAGATCGGGCAGTCCAGGGGATGGTTGGCCAGGAGGAACTCTTCGACTCCCGCGACGCCCTGTTTCACCTTGTCGGATCGGGTGAGGACCTTCATCCCGTCGGCCGCCTGCGTCGTGCAGGCGGTGACGAGCTTGGGCATCTTCTCGATCTCCACGAGGCACATGCGGCAGTTGCCCGCCACGCTCAGCCCCGGGTGGTAGCAGTAGTGGGGAGGCATGGCGCCGGCCGAGCGCGCCGCCTCGATGACGGAGGTGCCCTTCCCGACCTCCACGTCCACCCCGTCGATGTTCAACCGGATCGTGTCGCCCATGCCTGAAACAGCTCCGTGGGTCGTGGGCTACTTGGCTCCGTCGCCCATGACCCCTCCTTCGTCTCCCGCCCGCACGCTCAACTCTCGGGAAGCGCGCAGCGGCCGGATCGGATGTGATCCTCGAACTCGTTCCGGAACTTGTTCACGAACGACATCGCGGGCAGCGCGGCCGCGTCGGCGAAGACGCAGATGGTCTTGCCGATCATGTTGTCGCACACGTCCAGGAGCGTCTCGCAGTCTCCCGGCTGACCGCCTCCCGCCTCGATGCGTCTCACGATGCGGTGGATCCAGTCCGACCCCACGCGGCAGGGCGTGCACTGCCCGCACGACTCGTGGGCGAAGAAGCGCAGGATCCGCTGAAGCGCCCGCACCATGCACTCGGAATCGTCCATCACCATCACGCCCGCCGATCCCAGCATGCTCTTGCGGGCGAGGAGCGTGTCGAAGTCCATGGGCAGGTCCGCGCACTCGTCCGCGGTGAGCACGGGCGCCGACGCGCCTCCGGGGACGACCGCCTTGAGAGCGCGGTCGTGGCGCCACAGGCCTCCGGCGAAACCGTCCACCAGCGTCATCAGCGGCGTGCCGAGCGGCGCCTCGTAAACGCCCGGCTTCTTGACGTGGCCACTCATGCAGTAGAGCTTCGGGCCGGTGTTCTTCTCGCGCCCGATCTTCGTGAACCAGTCGGCCCCCCTCTCGACGATGAAGGGGACGTTGGCCAGCGTCTCGACGTTGTTGATGGTGGTGGGGCAGCCGTACAGCCCGCTCACGGCCGGGAAGGGAGGCTTGAGGCGGGGGTAGCCGCGCTTCCCTTCCAGCGACTCCATCAGCGCCGTCTCCTCGCCGCAGATGTAGGCGCCGGCGCCGCGGTGCATCACCACCTCGCAGTCCACCCCGCTCCCGAGGATGTTGCGGCCCACGTACCCCTTCGCGCGGGCCTCGTCGATGGCCGCCTGCATGATTCGGCAGGGCTCCACGAACTCGCCGCGGATGTACACGAAGGCGAGGCGCGCGCGGATGGCGTGGGCGGTGATCAGGATCCCCTCGAGGCACAGATGGGGGTCCTTCTCCATCAGCAGGCGATCCTTGAACGTGCCCGGCTCGCTCTCGTCGGCGTTGACGATGAGATACCTTGGCTTCGGGGAGTCCTTCGGCATGAAGCCCCATTTCATCCCCGTGGGGAACCCGGCGCCGCCCCGGCCCCTCAGCCCCGACTTCTTGACCTCCGCCTCCAACGCCTCCGGCGCCAGGCCGAGCGCCTTGCGCAGGGCCTGGTAGCCGCCCCGCTGCTCGTACACCGGCAGCGTGTGCGATCCCGGCACATCGACGTTGCGCAGCAGGATCTTCTCGGTCATGGCAGCGGCGTCCTCACGGCAGCGAGCCCAGCAGGGCGTCCACCTTCTGCAGCGGAGAGAGGTCTTCGTGGTAGTCGTCGTTGAGCTGCAGCATGGGGGCCGTGCCGCACGATCCCAGGCACTCCACCGTCACCAGCGTGAACCGGCCGTCCGGCGTCGTCTCGCCCACCTCGACGCCGAGCTTCCTCTTTAGATGCTCGACGATCCGATCCGATCCGCGGAGGTAACAAGACAGCCCCGTGCAGGTCTGAATGAAGTACTTCCCCACCGGGCGGATGTGGTACATCGTGTAGAACGAGACCACCCCGGCCACGAAAGCGGGCGACACGCCGATCTTCGCCGCGATCTGCTCCATCGCCGTGGCGCCCACGAACCCCTGCTCCTCCTGCGCGACCCACAGCGCCGGCAGGAGCGCGGAGCGGCGCTCCGGGTACAGCGCGATGAGGCGCTCGATCTCCGCGAGCGACGCGGCGGAGAGCGGCCGCCCCTTCTCGGGCAGCAACCCCTCCGGGCCCGCGGGGGCGCGCAGCGCCACGGATCCCGCAGCGAAGCCGGGGATCTGCCCCGGATCCGGCGGGAGGACCTTGAGTCCGCCGTGGCCGGCCGGGGGCTTGCTCACCGGTCCACCTCCCCCATGACGGGATCGAGGCTCGCGATGATGGCGACCAGGTCGGACACCATCGCTCCCTCCGCGAGCTTCGGCAGGGCTTGCAGGTTGATGAAGGACGGAGAGCGGATCTTGAGGCGGTAGGGGCTGCTGCCGCCCTCGCTCTTGATGTAGAAACCCAGCTCTCCCTTCGGGGCCTCGATGGCGTGGTACACCTCCCCCACGGGCGCGTCGAACGACTCGGTGACGATGATGAAATGGTGTATCAGCTCTTCCATCTTCCTGAGGACGTTTTCCTTGGGCGGCAGGACCACCTTGGGGTCGTCCACGAGGATCGGTCCCTCGGGCATCTTCTCGGTGATCTGCTGCAGGATGCGCACGCTCTGGCGCATCTCCTCCATGCGCACCAGGTAGCGATCGTACACGTCGCCGACCGTGCCCACGGGGACGTCGAAGTCGAGATCGTCGTACCCCGAGTACGGCTCCGCCTTCCTGAGGTCCCAGTCCTTGCCCGAGGCGCGCAGGTTCGGCCCCGTCACGCCCAGGTCGAACGCGTCTTCCAGCTTGAGGATGCCGATGTCCCGGGTCCGCTCCACCCAGATCTTGTTGTGGGTGAGGAGGCTCTCCCACTCCTCGATCTCCTTCGGGATGCGGCCCAGCCACGCCCTGAACTGATCGAGGAAGCCGTCGGGCAGATCGCGCGCGAGCCCGCCCACCCGCGTGTAGGACGTCGTCATCCGCGTGCCGGTGAGCGCCTCGATGAAGTCGTAGATGATCTCCCGCTCGCGGAACGTGTAGAAGAAGACGGTGATGGCGCCCAGGTCCACGGCGTGCGTCCCCAGCCAGAGGAGGTGGGCGGAGATGCGGCTCATCTCGCAGCACAGGACTCGGATGGCGCTCGCGCGCGGAGGCACCTCCAGGTCCAGGAGCTTCTCCACCGCCAGGACGAAGGCGCAGTTGTTGGAGAGGGGCGCGAGGTAGTCGAGGCGGTCGGTGTAGGGGATGAACTGGTGGTAGGTTTTGACCTCGGCCAGCTTCTCCATGCCGCGGTGGAGATACCCCACGTGCGGCGTGCACCGGCGCACCACCTCGCCTTCGAGGTCGAGCACCAGGCGCAGCACGCCGTGCGTGGAGGGGTGCGACGGCCCCATGTTGATGGTGACGATCTCGCCGCCCGACTCCAGCTTCTCGCGCGTGATCGGCATCCGCCTCAGGCTCCGTGGCCTTCCACCGGGAAATCCTTTCGCAGGGGATGGAACTCGAAGTCCTCGGGCATGAGGATCCGGCGCAGGTCCGGGTGGCCGTCGAACACGATGCCCACCAGGTCGTAGGCCTCCCGCTCCTGCCAGTCGGCGCCGCTCCAGACGCCGGTGACCGTGGGGGCCCGGTTCGTCTCCGCCAGCCGGATCTTCAGCCGGATCCGGCAGTTGTTCCTGAACGAATAGAGGTGGTAGACGACCTCGTACTCGTAGTCGCGATCCGCGTAGTGGATGCCCGTGAGGTCGGAGAGCATCTCGAAGGAGAGGTCCGGGTCCAGCTTGAGGAACCGGCACGCTTCCACGATCCGATCGGGCGCGACGACGACCGTCACCTCCCCGCGGAAGACCCCCGCGTCGAGCACGGCGTCGCCGAAGCGTTTCTTCAGATCGGCCGCCGCACGCTCGGAGAGCGGATGCGGCTTCTCCCAGCGGGAGATTCGCGGAGCGGGCGCGCCCGCGCTCACTCCCATTGCAGGCCCCCTCGCCGCCAGCAGTACACGTAGCCCACGACCAGGACGCCCAGGAACACCAGCATCTCCCCGAAGCCGAACAGGCCCATCCTCCTGAACATCACCGCCCACGGGTAGAGGAAGGCCGTCTCGATGTCGAACAGGATGAAGAGCATCGCCACCACGTAGAACCGGATGGAGGCCCGCTTGCGCGCCGTCTCCTCGAGAGGCATGCCGCACTCGTACGGGTAGAGCTTGGTGCGCGAGCCGCGCACGTACCCGAAGAGGTGGGAGATGCCGATCATGCCGAAGGCCAGCGCGGCCGCGGCGCCCAGGAGCAGGAACGCGGGGAGGAAAGCCTCGAACATCGGGGCCTCCGCGGCGCACCCTGACCGGCAGACGCCGACGTCAGGGGAGGGTGTATGTGATTCAGTTCACAAGAAATGTTGGATCGTCGCGCAAAACGGGCGCGAAATGTACCACAGCCCTTCTCGGAGGGTCAAACGCGCGCGCCGCTCCTCCCCCTAGCGGGTTCCCTTGCTTGCGGGAGACGTTCCACCGACGAGCGAGACCCGGGAGATGGCCACGGAGAAGAGCCGGTTGTCCGCTGTGCCCCGGCCGAGATCGATCGGCGTGAAGGTCCTGTCGGGGCGGATGGACACTTCGAGTGACTCGCCTTCGGCCGCCTCGGCCGGCACCGGCATCTCGAAGCGAAACGTGGCGGACTCCAGCGGGAAATCCGTCGCCGTGCCCGGGCATCCGACGGTCACGCGCACGCTTCTCGGCGCGAACCTGGCGAAGGTCGCCGGATCCAGCCCGCGCCCTTCGATGACGATCCGGTCTCCGGGCGAGGCCGGCGCCAGAAGCAGGGAGGCGCTCTCCGAGATCCACCGCTCACCGCGAGCCTCGCCGTACGGTCCCTCCCCCTCTCCCCACCAGCCGTAGAGAAGGCCGCCCTCGCCGCGACCGCCTCCCTCCCCACGGAAATCGAGCGCTCGGCCCGGAGCGTCAAGGGCCGTTCCGCGCGCGGCGGTCCCGTCGAGGCGGCCGCCTCCGGCAGTCGTCGGACGAAGAGGAGCGAGATCGACGGGCTCGCTGGAAGACGCGGGCACGCCGCGCGATTCCGCGCGCGGCGCCCGAGACTCAGCGGATGGCCCCCCCGGCACCAAGCCCTCCCCCACCAGATAGTCTCCCAGCCGGCGCGCCGCGAGATCGTTGGCGGCCGGACCGGGATGGGGATCCCAGCCCAGCGCGTGCTTCCTCGCGTACGTGGCGCGATTCCCCCACACGGCCTCCAGGTCGAAGCTCCTCACGCCCAGCGAGCCAAGGAGGTTCCGGAGCTTCTCGAGAGGTTCGCCCTCCAGGAGCTGGCAACCGTGGATCAGGGCCACCCACGGGATGCCCAGGGATGCGGCCATCCGGTCGATCTTTCTCAGGCGCGCCTCCCACCGGCCCCAGTAGATCTCCTCCGCCTGGCAGGTGCCGAGGGCGATGACCGGGCTCAGCGCCTCGCTTCCGGCGAGACTCCAGGCCGCGCCGCGCAGCCTCAGGAGCGCGAAGAGGTACAGGCGGCTGTGGCGCGTGAGGAAGTACCGGATTCCGGCGCCCTGCGACTCCTCCGGGTGCGGGAGGACGTTCAGCCTCTCCGGGTCGAATTTCTGGGGCAGGAGCACGTCGGCGAGTGCGGATACCCACCTGTGCCCCGCCGGGGGACGCCAGGCCGAGCTCGTGAACGGCGGGACGCGGCCGCCGTCCGAGAGACCCCAGTTGTCCATGTCGTTGTGAACCAGCGAGAGCAGGAGCAGGTCCGGTCTCAGGCGGGCGCCCACGTCTTCGAAGTGCCGGGTCTCCTGGGCGAGGTTGTAGCCGAAGACCCCTTCGTTGAGGACGCGGATCGGGCCCGCCCCCGCGCGATCCTTCAGCGCCGCCTCGAGCCTCGCCGGAAGAGTGTCCGCGTCGTCCACGCCGACGCCGAAGACCATCGAGTCTCCCAGAACGACGATGCGGAACTCTCCCGGCGGCTTCCGCTCGGGGAACTCGGGCCCACGCAGGCCGTGCTGATTGACCTTGGCGAAGGCCCCGTTGTAGTGGCCCGAGGAGCCGGGGACGAGGCGGTAGAGGATCTCCGGATGAGGGACGACCTCCAGGGGGAGCGAGTCCCGGACACCCGGGGCCGGAGGAGCCGAGGTCCAGAAGAGGCGCGTCCCGACTTCGAGGAGGAGCAGCGCCGAGATGGTCCCGCCGATCAAAGCGGCGAGGTTGCCGGGCAGCGAGCGGGGGATCTTCAAGGGTGAATGGAATTCTCCTCAGCCGGCCGCCGGGCAGACCGCTACGATGAGCGTAGCCTCGCCGGCCATCACCGGGCAACGAGTGCCGCCCGTCCCGGAGCCTCCGCCGCCTTGGACCCCCATGCCGATGGTGCCGCGTGACTCTTTCAATTACCCTCGTGCGCGGAGAGCCGGCCGCGGACACGCGCCTGAAAGGACTCCCTACACGTGGATCCCCACGACGACACTCGCGCCGGAGATGGAGCTCCGCGCGCGGCGGGGGCGAGCCCGCCGGTGAGGGACCCCATCTGCGGCATGGAGGTGGACCCGGCCGGGGCGTTCTCCCTGGTCGGCGCCGATGGCGAGACGCACTTCTTCTGCTCGCAGCACTGCGTCGATCGCTTCCGGGCCGCTCCGTCCGCCACGCGGCCGCCCCTGACGCTCGGGCGCGCGCCCGCCGGCGTTTACACATGCCCAATGCACCCGGAGGTGCGAACCGATCGCCCCGGGTTCTGCCCGATCTGCGGCATGGCGCTGGAGAGCGTCTTGGTCCCAGCGGAGGCCGACTCCGGCCCCGAGCTGCGCGACATGACCCGGCGGTTCCAGGTCTCGCTGCTCTTCACGCTGCCCGTCTTCCTTCTCGGCATGTCGGAGATGATCCCCGGCGGCGGCGTCCATCAGGCGCTGGGCGGGAGCCTCGTCAACTGGATTCAACTCGTGCTGACTTCGCCGGTGGTGCTTTGGGGCGGCCGCCCCTTCTTCGAGCGCGGGTGGGCCTCCCTCGTGAACCGCAGCCTCAACATGTTCACGCTCATCGCCCTCGGCACGGGAGCGGCGTACCTCTACAGCGCGGCGGCGACGATCGCTCCGGGCCTCTTTCCCGATTCGTTCCGGGGCCACGGAGGCGGCGTGCCGGTCTACTTCGAATCCGCAGCCGTCATCACCGTGCTTGTGCTCCTCGGCCAGGTGCTGGAGCTGCGGGCGCGCAGCCGCACCCGCGGCGCGATCCGGGCCCTGCTGGACCTCGCGCCGAGGACGGCCCGGCGGGTGCGCGGCGACGGCGCGGAGGAGGACATCCCCACGGAGTCGATCCTGCCGGGCGACCATCTCCGGCTCCGCCCCGGCGAGAAAGTCCCCGTGGACGGCGTCGTCCTCGAGGGAGCGAGCGCCCTGGACGAGTCGATGGTCACGGGCGAGCCGATCCCCGTGGAGAAGAGCCAGGGGGACCGCCTGACGGGAGGCACACTCAACGGCACAGGATCGCTGGTGATGCGCGCCGACAGGGTGGGCGCCGACACGCTCCTGGCGCAGATCGTCCGCCTTGTCGCGGAGGCGCAGCGCAGCCGCGCTCCCATCCAGCAACTCGCGGACAGCGTCTCGGCCGTGTTCGTTCCCGCCGTGGTGGTGATCGCCGCCTTCACCTTCGCAGCCTGGGCCGCGCTCGGGCCGCAGCCGCGCATGGCGCACGGCCTCGTGGCCGCCGTGGCGGTGCTCATCATCGCCTGCCCGTGCGCGCTGGGTCTCGCGACGCCGATGTCCGTGATGGTGGGCACGGGGCGCGGCGCAACGGCAGGCGTCCTCATCCGCCACGCCGAGGCGCTCCAGGTCCTCGAGAAGGTGGATACGCTCGTCGTGGACAAGACCGGGACGTTGACGACGGGAAAGCCGCGCGTTGTCTCCGTGGTGCCGGCTCCGGCCGGGCCGGGAAGGCCGCCGCCGCCGGGTGAGCCGGCCGCCGCGCGGCCGGGCGCTCCGGCCCTCACGGAAGACGAAGTCCTGCGCCTCGCCGCGAGCCTGGAGCGCGCGAGCGAGCACCCGCTCGCCGCCGCGATCATGGCCGCCGCCTCCGAGCGCCGGCTCCCCCTCGCCCCCGTCACGGAGTTCCGTTCCCTCACGGGGAAAGGGATCACGGGCACGGTCGAAGGCGCCCATGCGGCGCTCGGGAGCCGCGCGCTGCTCGAGGAGATGAAGATCGATGCCGGCGTCCTGGCAGAGCGCGCCGGCGCGATGCGGAGGGACGGCCAGACCGTGGTGTTCCTGGCCGTGGACGGCCGCGCCGTGGGGCTGGTGGCCGTGGCCGATCCGATCAAGGACTCGACCCCGGAGGCGATCCGCATGCTCCACGCCGACGGGGTGCGCATCGTGATGCTGACCGGCGATGCCCGCGCCACGGCCGAGGCCGTGGCCCGCAGGCTCGGCATCGACGAGGTGATCGCCGAGGTGCTCCCCGATCAGAAGGGCGAGATCGTGGGCCGCCTGCGATCGGAAGGACGCGTCGTGGCCATGGCGGGCGACGGCGTCAACGACGCGCCCGCTCTCGCCCGCGCGCACGTGGGTATCGCCATGGGGACCGGAACGGACGTGGCGATGGAGAGCGCCGGCGTGACGCTGGTGAAGGGGGACCTGCGCGGCATCGCCCGCGCCCGGCGGCTCAGCCGCGCCACCATGCGCAACATCCGGCTGAATCTGCTCCTGGCCTTCGGCTACAACGCCCTCGCGATCCCTCTGGCCGCGGGCGCGCTGTATCCGGTGACGGGGATCCTCCTCAGCCCGATGATCGCCAGCGCCGCGATGAGCTTCTCGTCGGTCTCCGTGATCGCCAACGCGCTGCGGCTGCGGCGCACCGCGCTCTGAGCGGCCCGGGAGGCCGGAGGGCGAGTTCCTGGCCGAGGTAGGAGCCCTTCGCGAGGCATGGTTTGACACGGAGGGCGGGGCGCGGGAGACTCGGTGCGCCGATCCACACGAGTCATTCTCGCAGGCCCAGCCCGCCGTAGAGGCTTCTTGCCGGGAGGCACTCATGTCGGAACCCAGGAACCGCGCCAAGAAGATCGAGACCGTCGTCCCCGGCATCCTCCACTGGAGCCTGGTCGATGATCGGATCGATTCGCAGAGCGACGCCTACGCGGTCCGGGAGGGCGAGCGCTCCGTCCTCATCGATCCGCTCCCGCTGGAGGATTCGGCGCTGAAGGGACTCGGGAAGATGGAGGCGATATGCCTGACCGGCTCCTGCCACCAGCGCTCGGCGTGGCGCTACCGCAAGCAGTTCGGCGTGAGAGTGTACGCTCCCGAGGGCGCGGAGGGCCTGGAGGAGAAGCCGGATCTCTGGTACCGGAAGGGCGACTCGCTGCCGGGCGGCCTCAAGGCCGTCCATGCGCCGGGGCCCACCGAGTCGCACTACGCCTTTCATCTGGATCGTGAGGGCGGGACGCTCTTCTGCGCCGACATCATCGTGCATGACGGCAAGAAGCTGGGCTTCGTGCCCGACGAGCACCAGGACGATCCGAAGCGCACCCGGGAGACGGCGAAGAGGTTCCTCGAGCTCAAGTTCAAGACGCTTTGCTGCGCCCACGGCGGGCCCGTCACCAGGGATGCCCACGCGGCCGTCCGCGCGGCGCTGAAGGCCGTCTCCGGCTAGGTGGGAATGGTTGCGGCCGTACCTGGAGGGGCCTAGAATCGTGGGACCGCCTGAGACATGCGCACCTCCCGGCCAGCCCCGCTCGCAGGGAGAGAGATGACGATTCCGTGGAAGCGGATCCGCGGAAAGCTCCTCGTCACCGGTGCGGTCGCGCTTCTCCTGGGCCTCCTCGGCATCGTCGGGGCCGCGCTCAGGATCACCGCCTCCTTCGAGACCCGCGAGCGCGATGCCGCCTCGCGCCTGCTGGGACGCCCCTACCCCGTCCTCGAGGGCGCTCGCCTCTCCATCCGGGAACTCGCGCGGCGGCTCGATCGCCTCGGCTACCGGCGCCTGACCGCTGCCGCCGGGACGGGCACCTATCGCGTTCACGGCGGCACCGTCGAGGCCGACCTGCGCGCCTTCCGCGATCCGGCGGGCGAGCATCCCGCGGCGTCCGTCCGTGTACGCTTCGACGGCGACCGTATCGCATCCGTCGACCCGCCCGGCGCGGCCCTGGAGCCGGAGACGCTCGCCGTCCTGCACGGGCCCGAGGTGGAGGAACGCGAGCTCATCGATCTGCGCGACTGCCCGAAGCATCTCATCGACGCCATCCTCGCCGCGGAGGACAGGCGGTTCTTCCTCCACCCCGGCATCGACCCCGCGGGGATCGCCCGAGCCGCGTGGGCCGACATCTCATCCGGCAGCCTCTCGCAGGGAGGCAGCACGCTGACCCAGCAGCTCGCCAAAAACCTTTACTTCTCGGGGGAGCGCACCTTCGCGCGGAAGGCGGGCGAGGCCTTTGCCGCGCTCGTCCTGGAGGCGCGCTACTCCAAGGAGAGGATCCTCCGCGCCTACGTCAACGAGATCTACCTGGGTCAGCGGGGCGCGGCTTCCATCCGCGGCGTGGCCCGCGCGGCGCGCCACTACTTCGACAAGGATGCGGCGAATCTGACGCTGGCCGAGTCGGCGCTGATCGCCGGCATGATCCGGGCGCCGGGACTCTACAACCCGTTCCTTCACCGCGACCGCGCCCGCGAGCGCCGCGACGCCGTGCTCCGCGCCATGGAGGAGAACGGATCCATCACCGAGCGCGAGCGGCGCGCGGCCGAGACGCAGCCGGTCCGGGTCTCCCCGCGCCGGACGCCGGCCTCGCGCGCCCCGTACGTGGCCGACCTCGTCCGGATCGATCTCGAATCCGCCTACGGGCGCGACCTCTCGCGCCTCGGCCTGCGCATCCACACGACCATCGATCCCCTCCATCAGGAGGCCGCCGAGGCCGCGGTGGCCGAGGGACTCGCCCGGATCGAACGGTCGTACCGATGGCTGCGCCGCCGTGAACAGAGGGCCTTGCAGGCCGCGCTGATCGCCGTGGATCTGGAAGGGGGCGGGATCGTGGCCATGGTGGGCGGCCGGGACTTCGGATCCTCCCAGTTCAACCGCGCCACCTCCGCGCGGCGGCAGCCGGGATCGCTCTTCAAGCCGGTGGTCTACATGGCGGGACTGACCCATCCGGGCGGCCCGGGCGGAGGCGCGGGCGGCGGCCGGAGGCGGCCCCGCGACGGCCCGTCCGGAGACGACGAGATCGTGAGCGCCCCTGGCGCCGCCGGCGATCTCGAGACGGCGGAGGCCGGGTGGCGGTCCGCGAGAGCGGATGCCCACACGGGTGAGGCGAGGAGCCACCGGCGCCGGTGGTGGCGGCGGCGGGATGAGCGGCGGGAAGAGGAGCCGCTCGAGGACGGAGACGGAGAGACGCCCCCTGCGATGCCGTTGACGGCGGCGACGATCCTGATGGACGAGCCGTACGAGGTCCTCTCGGGAGGCAAGACCTGGTCTCCCCGCAATGACGACGACACCTTCAGGGGGCCGGTCACCGTGCAGCGGGCCCTCGAGGAATCGCTCAACGTCCCCACGGCCCGTGCGGCCGCCGCCATCGGGCTCGCCCGGATCGTGGGCACGGCGCGCGCCCTCGGCATCACGTCGGTTCTGCCCGAGGTTCCCTCCCTGGCCCTCGGCACCGCCGAGGTCACGCCCGCGGAGATGGCGACCGCCTTCACCACCATCGCCTCGGGCGGCCGGCGCCGGCGTCTGTCCCTCCTCCGCGGCGTGGAGGACCCATCGGGCGCGGTGGGCGACGGCGCGCCGACCGATTCACGCAGGACGAAGGCGGCACGCCGCGGTCTGGATCCCCCGCCCGCGGGCGATCGATCGATCCCGGAGGAGGCGGCCCACGTGATGACCGCGCTGCTGCAGGGGGTCATCGAGAACGGCACCGGCCGCGCCGCGCGCGAGATGGGCTTCGAGGGCACCGTCGCCGGCAAGACGGGGACGAGCGACGGCGGGCGCGACCTCTGGTTTTGCGGCTACACCCCGAAGGTCCTGACGCTCGTCTGGGTCGGGTTCGACGACGCCGCGCCCACGCATCTCAGCGGAGCGCGGGCGGCGCTCCCGATCTGGGTGGACTTCATGAAGAGGATCGGCGCCGAGACCGATGCAGCCTTCGAAGCCGATTCGGACATCACGTGGGCCGCCATCGATCCTGTGACCGGCCGTCTGGCGCGGTTCTCCTGTCCCGAGGCTCGGTGGGCTCCTTTCATCCCGGGCACCGAGCCCTCCGAGGCGTGCGCCGGACACCGTCCGTTCTGGAGCCGCTGGTCCGACTGACGGCCGCGATCGCTACCACCTCCGGCTGAACGAGAGGTAGGGGTACCAGCGGCTCACGCCCTTCCAGTACCCGTAGGCGGCGTCGAGGCGGACCACGAGGGGCGACGTCTCCGCCGTGTAGCGCAGGCCCACCCCGATGCCGCGGGCGAGGCGGACCTGCCTCGCATCCCGCAGCGACACCGTTGCGGCGTCGAGCGTGAGGGCGGTCTTGAGGTTCCTCTCGAGCGCCGCGAGCACGCGGCTGTCCCGGCCGAAGGCGCGGAACGGGATCGGGATCCAGACGTCGTTCTGCGCCGAGACGAAGCGGCGGCCGAGGAAATCGTCGCGGAGGAACCCGCGCAGGGAGTCGGCCCCTCCCAGCGCGAACTGCTCGAAGACAGGCACGCGCCGATCCACGACGCCGGCCTTCCACCGCGCGTCGATCTCGAAGCCGGTCGAGAACCAGTAGTGCTGCTGCAGCTCGCCGGCGGCGCGCCGGAAGGTCAGATCGCCGCCCCAGGCCTCCGTGGCCGCCTCGGCCGAGGGCAGGAACTTCCACGAGAGGCGCGGCGCGCGGAACAGGTGCGAGAACGTGTACTCGAAGGCCGTACCCACGATGTTGACGTCGTTGAGGGCGGCGCCAGGGACCCGGGGCTTCCCGGCGACGACGCCCTCGCAGTTCACCGAGACGGTGCACTCGCTGAAGGTCACGTGGTAGCGGTTGACGTACGCCCACCCCTTCAGCGAGTGGCCGTTCCAGTGCCGGAACGGCTCGAGCCCGAGCGAGAGCCGCCCGCCCCTGCGCTCCTCGTCGGCCTCCACGCCGGCCAGGAGACGGTCTGGCACGAACTCGTCGTAGATCTTCGCCTCGGCGAAGACGTTCCATGGGGTGATCGATGCGGGCAGCAGGTACGGGATCTGGTAGCGGATCGCGCCCGCGAACTGCTGGGACACGTAGGGGCTGATCTCCAGCAGGTCGAACTCGCGGAGGAGGTGCGCCCGCTGGTAGAAGAGGCGCGCGCTGAAGAGATCTCTCCGGCTGTACTCGGCGCTCCCCGAGATCCAGCGTTTCTGCAGCGGGCCTACGGCAAGACGCGCCGGGGCGCCCTCCAGCGCCTCCTTCGCCTCGCGCCACCTCCTGCGCGGGATCCTTCTGAGAATGACGTAGCGGCACGGCGGAAACGGCCCCGCCTCCTGAGCGGGCGAATCCGATCCCCCAGCCGCGGCTTCCGGGCCGCCGGGGGGCGCCTCCACGCCACCAGCGGTCGATTGTTCATCCTGCTGAGGCTCGGACGTGGGCTCCGGGCCTCGAGCCGACCCCGTGCGGGAATCGCTGGTGGGTTTCGTTCCCGCTCCTTCATCGGCGCCAATCACGGGCACCAGGTCGTATCCGAGGAGGGCCAGGTCGTACGTCTCCTGCGCAAGGCGCTCCCGGTTGACGAGATCCCCCGGGCGCGTGCGGAGGCACTCCGTCAGGGCGTGCGGGCGCGAGATGGGCGGAAGCCCCTCCGTCAGCCCCCGCGGGAGAAGGCGGGTGACGAGGTTCGGATCGACGACCACATCGGAAACCACGGCCGGCGCCTCGAGGATCCGGATCCCCAACGCACCCTCCACGAGCGAGGCCTCGATGACCGGGCTGTACCCCAGGAGCGTGTAGTGCCTCTCGACGCGGCGGACCACCTTCTCCTCGTCGAAGGCGTCGCCCACCAAGGCCTCCACCCATTCCCGCACCCTCGCAGGCGTGTAGATCGCGCGGCAGGGCAGGCCATCGCACGGCGGCGTACGCACCTCGACGTCGCCGATGCTCTCGATGCGCCGCGGCGCTGCCGGCGACTCGGCGGCGATCGCCCACGCTGCAGGCAGGAGGATGGCGATGCCGGCGGCGGAGAAAAGGGAGGATCTTCGAAACCGTCCGCAGGCGGGCCGGAGGCGGGAGGGGCCGGGGTTGGACGGCGTCACGCTTCATTCCTCCGGGGGCCCGGAGGCGCGGGCGAGCTGATCGGCGCGGACAGCGCCGGCATCGAAGCGGCGCGCAGCGGCAATCATCTTCTCGAACGTCGCGTCGAAGGCGGCCCTGGCCCCCCGCTGGAAGCGCAGCGGGTTGACGCGGGCCACCACGAAAGCCTTGAGGTAGGGGCTGTCGAACCCGCGGACCTTGAGGCCGCTCACGGCCTCGACGACGGCGTCGTCCAGCGCCAGCACCTTGCCGGCGCGCTCCTTCCTCTCTTCAAGCGCCTTCGGGAGGGGCGCACCGAGGAACTCCTCCACGCGCTTGAGGACCGGGTGGTAGGCGCCGCCCGAGAACCGGCCGCGCTCCTCGTAGCACAAGCCCAGCGTGAGGAACGCGGGTTCCTCGAACTCCAGCGCGAAGTCCTTCTCGGGGCGGCGGTCGGCCTCCGCAAGTGCCCGCGCCATGCGGATCACCTCCAGGGACTTCTCGCGGAGGTTGTGGGCCTTCTCCGTGTTGAGGGCGAGGATCCGGTAGACCACCTCTTCGTCGGGAAGGACGAGCGCGACTATGGATCGGCCGCCGAGGCGCTTTACCGCGGACGTCCGGTGATGCCCGTTCGGGGTCCAGTAGACCCCTTCCTTGGTGCGGACGGCGATGACGGGGTCGAGGAACCGGTCGAGGCGATCGATGACGTCGGCGAGGCGGGCGACGTGCGCCTCGGAGAGGTCGCGCTGGAACGGCGTGGGCGCGACCTTCTCGACCGGCAGGGCCGCGAGTACCTGCCAGCGCCCGCCCAGTGGATCGCGGTAGGCGCCGACGACGCGCCCGCCGTCTCCCTCGATGGCGCGAGAGAGATCCGCGACCTTGGCGGGCGGCTGATCCGACGCGACCTGATCCGCCGTGAGGCCCCTGGGTTGAGGCTCGGCCTGCTTTTTCTTCCGAGGGGTCCGCGCCGCCTTCCCCTTCGATTCTCCCTTGCCCGTGGATCCCATGGCATGCCTCCCGAACGCGCCGCGACCCGCGGCCGAAGGCCCATCATAACGGATGAGGCGCCGGCGCAGATCCTTCTGGAGCCACCAGGCCGCTCCGGACTCGCTTATAATGCCGGCATCCATGGCCGCAACCGCCCCCGCTTCCCGTCCCGCGGCGAAGGTCCTTCTCCTGCTGGCCGTGCTCGCGGGCGCCTTCAGCGCGGAAGTCTCGCCCGGCGCAGCCGACGGCGGAGGAAAGGACGGCGCGCCGAACCCGCGAACGCTCCATCCGCTGCTCGAGGAGTTTCTCCGCTCCCGCCTCCAGGCGGGGCGGTCGCCGTTCCTGATCCACGCGCCCGACGGTAGGATCCTCGCCAGGGTGCGCACGCACCAGCCGGACATCCTGCGCCGGGAAGCCCCAGCGATGGGGATCGCCGTGAGGGCCGTCGTGGGAGGGATCGCGTCGGTGGCGGCGCCCGCGGCCGCGCTCCCGGCGCTCTCGCGGCTCCCCGGCGTGATCTCGGTCAAGCCCGCGCGCGCGTACCGGCCCATGCTCGACGTGAGCACGCCCGACGTCGGCGCGGACGCGGAGGCTGCCGCATACGGGGGCACCGGGCGTGGGGTGATCGTCGCCGTCATCGACACCGGCATCGACTTCCGCCATCTCGACTTCCGCAACCCGGACGGATCCTCGCGCGTGCTCGCCGCCTGGGATCAGACCGACGCGGCCGGAGGCGGCGCCGGGTGCCGCGCCGGCATCACGATGGGCCGATGCTGGTCGAAGGCGGACCTCGACGCCGATCTCACCGGGGGCCCGGCCGCCGGCCTCGAGGACGGATTCGGCCACGGGACCCACGTGGCTGGCATTGCGGCGGGCAACGGGCTGGCCACGGCCAACGGCGTGCCGCCGGGCACGTACGCGGGCGTCGCGCCCGAAGCGGACCTCCTCGTCGTGAAGGTCTTCACCACCACCGGCGCCTTCGAGGGGGACCTGACGGCCGCCTACGCGTGGATCGAGCAGGAGGCCGCGGACGCGGGCGAGCCTTTCGTGATCAACATGAGCCTGGGCAGCGACCTCGGCGCGCACGACGCCACCGACCCGGATGAGATCTCCCTCGACGCGCTGCTCGCCCCGGGGAACGGCGGGCGGGCCGCCGCGATCGCTTCGGGCAACTCCCGCGGCGACGCGATCCACGTTGAGGGAACGGTCGCCGCCGGGGGCACGAACGATCATCCCTTCCAGATCCCCTCCTACACGCCGCTGTCGGGCGCTGGCAACGATGCCATCTACATGGATCTCTGGTACGAGGGCGGCGACGACCTCACGGTGGGCGTTCTCGATCCCAACGGCGTGCTCCTCGCTTCGGCAGCGCGCGGGACGGCCACGGGGACGGTGTGCACAGCGAGCGGCGCCGTCACCATCGACGCCACCAACACCCCCGACCCGGACAACCTCGACAGCGAAGTCTTCATCGTCCTCTCCGACGACGGCGCCTGCTCGCCCGTCACGGCGCCGCCGGGCGGGCGCACCATGAAGGTGCGGGTGACGGGCGTGGCGGCGCCCCTGGGCGGGCGCTACCACATCTGGAGCGAGTCCCTCATCGGCAGCAGCGGATCGCACATCCGGTTCAACCCCGCTTCCGAGTCCACGCTGGTGGGGGTGCCGGCGACGTCGCGGCACGCGACGTCCGTGGGTGGCTACGTCACGCGGTCGTGCTGGCCCAACGCCGACCCGAACAGCAGCGGCACCACCTGCTTCGGGATCTCGGCCGCCATCGGCAACGCGGCGTCGTACTCCTCCAACGGCCTCACGCGGGACGGAAGGCTGAAGCCCGAAGTGGCCGCGCCCGGAGAGTTCGTGGCCGCCGCGCTGACGTCGTTGCTTCCCACCATGCCGCTCGTGCGCCGGACGCCGGATGGCTTCCACTGGACGCTGCGCGGAACGTCCATGGCGGCGCCGCACGCGGCGGGGGCGCTCGCGGTGCTGCTCCAGTTCAACCCCGGACTCGACGCCGCGCAGGCGCGGGACCTGCTCTCCGCGAGCGCGCGCGCGGACGCCTTCACGGGGAGTGTGCCGAACTCCATCTTCGGTGGCGGCAAGCTCGACGTCCTCGCCGGCTCCGAGAGCCTGTTGAAGCTCGTCACGGACCTGACGGCCGACGTGACGGGGGCGCTCTCCTGGGCTCCGGAGCCGCACAGCGTCACGTACAACCTTTACCGCGGCGACCTTCCCCTGTCGGCGCCCCCCTCTTACGGGACGTGCCTCGTCTCCGGCCTCGGAGTGCCCGCCTACGACGATCCCGCCGGAGTGCCGCCCGGCGGGGGATTTTTCTACCTGGCCACGGGCGTGCGGGACGGGATCGAGGGGAGCCTCGGATTCGACGCGGCCGGGGAGATGCGGCCCAACGTGTCTCCGTGTCCTTGAGGAAGGCTCCGGCGGCCACCGGTCGGAAGATCGCGCACGCGCAGCAAGCCGGCGTGATGATGGCGGTCGCTTTCCTGGGCGGGACGATCTCCCCGTCCGCCGGCGCACCGGCGGCGGACGCCTCGGTCTCGGATCCCGCGCCCGACCACGGCAACCTCCCGCGCTTCGAGATCTCCATCTCGTACACCGCGAACCTTATCCACTGGATCGACAACCTCGCCGGCTCGTCGCGCGGGAAGACAATCCGGTCCTACAGGCGGTACTGGCAGGCGCGCTTCGCCACGCCCACGACGGAGGAGACGGAGCTGCTCCGGTCGTGGTCGCTCATCCGCTTCAAAACCGTTGCCCGCCCCGCACCGGCGATCCTCAACCGCGGAGGCTGCCTTCCTCAGGAAGAAGAGGTGCCCGACTGGCGGCGCACCTTCCGCGTCCGCTCCTACGAGGCCGCTTCGGTGGAGGACTTCATCGACTCCCTGGCCGGCGATCTCACGCCGGAGGAAAGCGGCGAAGTGCGCCGCGTCATCGAGGCCTTCCGGCCGCGCTTCGACGAGGTGTGGAAGGAGATGACGTATCTGCCGCGCTTCGAGGAGCGCTTCAGGGCCTTCCTCGACGAGGGCGGCGTGCGCGCCTACCTCGGAGAGGTCGCGGCGTTCTTCGGCGTGGACCCCTCGGCCTCCCCGCCGGGCCGCATCCATCTCATGGCGCTTCCCGAGGACGGGCCCACGCACGCTCAGGCCGACGGGCGCGATCTCCTCATGGAGATCCGCCCCGGGGACTCCCCCGCGGACCAGATCCAGGTCATCGCCCACGAATCCTCCCACTATTTCTGGAGCCTCATGTCACCGGAGCGCCACGACGCCCTGGCGCGGCAGGTCCACGCCGCGGGGAAGGCGGGGCCCGTGGTGTGGCTCCTCCTGCGCGAGGCGCTCCCCACGGCGCTGGGGCAGGGGCTGGCGGAGGCGAGGCTCCAGCCGTCGATGTTCAGCCTCGCGGACCGCTGGTATCACGTCGAGAGCG
This sequence comes from uncultured Acidobacteriota bacterium, assembly GCA_964400605.1. Lineage (GTDB taxonomy): Bacteria > Acidobacteriota > Polarisedimenticolia > JACPZX01 > JACPZX01 > CAYNUH01. Next base: position 1,450 of record CAYNUH010000057.1, on the reverse strand, counting down.
TGGACGCTTTCGCGAAGGAGATATACCCGCTGGTGGCCGCTTCGGTCGGCCGGCGCCGGCGCATCGACAGGGGGGTCTTCAAGAAGGTGGCCCGTCGCGCCGAGAGCCTTTCCGTGGTCCTCGACTCCCCTCCGGCCGACTATCTCGCTTGGGCCGTATTCGCCGTCGGGGAGGGGCTCGATGGGGCTTCCGCGGAGATCCGGCGGGGCACGGGCCTGCGGGAACGTTGGATCTACAGGCCGTCCGATCCCAATGCTCAGGCCCTCCTCGAGAACTACGAGTGCCTGAGCGGGGTCGTCTTCCTGGGCCCAGAGGATGTCAGGGAGCCCGAGAGGCTGCCGGCCGTCTTCACGCCTCCGGGCCCGGCGTCAGCGGGAGGGACGCCGCGCAGCGCGATCCGCGCGGTGAGACGTCCGGGCGGCGGGACGCTCTTCTATTTGATCGCAGCACGGAGCGAGGACGCCGGACGCCTCGGCGACGCCTTCCTCCGGCTCCCGCGCCGACCCGACGCGCCGATCTTCCTCGACCCGCCGGCGGGCGCCGGGGCGGGAAGCACCCCGTGAGCGGGCGAACTCCCGGCCGAGCATCCCTCCGTGCCGCGCGGAGCGCCGTCAACTCAGCGGCTTGCCGCACCCCGGGCAGAAGCGAGGGCTGCCTTCCACCTCGGCCCCGCAGGAGCCGCACCTCATCTTCACCACGAGGGGCGACCCGCACTCCGTGCAGAACTTCCCGCCCTGCGTCTTGGCCCCGCACTTGGGGCAGAGCGCTCCCGTGACCATGGCCACGTCCCGATCCGAGGTCCAGTCCACGGCCTTCGCCTTCTCGATGACCTGCTCCTTGGCCGCGGCCGCCTGAGCGGCAGCCAGCTCCTCGCCGAGATCGGGGGCGCACGCTTCGCAGAGCTGCGCCTTCTTGTTGAAGCAGACCGGCTCGCAGACCCACTGCCCGCAGCGCGTGCACTGCTTGAAGAGCGGAGCGATCTCCGCCACGGCCTCTTTGAGAGCGGCGTCGTGTGCGAGGCCCCCGACGGCGCGCTGCACTTCGTAGGCCCCGGAGGCGGCCCGCCCGAAGATGCCGCCGAGGAGACTCCCGGCCACCTTCGCCGCCGAAGCCGCCATCCCCAACTTCGACATCTTGAACGACGACATGTAGCCGTTCTGGCACTTCTCGCAGAAGAACTTGAACTGGTAGCCCTTGTCGGTGGAGAGGTCCTGGTAGTTCCCTGTGAACGGGATCGCCGGCATCGCGTCACCTCACGGAGGTCTCGATCGCTCGGCCTCAGCCGCGGCGGGCGAGACCCTTCGATCTACCCCGGGCCCCCTGCCCGCCGCCGGCTGCAGGCCGACGGACGGTTAATTCTATCCTCACGCCCAGCCTTCGTCAGCCAGGCTCGGGCGGGGTTCCCATCGGTGCGGCCGGCGGATAAAATGTCGATGTCGGCCGCGTAGAC
>CAYNUH010000056.1:0-24353 GCA_964400605.1 uncultured Acidobacteriota bacterium | reverse complement strand
TCCGCTTCTTGTCGCTCTCGGCTCCGACGGCGCGGTCCAATCCGCGGATGAGGGCCGAGAGGCGCGGGTTCTCTTCGGTCGGCGTTGTCATGATCGGATCGCCCGGGCCAGGAGATCGGGTGGATGTGAGCCTACCGCGGGCCCCGCCGAGGCGTCAAGACGGCCGCCAGCGCAAGGTAAGGCCGGACCGCGGGCGGTGAAGACCGACTGAGTTTGACCGTCGGGCTCTTCAGGGTCCACCATGCGGCGTTGCGGAGGTCGATGAGGCATGCCGCTGGATGTCCCGCATTTCCTGGAACGGAATCCCTGGGTGATCTTCGCCCTGGTCGCGGGCGCCGTCGCGGTCATCGTCACCTTCGCCAGGATGCGCAAGAAGAAGCACCTCCTGTCGCTCTCGGGGCTCCTGGACGAGCGGCCCTCCGAGGTCAAAGGAGTATTCACCGTGCGGCTGGAGGGGCACTACAGAGGGCGTGACGCCCGTTTCGTCCTCGAGCCGGGCGGGAAGAACAAGCCCTCCAAGTTCCACGCCCTCCTTGGATGCCGGGTGCCCCTGTCCTTCGAGATCCACAAGGAGTACCCCGGCAGCGGCATCCTGAAGGCGCTGCGCCTCGTCAAGGACCTCGAGATCGGCGATCCCCGCCTCGACGCCGACTACGTCTTCTCGTGCGACGAGACCGATCGTTTCGCCAACTGGATGCGCGGATCTCCCGTCGTTCGGGAGGCCCTCGACTCGCTGCTGCACGGCCGCCACATGGCGGTCCTGGCGATGCAGGACGGACGCCTCAAGGCCACCCGCCACCGCTACGGCCGCGATGATCTCGACGTCGAACACGTCCGCGGCATCCTGGACGACCTGGAACGAATCGTCCAATCCCTCGAGACCGGGGCGTAGGCCCGGCGGGGAACCGAATCGGGGAGGCGTGATTCCCGCTCTCCCGCCCGGTATAATGCGCGCCTCTGGATCCCGCCAAACACGTGAGCAGACCCGCCCGGACTCGAGCATGAGGTGACCCACATGCGACAAACTCCCCGTCTTCTTCCCCGGGCGAGGCCCCGGATACTCGCCGCGCTCCTGACGCTGGGCCTCACCGGCGTTGCCGCCGCCCCGGCCTCGGCTCAGAGCCTCGGCGACTTCGAGAAGAAGGTGACGCTCCACCGTCTCGCGAACGGCTGGACGTTCCTCATCGTCGAGCGCCCCGTGGCACCCGTCTTCACCTTCGCCACGTACGTGGACGTCGGCGCCGCGCAGGAGGTGCCCGGCATCACCGGAATCGCCCACATGTTCGAGCACATGGCCTTCAAGGGAACCGACCGGATCGGCACCAGTGACTACACCGCCGAGAAGGTCGTCATCGAGAAGGTCGAGACGGCCTACGCCGCCTTCGACGTGGAGCGACGCCGCAAGGGAGCCGACCCGGCGCGGGTGAAGGATCTGGAGAAGGCCTGGAAGGATGCCCAGGAGGAGGCCGGCAAGTACGTCGTCAAGAACGAGTTCGGCGAGATCATCGAGCGTGTGGGGGGCGTGGGCCTCAACGCGGGAACGGGCAGCGACTCCACGGTGTACTTCTACTCGCTGCCCTCGAACAAGCTGGAGCTGTGGGCCTATCTGGAATCGGAGCGCTTCCTCAGGCCCGTCTTCCGCGAGTTCTACAAGGAGAGGGACGTCGTCAAGGAAGAGCGCCGCATGCGCACCGAGAGCTCCCCCATCGGGCGCCTGATCGAGCAGTTCACCGCCGCCTCCTTCACGGCCCACCCGTATGGCCAGCCGGTGGTCGGATACATGAGCGATCTGGACTCCTTCAGCATGAAGGATGCGGAGGCCTTCTACAGGCGCCACTACGTTCCCGCCAACCTGGTCACGGCGCTGGTGGGCGACGTGAGAGCCTCCGAGGCGATCCCGATCATCGAGAGGTACTTCGGCAGGCTCCCGAAGGGGGAGGTGCCCCCGCCGCTGCGCACCGTGGAGCCGCAGCAGACCGGCGAGAGAATCGTGAAGCTCGTCGATCCCGCGCAGCCGCTCTACGCCGAGGGGTACCACAGGCCCGCCGTCACGGATGGGGACAACGAGGTCTACGAGGCCATCGCCACCATCCTCGGCGGCGGGCGCACGTCGCGTCTGTACCGTAGCCTCGTGCGCGACAAGAGGATCGCGGCGAACGTGAGCACCTTCAACGGCTTCCCGGGCGACAAGTATCCGAGCCTGTTCATCGTCTTCTCCGTGCCCGCCAAGGGACACACCAGCGAGGAAGTCCAAGGCGCCATCCGGGCCGAGGTGGAGAAAATCCGCACGGCGGAGGTCAGCGACGCGGAGCTGGCCATGGTGAAGGCGCGCGCCAAGGCCGACCTCGTGCGCGGTCTCGCGAGCAACCAGGGCTTGGCCTTCAATCTGAGCCAGTACCAGACGCTCAACGGAGACTGGCGGGACCTTTTCCGTTCGGTGGAGCGCCTCGAGAATGTCAGCAAGGCGGACGTGCTGAGAGTGGCGAAGGCCACGTTCACCGACACCAACAGGACCGTCGGCTACATCGAGACGACCGGGACCGCCACGCCGAAAGCGGCGGCGTCGGGCGAGTAGGAGGCGATCATGAAGACGTCACGCATGACTCGTGGGAATGCCGCCGCCGCGGCCCTCCTCGGGCTCACCGGCCTCTGGGTGCTCGGGGCCGCCCCTGCGCCGGTCTGGGCGCAGGCGAGCGACTGGAAGGAGATCAAGCACCCCCCACTGCGGCCCTTCACCATCCCCGAGCCCGAGCGCTATGTCATGAAGAACGGGCTCGTGGTGATGCTGATGGAGGACCACGAGCTGCCCCTCATCCAGGCCAGCGCCCGCATCCGCACCGGCTCCCGGCTCGAGCCTCCGGAGAAGGTCGGGCTCGCCTCCATCACCGGGACGGTGCTGCGCACCGGCGGCGCGAAGGACCGTACCGGAGACGAGATCGACGACACCCTCGACGCGCGAGGGGCGCGCATCGAGACCTCCATCGGGACGGATTCGGGTTCGGCGACTCTGTCGTGCCTGAAGGGCGACTTTCCCGACGTGCTGAGGGTCTTCGCCGGCATCGTGCGCACGCCCGCCTTCGAAGAGTTGAAGATCAAGGTCGCCAAGACGCAGGCGATGGCCTCCATCGCGCGGCGCAACGACGAGCCGATGCAGATCATGTTCCGGGAGAGCCGGCGCCTCGTCTACGGCGCCGACAGCCCCTACGCCCGCAACACCGAGTACGCCACCATCGACTCCATCACGCAGGCCGATCTGAAGGCGTTCCACGGGAAGTATCTCCTCCCGAACCGGACCATCCTGGGCGTGGTGGGGGATTTCGACCCCCGCGAGATGAAGGCGCTCTTGGAGCAGGCGTTCGGAGATTGGCCGAAGGGGCCCGACGCGAAGGACCCGGAGGCTGCCTACCAGAAGACGCCCCGGCCGGGGTTCCACCGGATCGTCAAGACCGACATGACCCAGTCTGACGTCATCATGGCCCACGTCGGCATCCGAACAGACAACCCCGACTACTTCGCGGCGACCGTGATGAACGAAGTCTTCTCGGGCTCCTTCGCGTCGAGGCTGTTCAGCAACGTCCGCTCCGAGAAAGGCCTCGCGTACTCGGTGCGCGGCGGCCTCGATTCGAACTTCGACTACCCGGGCACCTTCAACGCGTGGCTCACCACCAAGACCGAGACCACGGCCGCCGCCATCGACGCGCTGCTGGAGGAGGTGGACGCTCTGGTGAGCAAGCCCTTCACCGAGGACGAGGTGGCCCGGGCGAAAGAGTCGATCCTGAACTCGTTCGTCTTCAACTACGACTCCAGGGCCAAGGTCCTCAACCAGCAGATCGTCTACGAGTACTTCGGCTACCCGCGCGATTTCCTCGCCCGGTACCGTGGCAACGTCGAGAAGGTCACCCCGGCCGACGTGGCGCGCGTGGCCAGGACCTACGTGAAGAAGAACGACCTGGCGATCCTGGTCGTGGGCAAGACCGAGGGGCTGGACCGGCCGCTGGAGTCGTTCGGCAAGGTGGCCGCCATCGACATCACCATCCCCGAGCCCGCCGGCGCCCCGTCCACCGTGCCCTCCGGCGGGCGCTGATCCCGTGAAGGGGCGGGGCGCCGTCCCCGCCCGCCCCGGCGCGGGGGTGAGAGCGGGCGGAGGGTACGCCGCGTGAGCGTGTGGCCCATCACCTTTCAGGACGTTCTGGCTGCGCGCCGGCGCATCGCCACGTTCCTCGAGCCGACGCCCCTGAGGCGCTACGCGCCGCTGGATGCCGCCGTCGGCAGCGGCATCCGCGTCATCGTCAAGCACGAGAACCACAACCCCACCAACGCCTTCAAGGTGCGCAACGGCCTGTCGGTCGTGACGGCCCTGACCGAGGAGGAAGTCCGGCGCGGCGTGGTGGCCGCGACGCGCGGCAACCATGGATTGGGGCTCGCCTACGCCGGCGCGCTCTTCGGCGTGCCGGTCACGATCTGCGTGCCGGTCGGCAACAACCCCGAGAAGAATGAATCCATAAGCGGGCTCGGCGCCACGCTCGTCGAAGAGGGGCGCGACTACGACGAGGCGGTGGAGGTCGCGGAGCGGCTCGTCCGGGAGCGCGGGCTGCGGATGGTCCACTCCACCAACGACCCGCTTGTGATCGCCGGCGCGGCGACCGTCGGGTACGAGATCCTGGATCAGTCCACGGGGCTCGACGCGATGGTGATGGCGGTGGGCGGCGGATCGCAGGCGGTTGGCGCGCTCACCGTCGTGCGTTCGTTGAAGCCCGAGGTGGAGGTGTACGGTGTGCAGGCGGAGCGCGCCTCCGCCATCCACGACTCCTGGCGCACGGGCCGACCCGTCGCGGCCGCCTCCGCCGACACCTTCGCGGACGGGCTCGCCACGCGCAACGTCTACGATCTCACGTTCGGCGCGCTGTGGGAGGGGCTGAAGGATTTCGTGACGGTCAGCGAAGCGGAGCTCGCCGAGGCGCTGCGGATCCTCCTGCGCACGACGCACTCGCTCGTGGAGGGGGCGGGCGCCGCGGGGCTGGCGGGACTTCTCAAGCTGCGCGAGCGCCTGGCGGGGAAGACCGTGGCCATCGTCCTCTCCGGTGGCAACATCGACGCCGCCACGCTGCGCCGCGTCCTGAACCACGAGATATGAGCGCGCCCCGCGGCGCCGGGCCGGCCGCGGGAATCAGGAAGCCGCGGCCAGGTGGATGAAGGTCCTCGCGGCGGCCTCGGTGTGGATCCGCGCGATGGTCTCGACGGGAAGGCTTCGCGCCAGAAGGAGATTCTCGGCGGTCTGATCGGTGCCCGACACGGTGGTGTTGTCGGTGCACAGCGCGACGGGGACCCCGGCCTCCAGGAAGGTCAGGATCGGGTGGCGATCGGTGCGCGAGACGGCTCCCGTCTGGTAGTTGGACGTCAAGCAGCATTCCATCAGGATCCGATCCCGCGCCAGGCGGCGCACCAGCTCCGCATCGCGGACGGCCGAGCAGCCGTGGCCGATCCGGTTGACGCCGAGCCGATCCACGGCCTGCCAGACCATCTCGGGCCCCTCGTCCTCGCCCGCGTGGGCCGTGAGCCCGAGCCCTCCCTTGCGGGCGATTTCGTACGCCTCCGCGAAGAGGTGCGGCGGACTGCCGCGCTCGGCCCCGGCGATGTCGAAACCCACGACGCCGCTGTTCTTGTGGAACTGCTGCGCCTCGGAGATGGCCTGCCGGGCGAGAATCTTGGCGATGTGGGGACCGTGGTGCCGCATGGCGATGATGGTGAGCCCCACACGGATCTCGTTCCGGGCTCCGCGGTTCAGACCCGTGAGCACCGCGCGGATCGCCTGCCTCAACGTGAGACCCGCGTAGGTATGGATAATGGGGGAGTAGCGCAGCTCGAGCACCTTCACGTTGTGCAGCGCAGCCTCCTCGACGATCGCCTGCGTCACCTCGACGATGTTCTCGTAGAACTGGGTGATCCACAGCGGGAAGTGGAACTTGTCCAGATACGTGATGAGAGTCCCCTCCTCGTCGGGCTGGATCACCAGCATCCGCTCCATCTCCTCGATCGTCTCGACCGGGTTGAGGCCGTGGCGGACCATCAGCCGCCAGATGAGGGGCAGGGGGATCGAGCCGTCCACGTGCTGGTGGAGCTCGGTCTTCGGGATGGCCGCGATGGCGGAGCGCAGGCTGTCGGGGCGCTCGAGCGCGGGCAGCGGACCGGTGGGTTCGTCGTCGAAGCTCACGGCCGGAGTGTCGCTTGCCGGGGTCGCCGAGGCAAGCCGCCCAGCGGACCCACACCCATCGGACCGTCTGACGAGGCGGGGAGACGGTCGGCGGGTCAGTGGGAGGGGTACGTCTTCTCGCCCGCCCTGATGGAGACCGTGAGGGTGTTCTCCTTCGGCGGGATGGGGCAGTTGTAATGCGGGGAGTAGTTGCAGTTGGGATTCGTGGCCGTGTTGAAGTCGATCACGTGGGCGGCGCCGGCCCCCTCGTACCTCACGGAGAGGTACCGGCCGACCTCGTACGTCTCCTTCCCCGTGGTCGCGTCACGGAACGGGACGAAGAACGTCTCCCCGGGCGACGGCTTCTCGCTGACGGAGAGCGCCGTGAGGGTCTGCGGCGTTCCCCCCGCGGTGAACTCGAACGTTCCGGCCCGGAAGTACTCCTTCTTGAGCCCGCGGCTGGTGCCTATGGTGATCCTGTCCGGGGCGGGATGGGGTCTGAACGTCGCCTTCACCTGGAGCGCGGGGTCGGGATCGAACCACTTCAATCCGGTGAACGCCTTCTTCATCGGGGAATCGGGGTCGTAAATCAGGACCCGGCCCATGCCCGACTGCGGAGACATCTCGAGGAAGAACCGCCCGAGGCCGATGACTTCGTCGGCGGCCACGGCGCGCTTCTCCTTCACCTCCGTCCCCGGTCCCGGCGCGGCGTCCCCGTTCTCGGTGGTGCCGCGGACGGCCGGCGCCGCCGCCCCAGAGACGGGCGCCACCCAGAAGGCGTCGCCGGTGTACGTGACGGCCGCCATGACTGCGTCGGTCGCGGTGAGCGAGGCGTTCGACGCCGGATCGAGGCTCACGCCCCGCTCGTCGGCCTCCAGCCGCACGGTGCGCCCCGACTCGATGTAGTGCGCCGCCACCGCGGTGAAGGGTGAGAGGATCGCCTTCCTGAGATCCTCGTCGAGCGTCCGGTGGGCTGCGGCGATGGCGGCCGCGGGATCGACGTCGGCGGGTGTGGCCGCGCCTGGCTCCGCCGCGCGCGCGGGAAGCTCGAACGGCGAGGCCGGCATCAGGGCCGCGAGGGCCGCGATCGCCACGGCCGCGGCGACGGCATGCGCCGTGCGCGCGATGCGGACGCCGATCCGGCGGTTCATGGCCCCGCATCGTATCACGGCCGCTGAGACTCGACGAGCCGCGGGAATCGTCGGCGCGGGCGCGAGGAGGACGAGCGGTGCGAACCGGCGAGCGCCTGTCCGCGAGACCGCGGAGCCATGTGGGCCAACACCCCGGGCCGGGCAGCCCCACGATTGGCCTATACTTGGGCATCGGCTCGACAAGGAGGAATCTGACGGCCCGGCGTGGGGGCGCTCCCGCATGAAAGGCTTCATCCTCCAGCCCACGTACCGGATCGAGGGCCACCGCCCCGTGGTGCACCTCTACGGGCGCCTCGAGACCGGCCGGGCCTTCCTCGTCCGCGACGACACCTTGATCCCGTACTTCTTCATCAGGGCCGCCGACGAGGCGCGCGCGCGGCGGCTGGGCGCGGAGGCCGTCCAGAAGACGCACCTGCGCACGATGCAGGAAGAGCCGGCCGTGCGCGTGGAGCTCGCCAGGCCGTCCGACACACCGCCGCTGCGGGACCGCCTATCCGCCGAGCACGTCCCCACGTACGAAGCCGATGTCCGCTTCGCCACGCGCTTCCTCATCGACCGGGGGATCAAGGGCGCCCTGGACATCGAGGGGGCGTCACGGGTGGCCCCGCCGCCTCCTCACGCCGGCGCCGGTTCTCCCGACGCCGGTCTGCGGATCTTCGAGAGGCCGCTCCTGACGCCGTGCGAGTGGTCGCCGCCGCTGCGTGTCCTCTCATTCGACATCGAGACGGATCCGCGTGGCCGGCGCCTTTACGCCCTCTCGCTTCACGGCGACGGCGTCGCCGAGGTCCTCTACGTGCCGCCCGGCGGGGCGCCGCCGCCGCTTCTCGAAGGAATGAAAACCACGCCCTGCTCCGATGAAGCCGACCTCATCCGGCGCTTCTGCGGGCGTGTGGCGGCGATCGACCCGGACATCCTCACCGGCTGGAACGTGGTGGACTTCGATCTGCGGGTCCTGGAGTCGGTCGCATCCCGGGCGGGAGTGGAGGTGAGCCTCGGGAGGACGGCCGAGCCGCTGCGGCTGCGGCTCGACGGCGCCATGCCGGGATCCTCCCGCGCGGAGGTGGTCGGCCGTGTGGTCCTGGACGGCATCGCGCTCCTGAAGGGAGCGTTCGTGAAGCTCGACGACTACCGGCTGGAGACCGCAGCCCGGACGCTGCTCGGGGAGGGGAAGCTGATCGCGGGGCGGGATCGCGCCGAGGAGATCGACCGTCTCTACCACGAAGATCTTCCGCGCTTCCTCGCCTACAACCTGACCGACGCGCGGCTGGTCACCGATATCCTGAGACGGACGGGCGTGGTGGATCTCGCCGTGCGCCGGAGCCTCCTGACGGGGATGCCCCTGGACAGGGTCGGCGCCAGCATCGCCTCGTTCGACTTCCTCTATCTCCACGAGCTGAGGAAGCGCGGTTTCGTGGCCCCGAGCGTGGGATCGGTGGAGACGCGCGAGCCCACCGTGGGCGGGGCCGTGCTCGAGCCCGTCCCGGGGCTCCACGAGAACGTCCTCGTCTTCGACTTCCGGAGCCTCTACCCGAGCCTGATCCGGACCTACAACCTCGACCCGCTCGGCCTCCTCACGGAGTCGCCAAGAGGCCTCCGGCCGGATCCCCAGGCGGCGCGCGCGGGCTCCGGTGCGCAGGCCCCGACCGGATCCGGCGCCTCCGCGAAGGCCGCAGACGGCGGGCCGATCCGTGCCCCCAACGGCGCCTGCTTCCGCCGCGATCCCGGCATCCTGCCGGGGCTCCTCGACCGCCTCTCCGCCGAGCGCGCCGCGGCGATGGCGCGCGGCGACGCCCTCGCTTCGCAGGCCATCAAGATCCTCATGAACTCCTGCTACGGCGTGCTGGCCACCCCGGCGTGCCGCTTCTACTCCTCGGCCGTCGCCAACGCCATCACGCAGTTCGGCCAATCCACGCTGCTGTGGACGAAGCAGCGCGCGGAGGCGATGGGGTACGCAGTTCTGTACGGCGACACGGACTCGCTCTTCGTCGCCTCGGGAGAGAGGGATCCGGCCGAGGCGCGCGCGCGGGGGGAGGCCCTCGCCTCCACCCTCAACCGCGCCCTCGCCGACCACGTGCGCGAGACGCAAAGCGTGCGGAGCCGCCTCGATCTGGAGTTCCAGAGGCTTTACCGGCGGCTCTTCCTCCCCGCGGTGCGGCATGGCACCGCCGGGGCGCGCAAGCGCTACGCCGGGCTCGTGGAGGAAGGCGGCCGGGAGACGCTCCACTTCACCGGCATGGAGATCGTCCGGCGCGACTGGACGGAATTGAGCAAGATCTTCCAGCGAGGGCTGTTCGAGCGCCTCTTCCGGGGAGAGGACCTCGCGCCGTTCATCCAAGGCTTCATCGAGGATCTGCGCGCCGGAGCGCACGACTCCCATCTCGTGTACCGGAAGGCGCTGCGCAAGGACGTCTCCGAGTACACCGCCACCACGCCGCCGCACGTGAAAGCGGCGAGGCAGATGGGAACGCGGCCCGGCAGGCTCGTCGAGTACGTGATGACGGTCAGCGGGGCGGAGCCGGCGGCCACGCGCCGCGGGGCCTTCGACTACGCCCACTACGTGGGAAAGCAGATCCGGCCCGTGGCCGAGGCGGTTCTGTCGCAGATCGGATTGTCGTTCGACGAGATCGTCGAGCCCGCGAAGCGGGCCTCGCAGCTCGATCTCTTCTAGAATCTCCCCGCTGTGGAACCGTACTTGACGGGGGAGACCCGCGCTCTCTTCGACGCATGGCACGCTGCGTCGAGGAAGCGCTTCGAGCGCGTTCTGACGTTCACCGAGATGCGTAAGAGCGTCCAGGCGCTGTCATCTCTGTATGTCGGTCGCCGTGCAAACCTCGGAACCCCCGGGACGCTCGAAGGCGCCGGCAAGAGGGCCGCCTTCGCTCTGTACTTCGCGCCGTTGCACTTCCTCGTCGTCCATCACGTGGTGAGGGATCTCGGCTTCGACAATGTGCCCATCGCGCGGCTGTGGGACCTCGGCTGCGGCTCGGGTCCCGCCGGCGCGGCGTGGGGGGCCGCGGCCCGGCACCGAAGGGAGGACGCCGGGGTGATAGAGAACGGGGGGGAGAGACGCGAGCCTCGGGTCAGGGCCTCGCGCCGCCGCGTGAAGGTGATCGGCGTGGATCGGTCGGGGTTCGCCCTCGAGGAGGCGGAGCGCACCTATCGCGCTTTCCACCTCGAGGGTGAGACGCTGCGAATCGACTTCGGCGCAGCGGGAAGCGAGGGGTCGGTTTTCCTCAGAGCGCGCTCCCCGGGCCGCAAGGACGCCCGGCGCGAGGGCCGTTCGCGGACACGTCCCAAAGGCGAGGCGGCCCACCGCGGGCAGGATGCCGTCATCCTTGCCTGGGCGGTCAACGAGCTGTCCGAAGCGGCGCGCGGGAGCCTCCTCGACGATCTCGCGGCCCTCGGCGGAACGGGCACCTCGCTCCTTATCATCGAGGCCGTCGCCAGGAAGGGGGCGCCGTGGTGGCCTCGGTGGGAGAGAGCCCTTGCAAATGAAGCGCTGGCGGTGCACTCCCTGGAGTGGCGGCGAACGCTTGATCTGCCCGTGTGGATCGCCCGGATGGACGCGGCCTCCGGGCTCGATCATCGTGAGCTGACGGCTCGCGTTCTGGGCATCATTGCGTAGCCGAGGCTTGCGGGGCCCGAGGCGGTGCATCCGGCAGCAGGTCGCGGGCATCGCCGCGGGCGATGGATTCCTCGAGGCACGCCCAGCCTTGACACCGCGGGGACCGGCCTCGATGATAGGCGACGGCCGCCCAACATCCGGGAGGAGACGATGAAGAATGGTCCGCGCGGCCGCCTCCGGTGCCGCTCCGCCAGGGAGGCACCACGCATCCTCGCGGCGGCTCTGTCCCTTCTGATGGGGCTCGCCACGCTCCCCGCCCTGGAGCATCCCGCCGCCGCGTCGGAGCCATCGAAAGCGGCGCCCATCCGGCGGCCTCCAGGACCGCAGCCGCCTCCCGGCCCTGCATCGCAGGAGCCGGGTCCGGAGGCGTCACCGGCGCCCGCTCCACCGTCACGTCCCGGAGGGACGACCCCCTCTCCCGAGCCAGGCGCTCCGCCTGCTCCTGCCGCTTCCCCCGTGGCAGCCGGACAGCCGTCGGCGATCCTGATTCCCGCCGGGGAGTTCCAGATGGGAGCCCTGCCGACCGACCCGACGGCGCTTCCGGACGAGAAGCCGCTCCACAAGGTGGTCCTCAAGGTGTTCCGCATCGACCGCTACGAGGTCACCAACGCCGAATACCGGAAGTTTCTCGAGGCCACGCTTCTCGAACACCCGAAGACATGCCACCCTGACGAGCCCGTGGACAAGAGACACACGCCCGAACCGAAGACCTGGTTCGACCCCGAGTGGAACGCCCCTGAGATGCCCGCGCAGGCGGTGGACTGGTTCGACGCCTACGCCTACTGCGCCTGGGCCGGCAAGAGGCTGCCGACGGAGGCGGAGTGGGAGAAGGCGGCCCGCGGCGAGCAAGTCCGGCGCTTCCCATGGGGAGACGAGCTGTTCGCCGACACGCCTGTCGGGAACTTCGCCGACGAGGCCGTGAAGAAGATCGAGCCCACCTGGACGATCATCGAGACCTACAACGACGGCTTCCCGCACGTGGCCCCCGTCGGCTCGTTTCCGAAAGGTGCGAGCCCGTACGGCGTCGAGGACATGATCGGCAACGTATGGGAGTGGGTGGCCGACTGGTATTCGCCTACCTCGTACGACAGCCCCATCACCCACGACCCCAAGGGGCCCCTCTCGGGGGACTACCGCGTCCTGCGCGGGGGGGCGTGGGACTCCTCCATTCACTTCGTCCGCGCGAGCGCCCGCCACATGAACCTCCCCGGCTATCGCGGCAACTCCTTCGGCATCCGCTGCGCCCAGGACGTGCCGGAGTAGGGATTCGATTCGCGGGGCAGCGCCTTGACTCATCTCCGCGCAGCGGCTCTTCTCGGACTCGCGGGCCCTTCCGCCCTCCTCGCCCTGTCGCTCCTTCGCGCTCCGGCCCTCCCGCTCGCCGCGACTCTCGAGATCGGACTAGCCGACCCCCTCCTGATCGGTTCCGAGCCTCCCGACCAGCCTCCCGTCAAGGAGAAGCCCGGATCGCTGGAGGTGCGGAGCGAACCGGCGGGCGCCGAGGTGTGGCTCGACGGGAAGCACGTCGGCGCCGCGCCCGTCTACGTCCGCAAGCTCGCGCCCGGCCGCCACGCCCTCTCCGTCATGTACCCGGCCTACGTGACCTTCGAGGAGAAGGTGAAGATCGCCGGCGGGAAGGAGACGAAGATCCTGGCCGTGCTGCAGCCCAAGCCGGGCCGGCTCGAAGTGACCACCTATCCCCAGGGAGGGGAGATCTGGGTGGACGGGAAGATCGTCGGCAAGACGCGGTGGAGCGGGATGGTCGAGGCGGGCGAGCACGACATCGTCGTGAACCGCGCCGGCTTCATGCCGGGCCGGGAGACGGCGACGATGCCGCCGGATGGGCGGGCCACGGTGGACGTCGTGCTGATGCAGGGCACTACGGTGTCCGTGCCGCACGGCGACGAGGAGACGATACGACGCACGGATCGCCTGTTCGACTGGCCGAGGAAGGGGGAGTACGAGGCCAAGGACCGCGCACCGATGGTCCTGGTCCCGGCGGGGGATTTCCTGATGGGGAGCCCGGCGTCGGACGTGCACGCCTACGCCATCGAGAAGCCGGCCCACACGGTCTTCCTCGCGGCCTTTTACATCGACAGGTTCGAGGTCCCCAACGCGCTGTACCGGAGGTTCCTCGACGACGTCGAGAAGAACGGTCACAGAGCCTGCGACCGCGGCGAGCCGCAGACCAAGGACCATACCCCCGGCACGCTCGGCTTCTGGGGCACGGAGTGGAACGGCGCCCGCCAGCCCGTGATGGAGGTGGATTGGTGGGACGCGGCGGCGTACTGCGCCTGGGCGGGCAAGAGGCTTCCGACGGAGGCCGAGTGGGAGAAGGCGGCCCGGGGCGCCGACGGGCGTACCTATCCATGGGGGAAGGAGCCGCCGGGGGCCTTCCAGCAGGGCAACTTCTATGACCGATCAGGCCTCTACCGCAACCCCGAGTGGACCTGGATCGTCCCCGGCTACGAGGACCGATACGCCTGGACCGCCCCCGTCGGCTCGTATCCGAGCGGGGCGAGCCCTTACGGGGCCGAGGACATGGCCGGAAACGTCACCGAATGGGTCAAGGACTGGTTTTCCGAGCGGTACTACGACGAGAGCCCTCAGGAGAACCCAATGGGCCCTCTTACGGGGAAACGCCGCGTCCTGCGGGGCGGTTCGTGGAACGACACGGTGTGGGGGCTTCGCGTGACCGACCGCCTGCACTTCTTCCCCGGATACCGCGTGAGGTTCGTCGGCTTCCGTTGTGCGAAGGACGCGGAGTAGCGCGCTGCCGATCCACCCCAGGCGTGCTGCCAGCGACATTCGCTTGACATTCGTGTTATATTCGTCTAACCTTCGTCTCGCCTCGAACCCTCCCTCCCGCCGTCCGCGGAGCCTTTCGAATGACGTCCCACCGTGGTCGAGCATCCCGGAAACCGTTGCTGCGCAAGGATCCTGAGGCAAGAATCGATCGCCGTTCGAGGAGACCTCGTTCCCGCCCGCCGGGCGCGGTTCCGCGGCACCCGATTCGACCGCGAGTTCGGCCTCCAAACCGCCTCCGAAGGCTATTGACAACCCAATATCTTGTGGTACAACAGCGCCCCGCCCCCGCATGTGGGACGCCACACTTCGCGGCGTCGTGCTTCGAGGGCGCGATCGGTGGTAGGCGCGGAGAGAGCCCCACCGGCAGAGCCTTTCCGGCACTCCTGAGAAGGCCTCAGCAGCCGACCGCAACGGTGGGAGGAACGTGGCAATGAGGATCGTCCGACGATTCACGAGAGCCGACCGGAGTCCCTACGACGGTGTGGCGTTCGAGAGCCGCTCGTCGCGCATCGCGAACCCCGACGGGTCGGTCGTCTTCGAGGCACGGGACATCCAGGCGCCGTCCTCGTGGTCGCAGGTGGCGGTGGACATTCTGGCCCAGAAGTACTTCCGCAGGGCCGGGGTGCCGAGGGTTACGAGGTCGGTCGATGAGCCCGGTGTGCCGCTGTGGCTGCGCCGGTCCGCGCCCGATGATGACGCGCTCGACGCTCTGGCCGAGACGGATCGCATGGGCTCCGAGCGCGACGCCCGGCAGGTCTTCCGCCGTCTCGCCGGCTGCTGGACCTACTGGGGATTCAAGTACCGCTACTTCGACACCGAGGAAGACGCCCTCGCCTTCCACGACGAGATCGCCTACATGCTCGCCGCGCAGATGGCGGCGCCGAACTCGCCTCAATGGTTCAACACGGGACTGCACTGGGCCTACGGCATCGAGGGGCCGCCGCAGGGGCACTTTTACGTGGATCCGATCATGGGAGAGGTCCGCCAGTCCGAGAGCGCCTACGAGCGATCGCAAGCACACGCGTGCTTCATCCAGTCCGTGAGCGACGATCTCGTCAATGAAGGCGGGATCATGGACCTCTGGACCCGCGAGGCGCGGTTGTTCAAGTACGGGTCCGGCACGGGGACGAACTTCTCGGCCCTGCGCGGGGAGGGCGAGCCGCTCTCGGGTGGCGGGCGCTCCTCGGGGCTGATGTCGTTCCTCAAGATCGGTGACCGCGCGGCCGGCTCCATCAAGTCGGGCGGCACCACCCGGCGCGCCGCCAAGATGGTCGTCCTCAACGTGGATCACCCCGACATCGAGGAGTTCGTCAACTGGAAGGTCTTCGAGGAGCAGAAGGTCGCGGCGCTGGTGGCGGGAAGCCGCCTGGCCAGCAAGCACCTCAACGCCATCATCCGCGCCTGCCACGAGGGGGTCGAAGCCGGGCTGAACGGGCAGCGCTTCGAGCCGCAGCACAACGCCGCCTTGAGGCGCGCCATCCGGCAGGCGCGCGCCGCCGCCATCCCCGACAACTACATCCTGCGGGTCATCCATCTCGCGCGGCAGGGGTACACGTCTCTCAGGTTCGACGAGTACGACACCAACTGGGACTCCCGCGCCTACCTGACCGTCTCGGGGCAGAACTCCAACAACTCCGTCCGCCTGCCGAACCCGTTCCTGGCGGCGGTGGAGAACGACGGTGCGTGGGACCTCACGCGCCGCGTGGACGGCAAGGTGGCGCGCACGCTCCGCGCGCGTGAGCTGTGGGAGCAGATCTGCTACGCGGCGTGGGCCTGCGCCGACCCCGGGATCCAGTTCGACACCACGATCAACGAGTGGCACACCTGCCCGGTGGATGGCCGCATCAACGCAAGTAATCCCTGCAGTGAGTACCTCTTCCTCGACGACACCGCCTGCAACCTGGCGTCGCTCAATCTGATGAAGTTCTACGACCCCGAGACGGGGCGGTTCAACGTGGAGGCGTACCGGCACGCCATCCGGCTGTGGACGATCGTGCTGGAGATCTCCGTCCTGATGGCGCAGTTCCCCTCGCGCCGGATCGCGGAGCTGTCGTACACCTTCCGCACGCTGGGCTTGGGCTACGCCAACCTCGGGACGCTGCTGATGGTGGCCGGGATCCCGTACGACTCGGACGAGGCCCGCGGGATCAGCGGCGCCGTCACCGCGATCCTCACCGGCCACGCGTACAGCACCTCGGCCGAGATGGCGGCGGAGCTGGGAGCCTTCCCCGGCTACGCGCGCAACGGGCTCCACATGCTGCGCGTCATCCGGAACCACCGCCGGGCGGCTTACAACACCGCGGCCGCTCTCTACGAAGGCCTCAGCAACGTCCCCGTGGGGATCGATCCCCCGCATTGCCCCGACTACCTGCTCAAAGCGGCCCGCGAGGACTGGGACCGCGCGCTCCTGCTGGGTGAGCGATACGGCTACCGCAACGCCCAATCCACGGTCGTCGCCCCCACGGGCACCATCGGCCTCCTGATGGACTGCGACACGACGGGCATCGAGCCGGACTTCGCGTTGGTGAAGTTCAAGAAGCTGGCCGGCGGGGGCTACTTCAAGATCATCAACGCCTCCGTGCCTCTGGCGCTGAGGCGCCTGGGCTACACGGAGGAGCAGGCGGCCGACATCGTGGCCTACTGCTCCGGCACGGGCACCCTCGAGGGCGCCCCCCACATCAACCACGAGACGCTGGCCGAGAAAGGGTTCACTTCCGAGGCCCTGGACCGCGTCGAGGAGGCGCTGCGCTCGGCCTTCGAGATCGGCTTCGCCTTCAACAGGTTCACGCTGGGTGACGACTTCTGCCGGGACGTGCTCGGCTTCACCGACGAGGAGCTGAACGACTGGTCCTTCAACATGCTGGCGAGCCTCGGCTTCACCAAGGCGGAGATCGAGGAGGCCAACGACCGCGTCTGCGGCCGCATGATGGTGGAGGGCGCTCCCCACCTGAGGGACGAGCACCTCCCGGTGTTCGACTGCGCCAACCGCTGCGGGCGCTACGGCCGCCGCTTCATCGATCACCCCGCCCACCTCAAGATGATGGCGGTCGCGCAGCCGTTCATCTCGGGGGCCATCTCCAAGACGGTCAACATGCCCAACGGCGCCACGGTGGCCGACATCCGCGACGCGTACATGCAGTCGTGGCGGTACATGCTGAAGGCCATCGCGCTGTACCGCGACGGCAGCAAGCTCAGCCAGCCACTCAGCACCAGCGCGGGCGAGATCCTGACGGACATCTTCGAGGAGGAGCCGGCCGCCCTCCCCGCCGCCGGAGAGGAGAGGCCCGCGGACATGCCCCTGGAGGTGCCCGCAGAGGTGCTCGCGGTGCCCGGCTCCGGCGCCGACGAGGACGACGCGGTCGAGGCCGCCTTCCTATCCAGCGGCAACGGCCACGGGTCCCGTCCAGCGCTCGCTGCGGCCGGCGCCCCTGAGAACGAGAGGTCCAAGGGCCGTGAGGAGGATGCCCCCGCCGCTCCTTCCGTGCGGTTCGCCGGCGCCCCCTCCGAGGGAGGCGGCAGCGGCCAACGCGCCCAGCACGAGGCGGTGCGGATCGCGGAGCGCATCATCACCCGCTACATCGCCAAGAGGCGCAAGCTTCCCTACCGGCGCAGCGGCTACACGCAGAAGGCGATCATCGGGGGGCACAAAGTCTACTTGAGAACCGGCGAGTACGAGGACGGCGCGCTCGGGGAGATTTTCCTCGACATGCACAAGGAAGGCGCCGCCTTCCGTTCGCTGATGAACTGCTTCGCCATCGCCGTGTCGCTGGGCCTGCAGCACGGCGTGCCGCTGGAGGAGTTCGTGGACGCCTTCTGCTTCACGCGCTTCGAGCCCCACGGCCTGGTGACCGGCAACCCGCACATCCGGATGGCCACGTCGGTCATCGACTACGTCTTCCGCGAGCTGGCGGTCTCCTACCTGGACAGGACCGACCTGGCTCAGGTGACGCACGACGATCTGAGGGGCGACGCGATGGGGGCTCCTCAAGAACTCCCCGACTACACCGAGGAGGAGGTCATCGAGCGCGACGTGGACGAGGCCTCGGCGCAGCCGCACCACCACGGGACGCTGCGCTCGAAACACCTCGCCCCCAACTACCGGCCGCCCTCCGTCAGCACCGTGGCCGGCGACCCCGGTGCGCCGGCCCTGACGGCGCCCTCCGGGACGTCGGCGGCCTCAAAGGCGGAGATCGGGGTCATTGCCTCCCTGACGGCCGCGTCGCTGGGCCTGGACGCGCCGCTGCCTCCGAAGGCGGCGGAGCGGGCCGCGCGGGGGGAGGCGCTCGATCCGGACGCGCCCGAGCCTCTCGGCGCCGCGGCGCCGGAAGGAGGCGGCGGAGATCCAGACGGTTCCGGGTTCGGCGGCCCGCCCGGTGAGGCGGCGGCCGGCGGCGCGGCGGATGACGCCGCAGCGGCTGGCCCCCGTCCGGCCGTGCTCTCTCCGGGCGGGGCCGCCGCCCACGACGATCACCGTCCGCGCGCGGGGATCATCCCCACGAACGGCAACATGCGCGCCGCCCATCCGGCCTCCACGCTCGCGGTGGCCCGCGCCTTCGTGCCGGCGGACGAGCGAAACGATCTCAGGCGTCAGGCCCGGTTCAAGGGGTTCGAGGGAGACGCGTGCGGGGAGTGCGGCCAGTTCACGATGGTGAGAAACGGCACCTGCCTCAAGTGCGTCTCGTGCGGCGCCACGAGCGGGTGCTCCTGAGGGCGAAGGCGGCCGGAGGCTGGGGCGATGGACACGATGACGGGAAAGCCGGGCGCACTCCCGGAGGCGATGATCCCCATCGACGAGCGCTCGCTGCGAGAGCGGGTCGCGGTGGAGGCCGCCTATCAGTTCGGGAGTTATCGCTGGCGTCTGGTGAGGAACTCCGAGCGCCACCGGATCTACGGCGTGGACGTGGGCGTGTACCCCGACCTCGTCGCGCTGGACGCGAGCGATTCGGGCGTGGCCTGGATCCTCGAGGTGGCCACGCCGACGTCCATCACCGAGGACGCGGCGTGGTCCCGCTGGCGGCGCGCGGCCGAGACGGGAGTTCCGTTCATCCTCGCCGTCCCCACCGGCTGCGGGCGCATGGCCGAGGAGCTCGCCGCCATGCTGGACCTGCGCCTGGGGCTCGTTTACGAGTACCGGCTGAACCTCGGCGGCGTGGAGTTCTCGGCGCCCCAGCGGCCCGCCGGCCGCCCGTCGGCGTGAAGGTTCCTCAGAAGGGACGGCCGGGCCTGCCGTCAGCTCCGGACCCTTTCTACGGCGCCGGGATGGAGGGGATGAGGGGGTCCTCGCTGCCGGTTTCGTAGGAGATCTTGAGCGTCGCGGGAGCCGGTGGGCCCTGCGCTGACGTCTGCTCGAGCCTGCAGGAGAGTTCGAGCCGCGAGGAGATCTCACGGCCGGCTTCGATGTTGAAGGTGACGTCGCCCGTCACCAGGCACTCCTTCCCTTTGAGGCCCTGCTCCTGGGCCGCTCCGCCGAGCATGGCATTGACGGCCGCCTCGTCCATGCGACCGCTCGTGAGGAGCGACGCCTCGCGCTTGGAGCCACTTCCCATGACGGTCGCCAGCTTCACTTGAAGCGCGATCTCGTGGGCCGCGCCGCCCCCGATTCGCTTCAGCCGTGTCGTCCACGTGTCGCCGGGACGGACGGGGCGATCCACGAAGAGCGCGCCCCCCCGAAGCGACGTCGGCTCCCCGCGGATGATGTCCACCCAGAGGATCTCCCCGAGCCGGGTCGTCTTCATCTGCTTGTGATCACGCCGATTCGGGTCCTCCTCCAGGGTGGTGACCTCGTCGATCAGCGCGGTGCCGTCGGCGTCCACGCTCACGACGCGCGACTCGACGCGCAGCATGCTGATCTGTTCGCTCGACTGATCCGGCCTGGCCTCGCTGGTGAACGTCTGCGTCTGGCGCGTGGTCTGCTGGAGGACCTGGCCCGCCGCGTAGCGGTAGGCCAGCGTCACCGGCGGGGCCGCGGATTTCGCATGGCCGGGTGAGGGGGTGGACGCTGCGGGAGCATTGGCGGGCGTCATGGCGAGTGCCACGGCAGGCGCCGCGAGCCAGAGCGCTGCCGTGGCGGCGACCCGAAGCCGCGCGATTCGGACCCTACGATGAGCGACGCCGAGATGGCCTCTCACACGAGTCGCGCGGAACGTCCCGCTGTCGCGAATGGGGTATCCTCCTGCGCAAGGATGGAAATGCTGCGCCCGCTCGGACACTAGCCCGGTCCTGGCGCTCGGTCAAGACTAAGGAGCGTGGAAGTATGGGTTTACCTCGCGGCGCGGGAGCGCGTGGAAGGCGCCTCCCGCGAGCAAAGCAGGCCACGACCACCGTGGGCCGACGGGAGAGAGCGTGCGATACGTCATCTGCGTCCTGATCGGAGTTCTGGCGGGGATCTTCAGCGGCCTTTTCGGCGTCGGGGGCGGCATCATCGCCATTCCGCTCCTCGTGGTCGCCTGCGCGTTCCCACAGCACCTTGCGCAGGGCACGGCCACCTTCATGATCGTCCCCACCGTGATGACGGTGGGCTGGCGCTACTTCCGGGCCGGCAACGCTGATCCCGCCGCGGCGCTGGCGCTGGCGTTCGGCTCGGTCCCGCTGGGGTTCCTCTCCGCGACGCTGGCGCAGCGCCTCCCCGAGGTCCTGCTCCGCCGCGGCTTCGCCCTTCTTCTGCTGGCCGTCGCGGCCCAGCTCTGGTTCACAGCCCCGCGGCAGGGCTGAACATCGCAGCGAAGCCGGCGTGCAGGTCAACCTTGACCTGGGTGGACGCGGTTTGCGGGCCTTGCCTCCTTGTAGTAGATCTCAGTGGCTCCTTGGAGCCCTCCGGCGCAGAGCCGATGGGCTACGCGAGAGCACATCGCGAGCCGTCCAGCGGGCAGCGCCGGTGGGGAGGGCGGGGAGTTGCCGGATGGGCCGTTCTTCGGAACGCGCTCCTTCCCCCCATCTCGGGGGACTTGTCGGAGGGGATGACGTCATGATCACGCGCGGTCGAGCCGTCCGCCTGGCGCTGAGCGCTCTGGTACTTCTCGGCCCGCTCCCTCCAAGCGCCCCGGCGCAGGAGCCGGCCGGGGCGGAGATCGAACCCACCAGGGTCCTCGTGGCCCCTCTTCCAGCCGGCGCGGGCGTGCCCGGCGATCCCATCATCGACGCTCTGCCGGCCCTGATCGCCGAGGCCGTCTCGGCCGGCCGGATCGAGACTGCAGCTCTGGCGCACGATCTGTCGCCGGACTCCCTTCAGGCCCTCCATCTCGATGCGGCCGCTCTCCCGGACGCGGCCGCGCTAGCCGCGCCTCCGGCGGCGGCGGCGCTCGCGGCCGAGGCCGGGGTTCGGATCCTGCTTCTGCCGTCCGTTGAACCCGCCGGCTCCGCGCAAGGGTCCGCTTCGCCGGCGATGAGATCCTCCGCGCGGGCCAAAGCAAGCCCGGCCTTCACGCTCACATTGAAATGGCGCGATCTGGTGGCGGGGAAGGCGGGGACGGTGAGCGAGCCCGCGTCCGGACCGGTCGCCCTCATCGACGCCGCCGGCCGAGCGACGGCTGCGGCCCGGCGTGAATGGTCCGTGGCGTGGCATACGGCGACCGCCGCCGAGGCCCAGACGCCGGCCGCCTTCCGCTCTCTCGTCGAGATCACGTCGAAGTCGGGCCCCGCTCTCGCGGCCTGGGCCCGTGCGGGCGTCGCGTGGAACCGAGGCGACGTGCCGGCGGCCGAGGCCTCGCTCGCGGAGGCCCTCGCCGCCGACGGCGGGTTCGCCAGGGCGAAGGTGGACCTCGCGTGGATCCGTCTTGGGCAGGAGCGCCGGAAGGAGGCCGCGGCGCTCGCCGCGGAGGCACTGAAGTCCAAGCGGCTGTCGGCCGCCGCGCGCTCGCTGGCGGAGATCATCTCGGCTGCGGGGCGGCGGGACGTCCCGGCGCTTCAGGCTCTCTCGGCGCGGCTGCAAGACGGGGCTCCGGGGGCGCCCTGGGGATCCCTGGCGTCCGGGCTCGCCGCGAACCTAGACGGGGATCACGGATTCGCCATCAGCGGCCTGGACGAGGTCCGTCTGCACCGTCCCAACGATCCGTCGCTGCTCCACCAGGCGGGTCTCGCCGCGATGGGAGTCGGCGACATCGACGAGGCCGGGGCGCACATGCGGCGGGCGGCCGCGCTGTGGCCGCTGCACGACCGCATCATGATGGACCTCGCGGAGTGCCGCGTGCGAGCCCACGATCTGGAGGGCGCCCGCGGCGAGCTGGAGGCGTGGCGCCGCCGGTTCCAGCCGGCCGATGCGCCCACGTGGGGCGGGGAGTGGACGATCGAGGATCCGCCGCCCCCGGTGCGCGCGCTCGGCGTGGACCTCCTCGCCGGATCCCTGACGAAAGCGATCGAGACGCTCGAGAAGGAGGACAACCTCCTCCAGTCGGCCGCGGCGCCCGTTTCCACGCGGGTGGCGGTCCTCCACGCGATGCACGGCCTGCAGACCGAACTGGCGTTTGGGCCGCCGTTCGACAAGCAGAAATGGATCGAGGCGGCGCGCGACTCCCTGAAGCGCCTGAACCGCCTGGTCCCCGACGACCAGAAGCGTTCCAGGCCCTGGGTTCTTGGCCGTCTGGAAGGCCTCCTGCTGGCGCGGGAAGGGCGCCTGCCCGAAGCGCGGCAGATGCGCGAGAAGATCATGGCCGCCTCGGGGCTTCCCGGATATGACCCCGCCGCGGAGGCGGAAATCGAAGCGGCCATCGCGCTCCGGGAGGCCGCCTGGGACACCTTCTTCGCCGCCAATCGGCGCGTCATCGAGACGCGGGGCACGCTCGAAGATTTTTACCAGCAAGCGCAGGGGAACGCCGTGATGGCGAAATGGAAGGAGGTCGGGGTGCAGGTGCGCGCTCTGGAGGAGAGGATCGAGACGTGGAACGGCGCCAGGCGCCGCGACGCGATCCTGTGGTCTCCCAGGACCAGCGCGCTCTTGCCCTTCATCTACTCCCTGGGCGGCGACGCGGCCATCCGGAGCGGCAGCGTGGACGCCGTGATGCAGCAGTTCTCGATCTTCCTCGCCTACTTCCGGGCGCCGGATGAGGCCTTCCGCCCCTTTCTCAACGAGGCGATCGGCCGCGGCGTGAAACCCGCCTGGTGAGAGCGCTGGAGCGCCCGGCTCACTCCACGTAGCCCAGGGACTTCAATACCCGCAGGGTTTCCTCGTCGGTCGCGGCCGCCTCGTCGCGCGTGTTGGCGCGGGCGAAGCGGACGAGCGATCCGAGGAGACGACGTCCTTCATCGGGGCGCGACGCCGCGACATCGTGCTCCTCCGCGAGGTCCGCGTCGAGATCGTAGAGGTCCACCTCCTTCTCCTCCGCGTCCCAGATCAGCTTCAGCGCTCCGCCGAGGACCGCGCGCTTCCTCCCCAGCTCCGAGAAGACCAGCCTGGCCTCCGCGCCGGGCGATTCCGGCCCATGCGCGGCGGCGCCTCCAGGCTGGATGAGCGTGCGGAGGCTGGTTCCCTGGACTCCCCTGGGCTGCGGGAGCCCGATCCGCTCCAGCACGGTGGGCATCACGTCCACCGCGCTGACGGGCTCCTCCACGACGCGCGGGGCGACGCCGGGAATGAGGATCATCAGGGGGATCCGGATCTGCGCCTCGTGCAGGCTGGTCCCGTGCTGGAAGTACAATCCGTGATCCCCCAGCGATTCCCCGTGATCGGCCGCGACCACGACCAGGGCGCCTTCCAGGAGGCCGAGCGAACGCAGTCCCTCGAGGAGCCGGCCGGCCTGCTCGTCCACGTAGTCCACCTCGGCGTCGTACCGATCGACGTATTCCCCCACACCGGTGACCCCCGGGAGGGCCTGATAGGCGGGGATGGCCTCCACGGGGCTGTTGCTCTCAGAGACGGGCAGGGTCCTGCCGGGCGCGGCCGCAGGAAGTTCGCGGCGCGGGTACACGGGCGGGACGTAAGGGCCGTGGGGATCGATGAAATGGACCCACAGGAAGAGAGGGTCCCGGGGCGGCGACTCGGCCCACGCGAGCACGGCGTTCACGAGGGGCCGGCCGGTGCGCTCGCGCGCGTCGCGCGACGGGATGGCGTCGGGAAGGGTTTCGTCGTACAGCATGAATCCCTGGGCGAGGCCGCAGCGCGAGACCATCACGTGGTTGCTGATGAACGCCGCCGTGGTGTACCCGGCGGCCTGGAGGATCTCGGCCAGCGTCAGCTCGGCTTCCCTCAGGCGCGTCCCGTTGCGGCGCACTCCGTGGGCCGAGGGGTACCGCCCCGTCATGAGCGACGCCAGGGCCGGGTTGGTCTTGGGGAGCGTGGCGTAGGCCCGCTCGAACCGCACGGACCTATCGGCGAAGGCGTCCAGGTTCGGCGTGCGGGTCGTGAGCGACCCGTACACGCCGAGACGGTCCGCCCTGAGAGTGTCCACGGTGATGAAGATCACGTTGGGGTGCTCGGACGACGCGGCGGGGCCGGCGCGCGCGGCGCCCGGCGCCGGGGCGTCCGAGCAGGCGCACGGCGCCGCCGCGAGGAGTAGCAGGGGGAGCCAGGCAGGGGGGCCCGGTGCAAGATGGAATCGCATACAACGTTCGCGCACCGTATCCGACCCCGCCGATCCGGTCAACACGC
>CAYNUH010000055.1:0-24746 GCA_964400605.1 uncultured Acidobacteriota bacterium | reverse complement strand
GCGCGGGTCGGGCACGCGCCGGCGAATGAAGTTGCGCAGCCGGGACTGCTCCCGCCTGATCACTTCGGAGATGCGCTGGTCCTGTTGGAGTGCCATCGGCTCCAGGCTCGCCGCGTCGTTCATCTACGGTTGTAGACGAATGAGGGGGTGCGGATATTGTAGGGTCGCCGAGTGGACGACCCTCTGAATCAGCCGAGGAGAGCCGAGGTCTGTTGATGCCGGGGGAGGGAGTCGAACCCACACGCCTCCTGAGAGGCCGAGGATTCTAAGGCGACGGGGAAGAGGCAATTAAATCAGCAAGTTACTAATACTACTGTGTCACAAACGTACTACCCTGCTCGAGCCTGCCGCCCGCACCAGGTGCACGGCAGGCGCCGCAGCAGGGCGCGTGATCGGATTCGAGACATCGTCGCGATCGAGGTCGGCTCATGGCGCTCAGGCCGCACCGGCAGCGCCCCGCGGTTTGAAACCTCGGGGTAGCCGAGCGGGACGAAGGAAGGACAGAGGCTCAGGGGGGGAAAGCCGAGCTCGCTCGGCGGCGAGGAAGGCGTACGCCGCGATGCATAAGGAACCATGGTGATGGAATCCCCTCCAGCCCCGGCCCTCATAATGATCGAGACCGAACTGATCCTTCAACTCCTCGTAGTCGCGCTCGATCCGCCAGCGCAACTTGGTGAGGCGGACGAGCTGGGTGACGGGTGTATCGGCGGGCATCGTCGAGAGCGAGAACTTCGTCGGAGCTGGTTCACCGCGCGGCCACTCGATGAGAAGCCACTCGACGGCACGCGGCTCATGCCGGTTCTCATCGCGGTGAGCGGGTCGCACCCGCACGCAGGCGAAGCGGGAGCGCATCCTCCCGCGCGTTCCCTGATGCCACGACACGGTCCGCCACGCACGGGAGGGAAGATCGAGCGCGAGGTTTCTCACGGAGACGGGCCGGCGCCGCGCGGCGCGGCGAATCCTCGTCGGCGGCCGGCCCTGTCCGGACCACCGCGCGGGTGGCAGCGGCTCCACACCCGGCGGCCACACCGACGTCTCCTCGCTCACGCCAACGACGTAGGGAACACCGCGGGATGTGAGCGCGTCCCGGTAGGCCGTGACGACGCCGTAACCCGCATCGGCAACGGCGGGCGCTGGCGGCAGGCCGTCCTGCCTGAGCTCGTCGATCTGCTTCAGGGAGATCTCCCACTTGGTCAGAAACCCTGCACCGTTCGGCACTCCGGCCGCGCGCCGACGCCTCCGATCGTGAGCCCACGGCTCGGGCAGATACAACCGGTAGGCTGCCGGGACGCTCACCGCTTCGTTCGTCAGCGTGAGACTGACGGCGACCTGACAGTTGTCCTGCTTCCCGAGGACGTCACAGTACTGTCGAGCGACGCCGACGGAGTGGTGGCCCTTCTTGGGGATGCCGGTATCATCGACGATCCAGGCCGCCACGGCCCCATGTCGCTCCATCGCTTCGAGCACTGCGTCACGCGCGACGCGCAGCACGGCGGCGTCGTCCCAGGGAGCGTTGGCGACGAAGTGGTGCATCGACTGATGGCGTGCGCGAACACGCCTCGGATCCACGCGGGCCGCCATCGGCTCGACGCTCTTGCGCTCGCCGGGAAGGCAGAGCCCCGTCAAGTATGCACGAAGAGGCTCGTGCCGGTCCTCGTGTCTGACGGCGTGCGCGAGCCGATCGAGGTAGTTCCGGAAACGACGTTCGGAGGGATCGAGGGTATGGGCCATGGCCGCATGATCCCACACCGAGCCCGGCCATGTCTAGAGTGTGTGACACAGTAGTACTAACTCGTTGCCCTTTCCCGTTTCCGAGGGTTACGGGGATCGACCGTCTAGTACGAGGGTTACGGACACCCAAATGGACACCTGTTCTGCGGGAGGGATGAGAAGTCCACCACCAAGGGACCGCAGGTACTGGGCTCGATGCCCGAATGGGGTGTCATCGATTTTCTGGAAGCTCCTCCCGGCGGAGAAGGCGATGCCCCTCGAACACGGCCAAAACCTCGACCACCTGTGATCCGCGGCGGTAGACGATTCGGTAATTGCCCACGACGAGTTCCCGAAGACCGCTGGCAGGCATCTCAGAAAGCCTGCGCCCGCGATCCGGATGGTGAGCGAGCGCATCGGTTCGTGAGATCAGCCTGTCGATGAGTTTCGTTGCAGCGGCGGGAGCGTCCTGCGCGATGAACGTCTCGATCTCCATGAGCCTCTCCCAAGCCTGTGCCGTCCAGACGACCTTCATCAGCCGGCGCGTTCAGTCCGCCATGCTTGTAGCCGCTTGCGGAGTTCTGCGGTGTCGATGACTCTGCCGGCTTCAGCGTCGGCCAGTCCGGCCGCGATCCATTCCAGGAAATGCTGTCGCTCCACGATCCGGTCGTACTCCTTCGGAGAGACGAGCACGCCGGCCGGCCGGCCGTTCTGAGTGATCACCATCGGCTCCCCGGATTCTCCAACGCGCTTGAGCAGCTTGGCGGCTTGGGCCTTGAACTCACCGAGCGGGACGATCCCGTCCGCGATCTGAACCTCTTTCATCCTTCGATCCTCCATGCTAGGGACGGACCGAATATAGACCGAATTCGGTCCGCAAGCAACGTCGGGTAGGTCGCGTCACCGAGGGGATCACCAAGGCGCAGACCTGAAGGGCCTGTACGAGCCTCGTAAACCCGCATTCCCGGGTGTTTGTCAGAGGGGATCTCCTGAATGACTCCACGATTCTCTCTGGTTCGAGCCGGTTCAATCAACCAGAGGCTGGTGCCGGGGGCGGGATTCGAACCCGCACGGCGCTTTCGCGCCCGAGAATCTCAAGCCGAAACGGGGGGGCAATGAAATCAGTAACTTGCTAACTCGTTGCTCATTCCCGTTTCCGCGAGTTACGGGGAGCGACCGCTTAGTACAAGGGTTATGGACACCCAGATGGACACCTGTTTCGCGGGCGCGACTGCGTTGATCTCGCCTGCAGGCCGTTCGTGGAACGAGACTGGGCTACGTTCTCACGGTCGGCGAGGGTGAACGGACGATCGGTTAGAATGGACGCCAGCGGAGGTGTCGAGATGGACATGAAGGCCATCGTCCAGGATGGATACGGCTCACCTGACGTTCTAAAGCTCCGGGAAATCGAAAAGCCGGTCGTCGGCGACGACGGTGTGCTCGTGAGGGTCAGCGCGGCCTCGGTCAACGCCGCCGACTGGCACCTCATGCGAAGGCTGCCGCACCTCATCGGCATGCTTCTGCGCAGTTCCCGGAGCAGCGTTCGGGGATTCGACGTGGCCGGACATGTCGAGGCCGCCGGCAAGAACGTGACGCGATTCAAGCCCGGCGATGAGGTGTTCGGCACTGGGAGTGGGACCTTCGCCGAGTACGTGACGACCTCCGAAGACCGCTTGGCGCCGAAGCCTCGCAATCTGACGTTCGAGCAGGCCGCGGCCATCCCTGTCGCGGGCGTCACGGCCTTGCAGGGCCTGCGCGACAAGGCGCACGTCCAGCCGGGGATGAGGGTGCTGATCTACGGAGCGGGGGGCGGCGTGGGCACGTTCGCCGTCCAGATCGCCAAGTACCTCGGGGCGCACGTCACCGCCGTGAGCAGCACGAGGAACGTGGACCTCGTCCGTTCGATCGGCGCTGATGAGGTCATCGATTACACGAAGGAGGATTTCACCAGGCGTGGGCAGCGCTACGACGTCCTGTTCGATATCGGTGCGAACCGTTCGTTCGCCGATTGCCGGCGCGTCCTGGTCCCGAACGGGACACTCGTGCTCGCCGGCGCGCCCAAAGGGCTTTGGGCAATCCTGTCGCGTCTGCTCAAGGCGCAGCTGTTGTCGCGCATCGGGAGCCAGCGAATCGGGTCGTTCCTGGCCAGGGTGAGGCATGAGGATCTGGTCGTGCTGAAGGATCTCGTCGAAGCCGGAAAACTCTCTCCGGTGATCGATCGCCAGTATCCGTTGAGCGAGGTCCCTGACGCCGTCCGGTACGTGGGAACCGGCGATGCTCGAGGCAAAGTCGTCATCAGGGTCACCTGAGCCGTTACCTCGAGATGCTGGGAGCGCTGAAGCACGGGGTGTCGCCGCGCCCGACGCCGGATCGGTTATCCTTGGCCGGCGGAGTGAGCGGATGGAATCACTGAGTGTCGCGACGGTCTTGGACTGGCTTGCCTTCCCATGGGTGCAGGGTCCGATCGCCTTCGTGCTGTGGGTCGGACTGTTGCTCATCTTCCGCGACAGCACAGGCTTCCTGATCACGCCGTCGCTCGTCTTGCTCGGCGACAGCAGCATCGACACGACCGCCTTCCTGGGAGCCCGCGAGTTTAGCGAGAACTACAGGGCCAAGAACGAATTCGTCAAGCGCCTGCACGCCTGCTTCCGCTCGGGAGGGATCGCCATCCCGTTTCCGATCCGCGCCCTCGACCTGCCGGACCGCCACATCGCGAGGCTGCGCGACGTGCCGGCGGCCGAGGTGAATGCCGGGCCGGCCCGCGACGGGGCCCGCCCCGCGCCTCGGGATGGGTGAGATGATGGCGGAGCGGCACTCGTTCCTCTACCTGTCGCGCGCCGACGTCGAGACGGTCGGCCTGCCGATGGCGGCGATCATCGAGGCGCTGGAGCGCGCCTTCGCCGAGCGCGGCGCCGGGCGTACGGAGATGCCCCCCAAGCCGGGAATCCATCCGGGCGCTTCCGGCAGCGACAACTTCATCCACGCCATGCCAGCCTCGATCCCGGCACTGGGATCGGCCGGCGTCAAGTGGATCAGCGGCTACCCGGGGAACATGGCACGCGGTCTGCCGTACATCACCGGCCTGCTGATCCTCAACGACCCCGAAACCGGTCTGCCGAGAGCTGTGATGGACGCCACCTGGATCACCGCCATGCGCACCGGTGCGGCCACCGCCGTGGCCGCGAAGCGCCTCGCCCGATCCGGATCGGCCGTGGTGGCGATCATCGGCTGCGGCGTGCAGGGACGCACCAATCTCGAGGCCCTGTCGGTCGTGCTGCCGGGACTGACGGAGGTGCGCGCCTACGACCTGCACGAGGAGGCGACGGCGCGCTATATCAGCGAGATGAGCGCCCGCTTGCCGCACCTGATCTTCGCCACCGCGCCGGCGCCCCGTGCCGCCGTCGAGGGGGCCGATGTGGTGGTCACCGCCGGGCCGATCCTGCGTAACCCGCGCCCATCGATCGATGCCGGCTGGCTGGCCGCGGGGATGCTTGGCATCCCGCTCGACTACGATTCCTACTGGACCCCCGGCGCCCTGGCCCGCGCCGACCGCTTCTACACCGACGACGCCGCGCAGCTTCTGCACACCCGCGAGGAGGGGGTCTACTTCCGCGACATCCCGGCGATCTACGCCGATCTAGGCGAGGTGGTGGCCGGTCTCAAGGACGGCCGCCGCGACGCTTCCGAGCGCCTGGTTTGCATGAACCTCGGCCTGGCCCTGGAGGACATGGCGGTGGCTCCCCTGGTACTGGACAGGGCGATCGCGCTCGGTCTCGGCACGCATCTACCGGTCTGACCCCGCCCCCTGAAAGGTGACCCCGACGGGCACGCTGCTGCACTCCTTCTCGCCTCCCGCAACGACCTCCGGGAGGGGCGGACCGGGTGCCCAAGGCAAGACACTCCGAGGAGTTTCCCTCCTCCTTCATGCCGGTTGGCCCGGCGCGACAGGGCACCGAGGAGACCCCGGTCGGCGCTTCATCTGCCCAGCGCCCCGAACACCTTCCGCACCAGCGAGCTGGCCTGTTTCGCCGGGTCCTTGCGGATGGCCTTTTCCTCCTCGGCGATCATCAGGAACAGGCCGTCGAGCGCCTTACGGGTGACGTACTCCTCGATGCTGGCGTCCTTCTCGTCCACAAGCCCCATCTTCGAGGCACCGACGGCCAACGCGTCGTACTTCTCCGTGAGCGCCACCTTTCCCGTGGCCTCCTTCACGATCGGCAGGAATCTCTCACGAAGCGGAGCCTGCGTCGTCTTCCTGAAGTAATCCGTGGCCGAGTGGTCACCTCCTGTGAGGATGAACTTGGCGTCCTGCAGTGTCATCTGCTTGATCGCGTCGTGAAGGAGCGCCGTGGCCTCCAGGACGGCCGCCTCGGCCGCTCGGTTCATGGCAACGACCATTTCGTCCGCCTGCTTCTTCATCCCGAACATGCCCATGACGCCTTCGACGTTCCGCAGGGACTCAGGCAGCGGTATCTTCACTTTCTTGTTCTTGAAGAACCCGTCCGTCCTGCCGAGCTTCCCGACCGCCGCGCTGGCTCCCTGGACGAGTGCTTCCTTCAATCCGCTCTGGGAGTCCGCTTCCGTGAGATCACGGATGCCCTGAGTGTAACCCGGCAGCGCGATCAACAGGAGCGTACAGAAAACCACGGCAATCTTCATGGCGAATCGTCTCCAAGATCTCTCCACGACCGGGGAGGACTCCAGCGGGCTCCAGGGGACGCCGGAGGACGACGAGACGGGGACAAGGCAACGGATTCCCGGAAACCTACGACGACGGCCACGCGCCATCAACCATCTGGAAAAGCGACCAGCCTCAGAATTTCGCTCGCTCTGTGTAGCAGGTCGTTGCAGGCAAGCTGCTCATCAGTCGTCAGCGAGAAGTAGTCCCGGTCGTGTCGGCGCGGGACGATCAACGAGTGAAGCCGAGTGACCGGGAGAGCGTCCCAAAGAGCGCAGGCAAGATCATTGCGCAGGGAAACGCGGTCTCCTTGGGGGCTGCAGAAGAGGCAGTCGCTCAAAGTCCCGTGTCTCCCTTCGACGCGGCCAGCGCCGTGCGTAACCGGCGGTGGCTCGCGGCCTGATCCTCTGACAGGTACAGAACAAGTACGATCTGGGGCCTTCACGCTGCTGGCCAGCAGGAGGCCCCGCCGCTAACCCGTTGAAATCATGGTGCCGGGGGCGGGAATCGAACCCGCATGGCGCTTTCGCGCCCGAGGATTTTAAGTCCCCTGCGTCTGCCAGTTCCGCCACCCCGGCTTGGGTGGAGTGAAGCACCGCCTGCCAAGCGAGCGCATCATCGGGCATTTCCGGCGGAGGGTCAACCGGAGCCGGCGCGCCACGCGTTCGCGCGCTCAGGGCTCTCGAGATGGCCGATGTAGATCGTCGTGGGGAAGCACGATCCGAACGCGGCGGCCGCGATGGTGGCGACGCCGTTCATCGCCAGCGAGGGGCCCGTCGCGAAGGCGTCCCCCTCGGCTTCCGCGCTCTCCAGGCTCTGGAGCGAGCCCAGGACGTTGATGAGCCCCATCGGCACGATGATGGAGATGCGGCCCCAGACGTCGGGGCTGAGGAGCGCCGCGATCAGGGGAGCGATGGCCGGCACGGGAAGGTGCAACCCCACGCTCGCGAGGACGTCGCCGCCGAGGGCTGGGGCGCCGCTCCAGTTCATCCAGTGCAAGGTCCACGCGATGGCTGTGCCCGCGATGACCGCGAGGAGGCCTCCGGGTAGCCCTCCCGGCAGCCGCGCGTGGCCCAGGTAGCGCGCGAGGAGGATCCCCAGCGGGACGAAGGCCACGAGGGGGCGCTCGAAGGTCTTGAGGACGAACTCCATCGAGATGAAGCCCACGGCAAGTCCGAAAAAGCCGTCCAGGTCCCCGCGGACGAACCAGGGCGCCGCGTGCGAGGGGTCCGCGCGGGACGGGAGAGGAACGCCCCGCACTCGGGGCGCGGTATAGTTGGGCGGCGGGAGACCCGTGGCACCGCCACGGAGCGTCGCAGCGCGGGGCAGCACGGGCGACTCGATGGGTGCCCCATCCGGTAGGCGTTCCGCGGCGTAGATCTCATCACAGAAACGCTCCGCCAGAGCGGCTATCAAGAGAGATGACGCCAGAACCCACCGGGTCCGAGACCGACGAGACGCTGGTCGCGCGCATGTCCGAGCGCGACCAGGCGGCGCTGTCGTCTCTCTACGACCGGCACCGGGGCGTCCTCTTCGCCCTCGCCCTCCGGATCCTGAGGGACCGCGCGGAGGCCGAGGAGGTCCTCGGGGACGTCTTCCTGCAGGCATGGCGCCAGGCGGGCGGGTACGACCCGACGCGGGGCACCGTCTCGGGCTGGCTCATCAACCTCTGCCGGAGCCGCGCCATCGACCGGCTGCGTTCGCGCGGGCGCCGGGTGGCGGGGACGGAAGCGCTCGCGCGGGAGGAGGCGGTGCGCCCGGCGGGAGGCGCGCCGGCGGACGATCCCGAGGAGGCGGCGGACCTGACCCTCAAGCGGCGCCGCGTCGCGCAGGCGCTTAACGCGCTCCCCGAGGTGCAACGCGACGCTCTCGAGCTGGCCTACTACGAGGGGCTGTCGCACTCCGAGATCGCGACGAGGCTGGGCCAGCCTCTCGGAACGGTGAAGACGCGGATCCGTCAGGGGCTCATCGTCCTGAGAGAGAGCCTCGCGGAGGCCTTCGCGAGATGAGGACCGAGATCGCAGGCGGCGCCCTGGACGCGTGGAGAAGGGACGATGCGCTGTGAAGAGCTGAAGGATCTGGTTCCCCTCCACCTGTCCGATCTCCTCGAGCCCGACGAGGCCGCGGCGGTGAGGGAGCACCTGGACGGCGGGTGTCCGCGATGCACCGCCGAGCTGGCGGTGGCGCGGGCGATGCTCGATCTCCTTCCGTACGCGCTTCCCGCCGAGCGGCCCTCTCCAATGGCGAAGGCGCGGTTGATGGCCATGGTGCGGAGGGAGACGGCCGAGACGGCACCACCGCGCCTCGGGCCGGTGGCCGCCCCCACGCCGCGCCCCTTCTCCTGGGCGTACGCGGCGGCGGCCTCCGTGGCGGGGGCGCTGGTCGGCGCCACCCTGACCGGGATGGTCGTCGGCCGCCGCCACGGGGTCGAGACGGCGGAGCTACGCGAGCGGCTCGCGCGGCAGGAGGCGCAGATCGATCGGCAGTCGGAGGAGATGGCGTCGCTGCGGCGGCAGATCCGCGAGGCGACGGAGTCGATCCAGCTCGTCTCCTCTCCGGGCGTGTCGGTCATCGACCTGGCGGGCCAACCGCCGCTTCAGGACGCCTCGGCGCGCATCTTCTGGGACCGCCGCCGCGCCTTCTGGCAGGTGTATGCCGCCAACCTGCCCCCCGCCGGAGAAGGGAAGACCTACCAGCTCTGGTTCATCACCGACAAGGGGAAGATCAGCGCCGGGACGTTCGACCCGGCCGACACCGGAGAGGCGGCGCTCCGGATCAGCGTGCCCCCCGCCGCGGGCGTCATCGCCGCGGCCGCGGTCACGGACGAGCCCGCCGGAGGCTCGCCGCAGCCCACGGGCACCATCCTGCTGCTTGGAAAGGTGTGAGGGCAGGGGCCAGGACGCCCTCCTGCACTTCGTCCAAGTCGGTTCTTCGCGCGTCCACTCCAGGAACCCGGTTCGGCGCATGCGGAGCCTCGTCCCCAATCCGATCTCCACGCCCCGTCGTAGAGCGGTATGAACCCACGGACCCCGGGGTGGGTGCATCCCTCAGACAACGCAACGACGTGAGGCCGGCAGAGAGCCGGTGAACAAGGAGACATAGGCAATGCAGCGCATCAAGCGAATCGCGGCGGCCGTGGCCGCCGTCGGACTCATGGCGGCGGCGGGATCCCCGATGGCCTCGAGCCACCGAGAGGCCCCTCTCACGTCCATCGACAGGACGGCCGACATCACGGATTTCTACGCCTTCGTGAGCTACGACGACCCGAACAAAGTCACGATGATCATGGGGGTGGATCCCTTCTTGGAGCCGTCCAACGGTCCCAACTTCTTTCCGTTCGACGACAACCTCCTGTACGCGATCCGGATCGACAACAACAATGACGCCATCGAGGACGTTACGTTCGAGTTCCGCTTCAAGACCGAGTTCCGCAACCCCGGCCTGCTCGCCGGCGTGCCCGTCGCCATGGTGGGGGCCGGCAGCGGCGTCCCCGCGCCCGGCAACTCTCCCCCTCCCGTCGCTCCGGGAACGCTCCTCATCCCGCCGGCCATCACGGCGCTGGACGGGCCCGGCTCCGAAGGGCTCATCCTGCGCCAGACCTACTCGGTGACGATGGTCCTGGGCCGGGGTGAGGACTCGCGGCGGATCCGGCTCGGGAGCGCGGATGACAGGCCCCTTTTCGCCGTCCCCACGAACGTCGGCTCCCGCACGATGAACGGCATGCCCGACTACGCGTCGCTGGTACAGCAGGGGATCTACACGCTGGACCGGGGCTTGAAGGTCTTCGCCGGCACCACCGACGACGCCTTCTGGATCGATCTCGGGGCCGCCTTCGACTCTCTCAACTTCAGGGTCCTTCCGGACACGGACGTCAACGGCGTGCCCGGGTTCGGCAGCACGGGCATTCCCGCGGTGATGACCGACGCCCAGGACGCGGCCTACTCGAACTTCACCTCCGACAGCGTCTCCGGGTTCAACGTCAACCACATCGCCATCGAGGTCCCCACCGCGATGCTGACGCGCACCGGCACGCTCCTGCCTGCCGGCCACCCGCTCGCCACCATCGGCACCTGGTCCACCACGGCCCGGTCCCGATTCACCGAGCGCAGGAACGCCAAGCCCGATGTCAACAGCGGCGGTCCAAGGCAGGTCCAGAGGATGGCCAATCCGCTGTTCAACGAGCTGCTGATCGGCACCGCGTTCAAGGACCACTGGAGCCGCTCGCTCCCGAAGGACGACATCCAGTTCGCCTCCTTCGCCCTCGATCCGACGATCGTCCGGGCGGCGCAGGCGGCCTACGGCGGGGCGTTCGACATCCCCGTTCCGCCGCGGACCGACCTTCTGCCGCTCGTCCAGTACATGCCCCCGATCGCCGCGGCGGGCTCCGTGCCGGGTCCGGTGGCGGACCTGCTGCGTCTCAACACCGGCGTGCCCCCCACGCCCTCGACGGCCGCCGGCTACAGCCGCCTGGGCCTGATCGGCGGCGATCCGGCCGGCTTCCCGAACGGGCGCCGGCTCCCCGACGACGTGGTGGACATCGTGCTCCGCGTGGCGGTGGGCGGCGTCCTCACCACCGACGCCGACGGTGTCTCGCTGAACCGGTTCCCCAACAACCGGATCGGCGACGGCGTGAACGTCAATGACAAGCCGTACCTGAATACGTTCCCTTACGTAGCGTACGCCCACGAGGGCGTGAACCGCCGGCACCTCGATCCGGGCGAGGACGGCGGCGGGCCGGTGAACTGAACGGTCCGAGGCGTCGAGCAGACACGACCCTCCCGTCATCTCCTCCGGCATCCCAACGCGGGGGAGGGGGCGGGAGGGTTCGTGTGTCTGGGTGATGCGTCAGGCGCCCTTGTCGTACAGGATCCGGTGGGCGACCCGGCGGGCCTTGGGGCTTGTGGACATGGATCCGGCCACGATTTTGAGCTGCGGCACGCTCATGGATCCCAGGAGGGACTCCACCAGGATCTCCGGGAGCCTCGGGTTGCGCGCGAGGTTGAGCTTCACCAGCTCGTCGGAGCTCCAGCCCGGGTGGCTCGCGATGGTCATCAGGTGCTGCTGGCTCATACCGGGGCGCGCCGCAAAGGAGCGGACCTCGTCGAGGCTCAGCCTGGAGTTCCTGAGGAGGAACTGGATGACCTGGGGATCCGGATCGGTGGCGAGCGCCGCGCGGTCCCGCTTGTCGGCCTTCAGCGCCAGCATGATCTTCAGGGTGGTCGGCATCCCCCGGATCTGCCTTTCGGGAGAGAGGTGCTCGCCCGAGGAGGGATCGGCGGCGCGGGCGGCCTCGAAGGCCAGCCCGTTCTGGATCTGCTGCACCAGTGTGACCAGCTCCTCACGCATACGGCGATCGAGGTCCATGAGCCGCAGCAGGACGCCGGCGGCCGCCGGTATCTTCTCGATCTTCACCTTGAGCCGCAGCGTGCGGCCGATGAATCCGACTTCCACGAGGAGTTCGCGCCGCGTCCCCGCGGGGGGCGCGCCCTCACCGGGCACCGTCAGCGTGCCGGACGCGAGGGCGTCCGCGAACGAGGACACGAATTCGTGGGGGCTGCCGTAGTGAACCTCGACCGGAAGCGGGTTCGAACCCCGGGCGGGGTTGTCGTTCCAGACGATGCGGGGCATTGGGGGTACCGTGGCTCCTCTTCCTGGCCGGCGGCTGCACCCCAAATCTGCCTCCCGGGAGGTCCCGCGGCAACCATCCCGCCGGATCTGATAGGCTGGCGGTGCTCCGGCGGAAGCGCATCCGCCGGCCACGCATCGATGGAGACATCATGAACGTGAAGCGATCCTCGTTCGCCCTCCTGCTTCTTGTGACGCTGGCCCCGCTTCTGCCGTGGGCGGTGAGCTGCGGCGCCGGTATCGATCCCCGAGCCCCGGTCGTCACCTATTACTACGTCCCTGGGTGAATGGTCTGCAGCCGGCTGATGCCCGCCGTGAGCGGGCTCGAGAAGGAGTTCCCGGGGAAGCTGAAGGCCAGGAACGTTGACGCCACCTCGCCCGAGGGGATGCAGACCGTGCAGGAGCTGGGTTTCTCCAACCACGGTCTCGTGATCCGCGACCACACGGGCAAGGTCCTCTTCAAGCAGCCGGACCACACGGTCCACATCGAGGACGTCCGGCAGGCGCTCCGGGCCATCATCGCCGCCTGAGGCCGGTCCCCTGACCCCCCGATCCGGCCGATTGCGGCGGCGGGGTCTCCCGGCTATCCTGTCCGCTTCCCGCGAGGCCGGCGGCGCCCGCATGATGCCGTCCATCCACCGATCCTCCGCCCCGGGCGGCCCGGCCGGGGCGGCGCCCGCACGGAGCGCGGCCGGGAACAGGGAGCCGATCCGACATGCCGAGCAGGCTCGGCCGCTTCCTCCGAGGGCGGCCGCGCGACTTCTCCGACCCTGACGTCCACCTCAAGATCTCCCTGGCCGCGGTCCTCGCCTGGGTCGGCCTCGGAGCGGACGGCCTCTCCTCGTCCGCCTACGGCCCCGAGGAGGCCTACAAGGCCCTGGGGCCCTACACCGGGCTGGGCCTGGTCCTGGCGCTGATGACGGCCGGGACGGTCTTCCTGATCTCGTTCTGCTACAGCCGCCTCATCGAGGAGTTTCCGTCAGGGGGTGGGGGCTACCTGGTTGCCAGCAAGCTCCTCGGTCCGAAAGTGGGGCTCGTGGCGGGGTGCGCCCTCGTGGTGGACTACGTCCTGACCATCGCCGTGTCCATCGCCGCCATGGGCGATCAGGTCTTCTCGTTCCTCCCGCCGCGATGGGCGCACGCGAAGCTCCCTGTGGAGTTCGCCGTGATGATCGCGCTCATCGTCATCAATCTGCGCGGCGTGCGCGAGTCGGTGGCGGTGCTGATGCCGATCTTCGCCACGTTCCTGATCTGCCACGCCCTGCTCTTTCTCGCCGTCTTCGTGCAGAACCTGCCCGCCACGGTCGCGCTGCCGGCCGAGGCGGTGCGAGAGGCGAGGGAGGGGGCGGCCCTGCTGGGGTGGGCCGGCCTCGCCGCCGTCATCGTCCGCGCCTTCAGCCTCGGCGCCGGGACGTACACAGGGATCGAGGCGGTCAGCAACGGCGTTGCGGTGATGCGGGAGCCGAGGGTCCCCACCGCCAAGCGCACGATGCTCTATATGGCGCTCTCGCTGGCGCTCACCGCCGGGGGAATCATCGTGGGGTACCTGCTGGTGGGGGCCCGGCCGGCCGAGGGGAAGACGCTGAACGCGGTGCTCGCCCACTCGGTCTTCGAGGGACTTCATGTCGGCTCCTTCGACATCGGCTCGTGGCTGGTGGTCCTGACGCTCGCCTCGGAAGGCGCCCTCCTTGTCGTGGCCGGCGAGACCGGGTTTCTCGGCGGGCCGCGGGCCCTCTCCAACATGGCCGTGGACTCCTGGGTCCCGCGCCGGTTCGCGACCCTCTCGGACCGCCTCGTCACTCAGAACGGCGTGGTTCTCATGGGTGGCGCGGCCCTGCTCGTGATGCTGGCCACGGCGGGATCCACCGCCATCCTGGTGGTCATGTACTCCATCAACGTCTTCGTGACCTTCTCCCTGTCGCTCCTGGGGATGGCCCGGCTGTGGTTCCTGAGGCGCGCCCAGCACCGGCACTGGGTGAGGCCCTTCGCCCTGAACGTGGTCGGATCGGTCGTCTGCCTTTCAATCCTCGTCCTGACAACTTATGAGAAGTTCTCGGAGGGCGGCTGGGTCACTCTGGTCGTGACCGGCGCCTTTTGCCTGGTCTGCGCCCTCATCCGCACCCACTACAGTTGGGTGCTGAGGCAGCTCAAGCGCTTGGACGAGATCCTCACCACTTTCCCGGTCCCGGAGGGAATCCCGAAGCCCGGACCGGTCGAACCTAGAGAACCGGTGGCCGTCGTCCTCGTGCCGCGCTTCAGCGGTCTCGGCGTTCACTCGATGCTCTCCGTGCAGCGGCTCTTCCCCAACTTCTTCAAAGGCGGCACGGTCTTCGTCTCGGTGGGCGTGATCGATTCGGCCAACTTCAAGGGGACCGGGGGAGTGGAGGACCTGCGCGTGAGCGGCGAGAAGGACCTGGCGCGCTACGTGACGCTGGCGCGGGGTCTGGGCCTGCCCGCGGACTCGGCGTATGGGATGGGGACGGAGGCCGTGGAGGCGCTGGAGCAGGTCTGCGCCGAGGTGGGCCGGAAGTACCCCCGGGCCGTGTTCTTCGTGGGGAAGCTCGTCTTCCAGCGCGAACGCTGGTTCAACAGGCTCCTGCACAACGAGACGGCCTACTCCATCCAGCGCCGGCTGCACTTCGCCGGGCTGCAGACCGTCATCCTGCCGATCCGGGTCCTGGAGGCCGGCTAGGGAGGCCCCGCCGCCTTCTCGACGCGTACGACGGCGTTGTAGTCGGGCTCCCGGCTTGCGGGATCGAGCCGCCGGCGGATGAGGCCGTTCAGCTCCGGCCAGTAGGCCTGAAGCGTCCCGGGCTGCACCGGGGCGATGCGCGCTCGGCCTCGGAACTCGCCGAGATCGTTCACGAGGCGGACGGCGTCCCCCTCCTTCAGGGACAGCGCCGCGGCGTCGACGGCGGAGATGAAGATCTCGTCGCGGCTGCGGCTTCCCGTCAGAGGATCGGCGTCGTCCCACACGATGGTGTTGAACTGCCGGCCGCGGCGCGTGGCGAGGTAGAAGGACCCGGCCGGCACACCGAGGTCCGGCGGCGAGAGCGGCGTGAAGACGGCGCGCCCGTCCGGCATCGCCGGGCACACGCCGCCTTCCAGGAGCATGGGGCCGCCGTACTGCACCGACGCGCCCTCCTCGCGCAGCCCCGCGATCCCCCGGTACAGCGGCATGACGGCCTCCATCTCGGCCCGGATGTCCGCGGCGCTGCCCCAGGCCAGGAGACGGGCCGCCTCGGGGCGCAACGAGCGCTGCGCCAGAAGGGCGACGATCTCCCACTCCGAGCGCGAGTCCCCGACCCGCGGCCCCTGGACCTCGGGGCTGAAGCGGATCCGTCGCTCCGTGCTGGTGATGGTTCCGCCCCCCCGCTGCTCGTAGCGCGTCTGCGCCGGCAGCAGGATCACGGTCTCCGCCGGCTCCACGAGCATCGAGGTGTTCAGGAAGAGGTCCTGGTGGATGCGGCACCGCACACGCGAGAGCGCCTCGCGCACGTAAAACGGCTCGGGGAGCGTCTCGACGAAGTTTCCTCCCATGATGTAGAAGGCGTCGATCTCCCCTCGGTGCGCCGCGTCGATCATCTCGGCGGCCGTCAGGCCCGGCGCGCGCGGGACGGGGTGGCCCCACGCCTCCTCGAGCCGGCGGGCGCTCTCCTCCGTGACGGTCACGCCGCCGGGGAAGGCGTTGGGGACCGCGCCGCACTCGGCCGCCCCCTGCACGCCGCTGTGGCCCCGGATGGGGGCCACGCCGCACCCCGGGCGGCCGATCATCCCCCGGGCGAGGGCGAGGTTCACCACGGCCTTCACGTTTTCCACACCGAACCGGTGCTGCGTCAGCCCCATGCTCCAGATGAAGACCGCGCGCCCGGCGGCGGCGTAGAGGTCCGCGAAGCGCGCCATGTCGGAGCGGCCGCAGCCGGCGGATCTCTCCAGCGCCTCCCAGGATTGCCCCTCCAGCTCCCGCTCCAGATCGCCGAAGCCGCGCGTGTGCGCCTCGATGAAGGAGCGATCGGTCTGGCCTCGCTCGATGAGGATCTTCAGGACGCCGTTGATGAAGGCGATGTCGCCGCCCACGTTGACGGAGAAAAACGCGTCCATGAGCCGCGTGCCGAACAGCGCGCTCCTCGCCACGGAGGGGACCCAGTACCTCTCGAGCCCCGGCTCGCGGTAGGGGTTCACCACGGCGATGCGCGCCCCCTTCACCTTCGCGAAGTGGAAGTACTTGATGGCCACGGGCTGGTTGTTGGCCACGTCCGTGCCGAAGAGGACGATGAGGTCGGTGTCTATCCAGTCGGTGTAGGAGTTGGTCGTGGCCGCGACGCCCAGGGTCTGCTTCAAAGCGACGGTGCTGGCCGCATGGCACAGCCGCGCGGCGTTGTCCACGTTGTTGGTTCCCAGGAGCCGGGCGAACTTCCCCGCCGCGTAGTAGACCTCGTTGGTGAGGCCCCGGGAGGTGGTGTAGAGGGCGAAGCGCGAGGGCGCCGCGGCGCGGATGGCGTCGCCGGCCACGGCGGCGGCCTCCTCCCAGGAGACGCGGCGGAAGCCGGGGTCACCGCGGCGCCGCACGAGCGGGCAGGGGAGTCGCCCGAGCCCGCGCAGCGCGCGGCCGTCAAGTCTCCGCAGGGCGGCCGTGTCCGATAGACGTCCGACATCCAGCGCGGGCATGGTGTTCAGCCTCAGCAGCTTCAGGCGCGTCAGGCAGAGATGGACGCCCGGCATGGCGTCGTCGTGGAGGCCGCGCGGTCCCAGCGAGCAGCCGTCGCACACGCCGCGCGTGAGGATCCGCCACGCGTAGGGCAGGGAGTCCCGGTTCTCCCAGGCCGCCTTCAGGATCTCGAGGAAGTGGTGGGGCTTC
Organism: uncultured Acidobacteriota bacterium; assembly: GCA_964400605.1. Taxonomy (GTDB): domain Bacteria; phylum Acidobacteriota; class Polarisedimenticolia; order JACPZX01; family JACPZX01; genus CAYNUH01. Next base: position 7,875 of record CAYNUH010000055.1, on the reverse strand, counting down.
GCCTCGCCGATGCCGAAGGGCACCCAGGAGACGATCTCCGGCCTCGATCGCGGCGCCATCCGGCTTACGGGATCGCCGTCCGGGAGGGCGCGCCGGCGCGAGCGGGGCGGTGCACGGGAAGATTGAGGAGCCGCCTGTAGAGGGCCTCGATTCGGGGGCAGGCATCCTCGCTGGAGAATCGCCTGGCCGCCTCCTCGCGCGCGGCCGCCCCGAGGCGGCTCCTGAACGCCGGGTCCCGCAGCAAGAGGATGACCGCTCCGGCGAGCGCGGCGGCGTCGCCCGCGGGGGCGAGGAGGCCGGTCCTCCCGTCACCAACAAGATCGACGATGCCCGTCACGCGCGTGGCGACGACAGGACGCCCGGCGGCCATCGCTTCGAGGGCCGAGAGCCCGAACCCTTCATACCGTGACGTGAGGACCAGGAGGTCGAGATCCGGGTAGACGTCGGAGACGTCGGCGGCCCAACCGGTGAAGGTGATGCGGGGGCGGAGGCCGCGGCGGACCGCGTCCGCCTCGAGATTGGATCTGTCGGGGCCGTCCCCGACCACGACGGCGCGCACCTCGGGGACACTGGCTGCCACGGTGGCGAAGACCTTCATGAAGGTCTCCGGGTCCTTCGGCGGCGCCAGCCTTCCTACGAGGCCCACCAGCGGAACGTCGAGCGGCAACCCCAACCGCTTCTTCAGGGCGCCGGGCTGGCGCGCCTCGAAGAGGCGCCGCGGGTCCACCAACGGCAGGATCACCTCGATGCGGTCCGCCGCGACGACCTCCTGCCGGACCAGCTCGTCGCGCAGCGACGGGCTCACCGCCACGAGCCTGTCGGTGTCCCGGGCCAGACGCTGCTCGGCGGTCACGTTGGCACGCCGCAGCAGCCCGTCCTGGCCCAAGCGCTCCAGCGGGCTGTGGAATGTGTGGACCGTGCGGCGGACGCCGGCCTTACGCGCCGCCATTCGCCCCAGCACTCCCGCCTTGGACTGGTGTGTATGGACCAGAGACGGCTCGAGCGAACGGACGCGGTCCACCAGCTCCCGGAGCGCCCTGCGGTCGCTCAACAGCGATCCGCGGCGCCGCAGGGAGGGGAGGGGGGAGACGGGGATGCCGGCGGCGGCCGCCTCCGGGCGCAGGGACCCTTCGCCTTCGTCCTCGACGCCGGCGGCGATGTGAACGTCGAACTCCTCGCGGAGACGGCTCGAGACCTCGATGACGTGGCGCGCCGACCCGCCGGCGCCGAGCCGGGTGATGATGTGGAGGATGCGCGGGCGTTTCATCTCGAGGTCTCCGTCCGGGGTGACGACGGGTGACCGCGGCAGGATACGTCACCCGGGAGGCGGCGCGCGAGTGCCGAAAGGAAGGCGGATCAAAAACAAAACCCCGGGAGCCCTGCGGCCCCCGGGGTTCCGGTGAGGTGCGTGGTCCGTTAGGTGATGAGACGGACGTTGGCAGCCTGCGGGCCCTTGGGCCCCTGGCTGATCTCGAACTCCACCTGCTGCCCCTCCTCCAGGGAGCGATACCCGCTGCCCTGGATGGCGCTGTAGTGGACGAAGACATCGCTGCCGCCGTCCTGTTCGATGAAACCGTACCCCTTGGCGTTGTTGAACCACTTCACCTTTCCGTTAGCCACGTTCTTGATTCTCCTTTACTTGCTCTTGGCCGGGGGAAGCGCCCCCGATAACGCCGGAGATCCCCTCCGGAGCAACAAAAAATCCACAGGAACGCGACGTTCCTGTGGATCTGACGTACAGCCGCCAGGTTCGACTCCGGAGGAACTTCCGCACAACAGCCGTAATTCTAGGGAAGCCCTGCACTGGTGTCAACTACTTTTTCGGCGCCGCCCCACCGTCGGTCATCCCCTACGAAGGCGTGCCCAATCCCCGACACTCTTGGAGACCGTACCGCTGGACGGGCGATTTCCGGAACATCCGCGTATGAGCCCGCCCGACGCTCCAATCTGCTAAGGCCAAGTAGGAGAATCGGATATAGGCGGCGGTCGCCTGGCCGTGAAGAGCCCGCCCCCTCGCGCCGGTTTGGCACGGGGGATGCTTCGCACTATGCGCCCCTGCCAGAGGGCCCTGCTGCGCCCACCAGCCACAAGTCCAGCATCGGAGGTCGTCCATGAGACAGAAGAGACACAGAGCCCGTCAACTGGGGATCATGGCCGTCGGCGGGCTCCTTCTTGCCGCAGCCGCCACAGAGGCTTCGGCTTCCCCGAGGAACCAGATCCAGGTCTTCATGATCAACACGGGCGCCGATCCGGACGCCCGCGGGCGGATCCTGTTCGTCGAGAACCGGGCCCAGCAGATCTACATGATCAAGATCTCGGACATGGATCCCAACGTCTCCACCTACGACGTGGTCCTGGACGGCGTGGTCCAGGAGACGATCTCGCTCAACGCCGAGGGTGTGGGCAGGATCCGCCACCGGGCGCGCCTCAAGGGCCCGAGCCCAGGCACGCTTCCTCACGATCCCAGGGGCGGGACGCTCGAGATCGCGGCCATGGGCACCGTGTATCTGACCGCTGACGTGCCCACGACCCCCGCGGAAAGCCATCAGCTCATGGAGCTCAGGCTCGACTTGACGCCGGCCGCCGGCGTCACGGGCAGCGCCGAGGCCGAGTTCAGATCCAGGTTCGGCAGGATGAAGTTCGAGGTGGAGCTGGATGGGGTCGCCCCGGGCCTCTACGATGTGATGGTGGACGGCGTGGACATGGGAGACATCGAGGTGGCGGCGACGGGGCAGGGCGAGATCGAGTTCGACTCGCGACCCAGCACCGACGACGGCGCCGGCGACGACCTGGAGGTCCTCCTCACGTTCGATCCACGAGGCAGGAACATCGAGATCCAGCAGGGCGGCGTTGTGCTCTTCTCGGGGATCTTCCCCCTCCAGTAGCCCCGCGTCGGCGGGCCGTCGGTCTTGACCCCGCCGCCTGCCGAGCCTCTTTCTCGGCCTGCCTTCACGCCTCCCGGAGGGCGTCGGCGACGGGGATCCGCGCCGCCCGCAAGGCGGGCAGGAGGCCCCCCAGCATCCCCATGAGCGCCGCGAAGGTCAGCGCCGAGGCCACGATGCCGGGGGTCAGCGACAGCCTCCAGGCGACCTCGCTGAAGGAGGTCCAGTTCGTCGTCGAGAAGGAGACGAACTGGAGCGCGAAGCCGGGCAGGATTCCCGCCACGCCGCCCGCCACCCCGATGAGCGTCGATTCCAGCACGAAGGAGAAAAGGATGCTGCGCCGGGGGTAGCCCAGCGCCCGCAGCGTGCCGATCTCGGCCGTCCGCGCGCTGATGGTCGCGAACATCGTCAGCATCGCGGCCAGGATGGCCGCGATGGAGAAGACGATGGTGACGAAGATCCCCAGGATCTGGATGAAGAGCGCGATCTGGCGGGACTGCTCGTCGTAGAAGTCCCTCTCCCCCCGCACCTGCGCGTTGAACCGCGGGTCCTTCTCGATGCGCTCCTTCAGGGTCACCAGTGATCCCCGGTCTCGTAGCCGCAGCGTCACCGACGAGAAGGTCTGGCGCCGCACCGCGGCCATCACCTGATCGCTGTCCCCCCACAGCTCCGACTCGAACCCGGTCCGGCCCGCCTCGAAGATCCCGACGATGGTCCAGTCCCGGCCTCCCATCCTGACCTTCTCGCCGATGCCGCACCCCTGGAACTTCTCGGAGATCATCCTCCCGGCGATGAGCTCGGAGAGGCCCGGCTGCCACGGCCGGCCTTCCACGATCTTCACGGGCCGCATCTGGAGCGAGTCGGGAGTGACCCCCCGCACGACGACGTTGCTGGGCTCGTTGTTGCTGCGCTTCGGGATGTTGATGATGAGGATCATCTCCGCGGCGGCCACGGGGGCGCCGTCGGCCCCCACGGCCACCTCGGGCTGGGTCCTGAGGATGCCGGCCTGCTCGAGGTCGATGCTGCTCACCAGCTCCGACGTCGCGCCGGAGCGCAGCACGATCGCGTTGTCAGGCGACCCCGTGCCGATCATCGTCTCGCGGAAGCCATGTGCGAGCATCAGGGTCGCGATGAAGACCAGCACCACGAGGGCGATCCCGCCCGCGGCCAGCAGCGTGGTCACCTTGCGGGCGACGAGGTTGTTGAGGTTGTAGGCGAGCGGCAGCCCCACTTCAGTTCACCTTCCGCAGAGCGACCGCGATGGGCGTGCGCACGGCCGCCAGAAGCGGGAAGGCCGCCGCCAGGAGGCCGCACAGGACGCACAGAGCGACCGCCTGGGCGACCGTCACGACGTGGAGCTCGAAGACGGGGAAGAAGGCCCCCATGTTCATCTCCAGAAACGCCCCGAACATCGAGATCATGGGGTACGCGATGGCTACCCCCAGGGCCGCCCCGGCCAGCGCGATCACCATCGCCTCGCCCGTGATCACGCCCATGAGCTGGGGCGCGCGGAACCCCACCGTCTTCATGACGCCGTACTGCGCGATCCTCTCCCGCGCGCACATCATCATGGTGTTGGCCATGACCAGCAGCACGATGACGACCACAATGAACGAGATGACCTCGATGGCCACCACGATGGTCCCCGCCATGGAGACGAACGACATCTGGAATGCCTGCTCGGTTTCTGTGAGCGTCTGCGCCGTGCTGTCGGCGTAGGCGGCGTCCACCGCCTTGCTGATCCGCGCGGCGCCCGCCGGATCGGCGATCCGGATGACGTACCAGCCGACCCGGTCCTGTTGGCGGTAGTTGGCCTTGACCCACTCGTTGAGGTACTCCCACCGGAAGAACATTGAGGTCGTGTCGGTGACGCGGTCGCGGCCCCGGTAGATCCCGCGCACCACGAACTCCCACGAGCCGGGGAAGATCGTGCCCGTGATGGCGATCCGGTCGCCCACCTTCCAGCCGTAGCGGCGCGCCAGCTTCTCGCCGATGACGCAGGCCTGCCGCTCGGAGAGGAACGCCTTTTTCTCCTCGGGCGTCAGGAGGAACTCCGGATACAGATCCAGATAGGTATCGTTCACGGCGAACTGCGCGAAGAACTGCTGGGGTTCCCGATAGTAGCCGCCGAACCAGTTCCCGGAGGCGACCGCCTCGACCCCCGGGAGCCGTGCGATCTGCTCCCTGTAGGACAGAGGCAGCGAAAACATCAGCGAGACGCTGTGCCGGGTGACCAGCCTGTCCGGCGCCGAGGCTTCGACCCCCAGGTAGTACGAGCGCACGGCGGTCTGGAGAAGACCGAAAGACGACACCGCCACCGCGATGACCACCACGGTGAGCGAGGTGCGGAGCTTGTTCGTGAGGCCGTTCCTGAACAGCAGGGTCAGCAGAGGAGGCATCAGCGGAGGACGCCCTTCTCCAGGTGCCGGATGGTGTGTCCGCGCTCGGCGGCGTGCGGATCGTGGGTGACCATGATGATCGTCTTGCCGTGCTCGGAGTTGAGGCGCTGGAGGAGCGTGAGGACCTCGTCGGCGGACTTCGCGTCGAGATCGCCGGTGGGCTCGTCGGCCACCAGGATCATCGGGTCGGAGACGATGGCCCGGGCGATGCCCACGCGCTGCTCCTCCCCGCCCGAGAGCTGGCGGGGATAGTGCCGGGCCCGGTGCGAGAGCCCGACGATGCCCAGCGCCGTCTCCACGTGCCGCCTTCTTTCGGCCTTCGAGAGCTTCGTGAGCGCCAGGGGCAGCTCCACGTTCTGGGCGGCGGTGAGGACCGGGATGAGGTGGTACATCTGGAAAATGAACCCGACGTGGCGGGCTCGCCACCTCGCGAGGGCGGACTCGGAGAGGGTGTTGAGCTTGGTCCCGGCGACCTCAATCTCCCCTCCGGTGGGCCGGTCGATGCCGCCGATGAGGTTCAGCAGGGTGGACTTGCCCGATCCCGATGGCCCCATCAGGACCTCGAAGTCGCCGGCGTTCACGGTCAGATCAATGCCGTCAAGGACGGGCACGAGGAAGGAATCGCGCCGGTACGTCTTCTTGACGCCGCGAAGGTGGATGATCGTCTCGGACACACTCACCCTCCACTACATTCGCGGGAGACGGCCGATCCGCCCGGACCGGGTCGGCCGGGACCCTCGCAGGCCCGTGATTTGGGTGAGGCGCCCAGGATAGCCGGACCGGGGCGCCCGCCAAGCCGCGTGGGGCGGAGGGCGGTAAAGACGAAACGGGCCCGCGCTCCCAGTCCGCGAGGCGTTGGAGGCGGGCCCGAGGCCGCGTGTCGAACCCGGGTTCGAGATCGGGATCGAACCCGGATCAGATCGTCCTACTTGCCGCCGATGATCCAGCCCACGCCGACGCCCACCAGCCAGTTGTTCGTGGCGTCCGGGTCCGAGTCCACGCGCAGCAGCTGGCCGTCGAAGCGGATGTTGAAGTTCCCCTTGTCGGAGAGGTGCCAGCGAACGCCGCCGCCCGCGTAGGTCGTTGTGTCGTCCTCGTCTCCGAAGCCCTGGACGTCCGTGTTCGTCGAGCCGTATCCCGCCGTGACGAAGGGGGTCGCCTTGTCGTTCTTCGTCCAGTTATAGATGTAGCCCAGCGTCCAGGTCGTGAAGTCCACGTCCACGCTGATGATGTCAACGTCCGTGGAGACGAGGTAGTAGTTGAACTCGATCTCGTGGCCCTTCTTGATGTTCCACCCGGCGCGCACGCCGGTGCCGAGCGCGTCGTTGATGCTCACGCCCGGGGCCGGGTCATCGAAGAGCACGTACGGGAAGGAGAGCCCGAGCTCCCAGGAGTTGTCCTTGATGGCCGCGCCGGCCGTTCCGGTCAGGCCGAGGATCACGGCCAGGCCGAGCAGGGCGCATCCGATGCGGTTGATCACGTGCTTCGTCATCCAGTACCTCCGCTGATGTGGGCCCCCTGGACCGGGAGCCGATCCGGAAAGCCGTGTATGGCTGTTCAGGGCGCCCCGGCCGGGGAGCCCTCGCGCGAGACCGTTTCTAGAAGGGTGACCTCGCTGGTCTGCCTGCCGCAGCGATGAACCCGCCCCCGCAGAAAGCGGGCGAAGTATAGCCGGAAGCCGCTGGAAGGTGTCAAGATATTCCGGTCCCCCCCGATCGGCCTTGCGGGACGGGCTCTGACGCGGGGGGGGGACAATCCACGGAGAATGAGAAACCCCCGCGGGGGTGCCCCCGCGGGGGTCGGACGGAACCAATGAGCGAGACTCAGGGGAACTGCACGCGGAGCTGAGCGGCGACCCGGGTGACCGGGTTGTCCGGAAAGGTAGCGCCGCCCGTCAGGCCGTCGTCGGGCATGAGCTGCGCGATGCCGATGCCGAGCGACGCGTTGGCCGAGTACCCGTACTTGTACCAGAGGTCGATCTCGGTGCCGTAGTCCTCGATGTCCACTGGCCCTGCGCCGAAGTCCACCGAGTCCTCGGTGGGCGCGAACATCCAGTACGTGGCGCCGAACCTGTGCTTGCCGTCCTTGGCGCTGCCGTCGTAGCCGACGCGCGTTGCCGTGATGGCCGCGTCGAAGGCGTTGAAGGTCGCCCCGAAGAAGTCGGCCTTGCCGAACCGCCCGTGGACGGTCGGGAAGAGTCCGCTCCATCCGGTGGAGTCGTTGTCGGTCAGGTCGTCGTCGCCGGCCTGGGAGACGTAGCCCAGGTGCACCCTGTGCATCGTCTTGTCGCCCACGAAGTTGTATCCGACGGCGCCGTCGAACATCCAGCCGGAGAAGTCGGCGGTCACTCCGTTGGGATCCTCGTCCTCTCCGTTCTCGATGGCCAGCTCTGCGTTGTAGTCCCAGTGGCTGTTCTCGGCGTCGGCCTTCGTCTTGACCATCCGCCGCCAGTTGGCGCCCAGGATCATGGCCCTCGTGTTGAAGTTCGAGTCGAGCTCCTGGTGGTTGATCAGGTAGATGTCAAGGTCGCTCTTGGCCTTGTCGCCGAAGCCCAACGACCCGACCAGACCGAAGATCCTCTCGTCCTCGGCGCC
>CAYNUH010000054.1:106-24876 GCA_964400605.1 uncultured Acidobacteriota bacterium | reverse complement strand
GGCAAGAAGCTTCAGCTCCTCGAGCATCAGCTCCGGCAGGCGCAGCGAGATCGTCCTCACGGAGGGTTTCAGGTCTGGGAAGACAACCTTCCTGGCCTGCTTCCAGTCCACATACGCCGTCGAGTCCGCGCTCGCCCAGAAGTCCCTCTCCTCGTCCTCCGAGCGGAACCTGGGAACTTTTCTCTTCATGACCTTCCGTACTCCCTCCTCTCCATTCGATTCATCTCCCGGGCCGAGATCGCGCGGATGGGGGCCTTCCGCACCGTGAAGACGACGAACAGGAGCCTCCCGGCGTCCGTGTGTCCCAGGGCGTAGAAGCGGGCTTCCCTCCGAGAGTGCCGCTCATCGGGTCCCGTCACCAGCGGCCGGTTGAAGAAGATCTGCTCGCACTCGGCGGCCGAAACGCGGTGCCTCTCCCAGTTCTTGAGGAGATTGCCGTCATCCCATTCGAATCCGGTGCACTGAGCGATCTCGAACCCGCGGGGCATCGGAGATGTATATGTCAGTCATATACGTCTCGTCAAGGCCCGGCCGCAATCGACCACGGTCCTACGCTGGTGCGCGACCACGCCCCGGGAGGCCGTCCGAGACGCGCAGGGCGCCGGGCTGCTCTCACTCCACGTATCCCAGGGCCTTGAGCTGGCGGAGGTGCTCGTCGTCCTCGCGGGGGCGGGGAGGGGGCGGTCCGCCGGCCGTGAGGGCGGCGAACGCCGCGCGGGCGGCGGAGAGGCGCGCGTCGAGGAGATCCCACAGGGCGCGGGCCCGCCGCGGGTCGGCCGCTGCCAGGTTGCGCTGCTCGCCCGGGTCGGCCGAAAGATCGTAGAGCTCCTCGGGGGCGTAGCGGCCGCGCACCGCGATCCGGCGGCGGAAGGTGCGCGGATCGTCCACGGAATCTGCGGTGCGCGTGTGGTACTTCCACCCGCCCGCAAGGATCGCGGCGCCGCGGCCGTCCTCGATCTCGCACAGCGTCTCCCGGTCGCCGGAGCGTTCGCTGCGCATCAGGCCGGCGAGCGAACGGCCCCACATCGCCTCCGGGATCTCCACGCCGGCGATCTCGAGCAGCGTCGGAGCGATGTCGATGCTCCGCACGGCCGCATCGATGCGCACGGGCATCGCCGTCCCATCGTCAGGGCCTGCTCGCCGCGTGACGCCTCCCTGCTGCGCGCCGACCGCGCGCCCCGGGTGTCCCTCGGTGGACCCCCGTCCCGCGCCGAGCGGTCCGGAAAGGGCCGGCCGCGCGAGGAAACCTCCCCGGCTCCCGAGCGGCGGCTTGACGATGAGGGGGACGCGCTGGACTTCGTCGTAGCAGGTCAGCGAGTGCCAGCCCGCCACACCGTGCTCGTCGAACTCCTCGCCGTGATCGGAGGTCACCACGACCGCCATGCCGTCCCAGAGACCCCGGGCCTTCAGCCCCTCGAAGAGGCGGCCCAGCTCGGCGTCCGCGCGGACCACCTCGGCGTCGTACAGGGTCTCGATCTGATCAATGTCCGCGTCCGTGACGGGCACCACGCCGTTGTTGATCTGCCGCATCTTCGAGGCGCTCACGGACCAGCCGATGGGCCCCGAGTAACCCGGCGCCAGGGTCTTCGCGATCTCGACGGGGCCCACGTACGGGATGTGCACCTCGTACGTGTGCAGGAAGACGAACCACGGCTCGCTCAGTGACTCGATGATGCGGAGCGTTCTGTCCACTTTTTTGTCGAGGGCCTCGTATCGGTCGTGGAAAGCGTCGAAGCCGCGAGGCAGCCCGAACCGCCCGTCGAGCAGCCCGGAGTCCGTCACGGCCACCGTCACGTACCCCTCCCGAGCGAGCAGGTCCGGGAGGTACGGGACGGATTCCCTCAGGCTCATCCGGGTGGTGACGCCGTGGGCCGAGGCCGGAAGCCCCGTCAGGATCGCCGTGTGGCCGTAGAGGGTGCTGGGAGCCTGGGTCCGGCAGCCGGTGAAGCGGGCCCCATCGGCGGCGAGCGCTTCGAGGTTCGGCGCCACGCGGCGGCCGGCGTCTACGCGGCCAATGCGGTCGGCGCGAAGCGTGTCCACCGAGATGAGCAGGAGGTTGGGCCGGGCGCCGCCGGCCGGAGGGCTCCCCTCGACGATGGGCGACCCCCACACCGCCAGCGGCGGTGGAGCGCCCTCCGGCTCCGCGGACAGCGTCAACGTGATCTCTCTTCCGGCCCACGCCCTGAGATCGACGCGCCTGTCCAGCCATCTGCCGGCGTCGCCGGCCGCGATGGTCTCCTTGAAGACCTCGTCGCCGGCGTCGCCGGTCACGCTCACCCTGAACGTCCACGTGCCCTGGCTTGGCGCGGGCCCGGCACGACCCTCGGCCCTGTCATGCGGGGCTTCGCGGCCAGCGGGCCGGGGCGCATCCCCTTCCGCGTGGCCTCCGGAGGCCGCCGCGTCCACATCAGCGGCGGCGACCGCCAGGCCGAAGCGCAGGGCGCCCGCCGGCGGCGGCACGATCCGGAAGGCGGCCTCGCGCACCGATGAGGCCACGATCGAATCCCGGTATTCCTTGTCGATCTCGATCCGCTCCCGCCCCAGTGTCAGCGCGATCCCCTGGAGGGACACCAGGCCCACCGGGTCGGTGTGGATCTCGACGAAGGCGCATTGCCCGTGCCGGAAGTCGTCGAGATCGAGGACGGCGCTCGGGGAGCCGTCGCTGACCCGACCTTCCGCGAGCGTGCCCTGCGAGGCGACGGCGCGGATCGCGACGTCGGTCCCCTGCAAATCCTCCTCCGGGAAGGAGCGCGAGATGGGGAGGATCACCCGTGCCGCGGCGCCGGCCGGTTCGGGGCAGGGGAGAGCCGGCACGTGGATCGTCGCGCGCGGCTCTTGCAGCCGCACCCTCCCGTTCGCGCGCGCCTCCGGCGCCGCGTTGAAGTCCCATCCGTCCTCGAGCAGCCACCGGGCCTGGGCGGCCGTGAGCCGGATCGGGCGCACGCGCAGGAGCGCGGCGTCGAGGGCTCCCGCCAGCCGGATCCGATCTCCGGTGAGCAGGCTCTGCCGCCCGCAGCGTGTCTCCGCGGCCGCAAGGCGGGAATCCGGGATGCTCGCCTCGATGGGTGGCGCCTGGGCAGGGCGGCACGACGGAAGGGACAGAAGGAAGACGAGGAGACCGATCGCAGCCCTCACGTACCTTCCTCTCGCACGCCGTCCCTGGGCCTCCGGAGCAGGACCAGCCCGCCGCCGCGGGAGGCCACGCGGAAGCCGCCCTTGAGCAGCGCCACGACCACCTCCCTCCGCCTCTCCTCCAGCACGACGGAGGCGGGCTCGCCGCCGGCTATGACATGAAGGACGTGGCGCCGGGCCGGCAGGTACGTCGGCGTGCGGCCCAGGTAGAAGCTCAAAGAAGGCCGCTTGATCCTGTGGATGTAGACCGGCTCCTCGGAGGCACGCAGGTCGGTCCCGCGCACGAGAGAGCGGGTGCTGCGAGTGTCGGCCACCGCCTCGGGGATGAGAAGGCTTCCCCCGAGGAGCGTGGCTCCGATCAGGATCGCGAGCACCGGCTGCAGGAAGCGATCCCTGCGGGCGAAGGCGCACGCCGCCGCCGTCATCGCGCAAACGGCCGCCGCCAGCGCCAGGGCCGGCACGGCGGCGGGATGATTCTGCAGCGGCCGCCCGACGGCCCAAGGAAGCAACAGTGCGCCCGCGACGGCGGCGAGCGCCCACGCAGCCCACCGGGAGGAACGCGCGCGGGAGGCCTCGTCCTCAACCGAAGCGCCGACCAGCAGGGCCACGGCGGGCGCGAGAGGGAGCAGGTAGGAGTCGAGCTTGCCGCTGCCGAGCGTGAAGAAGAGGAATCCTCCGGCGGCCCACGCGAGGAGAAGCGGCCGCAAGCCTTCCCCACGGCGCAGGCGGCGGGCGGCGTGAAGGAGGGCGAAGGGCGCGAACGCCGACCACGGGAAGAACGTGAGGGGCGCCGTGAGCAGGAAGTACGAGACCGTCTCGGTGTGGTCGAGGCCGCTCGCGTAGCGCTCCAGTGTCTCGCGCCGCCACAGCTCGAGGACCTCGCTCCAGCCCACACGGTGGAAGAGCAGGGCCGTCCAGGGCGCGATCACGGCGATCATCACCCAGGCCACCGTCACGGCGCGGCCGGCGACGGTGATGGGCGCGCGCCGCCGGGCCGCGAGGGCCGCCGGGACTGCGAGCGCCGGGACGAGGAGGGCCACGGGTCCCTTGGTGAGCATGCCGAATCCGAGGCACAGCCCGGCCACGGCCAGATGATGCAGCGGCCGCACCGGCTCGACGATCCCCGCATAGAGGCTCACCGTGGCCCCGAAGACGAAGAAGGTCAAGACCATGTCCGTGACGGCCGTCCGGGCCATGGCGAAGAAGAGAGGCGTGGTGGCGAGGATGGCGCAGGCCGTGAGGGCGGTCCTTTCGCCGAGCCTGGCCTTCGCAAAGCTGTAGGTCCACAGAAGCGTCCCCGCGGCGGCCAGGGCCGAGGGGAGCCGCGCCGCGGTCTCGTTCTCTCCGAGCACGGCGAAGGCCCCCATCACGAGCCAGTAGAAGAAGACCGGCTTCTTCAAGCGCGCCTGCCCGTCGAGGTAGGGAACGACGTAGTCGCCGCGCTGCCGCATCTCCTGCGCCGTGCGGGCGTAACGCCCCTCGTCGGGGTCGAGAAGGGGCAGGCGGCCCAGCCCGGCGAACAGGAGCGCGAGGAAGCCGGCCGCAAGCCAAGCGCGCGCCGCGGTCATGCCGCGCACGATAACAGAAGGGGGATTCACTTCACGCGCGCGAGATCCTCCGGCGTGTACGCGACGCCGTTCTTGACGACCAGCTCGACGGAGGCGCTGTTCTCGATCTTCTCCAGCGGGTTGCGTGACAGGACCACGAAGTCGGCCAGCTTGCTGGGTTCGATGGAACCCAGATCTTTGTCCAGCCCCAAGGTCTGTGCCGGGTAGAGCGTGGCCACCCGCAGCGCCTGGAGAGGTGTCATTCCTCCCTGATGGAAGGCCCACATCTCCCAGTGGGGTCCCAGCCCCTGGAGCTGGCCGTGGCCGCCGAGGCAGACGCGCCCGCCCGCCTCCAGGATCTTCTTCGCCGAGGAGGCGACGTCGAGGTGGTGCCAGTCCTCGTCCGTGGCCATCACGCTGCGGATCCTCCCGCGCACGTCCACGACCGCCTGGGGGACGTACTTCTGCAGCCTCTCGTCCTTCCAGATGTCGTAATGCTGCAGGAACCAGCGGTCGCCCGACAGCCCGCCGTAGGCCACCAGGAGGGTGGGCGTGTAAGCGGTGCCGCTCCGGCCCATCAGCGTGACGATGTCCTTCCGCAACGGCGTGATCGGCAGCGCGTGTTCGAGGGTCGTGTGCCCGTCCAGCACCATCGTCATGTCCGTCTCAAGATCGCCGCCTCCCTCGGGCACCACCATGACCCCCTCCTCGCGCGCCGCCTGGAGGATCCACTGCCGCTGCTCGCGCCTCGGCTGCATGTAGGACTTCACGGAAAAGGCGCCGAGCGACTTCAAGCGCCGGATGTGCCGGCGCGCGTCGTCCAGGCTCTTCACCAGGGCCCGGTCCGGGTCGTCGGCGCCGTACAGGATGAACCCCGTGGAGAAGATGCGGGGGCCGACCATCAGCCCCGCTTCCACCATCTCCGACTGGCCGAAGACCTCCTGCGTGCTGGCCGAGGGGTCGTGGGTGGAGGTGACGCCGTAGGCGAGGTTGGCGAGGTACTTCCACGGCCGCTGGGGGAAGACGTCCAGCGTCGAGTAGTGAAGGTGGGCGTGCTCGTCGAAGAGGCCCGGGATGATCGTGCGCCCCGAGAGGTCCACCGCCCTGGCGCCCGCGGGAACGCTCACGTTCCCCACGGCCTTGATACGGTCCCCTTCCACCAGGATCGTGCCGCGCTGCACGACCTCATCGCCCTTCATGGTGACGATCCGGGCTCCCGTGTAGGCCACGGTGCCCGGCGGCTTCGCTCTCGGCAGCGTGAGGGTGATCTCGATGGACTCGGACTTTGGGATCTCCTTCTTCTTCTCCTTCTTCGCCTCTTTCTCGCTCGCGGGTTTCCCGGCTTTCTCTCCGGACGCCGCGGCCTTCTCCTCATCTTTGCCGGTATCCGGTTCCGGAGGAGGGAAGGCCTTCTCCAGGGAGAGCCGGTGGTAGACGGGCCCGAAGATCCAGGAGATCGTCCTGCCCCGGTCGGACCACGCGACCCACTCGCCCCCCTCCTCGGTGAGCTGGGCCAGAGGCAATGGGGATTTCTCCAGCGAAATCTCCACCGTCTGGGAGCCCATCCGGGGAAGGGCCGTGACGTAGGCGTTGTGCAGCTCCTTGAAGGCCACCCAGCGGCCGTCGGGGGAGACGGCCGCCTCGTCGGCCCTGGCCCACCTCAGGGGCACCTGCCTGTCGGTGCCGTCGATCGCCACCGAGACGCGGAGCGTCTTGGGCGGCTCGGTGGGCTTGGCGGCGGGCTCGTCCTCGACGTAAGAGATCCTCTCCCCGTCGGCGGAGAACGCCGGCCGGGTCATGCGCCGGTTCTGCCCTCGGTTCTTCGTGCCGATGACGTAGTGGCTCGGCCCTCCCTCCGCGCTCACCCAGTGGATCTCGTGCCACAGCTCGTCCGCGAGGTCGTTGTCGCGGAACGGCGCGCCGCTTCCCTTCAAGAAGACGATCTTCTTCCCGTCCGCCGAGTAGGACGGGTTGGCGTACTGTCCCGGGTACTCGGTGAGGCGCTTCGCCGGACCCGCGCCTGAGGGTTCCGCCGGCATCGACCAGACGTGGCCCCCTTCCTTGTCGTTCCACGTCACGAAGGCGATCGCGGAACCGTCCGGGGAAAAGGCCGGCGCGTACTCGAGGTCCTCCGTGCCGCTCAGCCGCTTCGGCGTTCCCGAAGGAAGGTCCATACCGTAGAGGTGCCCCGCGGCCGAGAAGACGAGGCGCTTTCCGTCGGGGGATTCGACGGGCCAGCGGATGATGCGCGCGCGCACGTCGGAGGCTCCCGCCCGCTGCGGGAACCTCAGCGCCTCGGTCACGCGCGGCTCGACCGCCGCGGTGAACGGCACAGGCCCTCGCTTCCCCGACTCCACGTCCCAGCGCCAGATCTTCCCTTCGGCCGTGGCGAGGAGGCTCCGGCCGTCCGGGGTCCAGTCGTACCCCGGGAAGACTCCGTGGAAGGCGAATCCCTCCTGGTTGTCGCGCTCGACGTCGGAGGCGATGACGCGCGTCTTTCCCGTGGCGAGGTCCATCGCCTCCAGCCGCGTCTTCGCCCTCACTCGACGGACGTAGGCCATGAGACGGCCGTCGGGCGAGAGGGCCGGCGCTGCGGCGCCTCCGAATTCGCCCGTCACCGGGACCACCTGCCCGGTCTTTCGGTCGAAGCGTTTGATCTGCCAGATCCCCTCGTTGACGTTCCGGTCATAGCGGTAGCGGCTGTCCCGGGCGGAGAAGTACAGGAATCTCCCGTCGGGAGAGAAAACCGGATCGGCCGCGTCGGGCTGGTCCTCGCGCTTCGTGACCTGGACGCCCGCCCCGCCCTTCACGTGCCAGAGCCACATCTCGACCGTGCCCAGCGACGAGGCGTCGGTGATCCGCTTGCGGCCGATGAGGTAGTCGCCGTCCGGGGTCCACGCCGGAGAGTTCACGGTGGTGTCGGTCTCCGTGCTGATGGCGCGGGCGTCCTTCCCCTCGAGGTCGCACAGCCAGAGGTTCTCGATCCCGCCCCGGTCGCTCGCGAAGGCGATGCGCTCCCCGTCGGGGCTGAAGCGAGGCTGGACGTCGTAGGCGGCGCCGCTCGTGATCCGCTTCGCCTCGCCTCCTTCCATCGGCAGGAGGTACAGGTCACCGAGGAGCGAGAAGACGAGGCGCCGGCCGTCGGGGTGCACGTCGAGGCTGAGCCACGTCCCCTCGTCGGTGGTGAAGGAAAGCGTCCGGGAGGGGCCGTGCGGATCCTCCACCTTCCAGGGCTTATCGGAATCGGGCTTGTCCGAATCCGCCGGGGGCCCGGAAGGCTCCGCGGCGAAGAGACCGGCAGCCGCCAGGGAGAAAGCGAAGGAAAGAACGCAGAGTGCGATGCGGCGGCGGAACGCCTGCATGGACGTCGGGATCACGCGGTTCCTCCTTGATCGAGACGAGGGATTGGGAGGTTCGGAAAGCCGCGAGTATACACCGGCCGCCCGGCGGGGCCCGCGCGGACCTCGGCGGTATCAAGCCTCCAGAACGTACTGCTTGCGGGAGACGGCCCAGCACGAGAGGGCCAGGAAGCCGGAGGCGATCCCCAGAAGCGTGACGACGGCGACCGGGGCCGAGGTGGTCTGCTGGAATATCTCCAAGAGGCCTCGCTGGCCCGAGGGGTGCGGCAGGAGCGATTGGAGATAGTGCATGACGGTGAAGCGGTGGATGTAGCCGGGGATGTACGTGACCACCGACTCCCAGCCGAGGCAGAAGAGGAGGCCCACCAGGAGGGGCCGCTTGAGGACCACGCCGAGGAAGCCGAACAGCGCGCTGTAGGCCGCCGTGCCGAGGGCGAGGATGGCGACGTCCTGCGCCAGGATCCAGGCGTGCGCCCTCACCTCCTCGGGGACGTCCACGCTGCTCAGGATGGCGAAGGAAAAGGCGGCCGAGGGAAGGATGAGGCAAGCCGCCACCAGGAGGCACGAGAGGAATTTCCCCAGGTAGATGGTCGAACGCGGCACCGGGCGCACGAAGAGGTAGGTAATGGTCTTCTCGTCGATCTCGTCGCCGATGAGCGCCGTCGCATAGAAGAGCGTTATCGCCAGGAGGAGGACCTGCATGTAGATGAGGGTCATCACCTGGGAGGCGGCGCCGAAGCCGGTGGGCGCACCCTCTCCGAACCGCAATCGCACCGCTGCGGCCGCGAGGGCTGAGGCCGCGACGGGCAGGAGCGCCAGAAGCCCCATGAAGATCGTTTTCTTGCTGCGGACCAGCAGCCGGCAGGAGAGGGAGAAGACGGCGCCGAGGGCTTCCATCACCGCACCAGGTAGTCGAAGACGGCCTGAAGGTTGTCGTCGGCGCTGGTCATGGCTTCGACCTTGAGGCCCTGTTCGAGAACCAGCGACGGGACGCGCGCGTAGAAGGCGTCGGGGCGGATCGTCTCCACCAGGACGCCGCCGTCGTCCACGCGCACACCCTGCACGTCACTCCACCGGACCAGCGTCTCGGCCAGGCGCCGGGCGTCGGAGGTCTCCATGAAGATCCTGTGGGGATGTTCATCGATGAGGTCGCGGATCTCGTGCACGTCGCCCTCGGCCACGATCCGGCCGTGGTGGACGAGCAGGATCTTCTTTGTC
Organism: uncultured Acidobacteriota bacterium; assembly: GCA_964400605.1. Taxonomy (GTDB): domain Bacteria; phylum Acidobacteriota; class Polarisedimenticolia; order JACPZX01; family JACPZX01; genus CAYNUH01. The sequence continues at coordinate 15,620 of CAYNUH010000054.1, read as the reverse complement.
ATCCCTTCCACTTCGTGGAGGATGTGGCTGGACACGATCACCGTGCAGCCGGAGGCCCCCATCTCGCGGATGAGTCGGATGGTGGAGCGGCGCCCCATGGGATCCATGCCGCTCAGGGGCTCGTCCAGGACGAGCACCTCGGGGTCGTGGACCAGCGCCTGGGCGAGCTTTACGCGCTGGCGCATCCCCTTGGAGTAGCCGCCTATCTTTCGGTCCTTGGCGGCCATCATGTCCACGCGCTCCAGCGCGCGCTCGGCCCGCGCCCGCGCGTCCGCGGGGGAGTAACCGTTGAGCCTGGCCAGCGACGTCACGAACGTGAGCCCCGTGAGGCCCTCGTAGAAGGCGTCCTGCTCGGGGCAGAATCCGAGGCGCCTCATCACGTCGGGGTTGTCCCAGACGCTCTGGGAGAAGAGCGTGACGCTGCCTCGGCTGGGCTTGATCTGGCCCGTGATCAGCTTGAGGAGCGTGGACTTGCCCGCGCCGTTGGGACCCAGCAGGCCCGTCACGCCGGGAGCGAGGTCGAGGTTCACATCGTTGATGCCGATGACCTGCCCGTACCAGCGCGAGAGGCCGCGGCAGCAGAGCACGGAGCCGGGGACGGGCCCGGGCGTCCCGTTTCCGGAGCCTCCGGGGGAGCCGTTGCCGGAGGCGGCGGTGCCGGGGGTCGCGCTCACGTAACGACCTCCACCGCCCGCACGCGGGAGCGGAGGACCAGCGCGGAGACGGCGGTGAGGATCATGAGAAAGAGCGCGGCGCCGAAGGCGTGGTCGCCGTACTCGCTCGTCCCGCCGAAGAAGAGGTACGTCATGAACTTCAGATCGTCGAGCCCGGAGACGACGATCACGCCGTCGCGGTTGAAGACGGCCCGGAGGAACTGCGCCATCCCGCTCGTGAAGAAGGCCAATCCAAACAGCATGACGCCCACGTAGCGGCTGTTCTTGCTCAACGAAGAGAGCGCCAGCACGATGAGGCCCGACGCCACGGTGGCCACGGCCGCGTAGCCGATCACCGAGAACGGCACCCACCAGTACGCCGCCAGGAACTTCGTGTCGGAGGAGAAGCCCAGCTCCAGACCCCACAGGAGCATGCCCGGCACGAGCGTCACGCCCAGCATGAAGGTGGCCAGGATCGCGAACTTGCCCGACACGTAGTCGAGGCGCGTCAGCGGCTTGGAGAGGTAGAGCTGGATCGCGTTCCCCTTCAGGTCGTTGGAGATGAGCCCCGTCCCCGGGTAGATCCCGATGAACAGGAACCAGGCCGACTGGACCTCCATGAGAAGGCGGAAGAACTGGGCGTCGACGTTGATGAACTTCTGCTCGGGGAAACGGTGCGTGAAGTAGATCTGGAAGGCCGCGATGATCGGGTAGATGAAGGTGAGGGTCAGGAAGATGAGGAAGAGCCGCTTGGAGACGAACTGGAGCACTCCGGTGCGGGCGATGGTCCACCAGCGCGTGGCGTGCGAAGAGAAGGTGCCGCGGTAGGGCCGGTACGACTGGTCGTAGATGGGCACGGCCTTCTCCTAGTCCCCGCCGACCGCGCGGGCGAACACGTCCTCGAGCGTGGGCGCGCGCCGCGCCAGGTGCCGGATCTGCACGCCGGAGTCCACGGCGGCGCGGAAGAGCGCCTCGGATCCGGCGCCGTTGAGGAGCGACACCTCGATGAGCCCGTCGTTGAGCGGCTTGCACGCCGCGCCGCGGCCCTCGATGGCCTTCGTGAACGTCTCGCCGTCGCCCTTCACCCGCACCTCGTACAGATCGGGCGCGGCCTTCTTGAGATCGGCGATGGTGCCCTGGCGGACGACTTTCCCCTTGAAGAGCATGACCACCGATCCGCAAGTCTCCTCGACGTCCTTGAGCAAGTGGCTGGAGAGGATGACGTTCACCCCCTTGCGGCGCGAGAGATCCCGGATGAGATCCAGCATCTCGATGCGTCCCTTGGGGTCCAGCCCGTTGGTCGGCTCGTCGAGGAAGACGATGCGCGGGCCGTGCACGAGGGCCTGCGCCAGCTTGGCTCTCTGCTTCATCCCGGTGGAGTACGTCTCGACGGGGCGGTAGCGCGCCTCGCCCAGGTTGGCGTAGTAGAGGGCCTCGTGGGCGCGCTGGATCGCCTCCACCTTGGGCATCCCGCACAGCTCGCCGGCGTAGGAGCAGAGCTGCACGGCGTTGAGCCCGGGGATGTGGCAGTCCACTTCGGGCATGTAGCCGACGGCTTGCCTCACGTCGAGGGGCCTCTCCGCCACGTCGATCCCGAGGACCCGCGCGCGGCCGGTGGGGGGGGTGAGGAAGCCCAGGAGGACCTTGAGGAGGGAGGTCTTGCCGGCCCCGTTCGGGCCCAGCAGGCCCACCGCGCCGTCGGGGAAGGATGCCGTGGCGCCGTCCAGGGCCGTCAGCCGCCCGTAGCGGATGGTGACGTTTTCGACCTCGACGATCATGGCTCTCCCCCGGCCGCGTGATACGACCTTCTACGGCGCTGCCCCCGGGAGGGTTCCCGGCGCCGGATCATCTCAGACGCCAGAGCGCGTGTCCACGCCAGGGCAGGGGAGATGCTGTGCTCCTGGCGCCGCCCCTCCTCGACGCGAGGTTGACTGAGGCTCTCTTCCAGCCCACGCGCCGATGGGCGTGCCGGTGGACAAGCTGCTGCGCCTGATGCAGGAGCCGCCGGCCGCGGCGATCACGTGTGGCGGAACTTGAGCTTGAAGACGTAGGGGCTGACGGACATCCCGACGATGATGACGTCGCCGTCCCGCAAGGTGACGCTCCCGCCCTTGTTCTGCCCTCCGATGGTGTCTCCCTCCACGAGGGTCCCGCAGGTGCTCTTTCGATCCACGAGGACGCAACCGGCGCCGTCCCTCTCGATCTGGAAGTGATCGCGGCTGACGTTCATCGGGTCGCTCTTCTCGATCAGGTAGAGGCCGTTGTTGGGCCGGCTTTCGGGGGCGCGGCGCTCGCTGACTATCCCCTTCTCCGACCACTGCATCTTGCGGGACTCGCGGCCGACGCGGAAGGGAAACTCCTCGATGACCAGCTCGGGGCCGCCGAGGGCGGCCTTCGCTTCGGGGGTCAACGCCGCCAGCACCACCTGAAAGGCGGGATGCGGATGGGTCGCGGTCATGCTTGCCTCCTCGTCACTCCGGCCCAGGCGCTCCGATGTTACCGCAGGGTGGCCCCCGGGGCCAAGGCCGGTGAGGGCGCGAGGCCGGGAGGTCAGAACGCCTGGCCGATGCTCAGGAAGATCTCGTACGGCGCCTCGCGCCGGTCCTTCACTCTTCGCCCCAGCGTGAACACCGCGTCGGAGGGGTCGGTGTCCACGAAGACGGAGATGGCCTCGACGCGCCGGTCGAGCTTCCTGCCGTACTCGAGCCGCAGAGGCCCCAACGGCGTATCGAGCCTGAGCCCAGCGCCCAGAACGTGCCTCAATCCGTCCTGGATGGCCACGGTCCGCCGGCCGTCCAGGATCCGGGCCGTCCCCGACAACCGGAAGTTGCGAGGCGTGAGGAAGACGTTGCCGGCGTCGTAGAAAGCCACGCCTTTGAGGGCTCCGTACACCGGGAAGCGCACCTCGCCGTTGAGGAGGAGAGACATCTCGCCGCCGAGCGGCTTGAGCGTCCCCGGATCGAGGGGTCCCGCCGTGTCGGTGTCGAACCCGCGCAGCGTCGTGTCGCCTCCCGCGAAGAAGCGCTCCGCGAGCGTGACTTCCTGGGTGGCGGCGATGGGGTTCGCGATCCCGAGGCGAAGAGAGGCGGCCACGACCGTACGGGGCCCGAGGGCGCGGAAGGCGGCGAAGGAGGCGAACTCCCTCGTGAACTGCTCCTCCGATCCCACTCCGGTGAGGTAGAGCCGCACGTCGCCCGTGGCCAGCGTCCCCCGCGTCGGGTCGAGGATGTCGTCGCGCGTGTCGCGGGCGATGGAGGCGGCCACGTTGGCGAGCCTCACGTCCCTCTCGCCGATCCCCGTGCTCTTCCCGAGCGTGAGGTCCACGTTCAGCAAGTCCACGTCCTGGATGCTGTACCGGCCCAGGGCGGTCACCTCGCGCGTGAGCCTCCGCGTGAGCTGCACGCCGCCGCCCTTGCGGATGATGTCGAACGACTCGCGCTCCTGCGATTCCCAGAAGGCCGTGACCAGCCCGTCGAAGGGGATGCCGAAGAGCCTGCGATCGGCGAGGTTGAACTGGGCCCGGCGCGAGACGGCGCTGCCGCGCAGGAGGAGCGAGGCCGAGCGTCCCGTCCCGAAGACGTTGTTGTGCCCGATCTGCGCGAATCCCTGCGGCCCATTCTCGGTGTCGTAGCCGGCACCGACGGCGGTCAGGAGCGGGTCGCCCTCGAGGACGTCCACCACGAGCCGGGCGCGGCCGGGGTCGTCGCCGCCGGCCACCGAGCGCACGTCCACCGAGCGGAACAGCCCCAGCGAGTAGAGCTTGCGCTGGGTCTCTAGAATGCCGTTGCGGCTCACGGGGTCTCCCGGCTCCAGCGTGATCTCGCGCTGCAGCACCCGGCTCGCCGTGAGCGTATTGCCGCGTAACATGATTCGATCCAGCGTCTGCCGCGGGCCCTCGTCGATGCCGAACGTCACCCGCGCCGAGGCGGGCGGACCGGCCACGTCGCTCTGCACACGGACCATGTTGTGGCCGTTCGCGTCGAGGATCTCTCGGATCCGCTCCCGGGCGGCATCCACCGCCGTGGGCCGCAGCAGCGAGCCCGGCTCGAGAAGCGTGGCCTCCTTGAGGGCGTCCACCGGGTAGGAGGTCGCGCCTTCGACGACGACCTCCCCGACGCGCCACCTTTCCCCCTCCTCGATCCGGATCTCGATGGCGGCGCTCTTCTGGTCGGCGGACAGCGTCACGGCGGGATCGGCCACGCGCGCGTCCAGGTAGCCATGGGTCAGATAGACGGCGCGGATCGCCTCGGCGTCGCCCTTGAGGAGCGGTGTGCGCAGCACGCCGGAAGTGTTCCAGCGATCCTCGGCGGTGGCCATCGCGCGTCGCAGCTCCCGCTCGGGCACGGAGGCGGCGCCCTGGAAGAGGATGGAGCGAACCGAGACCTTGGGGCCGCGGTCGATGGCGAAGGTGACCCGGATCCGCCGCTCCCCTTGATCGACGTCGGCGGCGACGGTCGCGGCGGCGTAACCGTCGCGGCCGAGATGATCCACCAGGGCCCGGGATCCCGCCGGGGCGAGCTCCTCCGGATCGATGACCTTCTCCCAGGCCTCGCGGACGGCCGCAAGGAGGCTCCGGGTCCGCCGGAATCCTTCGACGTCCACCTCGACGCGCGGCCCGGGAAGGATCTCGTAGCGGAGCTCCACCTCCTGGCTTCCGGCGGCGCCGCCTTCGCGGGGATCCTCCCGCGGCGCCTCCGTTTCGGTCAGCCTGACGGCGCTCAGAGGGTGGGCGTGGCGGGCCACGTAGGCGCGGAGCTGCTCGCGCCCTTCGAGCGCGTCCGCGCGCCTGTAGGCGCGCCCGGTGTGCAGGCGAAGGCTCTTCCGCAGAGCGCTCTTGTCGAGGCCCTCGCCGCCCTGGATGTCGATGCGGGAGATGGTGGCCCCGCGCCGCTCCAGGTCCAATCCCGGCGCGGTCGCAAGGGCGGCGCGCGGCGGGCCCCCCCAGCGGTGGCGGAACCGGATGTCCCCCGAGATCGAACCGTCGAGGTCGCGCGCGCCGATGAGCTGCCAGGCGCGGCTCAGATCGTACTCGAACTGGTAGATCTGCTCCTGGCTGGCGCCCAGGTTGTTGGAGTAGATGAAGAGGAGCTCGGGGGAGACGCGCTTGGTGAGGGTGATGCGGGCCGTGGGATCGGCGCGCCCGTTGAGGAGCTGCGGCTCGATCTGGACGCTGGTCAGGTTCAGCAGCCTCCCGACGGTGTTGCCGAGCGTCTCCGCCAGGGGCGCGGTGAGGTACTGCCCCACGTTCTCCTCCGCCAGAAACGTGGCCCCCGTGTCCTGCCCTATCCCTTCCGCGTAGGTCTTGCCCGACACCAGCAGAGCCACGATGTCGCGGGGCGGCAGCGACGGCTCGGAGGTCAGCTCGAACCGGGGCCGCGAGTACCGGCCCAGAACGTGGAGGGTGATCTCGTACTCCCGCACCTGGGTCCTCGCGGTGAGATCGAGCAGCGGATCGATGAGGTCCGGATCGTCGAAGTCGATGCCGCCTCCTTCGCTGCGGTAGGTCACCTCCCGGAAGCGGAAGGTTCCTCCTTCGAAGAGGCTGATCCGGCCGGTCACCTCGGGGCGCGTGAAGGTTCCCGTGATCCGCAGCCGGGCGGAGCCCTCCAGCAGCGCGGTGCGGTTCCGGACCCAGACCTCCGACGGCGCGACGATCTCCATGTCCACCGCGAGGGAGGGGCCGGGGGAGTCCACGCGGCCGGCCGGGGCGGAGCGCGAGCGGCCCAGGGCGGGCGCGCCTTCGAGCTCGAACTCCTGGCTGTACACGGCGCGCACGACGTCCAGCCGTCCCTTGATGCGCCCCGATGCGCCCTCCGACAGGATCGTCGCCGTGCCGTCGAAGAGGAGCGTGAGGCTGGGAACCGGCTCGACGTGCATGTTGCGGCCCCGCAGGCGGATCTCGGCGCGCGTGAGGTCGAGACCGTTGAGGGTCCCGTTCCCCTCGCCGGCCACCTCGCCGCCCGCGAAGGTGAAGGCGACGTCCTCGATCTTCACGGAGCCGTCGCCGGCGATCTCGGCGGTGAGTTTCAGGTTCTCGAGGGGGGAGGGAGCGCCGGGGTAGTCCAGGCGGGCCGACTCTGTGTGCAGCCGTCCCCCGTACGTCAGGGCGTCCCCGAGCGCCGTCGCGTGGATGTCGATCTCGACGATTCCCCTGGCCTCGATCTGGGGAAGAAGCAGCGCCAGCAGACGCGCGTCGAAGCGCCCCTGGAGGGTTCCCGCGCCGGCGGCCCGGCCGCGGAGGTCGTAGGCGCCCGAGATCTCCAGATCGGTGCCCGAACCCGTCAGCCGCGTCCGGTCGAGCCGCAGCTCGCCTCCCCCCAGTGTGAGCAGCGTCTCCTCCGGGGCGGAGAGGAGAAGCGCCCCGGCCTCGACCGTCAGGCTCGTGATCCGAGCGTTCAGATCCGCCCGCACCGGATCGCCGAGGGGGATCGCCCCCCAGATCCTCCCCGCGGCGCGCCCGCCGAGCCCTCCGGCCGATCCGGCCGGGAAGAGCGGACGCAGCCTCTCCAGGGCCAGGTCGCCGAAGAGGACATCGGCATGGAGGAGGCCGTCCTCTCCGGCCGAAAGCGCGAGCCGGCCCTTCGCGCCGAGGTCGGGCGCCTCGACTTCCGCCCTGACGCCCGAGGGGTCCGACTCGATCAGGGCGGTGAGGCTCCCCACGGGAAAGCCCCGCACGACGACGTCCTTCCCTTCGGATCTCCCCACGAAGGAGGCGCCCTGCGGCGAGAGCCTCGCGGCGCCGGTCAGGGTCAGGATGCCCGATTCGCCGGAGGAGCCGGGCGCGAGGGCGCCGGCGAGGACTCCGAGGTCCACCGCATCCGACCGGACGGCGAGATCTCCTTCCAGGGCCTCGAGGCCGATCGCGCCGGTGGCCTGCACTTCGCCGGCCGAGGTCGAGGCGCGGAGGGAGCGGATCTCGACGGAGCCCCCGCGCGCGGCGGCGTCGAGTCGCGTCTCCGCGGCCGGGATACCCGCGATCCGCGCTCCCTTGAGCGTGAGAAGAGTTTCACGGGGACCTCCGGCCGGGCCCTCATCGAGATCGAAGGCGGCGGCGCCCGTGAGCCGGCCTCCCTCGATGCGGGGCACCTTCAACGCCTCCCAGAGCGGCGAGGCCGGCACATCGCGCAGATCCACATCCACCCGACGGATCGGCGGGCGGCGGGCGGTGTCGAGGCCGAGGCGTCCGTGCGCCGACCAGTCAGCCCCGGAAAGGCTCAGATCCTCGATGACCAGCCTCCCGTCCTGGTACCGCCACCCGATCGATGCCGCGAAGGGAGCGACGATCTGGCCCTGCCCGCTCAGAGCGAGCTCCGACCCCGCCAGGCTCCCCTCGGCCAGAAACGATCCCGGTTCTCGTCGCAGGTGACATCGTCCCGTGGCCGTTCCCTCGAGCCTCTGGGCGAGGGCCGTCTCCGCGGCCGGCATCGCCCGCAGAGAGCGGAGAGCCGGCGCCAGGTCCACCTTGCGGAGATCGATGTCCATCTCCACGCTGTCCGCGTCGCGGTCGATCGTCGCCTCGACTTCCGCCTCCACGCCGGAGGCGAAGACCCGCCCTCCGGTCACCCGGACGCGCCGCGCGCTGATCTCCAGGCGGGCGTCGCCCTCCAGATCCACGCGCGGGCGCCCGGTTTCCCCCCGGGGGCCGGCCCCGCCGGGATCGCCGGCCGCGGAAGGGCCCGCGCCGGGCGCGAAGGGCGAAAGGCGGAGATGGACGTCGCCGCCGACGGAGGATGGATCCCCGGCTCGCCAGGTGATCTCTCCGGCGGCGCGGACCAGGACGTCCGCCGTGGGCAGACGCGGATCGAACCGGGCGAGGACGTCCCGGTAGAGGATCGGGTTCGCGGCGAAGGAGGCCGCGCTCTCGCCGTCCCCGCCTCGCGTGATGCGGGCTGTCATCTCCCCGGAGCTCGCGGGCACCACTCCGGCCACGCGGGGCGAGAATCCGCTCGCGGCGATCTCGGCCGTGAGCGTGGAATCCTTATAAGTGAAGCTCGCCCGGGCGCCTTCGGCGGCGGCCAGCCCGGGGTATTCGAGATCCGTCGCCACGACCGACCCGGACGCCTCCACGCTCTCGGCCATCAACGAGAGCGCGGCCTTCAACTCGATTTTCCCGGCCCTCACGGGAAAATCCCCGAGCAGGGCGGCCGCGGCCTGATCGGAGGCCGAAAGGAAGGCGTCCATCCCCGCGGCGCGGGACGGCGCGAATTGCCACCTCGCGGTTCCTCCCGAGCGGAGGCCGAAGCCCGTCACCCTGAAGCGATCCACCTCCAGCACGTCGCCGCGCAAGGTGAATCCCACCGAGACGGCGTCGCCGGTGATGCGGTGATCGCCGTAAGCGGCCTTGAAGGACGTGGCGCGCGCCGCGCCTTCGAGGCACAGCGGCTCGTCGCAGGCGGTGGAGGCGGCCGTCGCCTCCAGGTCCGCGGCCTCGAGGGTGAAGGGGGCGCGCTCCCCGCGGTAGTCAAGCGCGCCGTGGGTCACCGTCATCCGGCGCAGCGTGAAGCGGCGCGGGGGGCGGGCGGGGCGGGGCTGCCCCGGCGCGCGCGGGGAGGCCGGCCCCCAGTGCACCTCAACGCCGTCGGCCTGCGCCACGTCCACCACGATCTCTCCCCGGAGCAGGTCCGGGAGGGAGAGCGTGGCCGAAGCCTCCTTCACAAGCACGGCGGGCGGGTCGAGGGATCCCCCCGGGTCGGCGACCGCCACATCGCGGACGGCGATCCCCGGCGGGAGGATCGCGATCGAAGCGCCGCCCACGCGCGCGGGCCTCCCGGTGGCGGCCGAGATTCTCTGAGCGAGGCGCTCCGCCGCGTAGCGCGAGGCCGTCTCGCTGCGCGCGGCGAATGCGGCCGCGACGGCGAGGATCGCCGTCCCCGCGAGGCCGCGGAGGATGGCGATGCCGGTGCGTGCGGCGAGGCTTTCGGGTTTCATGCCTGCGAAGGGTGAACTAGGATACGGGGCGAGCCTGACGTCCCCATCATGTCGGCAGTCAGGGGAAGGTTCAAGGAAGGTTCAAGGATGATACCGGGAAAGGTCCTCGCGGCCGTCGTGGCGCTGGGCGTGCTGGCAGCGCTGCCGCGCTCCGAGGCCGCGTCCCGGGAAACGGGAAAGGCCGCGAAGCCGGCGCCCACCCCCGCGGAGCGGATCGCCGGCCGGTGGCGGATCACGCTGGAGGGGTTTTCGATCGAGCATGAGGAAATCCTGGCTTCCTTCGCGGTGGAGGGCGAGCTGCTGATCGGCACCCTCACCGTCGGCCGCGACATGATCAGCATCGCCTCGGGAAGGGCGGTGGGGACCAGCCTCGCCTTCTCCTTCACGCACGCCGGCGGAGAGACCTTCAAGATGAAGGGCAGCGCCTCGGACCGGGGGCTTCAGGGGGAGTGGGAGGCCCGCAACGAGAAGGGGAAATGGCGTGCCGCGCGGATGAAGTGAGCCGCCGTGGTACTCTCGCGCCGTGAGGGGCGTTTCCATCTCCCGTGACGGCTACGGACGGAAACTGGCGGCCGTCTCCAATCGCATCATCGCGGCGCAGAAGCCCATCCGGATCCTCTGGGCCATCACCTGGCCCGATTCGGTCCGGCAGCGGTTCTTCGAGCAGGGGGCGCGCGAGCTGCCCCGGTACGACTACCCCGCCCTGAGGTACGAGCCCGCCGGGGTCCATCGCGATCTCCGCGACATCATGAGACGGCTCGACGCGAAGGACCCCGTGCACGGGATCCTCAGCGAGACGTGCGAGCAGTACGCGCTCGTGGTGGACATGCTCGCCGCGCGCGGGACGCCGCGCTTCCACCAGATCTCGCGCGCTCTCTACGGCGCTCCGGCGGACCGCCTCCTGGGCACGTCCATGACGAACCTCGATCTCGCCCGCCACCTGGGCGCGGCCCTGGGCGGCCATCACGCGAGGCTCGGTCCGCGCGTGAAAGGGCGGATCTCCTCGAGACAGGCCGCCGCGATCCTACGGAGGCGGTTGTCCCGATTCTTCAAGGACGACAAGGTGATCGTGCAGGTCAGCGGGCGGTTGACCGCCGACGCTGCGGCGGGCGCCAACAAGGTCAAGGTGAAGAAGGGGGTCCTCTTCACGCCGCGCGATCTGAAGTACCTGGAGCACCACGAAGGGCACGTCCACGTGGCCACGACCCTCAACGGGCTGCGCCAGCCCTACCTCAAGTGCCTCGCCAAAGCCAGCCCCCGATCCACGCGCTACAACGAAGGCCTGGCGGTCTTCGCCGAGTGGGCGGGGCAGAGCCTCACCGTGAGGCGGCTGATGAAGCTCAAGGAGCGGGTGGTGGGTATCCGGATGGCGGAGGAGGGGGCCGATTTCCTCGATGTATACCACCACCATCTGGGCCTCGGGTACGAGTCGGAGGAGGCGTTCGAGGCGGCGCGGCGCGTCTTCCGTGGAGGCGACGTCCGCGGGCGGTGGCCCTTCACGAAGGACGTCTCCTATCTGGCCTCCTTCATCCGGGTCTTCAATTTCCTGCGCCTCGCGGTGAAGCTGCGCCGCTACGCGGCCCTCGATCTCCTGTTCGTGGGGAAGGTGAGCCTGGAGGACGTCCCCGTGCTGGGATCGATGATGCGGCGGAGGCTCGTGGAGCGGCCCCGGTACCTGCCTCCGTGGGCGCGCAACAAGAACTGGCTCGCGTGCCACATGGCTCTCGCCTCGTTCGTGGACCGGATCCGGCTGCCGGAAATCGAGCGCTACGACGCGAGGCTTCTGGGCGAGTCCGCCGATTGACAGCGTCGCCGGCCTCAGGCAAAGTCACCGCGCCATGAAGGGCGTCATCCTCGCCGGGGGGCTCGGCACGCGGCTCGACCCGCTCACGCGCGTCACCAACAAGCACCTGCTTCCCGTCCACAACCAGCCGATGATCTACTACCCCATCCAGGCGCTCATCAACGCCGGCGTGACGGACCTCCTCGTGGTCACGGGCGGCAACAGCGCCGGTGACTTCCTCAGGCTCCTGGGCAACGGCTCCGAGTTCGGCCTCAAGCACATCAACTACACGTACCAGCAGGGGGAGGGCGGCATCGCGGCCGCGCTCTCCCTCGCGGAGTACTTCGCCGCCGCCGGCCCCATCTGCGTCGTCCTCGGGGACAACGTCATCCAGGGAAACTTCAGGCGGTCGGCCGAGATGTTCCGCAAGCAGGCACGAGGGGCGCGGATCCACCTCAGCAAGGTCGAAAACCCCGCGCGCTTCGGGGTCCCAGTCTTCGAGGCGGACCGGGTCGTGCGGATCGAGGAGAAGCCGGCCCAGCCGGCCTCGGCCTACGCGGTGACCGGCATCTACATGTACGACGCTGCCGTGTTCGACATCATCAGGACGCTTGCGCCTTCGGGCCGCGGCGAGCTGGAGATCACCGACGTCAACAACGCCTACCTGCGGCGCGGCGATCTGACCTGGGAGGTGCTCGAGGGATGGTGGAGCGACGCGGGCACGTTCGAGTCGCTTCTCTCGGCGAGCAACCTCGTGGCGAGGACGGGGGCGAACCGCCTCCAGATTTAGCGCGGCGCGTCGCGCCGGGGAGAGACGGCCATGGCCGAGGTGATGCCTCACGGCGGCAAGCCCCTGATCCAGGGCGCCCGGTGCAAGAGACTCACGGTGATCCCGGACGAGCGCGGGCGGCTCATGGAGATGCTCCGCAGAGACGATCCCATGTTCATCAAGTTCGGCCAGGCGTACCTCACTGTGGCCTATCCAGGCGTCGTGAAGGGGTGGCACTATCACAAGGTGCAGATCGACCACTTCGTGGTGGTGAAAGGAATGATGAAAATCGTGCTCTACGACCCGAGGGAAGGGTCTCCCACCAGGGGCGTCGTCAACGAGTTCTTCATGGGGGAGCACAACCCCTGCCTCTTGCAGATCCCCGCACTCGTCTACCATGGCTTCAAGTGCATCAGCGAGCAGGAGGCCCTCGTCGTCAACCTCCCCACCGAGGTCTACGACCACAAGAACCCGGACGAGTTCCGCGTCCACCCCCACGACAACGACATCCCCTACCGGTGGGAACGCTCGGATGGGTGAGCGGACGGACTTGGTCTGAAGGTCTTCTGGGCCAGCATTCCGACCGTCCTGGGCGACCTCAGACGGATCCTGGAAGCACACCTCCAGGTGGCCAGGGTGGTGGCGGGCGGGTTCACCGAGCTGACGATCCTCGATCTAAGGAGGTCCTGACAGCCGGGAGATCGGCAAGTTGCAACCAAGGAGCCACATGCATAGAATCTTGTGTGTCCGTTTGTGTAGGGGGATCCGTGCATGGCTACAAACCTCGCACTCGATGACGAGCTGATCGAGGAGGCGAAGCGGTTGGGGAGGCACCCATCAAAACGGGCGGCTGTCAACTCAGCACTGGCTGAGTACGTCGCCCGCCGAAAGCGCCGGCGCATTTTGGGGCTGTTCGGGAAGCTTCAGTGGGATCCGAGGTACGATTATAAGGCTGAACGAAGACGCCGCAAATGAGAGTGCTGGTCGATACGTCGGTGTGGTCGCTTTCTCTGCGCAGGAAGGGACCACGGCAGCATCTCACAGTGGAGAAACTCGCAGCCTTGCTTCAGGCGGACGAGGACGTCGTCCTCACTGGGCTGGTACTCCAGGAGATCCTCCAGGCCTTCCGTTCGGATTCCTCATTCCGCCAGGTGGCGAGGTACCTCGAACCATTTCCACTGCTTGAGTTGGAGCGACGCGACTTCGTCGCGGCCGCATCGCTCCACAGAGCGTGCGCATCAACAGGCGTGAGCGTGTCGACTGCGGACTGCCAGATCGCAACCGCGGCAATCCGGCACGATTGCCTCCTCCTCTCGGCGGACAAGGACTTTGAAAGAATCGCTCGCCTCAGCGCGCTGAAGCTTGCCTGATCTTTTCTCACATGCGGTTCTGCCCGAGGCTCTCAGGCTATTCCCGAACCGAGGCTCTTCGGCTGAAGAGAGATCTGGCGGACGACGGGTTCGTCGCCGTGAGAGGGCGGGGCCGGGCAGCCCAGTACGTTCCCGTGCCCACGCTCCCGCGAGGTCGGAAGGGAGAGCAGCGGGGGAGGGAATGATCGCTCCGGAATGCGCCGAATGCGCCATGGACGCATTCTTGACGGACCGTCCGCGGGAACGCACCAGCTGGCGCGATAACTCGGCGCCGGCGACCGATCTGAGCCGAAGTCAGGACCTGCACTTGCGCGAAGGCGTGAACCCGGTCAACAAACCGGATCAACTCGGCTCCACGGCTTGACCCCCGCTTCGCCGCGCGGCTACGCTCGCGCTCGCGATGAAGCTTTTCGTCACGGGCGGGTGCGGGTTCATCGGGTCGAACTTCATCCGGCACATCTCTGCCGTCCACCCCGGCGCGGTGATCCGCAACGTGGATCTGCTCACGTACGCCGGCAACCCCGAGAACCTCGCGGACATCGAGGATGGCCGCCGCCTGCGCACGCTGCGGGCCGACGTCGCCGACGAGGCGCTCATGATGGACCTGCTGTCCGAAGGGTTCGACGGCGTCATCAACTTCGCCGCCGAGAGCCACGTGGACCGCAGCATCGAGAGCGCGGAGGATTTCGTCCGCACCAACATCGTCGGCACGCAGGTCCTGCTCGAGACGTCCCGGCGCTGCCACGTGCCGCTTTTCCTGCAGGTCTCCACCGACGAGGTGTACGGGGCCCTCCCGCTCGGCGACCCCGCGCGGTTCACGGAGAGCACGCCGCTGGCGCCCACGTCGCCCTACGCGGCCAGCAAGGCCGCCGCGGACCTGCTGGTGACTGCGGCCTTCAGGACACACAGGCAGGGAGTGGTGATCACGCGCTGCTCGAACAACTACGGCCCCTACCAGTTCCCCGAGAAGTTCCTGCCGCAGATGATTCTCAACGCCCTCGAGGGAAAGCCGCTCCCGATCTACGGCGATGGCCTGTACGTGCGCGACTGGATCCACGTGGAGGACCATTGCCGCGCGCTCGAAGCGGTGATGCTCAAAGGCGTGCCCGGCGAGATCTACAACATCGGCGCCGACGGCGAGCGCCCCAACATCGAGGTGGCCCGCGAGGTTCTGCGGCTGGCGGGCCGCGGCGAGTCGCTCCTGACGCGCGTCACCGATCGACCCGGTCACGATCGCCGCTACGCCGTGGACGCCTCGAAGATCAGGAAGGCCCTCGGATGGGCCCCCGCGGTGCCTTTCCCCGAGGGCCTGGCCTCGACCGTCCGCTGGTACCAGGAGCACGCCGGATGGTGGAGGCGGATCATCTCCGGGGATTACCTCGTAGACCGCAGGACGGCGCGCACCTTTGAGGGGAAGACCCATCCGTGAGCCGGCGCCGCGCCTGCGGGAAGAGGGCCGTCCTTTGGCCCGCGCGCGGAGCGTTGTGTTAGAGTCGATGCGCCGTCGGGGCGTGGCGCAGCCTGGTAGCGCACCTGCTTTGGGAGCAGGGGGCCGTCAGTTCGAATCTGACCGCCCCGACCACGGCGCCCGGAGCCGCGCCATCATCTGTGGGGCTCTCACGTTTCGCAGCCCATGGCGCCGGGCTCCGATGCCGAGAAGAAAGAATCCACCTGCGTCCGGCATCCTTGCCTTCCCCGGCTCACGTCGGGCGAGGCGTCTTCTCGGTGCAGCCCTCACCGGCGCCGTGCTCCTGACGGGCGGATGCGCGGGCGACGGCATCATGGATCCGACCGCGGGCGCGCCCTCCTGCATGACCGACGCCAACTTCCCGTTCGATCCGATGCTCTCCTGCATCCAGAGAGTGATTTTCACGCCCACCTGCGCGCAGTCGGCGTGCCACGGATCAAATCCCGCCCTGGGGCTGCGGCTCACACCGGGGACCTCGCACCGCAAGCTCGTGGGCATCCAGTCGGTCCAGGATCCCAACTTCGACAGGGTCACGCCGGGCAA
>CAYNUH010000054.1:0-89 GCA_964400605.1 uncultured Acidobacteriota bacterium | reverse complement strand
CGTACCTGATCATGAAGCTGGAGGGGGATCCCCGGATCACGTTAGACCAGATGCCGAAAAACGGGCCGCCGCTGAGCCAGGCCGAGATC
>CAYNUH010000053.1:22123-25038 GCA_964400605.1 uncultured Acidobacteriota bacterium | reverse complement strand
CCTACGGGATACTGACGACCCGCGACCTCGAAGTGGCCGGTTTTGAAGTGTTCCCTGGTGGCCGCTTTTGGGTGTTCGGTGACAGCCTTGATGGCAGCCGTCTTCCCCTGCGCCCGTTGCTGCAGATCCGCGAACTCGAGAAGTTCCAGGCCCATTTCTTTGCCGGCCGCCCGCGCCTGGGGGGTAAACCCTTGACTCGTGACGAGAGTACCTCGGTTGACCAAGCTGCGTTGCTTGAAGAGAGCTACGAGGGACCCAAAGCGCGTCACGACGTCAATTCCGACCGGGCGCGCATAGGCCTTGCATTCAACAGCGGTGCGCAGCGTTGAACCTGAGGACGTTACCTCCTCAATCACGATGTCGATCTGACTGCCCGCGAGGACGACATCCTGCTCGACGCGAGCACCTAGGACACGGTATATGGCAGCGACCTCGCGCTCGAACCGGTAGCCACGATGGGCTGCGTCTCCCCCCAGCGTTCCCATTTCGGTTCTCGCACTAGAGACCCGCTGTAACCAGCCGAGCCACTCGATCCTACGTCGAACGGTTTCGTTCAGGCAGCCGACTTCCGTCTCTTCAGGGCCGGTGTACAGTCCCTCAGCAACCATTCCGGTCCATTCCGCCACATAGCCCGAGTGAGGATAGTGCGCGCTGAGCCAGTCGCCGACAGCGCTGTCCCACTCCTCGAAGGCACTCCACATCCCTGGAATCGACGCGGTTCGTAGTATGGCGCGCCCTCGGCTGATGAACTCCTCAAGCTCGGGATGCCGCGTCTCAGTCATCGCGAAGGACCCTTGTCAACCTAACAGGGTGCTGAAAAACCCCGATATCGACCCGCGGAATCGCCGAGGGGGCTCGAGTGAGTTCCGGTAACTCCCTTGCCTGCAACAACGGCTCCAACGACGTTACCTCGTTTGATGCTCCATGAAGGATCCGAAAGGACTTTTTCCGCATCCTGCTAACGCTCTGCGTAACCCGCGGCGGGCGCCAACAGGCGTCCCGGACCGCCGAAGGCGGTGCGCGCCCGCCGGCGGGTTCACGCAGTTGTTGGGCCCCAGCTCACTTGACGCCCTGCAGCGTTACGACCTCGCTGGATTCGCGGGTCTTGGTTCCTGCAACACTGCCAATGACCTTGATGTACAGGGCGGAGCCGGCCTTCTTGCAGATGGTGCGCCACTTTGTCGCCGGTACCATCCATGAGGTGGTCCTCAGAAGCTTCTTGCCGCTGGTCACCTTCATGTTGAAGGCCGGGCTCGTCCCGACGAATACCTTAAACTGGTCGTACGTCTCGGGGGTCCAACTAACTGTGGGCGCCGGGTCGGAACAGGTGATGTCCCCATTTAGGGGGAAGGTAACCGTCAGATCGCACGCGTCACCCTCACCGACACCGTCGCTGTTCCGCTGCTCCGGGTTCAGAACCGTCGGACAGTTGTCGCACGCGTCGCCGACGCTGTCTGCATCACCGTCTTCTTGACCGGTGTTCGGGACCAAAGGGCAGTTGTCAGTTGGAATCTCGACGCCATCGGCGTCTAGGTCCGGACCTCCTAGGACAGCGGTCAGGTACTCCAGGTCCGTCTGTTCCGGCTCAAGAGAAGTCCCGGGAGAGTAAGCGCCCTGAGCTGAGCTCGGTGAGCCCCTAAAGTTGAGCAGGAGCGCACCCCAGTCGTCGTGCCCCGAGAGCTTCTGGTGGGGACTGGGGCCGCAGCGGGGAATCGCGTTGATGAAGTTCACATCCGCCTCCACCGACGGATCGGGCGTCGGCCCAGGGCTGTCGTTCCAGTTGATAGGGGTGCCGCTCGACCCGATGAAAGACGCGCCACCGATCCCGAACAAGGTACGAGACCCCAGCGGACCGCCTATCCCGTCATTCTCGTTCAGCTCGTTCTCGAAGAGAGGTTGTAGCTGTGAGCGAGAGTAGTCGAGCGGCCGATCTATTCGAATCAGGTCTCCATAAGGGACTCCTGGGACTCCCGTAGCGACTCCCGCTGCGTTGAACTGCCTTCCGTACTGCATCACGCTCAAATAGTTAGGCTTGCAGTTCACAAACCTATCGGGTAACTGTCCGCCACCGCCATGCAGCAGACCGAGCGTGTGGCCGAGCTCATGCATGAAAGTCCCGGCTTCCAGGTCCCGCCACTCTTCAAGAAAGGAAGTTTGCCAGCTTCTAGCCGCGATCTGGGCGCAATGCTCGAAGCCGGACCCGAGCGTGATGAGCGCGTCATCGCCGAAGGGATCTGCTATGCCAGACGAGCCGCACGAATCGCTCTGATCGTGCCCGAAAACAACGTAGCGAATGACACGTCTCCGCGCCTCCAAGATGTTTGTGCAGTTGATGTCCGCCCTATCAACCGGGGACCCGAAATGTCCATCGCACGGGTCGTTCGGATCGCCGCGCTTGATCCAGTCGAATGTGGCCGCTGGCGGAGGACAATTCGCGTTCACATGGTTCGGGTCGAAAGCAACTGGTGTGATCTCAGGAATTGCCTCGTCGACATAACCACCGGAACCAAGCACATGGAGCCTGATTCCCATCTGCCCGTCCGGATTCATGACGGGAGCCCGATCGAAGGAGTCCACAACGCGCTGGAGAGCCACATCACTCGGATGGTGGCTGTGCAGGTCGTTGCCGGCACAGCCTCCGAGGGCGCAGTCCATGTAGTCGATTTCCACGTACAGATCTTTGTGCAGGGGATCCGCGTTGAAGGGTTCGACGTTCAGCGGCAGGTCGATGATCCCATCTACGTTAATATCCAAGCCGTTCGTCTCCCATGAATCGCAGAGGCCGTCGCCGTCTGTGTCGGGATCGGGCCCACTCGGTCCAGAGCACCCGAGGGAGAAGCGCTGCCCCACGATGCTAGAACAGTAATCTCCACATCCTTCGCGCCACACGACCACGAAGTCCCCCCCGGCGTTCA
>CAYNUH010000053.1:0-22023 GCA_964400605.1 uncultured Acidobacteriota bacterium | reverse complement strand
AGGGAATCCCGACAGCCACGCTCGGATAAGGCCCCGTGGCTCTCGCGACCTCGAACGGGGGACCATTGAGTGTTCCGCCGCTCCCGAACCGTTGCCCGACAAGGGCATTGCAGTAATCTCCACATCCTTCGCGCCACACGACCACGAAGTCCCCCCCGGCGTTCATCGCAACCGCAGGGTGACGGTCGTCCGTGAATGCGTACCTGTCCCCGACCGTCACCTGGAACTGACCCGCTTGGGGCACAGCGTTCGCGTCGACCTGCCTTCCCGTGACGTAACTCGGTCCAGGGTAGTACGCGGTCCGATAACCCCAAACGACCACGAAGTTGCCGCCGTCATCCATGCCCACGGAGGGAATCCCGACAGCCACGCTCGGATAAGGCCCCGTGGCTCTCGCGACCTCGAAGCGGCCACCGACGGGTTCGGGCTGAGGGTATAACAGGACGCCGGCCGAGCCGAGCAGTGCACCAGTGGCAACAATGAGAAACACAGACAGCCGCGAACACATCGTTCCCTCGGCTCGTCTCTTTGGTGCGCCACATCTTCTGCAAGAAGTCACAGCATCACCGTGGAGCGAGAAGCTCACCTGATCCGTCGGTCCCGCCAGCAGAGCGTGAGGACGTGGCCCGCCGCGCCGGAGGCGCACTACCGATCACCCTCCTGGGCTTTGTCGGCCCAACTATAAGTCGACCGTTCCGGGTAAGCGAATAGCCGGATCAATGTACGAGGGTAGACGCTGCGTGGCGGGGCAGCGTAAGGCTGTGGCCTTTGATCTGCCGGGCTGGCGTAATCCCCTCGCATCAACGACTTGGCCCTCCCGGTGTCCGGCCTCGGCCCTGCATAGGCTGCGGATTGCTTGCCGCGTAACGCACCGAGCCGGTCATAGGCGGTCTGCCGGGCTCCGTACGCCGCGGCCCCCGCGGTTCAAAACGTGCGTGTAGATCATGGTCGTGCTCACGTCGCTGTGTCCCAGAAGTTCCTGGACGGTCCGGATGTCGTAGCCTTCTTCGAGAAGGTGGGTCGCGAAGGAATGCCGGAGTGTGTGACAGGTCGCCGGCTTGGTGAGGCCCGACTTCAAGACGGCCTCCTTCACGGCCCGCTGGAGGACGGACTCGTCGAGATGATGCCGTCGCCTCTACCCATCCGGCTCCCCGCCGCACGTCCTCCTCATGCATCTCACGCATGCGATTCAGGTGCCGCTTCAGCGGCTCCTTGACCGCGGCAGGGAGCATCGTCAGCCGATCCTTGTTGCCCTTGCCTCCGTGCACGACAATCTGGTTGGCGGAGAAGTCCAGATCCTTCACCCTGAGTCGCATGCACTCGAGAAGACGCAATCCCGCTCCGTAGAGCAGGGTGGCCATCAGCCATCGGCTCCCATCCAATTGCTGCAGGACCTCTCTGACCTCCTCCCGTGTCAGGACGACGGGGAGCCTCCGCGGAGCCTTGGCTCGGACGACGTCGTCCACCCAGCCCACGTCCTGCCGCAGGACATCTCGGTAGAGGAACAGGAGCGCGCTCAGGGCCTGGTTCTGGGTCGAGGCGCTCACCTTGCCGTCGAGCGCGAGCCAGGAGAGGAACCGGCCGATCTCCGCCTCGCCCATCTCGTGGGGGTGGCGCTTGCCGTTGAACAGGATGAAACGCCGGATCCAGCCGGCGTAGGCCGTCTCGGTCCGCCGGCTGTAGTGTCGTGTGCGGATCGCCTCGCGGACGAGATCGAGGAGCTTCGGGGACCGTGCGCCGGGCACGTTGGGTGCACCGGGAGAATCCATGGAGCCGGTGGGACTTGGCGCGCCGGGAGGGCCGGGGGGTCTCGCCTCGCCCACGGCGAACATCCCGGCGGGGGAGGCGCCGGGCAGCGCGTCATGCTGGGCCGGGGCGGACGAGTCTTGATGTCCAGCTTGCTGCGCAGGGCCGGCTGCTGCCACGGACACAGATGGTGGAGCCTCGTGGGGAACCGTTTCGCGCACCTGGGGAATGCCCATAGTCTCGCTCCACGGGTCCGGCAGGAGATACGGCGCATTGTATCCTCATCGCTGGGATCTGGACAAGGGGCCCCGGGCCCGCCCCCGGCGGCCCTCCTGGATGGCGGAACCTGAGTCCACTACCCGTGGCCGTGCCTTCTGTTGACAACGATCCCCCCCTGCCTAGAATGGCGGCTCCGGCCCGGATAACGCCCGCTCGCGCCGCTCCGGCCGATCCACGAAGAGGCGGGGCGGCGGGCGCCGGGAGGGGGGACACGCGGTGGCCATCGTCGGCTTCGTGGGGGAGATCTTCTTCGAGGACAAGGTGGTCGCGCACTTCAAGGACGGGCGGATCCTCAAGGGCCACACGAACGACTTCAACCCGGACACCGAGTCGTTCTCTCTTCAGCCCTACACGGCCGGAGAGCCCCAGTTGAACGTGCCCGTCGAGCACCTCAAGGCCGTCTTCCATGTGAAGACCTTCGAAGGGAACCCCGACCATCCTCCGTCGCCCGGGCAGGTGGGCGAGATAAAGAATCCGCGCTTCCGCGCCATCATGGAGCGCGGCCGCAAGGCCCTGCTGGAGTTCACCGACGGGGAGAGGATGTGGGGCTTCGCCCAGGGGATCGAGACCGGCAACCCCGGCTTCTTCTTCTTTCCCACCGACCCGGACAACAACAACCTGAGGATCTTCGTCGTGCGGTCGGCCCTCAAGGATCTCGTCCTGCTGGACCGCTGAGCGGCAGCGCGCGGGGGGAAGCCTCTTCGATGCCCCGAGTTCTCGACGTCGCCGCGGTGCAGGAGGCGCTGGTCAGCTTCAAGCTCGACGGCTGGCTTTTCTACGACTTCCACCGATCCGACCCGCTCGCGTACCGGATCCTCGGCCTCGGCGCGGACCGCATGACCACGCGGCGGTGGTTCTACCTGATCCCCGATTCCGGCGAACCCCTCAAGGTGGTCCACCGGATCGAGCCCGACGCGCTGGAGCCCGCGCCCGGCGCGCGGCTCCCCTACTCGAGCCTCGCGGAGCTCAACGCGCGGCTCGACCAGGTGCTGAAGGGGCGACGGCGCATCGCCATGCAGTACTCGCCCGACAACGCGATCCCGTACATCTCCCGGGTGGACGCGGGGACGATGGAGATGGTGCGCGCGCGGCGTGTCGAGGTCATCTCGTCGGCCGATCTGGTGCAGATCTTCGAGGCCACCCTGAGCGACGACCAGCTCAGGTCGCACCTCGAAGCCGCCGCCGTCCTACGCCAGACGGTGGATCTCACGTTCGCCGAGGTGCGCCGCCGCCTCCTCGCGGGCGTCCCGACCGACGAGTACGAGATCCAGCAGTTCATGATGCGCCACTTCGCCGAGCGCGGCTGCGTGTGCGATCACCCGCCCATCGTGGCGGTCAACGAGCACAGCGGCAACCCGCACTACTCCCCCACGCCGGGGTCCGCCTCTCCCATCCGCCGGGGCGATCACCTCCTCATCGATCTGTGGTGCAAGCGCAGCGTCCCCGACGCGATCTACGCCGACATCACCTGGACGGCGTTTCTCGACGGCGCCGTCCCGAGCGAGCACCTCAACGTCTTCGACGTGGTGCTGGGCGGGCGCGATGCCGCCGCCTCCTTCGCCCTGGACGCCCTGAAGGCGGGCCGCGAGGTGCGCGGGTGGGAGGTGGACGACGTCTCCCGCGGCTACATCTCCAGGAAAGGCTTCGGGGACCGGTTCGTGCATCGCACCGGGCATTCCCTGGGCGAGGAGGTGCACGGCAACGGGGCCAACATCGATCACTTCGAGACGAAGGACGACCGGAGGCTCGTCCCGCGGACGGCTTTCACGATCGAGCCCGGGGTCTACCTTCCGCGCTTCGGCGTCCGGAGCGAGATCGACGTGTACGTCGGCGCCGGCGACGCCGTCATCACCGGCCAGCCCATCCAGACCCGCCTCGAGCCCCTCCTCGCGTGAACGTCTACCTCGCGGCCGTCCTGGCCTACCTAGTCGTCCTCGCCGCGATCGGGATCCACAAGTCCCGCGGGGTCACGACCGGCGACGAGTTCAGCGTCGCGGGCCGATCCATCCCGACGTGGAAGCTCGTCTCCACGCTCCTCTGCACGTGGATCGGATCGGGGTCGATCATCGCCGGAGCGGGGCTCGCCTACCGGATGGGGCTCTCCGAGATCTGGATGAGCGCGGGGGCCTGGGTGGGGATCGCCTGCGTCTACTTCCTCGCCGGGCGCGTCCGGCGCATCGCGCAGTTCACGCTGCCCGACATCCTCGAAAAACGCTACAACCCGACCGCGCGGCTCCTGGGGACCATCACCATCGCCATCGCCTACACCACCATCGCCGGCTACCAGTTCCGAGGCGGCGGCATGGTGCTGAAGCTCGTCGCCGGTGTCCCGGACGAGTGGGGTATTCTCATCACCGCCGGCTTCTGCGTCCTCTACACCGCGCTGGCGGGCATGGTGAGCGTGGTGGCGCTGGACATCCTCAACGGCGCCATGATCATCGGCGGGATCCTCGTGGCGGTGCCGCTCCTGATCTCCGGCGTCGGGGGATGGGGCGCCGTGACGGCCAACCTCCCCGCCGACCACTTCCAGATCTTCGGGCCGGAGGGTGTGCGCCACATGGAGCTCTTCGGGAACGACATCGTGCTTCCGGGCTTCGTCTGGGCCTTGGGGGTGAGCCTCCCGACCTTCCTCCTCCTGATGGGCGAGAGCAACATGTATCAGAAGTTCTTCTCCGCCGCGTCGGAGGGCGCGGCCCGGAAAGCCGTGGCCGGGTGGATCGTCGGCACGATCGTCATCGAGACTCTCATCTGCGTGCTGGCCGTGGTGGGCAGCAGCCACTTCAAGGATCTGGGGACCCAGACGTGGGTCGTGCTGGGGCGCGAGCGCAGCGCGGAGGAGACCATCGTCCTGCACACGGCGAGGCACGGCGCGGAGGTGGGCCTGCCGGCTTGGGCCGGCGTCTTCCTGCTGTGCGCGGCGGTGGCCATCATCGTCTCCACCGCCAACGCCTTCCTCCTGACCCCGGCCACGAGCCTCAGCCGCGACGTCGTCCAGAGGTTCCTCTGGCGCGGCATGAGCCAGACCCATCTCTTGGTGGTGCAGCGCTTGCTGGTCTTTGTCCTCGCGGCCGCCGGCTGGATGCTCCTGCGCTACTACCAGAACGTCCTGGCCATGGCCTTCACGGCCTACACCGTGATCGGGGCCGGGCTGACCCCCGCCGTGCTGGCGGCCTTCCTGTGGAAGCGCGTCACCGTCGCGGGCGGGATGGCCTCCATCCTCGGCGGCATGACCACGACCATCGGCATCACCGTCGCCAACGCCTTCCACGAGGCCGCCCACGCCGGCGTCCCCTGGCTCGCCACCGACTACATCGCCATCCCGGCCGCCACGGTCTCCGTGGGGCTGCTGGTGGGGGTCTCGCTTCTCACGCCGCCCTCCCCGGAAGCGAAGTGGCGCCCCTTCATGGAGAGCGGGGGCTGAGCGCCGTTCAGGCCTGAAGCGATCGCAGGAGGCGGGAGGCCTCCGCGTCCCTCGGGTTGAGTGATACGGCCTCGCGCGCGGCATCACGCGCGTAGCGGGTGCGTCCCGCCGCCAGGTGCACCTCGGCCAGGAGGACATGGCCGGCGGCGTAGCGCGGGTGGGCGCGCGTGAGGGCGCGCGCGTACAGGAGGGCGCCCTCGGGATCGCCCGTGGCGGTGAGGAGGACGGCCGAGCGGTAAAGAGCCCACGGATTGGACGGCTCCAGGTCCAGGACAGCCCCATACTCCCGGATCGCCATGCCCGGATCGCCCTCCGCCTCGTAGCCCAGCGCGCTGCTCAGGAGCGGCGCGAAGGCACCCGGCATCTTCGTCTTGTGATCCTCGAGCTCGGCGCGCGTGTACGCCGGCCCACCGCGCGGGGATCTTCCCGAGGTGGCCTCGAGGCAGATCCGCGCCATCCGCGCGTGGGATCGTCTCCGAGGCGCGTCGGGCAGCGCGTAGAGGGTCTCGCGTCTCTCCGTGAGCCAGAAGGTGTCATCGGAGCCCTTTTCCTTCTTGAACGCCTCCCATAGCGCGGTGCCCGGGTAGACGGCGAGCGGCGCCACCATCGCGTCGTGCGATCGGATCTCGCGCAGCAGGGAGGCGGTGGCCTCGAAGTCGGCGCCGGTCTCGCCGGGCACGGCGCTGATCAGGTAGACGGACAGGCTCATCCCGACGCGGCGCGTGGCGGCCGCCGCCGCACGGATCTGATCCACGCTGATGTCCTTGGCCAGCGTCTCCAGGATCCTCGGCGAGCCGCTCTCCACCCCGTACTGGACCACCTCGCAGCCGGCGCGCCGCATCGCCGTCAGCCTCTCCTCATCGATGGCGTTGACGCGCGACTGGCAGTTCCACAGCACGCCGAGGCGCGCCTCCTCGATCCGCGCGCACAGATCGAGGAGGCGCCTCTTGTGCACGGTGAAGGTGTCGTCCCGCACGGAGACGTAGAGGATCCCCTTCTCCCGAACCAGGAAGGTGAACTCCTCAACCACGGACTTCGCGCTGCGGAACCGCATCCGAGTGCCCCAGAAGTCGGGCGTGTTGCAGAAGGTGCAGCGCCCGGGGCAGCCGCGCGACGTGATGATGAATCCCGCCTCCGCCGTCACGTCGAGGTGGAATCCCTCGTAGGACGGGGCCGGGAAGGGCAGCGCGTCGAGCGACGCGACGGCGTCGCGGAAGCCCGTGAAGAGCGTCCCGGAGCCGTCCCGCAGGTGCAGCCCGGTGACCGTGGCGGGATCACCGCCCCCTTCGAGGCACCTCGCGAGATCGACCATGAGCGTCTCACCCTCGCCCGCGGCCACGGCGTCGAGGGCGGCGCATCCCATGAGCAGACTTCGGGGAAGGTGCGAGGCGTGCGGGCCCCCGACGACCACGAAGCACCGGGGGTTGGCCGCCTTGGCCGCCTCCGCCAGGCGCAGGGCGGCGTGGCGGTTGAAGGTGTACAGCGTGAGCCCGAGGAGGTCCGGCCTGATCTGCTCGAGAAGTTCCTCGGCCTCGCGCCAGGTGACGCGGCTCAGGTTCGCCAGGAGCGAGTCGAACCCGGCACGCTTCAGCGAGGCGTTGATGTAGCCGAGCCCCACCGGCATCATCCGGGCAAAGTAGTCGCCCGCGCCGGGGCGGCCGGACCTGTAGGCGAGGAGGATCTTCATGGAGGAGAGGACCCTAGACCGCGACCCCCTCCACGCGCAGCAGAGCCCTCTTGAGGCCGAGGCCACCGGTGAAGCCGCCGAGCGATCCGTCGGAGGCCACGACCCGGTGGCAGGGAACGAGGATCGGGACGGGGTTCGCGCCGAGCGCGTTCCCCACGGCCCGGGAGGCGCGCGCCTTCCCGATGCGGGAGGCGACGGCGCCGTAGGTCGTCACGCACCCGAAGGGGACCTTCGACGTCGCGCGCAGCACCGAGCGCTGGAAGGACGTCAGCGGCGTCAGGTCCACACGCAGGCTGAAGCGCCTGAGAGTTCCCCGGAAATAGGCGCGGAGTTCCTTCTCGACCGGCCGGAGCCGATCGGCATCGCGCACCGGGCGCGCGCCCGTCCTGGTCGTCAGATCATCGACGAACGCCCGCTCGGATCTCTCCCTGAGAGAGATCCGGCACACGCCACGCGGCGAGACGGCCGCGAAGAGATCGCCGATCCGAGTCCGTATCCGCGCGTAGTGGATTTCCGCTCTGGCTCCGGACGGCATGGCACCCTTCCCGTGAGGCCCCGGCGGCTTCCGCACCGGCCCGATGACCCTTGGGTAGTGGGCAAGATTGCTTGCCCACTACCAACGCTTGCGTGTCGACGGGTCAGGGTAGCAGAACGAGGCCGGTGCCACAGATCGCCGCGGCTCGCGGATCCCGGCTCCTTCGACAGGCGGGACCGGGTCACCGCCCGGGGGATCGAGAGCGGGATCTAGAGGACGCCGGAGGCGGAGAGACATCGCTCGACCAGGTCGGTGAGCGCCTCGAGCGAGAACGGTTTCGCAAGGCACGGATTGCCGACCCTCTCGAGGAACCGGTGCGTCTCCTCGTGCACGATGTCGCCCGTGGTGAAGACGACGCGCTCCGCCGCGGAGGGTCGCATCGCGAGGAGGGCCTCGTACATCTGCCGCCCGGTCATGTCGGGCATCTTGATGTCCAGGATGATCAGGTCGTAGCTCTCGCGACTCAGCCGGGAGAGGCCGTCGCGCCCGTTGGACGCCGTCTCGACCTCATAGAGCGGAGCCAGCAGGTCGGTCAGCAGATCCAGAACCACGGGCTCGTCGTCCACGATGAGGATCCTCGCGTTCCGGCGGCGCGGCGCGGATCCGGCCCGGGGCCGCTGTTCGCCGTCCGGCGCGGGATCGCCGGCCGTCTCCGGCTCGACGAGGGCCCCGCACGGCATCCGGATGGTCAGGGAGGCGCCCCCGTCCGGGAGGTTGCGCGCGCTGAGACTCCCGGCGTGCGACCGGACGATCCCGTAGGCGACGCTCAGACCCAGCCCCTTCCCCTGCCCGACTCCCCGGGTCCCGAAGAAGGGATCGAAGATCTTCGGGAGGATCTCCCTCGGGATGCCGGGGCCCGTGTCGCAGACGTCCACCTTTATGAAGCCGTCCTCCGTCGAGGTCCGCACGCGCACGGCGCGTTTCCCCGTAAGCGCCCCGGCGGCCCGGATGGCGTTGTCCAGCACGGCCACGAGGGCCTGCACGATTTCCTCGGCGTTCACCTCCACCAGGGGCAGAGGCTCACCGAGCTGCGTCTCGATGTCGACGCCGGCCACCGAGGCGTCGGCCGAGGACTCCAGGATGGCCGCGCGCACGAGGCGGTTGATGTGCTCGGGGCGCTTCTCGGGCTTCCCGCGCCTGCTGAAGACCAGGAGATTCTCGACGATGGCCTTGCAGCGCGTGGCGCCCGCCTCGATCTTCCTCAGGGGCTCCTTGAGGTCCTCGGGCAGCTGCCGCCCCGCGAGAAGCTGCGAGTAACCGAGGACCGCCGTGAGCGGGTTGTTGAGCTCGTGGGCGGCGCCGCCCACGAAGATCCCGAAGGCCGACATTCGCTCCGAGCGGGCCATCTTCTCGCGGAAGCGATCCCGCTCCTCCTGCGCGCGCATCTGCTCCGTCACGTCTTCGATGAGCATCACGAAGCCGGGAAGTGTTTCCAGATCCAGCAGGCGCACCTTCGGGTTCTCCTCGGCGGCCTTGCGGATCGCGGCGTGGCTCGTCGGTTCGGCGAGGCCCGCCGCCAGCCGATGCAGGCGGAGCCGCAGCGACCGGCCCTCGTGCGCGAGGATCGTGGAGGAGGGGCCGCAGTTCATCTCGTCGAGGCTCTGGAACAGGGCGTCGATGGCGGGTCGAGCTTGCGGGAAGAGAGCGTCGATCGGGCGGGAAAGAAGCTCGGTGCCGCTGAGACCCACCATCCGATCGAAGACCCGGTTGGTCTTCAGCACGCGGCGGTCGACGTTCATCTCCACGATCCCCTCGGCGATAGCGTTGAGGATCACGTCGTGCCCCCGGCGCTCCTCGAGAAGCTCGAGGACCACCTCGCGGCGGTACATCTTCTCGAAGCCTTCCAGGACCGGCTCGGCGGGACGTCCGTCGAGCGCCGCGAAGACCTTGCGGAGCATGCTCTGAAGCTGATCCATCGGCATCTTCGCCACGTAGGCGTCGGCGTTGATGGACTCGATGCCGTCGATCTCGTCGGCGAGGATCCCCGAAAGGATGACGACCGGGATGGAGGAGAGGCCGGGTTGACTCTTGATGTAGCGGCACAGGCGCGCCCCGTCGATGCGGGGCATGATGAGATCCAGAAGCACGAAGTCCACGCCCCCCGCCGAGACCTTCTCCAGGGCCTCCATGCCGTCCGCGGCGATGGCGACCTCGTAACCCTCCGAGCGGAAGAAATCCCCCAGCACCTGGCGGTAGAACGCGTTGTTGTCGGCGATCAGGATGGTTCGAGGCACTCAGGTCCTCCGGCGCCGGGCCGCGCCTTCGGGAGAAGAGCGTCGCGGACAGGTTGCGACTTCGGCGAATATAGGGTCCGTCGGGTGCCGGTCAAGGAAGAGATCTTCTTGCCGGCGAGCGGGACCGCGCCCCAGGTGTTCTATACTCCGGCCGCTTCCGGGCCGCCTCCGGACGCCGCGATCCCGACGATGCCGAGAGCAGAGACTTTCCTGAGAATCGCCACCGCGCTCATGATCCCGGCCGCGCTGTTCGCCGCGGGACGGATCCATGCTGAGGATCCCGCGCCTGCCTTCGAGGCCGCGGTCGAGCACAACAACCTCGGCATCGCTCTGCTCGCGCAGTTCAAGGCGGCGGATGCCGAGAAGGAGTTCCGCGCGGCTCTGGCCTTGGACCCGAGCCACCTGCCCGCCCTGGTCAATATCGGCATCGCCCAGCTTGCGCAGGTCCGTCACGACGACGCTGTGGAGAGCTTCCAGCGCGCCCTCCTCTCCGATCCCAACGACGTCCACGCGCACTACAACCTTTCGCAGATCTTCAAGATCCAGGGGAAAGGGGAAGAAGGGATCCGGCACGCGCTCGCGGCCGTGACAGGCGATCCGCGCGACGCGGACCTTCACTACAATCTCGGCGCGCTGTACCAGTCGATGCGGCAGTTCGACCGGGCCATCTCCGAGTTCCAGACCACCCTGCTCCTCGATCCCAACCTGCTCCCCGCGTACTACTCCCTCGGGCGCGCCTACATCGTCAAGGGCGACATCGAGAACGGCAAGAAGTTCATTCTGAAGCACCAGAAGCTCTCGGCCGCCTCCAACCTCCCCACGTCCTCCAGCGGCCTCAAGTACGGAGAGCAGGGACGCTACTCGTTCGCGATGGAGGACGCCGCGGTGCGCAACGTCTCCGCGGCGCCGCTCGCGCCGGGGCAGGTCACCTTCGTGGACGTCACGGAAGCATCGGGCATCCGGTTCACGCACGCGGGCACGGGCGAGGTGTCGCGGTTCCGCTCGCCGCTGGCCGCGAAGGGAGACATCCCCGCGCTGCTCCGGGACACGGTCGCTCCCTTCCTTGGAAGCGGCGCGACGGTGGCCGACCTCGACGGCGACGGCGACGACGACGTGATCCTGCCCAACACGGCCGGCGGCGCCGCGGGGGTCTTCATGAACCGCGGGAAGATGACCTTCGAGGCCGCGCCCGCGGCGGCCGGAGCGGTGCCGGCCGGATCCGGAATGGCCGCCGCGGCGGGCGACGTGGACAACGACGGTGACACGGACCTCCTGGTCACGCGTTACGACGGGGCGTCGCTCCTCCTGGGGGACGGCAAGGGCGGTTTCGTCTCTGCCGCTCTGCCTCCCTTCCCGAAAGGCTACTTCGCCGCCGGAGCCTCCCTGGCCGACCTCGATCACGACGGCGATCTCGATCTCCTCGTGGCCGGCCTCCTGTCCCCCCCGAGCCCGGCCCGCGACCCCCTGGCCTTCCCTTCCGACTTTGGCGGCGAAGAGGCCCGGGTGCTGCGCAACAACGGCAACGGATCCTTCGCCGACGTGACGGCGGATTCGCGCCTCGGCGGCGGCAGGAAGCGCAACACCGGGGCCGTGTTCTCCGACTTCGACAACGATCGGGACGTGGACGTGGCGGTGGCCCGACTGGGGCAGGGGATCGCGCTCTTCAAGAACAACCGGGACGGGACGTTCTCCGAGATCGGCGCGAAGGCGGGCCTGCCCGCAGAGGGAAACACCCTGGGCCTCGTGGCCGGCGACTACGACCGCGACGGATGGATGGACCTGGTCGCCACGTCGTGGGACTCCTCGCTGCCGCGCTTCTTCCGCAACGACGGCTCGGGCGCGTTCGCCCTCGACGTCAAGGCGGTGGCCGACGTGCCGCGCGATGGGACGGGGCCCCTCTTCGGCTGCGCGTTCGCGGACGTGGACAACGACGGCCTGCTCGACGTGCTGGCGGTCAACGGCAACGCCGCGGGGGGCGCCGTGCGGCTGCTCCGCAACCTGGGATCCCGCGGCTTCGAGGACGCGAGCGCGGCCACCGGCCTCGCCTCCATCCCGGCGAGGCGGGGTCGCGGGCTGGCCGTCTCCGACCTCGACGCCGACGGCGACCTCGACCTGATCATCGCCAACAACGGCGGGCCTCCGACGCTCCTGCGCAACGACGGCGGCAACCGGAACCACTGGATGGCGGTCGCCGCGCGCGGACTCAGCAGCAACCGGCAGGCCGTGGGCACGAAGGTCGAGATCAGGGCCGGCACCCTCTCCCTGAAGACGGAGATCGCCGCCGGATCCGGCTACCTCTCCTCGAGCACCTTGAGGCCCTTCTTCGGGCTGGGATCTCGGGAGCGGGTGGACGCGCTGCGGCTGTTGTGGCCGGGAGGGGTCCTGCAGGACGAGATCCGCCTCGCCGCCGACGCCTCCCACGCCGTCGAGGAGCTGGACCGGAAGGGAACGTCGTGCCCGATCCTCTACGCGTGGGACGGAAGGCAGATGGCCTTCGTCACCGACTTTCTCGGGGGCTCGGCCCTCGGCTACCTCACGTCTCCCGCCGCCTACAACACGCCCGACACCGACGAGTACGTCAGGATCCCGCCTGGGGAGATCCGCGACCGGAACGGCCGGTACGAGATCTCCATGAACAATCAGCTCGAGGAGACGATCTACTTCGACCAGGCCCAGCTGGTCGCCGTGGATCACCCGGCGGGCACGGAAGCCTACCCCGACGAGCGGCTGATGCCGGGCCCGCCCTTCCCGCCGTTCCGGGTGCACGTGCTCTCGCGGCTGAAGCCGCCCGCCGCCGCTCACGACGACGCGGGGCAGGACGTGCTCGGCCTCATCGAGGCGGAGGATCGGCGCTACCCGGACGGCTTCTCCCTGCTGCCGTTCAAGGGATACGCGGAGCCGCACTCGCTGACGCTCGACCTGGGAGAGCCGCGCGCCGGAGGAGCGGTGATGCTCCTGACGGCCTGGATCGACTACGCCGATTCCACGAGCAACCTCGCCGCCGCCCAGGCCGGAGTCCGGCTGGCGCCGCCGGCTCTCGAGGCGCTCGACCCCGCCACCGGAGCGTGGGTGACGGCGCTGCCAGGCATGGGGTTCCCCGCGGGTCTCCCGAAGACCATGACGGTGGATCTGAGCGGGGCCTTGCCGCCGGGAACGCGTCTCGTGCGGATCACGACGTCGATGCGGGTTTACTGGGACAGGATCCTCATCGGAGAGAAGGCTGGCGGTGCGCCCAAGATCACCCGCCTGGATCCGGCCTCCGCGGTGCTTCGGTACCGCGGCTTCCCGCTATCCGTGGCTCCCGGCGGCCGCCCGCCGGCCGTGTACGACTACTCGAGGGATGAACCGGCCGTTTTCTGGAAGGCGCACGCCGGCTCGTACACGCGCTTCGGCGACGTCCGGCCGCTCCTCCTTGGGGCCGACAATCGTTACGTCATCACTCGGGGCGGCGACGAGATCGCGCTCGGCTTCGACGCCGCCGATCTGCCGCGCTTGGCTCCGGGCCTGGCCCGGACGTACCTCTTCTACGCCGATGGCTTCGGCAAGGACATGGACATCAACTCGGCCCGGCCGGACGGGGTGGACCCACTCCCCTACCACGCCATGCCCGGGTACCCGTACCCCGCCTCGGCTTCCTATCCGCTCGACGAGGCCGGGATGGCGTATCTCGACCTCTACAACACCCGCGTCGTCACCACGTCCGTCCCGCCGCTGACGGCCCCATCGGGCTCCCCCCGATAAGAGAGCGCGATTCGCGGACCCAGTGTCGCGCGGTGATCGCCCGGAACGGGGAAGCGGAGGGCGATCGCTGCGCGGCGCTCAGCGGCCCGCGACGCGTCTCAACACCACGCCCGGATTCACGCCCGTCAACCTCCCGGCATCGACCACGATGTCGCCGTTCACGATGACGGCGTCGATGCCGGAGGCGATCCGCCTTGGATCCTGGTACGTGGACCCCGAGCCGACGGAGAGAGGGTCGAAGACCACGACGTCGGCCGCGGCGCCTCGGCGGAGGATGCCCCGGTCGGACAGGCCGAGGATGGACGCGGGGTAGGAGGTCATCTTGCGGATCGCTTCCTCCAGGGGGAGCGCCCGTTTCTCCCGCACGTAGGTCCCGAGGACTTTCGGGTACGTGCCGTAGGCCGCCGGGTGTGGACGGCCCCGCCCGGTGTCGTTCGCGTCGGTGCAGACGGCGCCGTGAGGGTCGGCCAGGAGCGTCACGAGACGGGATTCGTCCCCGTCGTCTCCGGAGATCCCGTGGATGATCTGGGAGACGCGTCCTTCCTCCGCGGCCATGAGGTCCGAGATCGCGTCGAAAGGATCACCGCCCCGTTCGCGGGCCACGGATGCGAGATCCTTTCCCTCGGCCCACCGGTTCGACTCCGACGCCACCGTCCCCACGGTGATCCTCTCCCACCCCACGGCCCTCACCAGGTTGTGCGCCCAGCCTCCCTCCTCCCACGGCGGCCAGACGGGAGCGGCCCGGGCGACGTCGAGCCGGATCCGGGCTCGCAGGGCGGGGTCACGCAGCCTCGCCACCAGCGATCCCAGGCCCCCCTCGAGCGCCCACGGCGGATAGATCGCGGCCATCGAGGTGGCCGCGGCCGTGTAGGGGAACATGTCGAACGTCACGCGGACCCCCTCGCGCCGGGCGGCCGACTCCAACTCCAAGACCAGGGGGATCTTCGACCAGTGACCGGGGCCGACTGCCTCGCTGTGGGAGTGATGGATGGGAACGCCCGTCCGCCGCCCGAAGCCGAGGATCTCCCCCACGGCGTCGAGGAGCGTCTCGCTGGATCCGCGCACGTGCGCCGTCAGGATGCCGCCTCGGCGGGAGAGCGCGGCCGCCAGAGGTTCGATCTCCTCCGTCGGGGTGAAGCTGCCGGGCGGGTAGATGAGCCCGAGCGACATCCCAAAGGCGCCTTCGTCGAGCGCCTTCTCGAGTGCGCCCTCCATCCTTTTCAACGCTTCCTGCGAAGGCAGCGCGCGGGCCAATCCCGCCTCGGCGATCCGCAGCGCGCCGTGGGCGACCAACGTGGCCACGTTCACGGGTGGGCCCAAGGCCTCGATGCGGTCCAGGTACTCACCCACGCCGCGCCACGGCCACGCCTGCTCCGAGGGAGTCATCCAGGCCAGCACGCCCCGAAGCTCGTCGGCGTGTTCGAGGTGTAGCGGCGCCGGCCCCAGGCCGCAGTTGCCCACGACCTCGGTCGTGATCCCCTGCGCGATCCGGCCGTGCAGGAGACGGCGCCTGAGGCCTTCGTCATCAAGCGCCAGCACCAGGTCGCCGTGGGAGTGCAGATCGATGAAGCCGGGGCAGACCACGCGGCCCGTGGCGCCGATCCGGCGCGGTGCGGCGAGAGGCGACCCGGGCGGGACGATGTCGGCGATGCGGCCGTCCGAGATGAGCAGGTCGCCCCGGCGAGCCGGCGCGCCCGTGCCGTCCACCAGGAGGCCGCCCGTGACGGCCAGGTCGCTCACGCCGAGCGCCCGGGAAGCGGTGCGCCGGGGAGGATCTCGAGCAGGTCCCGGAAAGATTCGAGGAGGAGGTCGGGGCCGGCCGCCCTCAGAGATTCGGCCGAGCGGCTCCCCGTCGGAACCACGACGATGGGGACGCCTGCCGCCCGGGCCGCCCGGATGTCCACGTCCATGTCCCCCACGCACAGCGTCTCCGCCGCCGAGACACCCAACCTCTCCATGGAACGGAGGATCATCTCCGGGTCGGGCTTGCGATTTTCGACCATGTCGGGGCCGAAGACGCAGACGAGGTGGCGCCTGACGTGAAGCCCTTCCAGGAGGCGCCAGGCGAAGTAGGAGGGCTTGTTGGTGGCCACGGCCATGCGGTAGCCGCGATCGTCCAGCGCAGCCAGGGTGTGTTTGACCTGAGGCAGGAGGCTCGTCTTCTCGAGGCAGATTCTGTCGTAGTGAGCGCGGAAGCTCCGTACGCCTTCCTCCACCCTGGACGCTCCCATGGCCTTCCCGATGAGGGTCTCGAGGCCTTCCCCGACCATCGCGCGGACCTGTTCGGATGACAGAGGAGGAAGCGAAGCGGCCGTCAGGGCATGGTTGAGACTCTCCGCGATGGCCTCATACGAGTCGATGAGCGTGCCGTCGAGATCGAAAACGATCCCCCGGACGCGTGGAAACGGCGCTGCCGGGCGCAAGGGCGTTCCTCCGTGGATGGGACCCGCATTCTACGACTTCTACGACGACGCCCGGCCGCGAGGGGGAACTTCTCCCCTGGGCATCCGGCCGGGGGGGAAGAATTGCCTCGCATCGGGGAGGAGGCTTGCTGGGCGACCGGCGCGCAGGATCCGGAATGCGCTGATTCCAAACGACTAACCGCTGTGCACGACGGACGCCGCGAACGGCAGGCCGATCTGGCACAGAGCGTGCTCTACAAGCACTCTGGAAAGGGGGGGCCGCAAAGGTGCCGCCGGTACCCCTCTTCGGTCCGGGCCGCCGCGGCAGGGCTGCCGCGTCCGGGGGAACCACCTCTCCTGGAACGGCCCGGGCCGCTCCACTTCCGTGTTCCTGGATCCTTCGCCGCGCAGTGCGTCACCGCGTCGGGCGCGAGGCGGTCCCCCCCCGCTCAGATCCCGGCGGCGCGATGCTCATCGAGGAACGCCGACATGTCCCGGGGCAGCGGCGACTCGAACGTCACCCGCCGTCCGTCGCGCGGGTGGGGAAGCGTGATCGCGGCCGCGTGCAGGAGGTGGCGATCCGCCATGAGATCCTTGCGCATCCTCTCGTCGAACCCCGACTTGCGGAACCTGAGATGGTGCGCCTCGCTGGCGCCGTAAAGCTTGTCGCCGACGACAGGGTGGCCGATGGACTGGAGGTGGACGCGGATCTGGTGCCTGCGGCCTGTCCGGGGCCTCAGGGCGAGGAACGTGAACCCCGCGAGGCGCTCCACGACCCGGTATTCCGTCGAAGCAGGGCGGCCGGCCGCGGCATCCACTCCCTGCTTCACGTGGACGGCGGATCCCGAGGCCCGACCCACGGGCAGATCGATCGTGCCGGCGTCTCTCTCGACGGTTCCGAAGACCAAAGCGAGATAGGTCTTCTCGACCTCGCCGCTCGCGAACGATCGCGCCAGCGCGCGCCCCGCCTCCGCGGTTCG
This sequence comes from uncultured Acidobacteriota bacterium, assembly GCA_964400605.1. Taxonomy (GTDB): domain Bacteria; phylum Acidobacteriota; class Polarisedimenticolia; order JACPZX01; family JACPZX01; genus CAYNUH01. The sequence goes on along the minus strand of CAYNUH010000053.1, from coordinate 4,998 downwards.
GCCGAGCACCACCACGCCGCTCGTCTCCCGGTCCAGGCGGTGCACGAGCTGCAGGGGGCCGTGCCCCGAAAGCGCCGGCGCGTCCAGGAGCGTGGCCCCGCGGGAGGAGGCGGTGGCGTGAACCAGAAGACCCGCGGGCTTGTCCACGACGAGCAGATCGTCGTCGGCGTGCAGGATTGCGGGCTCCCGGGAGATGCGGTGCGGGAGGTCCGGGCCGGGAGCGGGTCGCCCCGGGTAGGTGACGAGCACCTCGTCTCCGGCGCGCAGCGCCGTCGAGGGACGCGCAACCGGCCGCCCGGAGACGGCAACCCGCGCCAGGATCGCCTTCTTGATCCCCTCCCGCGACATTCGCGGGATCCGCTCCTTGAGGAAGACGTCGAGGCGCGCGCCCTGATCCCGTTCCGAGACGCGGTAGATGATGCGGCGCGGAGCGCGCTGAGAGGGCATGACGGCGTCTATAATACCTCGCGCCGCAAAGCTCATAGATCCGTCAGGCATGCGGCTGACGGCGCTCAAGAACAGCGCCGCAGCCGATGTCTTGGACGGTCTTCCAACGCTTCCCATCGAGGGCTCCGATGACATTCTCCATGTCTCCTCTGGCGCCCCCGCGGAGACTCCTGCTCGGCCCCGGGCCCAGCGACGTCCCCCCCGAGGTCCTCGCCGCCATGTCGCAGCCCCTCCTCGGCCACCTCGATCCGGCCTTCCTCGCGCTGATGGACGAGACGATGGAGGCCCTTCGCCTCGTGTTCCGCACCGCCAACAGGATGACGCTGCCCATCTCCGGCACCGGGTCGGCCGGGATGGAGACCGCCGTCGTGAACCTCCTGGAGCCCGGCGATCGGATCGTGGTGGCGGTGTGCGGGGCTTTCGGAGGCAGGCTGGCCGAGATGGCGCGACGCTGCGGCGCCGCCGTGGAGTGCGTGGAGGCGCCCTGGGGGCAGGCCGTGCAACCCGGCCGGGTCCGAAGCGCGATCGAGGCATGCCGGCCGAAGGCGGTCGCCGTCGTCCATGCCGAGACCTCCACCGGGGTCCTGCAGCCCCTCGAGGAGATCGCCGCCGCGGCGCGGGAGCACGGAGCCTTCCTCATCGTGGACGCCGTGACGTCGCTGGCAGGAGTGCCGCTCGAGGTCGATCGACTGGGCGTCGACATCTGCTACTCGGGATCCCAGAAATGCCTCAGCGCTCCGCCGGGCCTGTCCCCTATCACCGTCTCCGAACGCGCCATGGCCGCGATCCGCTCCCGCAAGAGCCCGGTCGGGTCCTGGTATCTCGATCTGACGCTCCTCGATCGGTACTGGGGCAGCGATCGCGTCTACCACCACACGGCGCCGATCACGATGGTCTACGCCCTGCGGGAGGCCCTGCGGCTCACGCTTGCTGAAGGTCTTGAGCCCAGGTGGAGGCGGCACGAGGAGGCGCACCGTGCCCTCGCGGAAGGGCTCGAGCGGCTGGGGATCGAACTCCTCGTGGCCGCGGCGGAGCGCCTGCCGGTTCTCAACGCCCTCGTCGCGCCCTCGGGTATCGACGAAAATAGCGTGAGGCTGCGGCTGCTCCAGGAGGACGGCATCGAGATCGGCGGCGGGCTGGGCCCGCTTGCCGGGAAGATCTGGCGCGTGGGGCTCATGGGCCACGGCGCCCGCCGCGAGAACGTGGCGACGTTCCTCGCGGCGCTCCGGAGGATCCTCGGGCGCTGACGCCGCCGGCGCGCGCTTACGGACGGGCAACCCCCCGAAAAAACCGTTCAAGGGGGTCCGACTGCGCAAGTTCGGTTAGTCCCAGCCGCACTCGCGTCCCGCGTTCTCCTTCCTGAGATGGTCGAGCAGAGGCTTGAAGTACTCGAGCATCGGCCGCGTGGACAGGTCCGAGCCGGTGGCCTCGCGGATCACCTTGCGCCAGTCCTCCGCGGCGCCCTTCTCGAGAATGCCGCGGAGAAACGCGCCCGTCTCGCGGCTCCCGAAGTAGTTGCACGAGCGCGGGTCCTGGTGGAGGATCTCGCGGGCGATGTGCTCGTGGAGCTGGTACTTGAGCACCGTCGCGATGGCGTAGTCGTAGTACTGGGCCGGGTCGTCGTTCACGTGCGTCTTGGTGCACGCGTCGCAGAGATCATCACCTCGCGGCTCGGGCGGCTCAACCCCCTGGAACCGCGCCACGTAGTCCCACCACCTCTCGTTCCAGTCCTCGGGCGGAAGGTTCTTCTCGTACAGGTCGTGCTCCCAGTGCGACAGGGTCCCCGCCGACCAGGCCAGGAAGGGCACCGTTTCGGAGAGGGCCTCGTTGAGGAGGACGTCGAGGGTGCCCGGCTCACGTCCCGCCGGGAGGATCCCCGCCTGGCGGAGGTAGGGAACCTGCTGCGCGGCGATGGCGATCAGCTCGCCGATCCCTTCGTGGAAGGCGCGGTTCGCCCCCTCCCGCAGCAGGATCGGCACTTCGGGGCGCGTGTAGGCCAGGTAGTAATAGATGTGGCCCAGCTCGTGGTGCGCCGTCGCGAACCATTCGGCGTCGGGCTCGACGCTCATCAGCGACCGGACGTCGTTTTCCAGGTCGACGTGCCAGGCCGAGGCGTGGGTGTTCTTCTTGCGCGCGGAGGTCTCGGGCACGGGATAGAGATCGGAGTTCCTCCAGAACGATTCGGGCAGCGGCGGGAAGCCCATGGACACGTAGAAGGCCTCCGCCTGCTTCACGATCCACTGAGGCGTCCTCCCGGCGAAGAGCGGGTCGAAGTCCACCGCCTCCACGATCCCGGGCCAGTTCTGCGACCACCGGTTGTCGAGCCAGTGGGCGGGGATCCGCCTGGGCACCGGCTGGCCATACCTCTCCGCGAGGCGCCGCTTCGTGAAGCAGTGCACCTCGCGGTACAGCGGCGCGATGTCGTCGAGAAAGCCCCGGAGCATTGTCATCATTTCCGGGACGGTCATGCCGTAGTCGGCCACCTGAAGGGCGAAGAAGGAGGCGTAGCCCATCTCCCGGGCCACGGCATTGCGCAGCCCCTGAAGCTCCGCCAGTCCGGACTTGAGCGCCGGGCCCGTCTGCTTGCTGACCTCCCACACTCGGCGACGCTCCGCGAGGTCGCGGCTGGAGCGCAGGAGGTTGTCGATCCCGTTGGCGGTGATGGGCTTCGCGCACCCGGACGGACCGCCTTCCAGGCAGAACGTGAAGCCGTCGAGCGTGGATGACTGCCGGCTCTCCGCCTCGATGCGCCTGGCGACGATGCCGGGGATGGTGCCCGGCGCCTCAGCCGCAGCCAGCAGGATGCGGTCGAGCTGCCTGATTTCGAAGGGGCTCACGGAGGCCGGCCTGGCGAGGAACCGCCGGACCGACCGGATCACGGCCGGATCGCCCGTGAAGGCGGCGAGGGCCTTGCCGGCCGCCACCCTGCCGGCCTCGTGCTCCGGGGTCACGTCGGTGCTGGCGGCCCACTCCGCCTCGGAGGCCACGGTGTAGAGCCGCCGGTAGACGGAGCCGTACAGATCGAGAAATCGGCCGGCTTCACCTGTAACGACGGAGGCGTCGCTTCCGGCCGCGGCCGAGAGCGGAGGCGTACCCAGAACCACGCAGAGAACAAGGCCCCAGGGAGCGAGGAGAAGGAATCGCCCGTGCGCCCGAGCCGTGGACGTCTCGCCGTCGAGGAGCGTCCCGTCCACGTCCACGAGGAGGCCCCGGATCCCTTCCATCCAGCCCATGACACCTCCGGTCACGCCCGGAGCGTTTCGCCCTGCCTGCTCTGGTCTTCGCCCCCCCGCGGGATCTCGATCCCGACGGCACGCGCATAAGCACCCAGGATCTCCAGTTCCTTGCCGCGGTGCGCGTACTGGGGGGCGGGCCCGGCGCGGTACACGTCGCGGTACCAGCGCACGGTGCGCTCGAGCCACGCGGCGTAGGGAGTGGGCCGCCAGCCGATTTCGGAACGCGCCCTGTCGATCGACGGGATCTGGCTCACGGGCTGGCTGAACGGCGAGAATTCCCGATCGAGCCCGCGCGCGTCGAGGACCTGCATCGGGATCGGCACCGCGACCGCTTCCCGATCCAGGCACGCCGCCGACATCGCCACCACGCGCCGCAGCTCGAGGATCTCCTCGCTCGCCAGGTTGTAGGCGCGGCCGACGGCGTTCGCCTTGCCGGGCAGGTCGGCCAGCGCGTCGGCGGCGTCGCCCACGTACGCCTGCCGGAAGCAGGCGACCCCCGCGTCCGGCAGCACGAGTGGCCGGCCGTCGTCGATTCGCTGGAAGTACGAGACGTAGCGCAGCGACGGGTCGGCCTCGCCGCCCACCACGGGCATGCGGACGGCGGTGACCGGGAACCCCTTGTCGCGATGCGCCGCGAGGAGAACCTCCTCGGCCTTCCGCTTGGCGTAGCCGTACGCGTACTCGATGCTCCCGGGCCGCTCCTCGAAGTCGCCGAGCCGGTCGAAGTCCTCTTCGCTCACCGGACACGGGAAGTCGCCGGTGCACCAGTAAACGCTGCACGTGGAGATGTGAATGAAGTGGGCGGTGCGGCCCGAGAAGGCCTCGACGGCCAGCCGCGCATCGTCGGCGTCGTAGGAGAGAAAATCGAAAACCGCGTCCCTTCCGGCGTGCGCGGCGCGGCCCAGGTCGCGCGCGCTCTTGCGATCCCCAGCGACGCGTGAGATCCGGTTCCCCCACGGATCGAGCTTCTGCCCGCGGGTGAAGATGGTGACACGGTGCCCGCGCGCCAGGAGGGATTCCATCAACCTCCGACCGATGAAGCGCGTCCCCCCGAGGACGAGCACTTTCAAGTCAAGAGCCCCAGGGCCCGGAGCTGGGAGGCGATCTCCAGCCGCGCGGCCGGCGAGGCTGGAGGCAGCGGGGGCCTGGGATCGCCTCCGTGGTAATGGAGGAGATCGAGCGCCGCCTTCAAGCCGCCGATCCCGTGGACGCGCGTCACCGCGGCGGCCAGCGCCCCCAACCGCTCGTTGGCGCCGCGGGCGGCGGCCGCGTCGCCGGCGCGGGCGGCGCGGACGATCTCGGCGCAAAGCCGCGG
>CAYNUH010000052.1:0-25109 GCA_964400605.1 uncultured Acidobacteriota bacterium | reverse complement strand
TTGACGGAGGGCCGCTGCCGGAAGGGCTGGTGCTCGTACCGGGCCGGCCGCCGCGACTGTCCTCGTCTGCGTCCCCGGCGGCGAGTGACTGCCGCGGGATGGCTCCTGGAATGGGAGTGAGGGAGGACCTGCGCTCGTCTGCGTCGCCGGCGGCGGGAAGTGAGGGTGGATCGGCCGCCGCGGGGGACGTGAGGAACGACCTGCTCTCGTCTGCGTCGGCGCGGCTGTCCCGGGTGTCCGCCGAGGCGTTCCTCCGGGCTCTGGAATCAGAAGAGGGCGCGGTGCCGCTGCCGGCCCACCTGGTCCGCATCCGTCTGAGCGTCGAGCCGGAGGTCCAGGTGATGTGGGACGCCGCCGTGGCGCGTTGCCGCGCCTGCATCAGCGCCGAGATCGCAGAGTGGGAGGTTCTTGCTCTGGCGCTGGCCGAGTTCTGGAGGACGTGGGATAACTCGGAAACACGGCGACAGCGGCGGGAGAACCCCACGGCTGAGCGTGACGGGTGGCGGTGCGCCGTACCGGCGTGCCGATCGATCGGGACGGGGAGGCTGCACGAGCACCACGTCATCTTCCGGGCGCATGGGGGCGCGGTGGACGACCCCGGAAACGTCGTCTCGGCGTGCGGTCAGCACCACCTGCGCGTGATCCATGACGGCTACATTCGCTGCTCGGGGCGGGCGCCGGATGGGCTGGTGTGGGAGCTGGGCGTCGAGCGGGGAATCGAGCCGTTCCTCATGTTCCGTGGGGAGACGAGAGTCGCGGGGGCGGCAGTGTGAGCGCGTTCGACGCTGAGCGGTGAAGGCGATCGCGCGCCGAACCGAGAGCGTCGCCGGAATCGCTTCACGCGGTACCGGGCGACAAGGTGCGCTCGGGGATCACGTGGCGCCAGCATCATGATGTGAAAGGGACTCGCTTCAGGCGAGCCGCCGGGCCGCGATGCGGATGCGGCCTGGAGATGGTCGTTGACAATTGAGAGCAGGCGGATTGGGTCTGGAAGCGCGAAGGCCCCCGGGGAGGTGTGTGTCTTGCGCCTCTCCCGGGGGCCGTCCACGGGGCGTGGCCCCCTCGACTCGGGGCGATGAGTGCGTGGCTCCCCAGGTGGGATTCGAACCTGCGACCGGCCGGTCAACAGCGCTCGCCGCCCGGTAGCCCGAGGGGCGGACGCCGGCCGGTGGGTCGGGGTCGGGCTACTTCGCAGGTGTGCTGCCGGGGCCCGCCTCCGCCGGCCCGAGGATCTCCACGACCCTCTCCCTGAGCTTCCGGGGGCTGAAGGGCTTCGTCATGATCCCGTCGGCGCCGCAGGCGAGGGCCTTCACCTTCTGGGGCTCCTGAGCGAACGCGGTCAGGAAGAGGACGTGCGTCCCACGCGTGGCCTCATCGCCCTTGATCTCCTTGCAGGCCTGGTACCCGTCCTTGCGGGGCATGTCGATGTCCAGGAGGACGAGATCGGGCCTGTGGGCCTTCGCCTTGATGACGGCGTCCTCTCCGTCCCGGGCCGTGAGGATCTCGTAGCCGGCCTTGGCGACGGCGTAAACCATCGCCTCAAGCGGCCCCGCCTCGTCCTCGCAGATCAGGACCTTCTTGGCCACCGTCGCATCCGTCCCGTGGCGGCGAAACTCGTCATGCCGGCGGCCCGAGGGTCGCCCCGATGCCGCACGGATCAGCGGGCCGTCGCCTCACGCAGGGCCGTTTTCAACCCCGCGACGAACGACTCGAGACTCAGCGACGCGCCGGGAAACGCCGCCGCACAGCCGCGCGGGATGTCATGGGCCGTCATGAGGATCACCGGCCTCTCGGAGGTCTCCGGCCGGGTCCGCAGGCGCCGGATTACCTCCACACCGTCCAGATCGGGCATGGTGAGATCCATCACGATGAGGTCAGGGCCGTCCGCCACCGCCGCGCGCAGGGCCGCCTCGCCGCCGAGCGCGACCAGGGTCTCGAACCCCGCCCGCGACAGCATCGCGCGGACCGCCTCGGCCACGAAGGAGTCGTCGTCCGCCACGAGGACGCGCGCCGCGGGGCCGCCTTGCCGCGGCAGCGCCGCGCGCACGGCCTCGAGGAACCGATCGCGGTCCAGAGGCTTCGACTGGTAGGATACGGCGCCCGCGCGGAAACGGTCTCCGTCGCGCACCACGCTGAGCGGGACCACCGGGATGCCTCCCGTCCGGGTGTCCCGCATCAGGTCGCCCAAAGCGGTGACGGCCTCCCCTCGATCCATGAGGAGATCCAGCACCACGGCGTCCGGCGCGCTTTCGCGCGCGAGGCGCAAGGTGCCCGCCGCGTCCGAGGCCTCCACGACGTCGGCCCCGTCGCTGGAAAGCGCTTCGCTGATGAAGGAACGCAGCGCCTCGTCCGCCGAGGCCACCAGAACGCGGCGCGGAACTCCCTCGCGCGCGTCGCCGCCCCCGTCCACCGTGGCGGCCTCCGCAGCGGCCGCCGCCGCAGCCGCCTCGTCCCACGCCGCGTCGAGCGCCGCCGGGCGTTCCCCTTCCGGCGGCGGAGGTCCCGCAAGAGCCCCGCGAAGCCGGAGAGGGAGATCGTCCAGCAGGCGCACGAGCTTCTCAGTCTCGGCACGGATAGTCTCCATGAAACGGCCGCGCACCACCGGGTCGCCCTCCCCCTCCTCGAGCAGGATCTCGGCAAACGCCTTGATGGACGTGACGGGGGTCCTGAGGTCGTGCGCGACCCGCTCGATGCGATCGCGCCAGACGGCTTCGCCTTCGCCGGGCGCCGCTGGCGAGCTGTCCAGAAGCCGCGCTTCGAGCTCCTCGCGGCTCCTCTTCAGCCGCGCCGCCATGATGCTGAACTGGGTCGCGAGGTCGCCGACCTCGTCGGCGGGCCGTGGGACGAGGTGGAACGGCTCGTCGAGCCTTCCCTGGGCGATCCACCTGGCGTGCTCGGCGAGCATCCGCAGCGGCGCCGTCACCTGCCGTACGAAGAGCCACGTCAAGGAAAGGCCCGCCGCGAACAATAGGACTGCCACGGCCGTGACCTGCCAGAGCATCTCGGTCAGGAGGGCATCGAGCGGAGTCGTCGAGAGCGTGACCTCGACCCAGCCGCGCAGATCCTCTCCGGATCGGCCCTCCCCCTCGAGCGCCTCGCGGAACCTCTCCTTGAAGGGAACGGCCCGGGCGGCCTCCCTCGAATCCGGCACCGTCCCCGGCAGCGGCGGGAGGTTCTCGGGGTGGATGGGCGCCGGCATCCTTCCCGACGCGTCGAACCGGATCGGCACGAGGAGGTCGAGGGTGTGGGAGGCCGTGTAGGCGGTCTCGTCGCCCGTGTGGGCCGTCGGCCGTCCGAAGCGGTCGAAGAAGCCGGCGTAGACGACGTACGGGTCGCGGCCCACCTCCGCCACGGCCTCCGCGATCTTCCAGCGGTCCTCGTCGTGGATCGCGGCCGCGTGCCGCGAGGCCCAGCGCTCGATCCGGACGATCTCCGTCTTCCTGAGCTCGTCGCGGATGGCGGTGCGGGCTCGGATGTGGACAACGCCCACCACGAGCGCCAGCGAGAGCGCGAGGAGCCAGCCGACGTGGACGACGAACTTCCCCGTCAGGCCGAGACGGGAAAGGACGCGGCGAAGGGACTCTCTCATGCGGACCCCGGAGGGCTCTGAGGGCGTGTGGCGCGCATCATACCCCGGTGCCGGAAGGGGCCGCAAGGGCGGACGCGGCGGGAGACTGTGCGCCCTACGCCGCCGTCACGTTCAACTTGCTGGCGCCGTCGAAGAGAAGGATCTTTGCGTGCGGGTCCATGGCGAGCCATTCACCGATGACCGCCTGCGGCTGGGTCACGGCCACCATGTGCGCCGAGGCCACGACCTCGGGGGGCAGGGACGCATGCAGGTGCAGCGCGCCGAGGCGGAGGATGAGCCGGGCGAAACGGGCCGCCTTGTGGGAGTAGAGGCGGTAGGGACCGGATGGGCCCGCGGCCGCCTCCATCAGTTTGCCCAAGAGCGGATCCCAGAAGGCGGGAAGCGTGTGCGCCGGCCCGATCCCCCCCGAGCACTCGCACAGAAAGAGGATGTCGCCGCCGTCCTCGACCGCCTCGGCGGTGAGCTCCAGCCCGCGCTGCGCGATGTAGAGGTCCACGTCGTTGGGATACCCTCCCGGAGAGATCACCGCGAAGCGCGCCCGGGCGACCTCCACGCCGCAGATCTCGTCCACCTTCCTCATCCCACGCGCCGAGGCCCCGCGCAGCTCTCCCGCCTCGGCCCAGAATATCGTCTCCCCCCACGATCCGAACGCGAGGGCGTACACCTCCCGACCGGCGGTGGCCAGATCGAAGGCTTCGCAGTAGTCCTCGGCCAGGGGGTTCTTCCGGCGCGACGGATCGGGGTGCCACGGGTGGCGTCCCGCGCGCGAGGCGGGATCGAGCGTGAGGGCGTGGTTGGCCTCGATCGCCTCCATGGAGGCCAGCCCCGGGAAGATGAACTTCGGCGGGCAGGAGTAGCCGGCGAAGTAGTGCGGCTTCATGTCGCTGAGGACCACGAAGATGTCCGCCTCCATCGCCTCGGCGTTCAGGCGCACCGGCGTCCCCCGCGACGTGGCGCCGAACGCCGTGAAGGGGCCGCGAAAGGCGTCGGGCGTGACGACCCTCGAGACGGCCACGCCGCCCGCCCTCAGGATCCCCGCCACCTCGGAGGCGAGAGCCACCGTTGCGGGATCGGAGGGAGTGTGGGATCCCGTCGCGACGGCCACGACGACGTCACGGGCCGGCTTCAAATGGGGAGCCACGGCCGCAAGGATCGGCGCGCGCGGCTCCTCGCGCGTGGCGTCGCTGACGAGCAGTGCCGCCCGGCGGCCCGCGACCACGTCGGCCAGGGGCGCCGCGGCGGCGAGGGCGGCGGAGAGAAGATCACGCGACGAAGGCCCCGTCGGGGCGCCGCGGACTGGACGCGGAGCGTGGAAGCCGGCCACGTTCTCGGGGGGGATCAGGAGGCGAACTTCGCCGCGGCCGTACCGGATCGGCCACTCGATCAGGGTGGGCGATTCCGACTCCAAGGGTCAGCCGCCGGCCCCAGCGGCACGCTGAAGCCTTCTCAACTCCTCGCGTGAGGCGGCGAAGGAGGGGTTCACGCGCAGCGCCTCCCCGAAGTACCGGCGCGCCGATTGGCGATCCCCGCGCCTCACGGAGGCGAGGCCGAGCCCGTGGTATCCCTGCGGCAGCCCGGGCGCCTTGGCGATCCCCTGCTTGTATTGATCCTCGGCCTCGGCGAGGCGGCCGAGGGCGAGCAGGACGTCGCCGCGGTAGAGGTTCAGTTCCGGCATCGCCGGGTCGACGGCCGAGGCCTCCTCCAGCGCCTTGAGCGCCCCCTCGTAGTCCTTGGCGTTGAACTTCAGCCACCCCAGCCCGAAAAGGGCATCGAGGTTCTTCGGATCGAGCTCCACGACGCGCGTGTAGAACACCTCCGCCTCATGGGTCTTCCCGCCTCCCTGGAACATCCTGGCCATCGCCAGGATGCTCTGCGTGTGGTTCGGGCGCTCCTGTACGGCCCTCTTGTGGTACTGCATCGCGGAGGGAAAGTCTCCCTTGGCGAAAAAAACGCCGCCCAGGCCGCTGAGTGCGTACGGGTGGCCGGGGTTCAGCGTGAGGACCTGCTCGAACGTCTCCTTCGCCCGGTCGAGGTCGCCCCTGTCCAGGAGGATCCCGCCGACGTCCAACATCAGGTTCACGTCGGCGGGGTTCTTCGAGAGGAGCGTCCGGTACTCCGCGAGCGCCGGGTCGAAGAGCTTCAGCGAACGATAGGCGTGCGCCAGGTACCGCCGCACCGCGTCGTTGTCCGGGCTCTCTTCCAGGATCCCGCGCGCCAGGCTGACCGCGGTTTGGAAGTCGGAGGCATGGTAAGCCAGCTCGACCCGGTTGATCCGGTCCAGCAGCTCGAGGCGGTCCTTGGGATCGGGAAGGCCGCGAGCGCCGCCCTCGAGCAGGAGCATCGGGTCGGCGTCAAGCGGATCCTTCGATCCTCCGCCGCCGGCATCGCCGGTGCTCCGGAGCCTGGAGGACGGCTCCGGCGAGGCGGCGACCGACTCGAGCCCGCGGCCCGCCTCCACCGCGTCCCGCAGGCGCCGATCCAGCCGATCCCGCAGCGAGGCGGCCCTCGCGCTTTCGGCCCCCAGGAGGTCGCTCCGCTCCCGCGGGTCCGCGCTCAGGTCATACAGCTCGGGCCGCGGCGCCTGGATGAGCTTCCACTTCCCCTCGCGCAGCGCCGCCATGGGGCTCCACCCGTACAGGAGCAGGGGGGCCGCCGATTCGGAGTACGCCGAAAGGGACAGGTCGTCCGTCTGCGAGTCCATCAGCGGCCAGAGGGAGATCCCGTCGGAAGCGGGGCGCGGCGGCAGCCTGAGAAGATCGAGGACTGTCGGCATGATGTCCGTCGCGCGCACCACGGCGGCGACGCGCTTCGACCCTTCGAGGAAGCCGGGCACCGTCACGATCAACGGGACGCGGGTCACCTCGTCGTAGAGGAACACACCGTGCGAACGCTCACCGTGATCGCGAAGACCCTCGCCGTGGTCGGCCGTCAGGACGACGATCGTGCGATCCCGGGCGCCGGTTTCCGCGATCCCGGCCATGAGCCGCCCGATCTCGGCGTCCACGTACGCGATCTCGCCGTCGTAGCGGCTCTTCGCGTACTGCTCCCGGTACGGCGATGGGGGGCGGTACGGCTCATGGGGATCGAAGTATTGGACCCAGAGGAACCATCGTTCAGCCTTGACCCTGCCCACGAACCGCAGCGCCGCGTCGGTGACGTCGCCCGCGTCTCTCTCGGCGAAATCGTTGCCCCCGGACGCCCCCTCGGGCAGGGCGTCGTCATAGGCCTCGAAGCCCTGATCGAGGCCGGACAGGGAGTCCAGGACGGACGCGCCGACGACCGCCCCGGTGCGGTAGCCGGAAGATCGGATCACTTCGGCCAGCGTCTCGACGGCGGGCCGGAGCCGCACGCTGCCGTCGGCGCGGATGCCGTGCACGGGAGGCAGCAGCCCGGTGAGGATCGAGGCGTGAGAGGGCAGGGTCGTCACGGCCGCCGCGTAGGCTTGCTCGAACAGGGCGCCCGCTTCGGCGAGCCCGTCGATGACCGGCGTGCGGGCCGACCTCCCTCCGTAGCAACCCAGATGATCGGCCCGGGTCGCGTCCAGGGTGATGAGCAGGACGTTGTAGGAGGAGGTGTTTCCGCGAAAGGGGCGCGGGCCCCCGCTCAGGAGTAGATAGGCCAGGATCGCCGCGATGAGGCCCGCGAAGCCCAGGCCCAGCCGGACCATCCCGCTTGCGAGGAGGCTCCCGCGGCCGGCGGGGCGGCCGGCGTGCTCACCGCGAGACCCTCGCGCCGTCGCCATCGTCCGTCAGCGGTCGCCTCCGGCGTCAGGCGCCTCACGGGGAATCCCCGCAATCCTGTTAGCGGTCAGCCACACCACGGCGGATACCGAGCCTGTGCGCTTCATCAGCGTTTCCTCGCGAAAGAGCGAGTCTAGCACAGGGTACGGAGAGGCTAGGGAGCACGCGGGGACGCAGGCGTGACTTCGAGACGACGCTCGATCCGGCGGATGAGCTCGCCAAGCTGCTCCGCATCGGACTCGGCGGGTCCCAGCGACAGCGCAGTGCGCGCTTCAGAGAGCGCCTCCTCCAGATGGCCCTCGAGGTACAGCACCATCGCGAGGTTTGCGTGCGGGTTGAAGAGGCTCGGAGACTCCTCGATGGCGCGCCGGTAAGCGCTTGCGGCGTCGTCGAGCCGGCGCAGGTTCAGGTACGAGGTGCCCAGGTTGTTGTGCGCGACGGCCAGCCAGGGCGCGATCGCGACCGCGGAGCGGAAGGCCTCGATCGCCTCCGCGTCCCGGCGCGCGCGCGCCAGGGCGTTGCCCAGGTCGTACTGCGCCTTCACCGACCGGGGGCAGGCGGCCACCGTGCTCGCGTGCAGCGAGAGATCGTCGCGGAAGTCCGCGGCGCGTGCGAACGCCCTCGCCCCGGCCAGCACGACGAGGACCGCGGCCGCGGCGTGCATCCCCCATCTCCCGAAGGGCCAGCCGGGCGCCGCCACGCCGGGGCCCGCCGGGGAGGAGGCGAGACGCCCGTAGACGGCGCCCGCAAGGACGCACACGAACAGCGACGGTAGGTAGGCGAGCCGCTCCGCCATCAGCACGGGCGCCAGCAGCAGGAAGTTCGACGCCGGCAGGTAGGCCAGCGCCGCCGCCGCGGCCGGCAGGGACCAGACCGATCGCCGCGCCGCGAGCGCCGTGATCACCGCCGCGGCTCCCGCGAGAAGGATCGCGCCTCCCAGGAAGGCGGGATCGGTCGCGGAGGTGACGAGGGGCACCGTATCGAAGCCGCGATCGGCGCACAGTCTCGCCGGCCGGAGCCACAGCGCCGCGTAACGCGCCGCCACCGCGACCGGCGTGAGCCGGCGCTCCACGGGGGACGCGTGCACGAGCGGGTTGTCCAATTGCGTCACGGCGGAAGGATCGTAGAACGCCGCGAGCGCCCGGTGCCGCAGAGCGAGGTACAGTCCCAGGACGAGAAGCGCGGCGAGAGCGCCGATCACGACCTTACGGGCCCGCGCGTGGCCCGTGCGCCCCGGCGGCGCCATCGCCAGGGCGACGGGAGCCAGGAACGGAAGCAGGAGCGCCGACTCCTTCGAGAAGAGCGCCCCAGCCAGGCACGCCGTTCCCGCCAGAGCGTGGCCGCGAGCGGCCAGGTTAAGGAAGGCCAGGGCGAAGAAGGCCGCCAGGAGATCGGGCCTGCCGTAGATCGCCGCGGCGCACTCCGAGTGCAGCGGATGCACCGCCGCCAGCGAGCCGGCCATCGCCGCGCACGGCAGGACAGCCGTGGCCGAAGGAGGCGTCTGCGCCGCGCGGCGCCGCGCCAGCGCCGCGGCCAGAAACGCCGCCAGCGCCGCGCACGACGCGTGGAGGACGACGTTGGTGGCGTGATAGAAGGCCGGGTCCAATCCAAAGGCGGCGTGGTCAAGAGCGTAGGAGACGACGGGGAGCGGGCGGTAGTAGGGAGCCACCTCCTTGAGCCCGTGCCAGTAGGAGCGGCCGAAACCCTCGAGAGCGGCGCCGAGGGAACGAACGGCCGGGTTTCCGGCGATGAGGACCGCGTCGTCGGAAACGAACCCGGAGCGGAGAGCGGGCGCGTAGGCGATCGCCGCCAGGAGCGCCGGGCCCAGCAGGGCGAGGAGGAGGAGCGCGGGGCGCGCGCCCTCCGCGCGGATCATCTCTTCCCGGTTCTGGAGGTGAGCCGGTACGTGCCGTCCTTGATCCCGCAAGCGTCGCAGTAAGGGAATATCTTCCCCTTCTCGAGCGCGCGGAGCGTGACCTTCCCCATCTGCCGGCACATCAGGCACTCGTACTCGCCGCCCGTGGCGACGATCTCGCCCGTCTTGAAGGTGTCAGAGCTGTTCGGCATGGTCAGTCCCCCTCACCCTTCCCCGGCGCCGCGGCCGGTTCGCCGCCTTCGCCGGCCTCCCCGGAGGGGCGCCTCCGCCCCCCGCGGCTCCCGGGGGTGAGGTCCACACGCGCCACGCACTCGATGTGGAACGTGTGGGGGAACATGTCCACCGGCTGGATCCACATCGGCGAGTAATCCCGCTCGCAGATGAGGTTCAGATCCCGCGCGAGCGTGGCCGGGTTACACGATACGTAGACGAGCCGGCGCGGCCGCAGCCGGACCATGTGGTGGATCACCGCCTTGTTGAGCCCCGCCCTCGGGGGGTTGACCACGATCACCGAGGGGGCCTTCTGGTCCGGGACCATGGCCGCGAGCGCCTTGCGCGCCTCCGCAAGGATAAAGAAGCAGTTGCGCGCGCCGTTCAAGGAGGCGTTCCGCTCGGCGTTGCGCACGGAGTCGCTCTGCGATTCCACACCGCGGACCTCCTTCACGCGCGGGGAAGCCAGGATGGAGATGGTGCCCGTACCGGAGTACAGATCGAGCACCCGATCGTCGCCGCGGAGGTCCGCCGCCTGCAGCACGGCGGCGTAGAGGCGCTCCGCCTGCCGCGAGTTCGTCTGGAAGAACGAGGACGCGGTGATCTCGAACGTGGCGCCGCCGAGGCGCTCCGTGATACACGAACGGCCGTACAGGATTTCCTCCCTCTCCCCCACCGCGACGGTGGCGCGCCGCGAGTTGATGCTGCGGATGAAAGAGACCACCGCCGGGAAGCGCGCCACCAGGGCCTCCGCGATCCCGGCGAGCGCCGGCGCCTCCCCGTCCGTGGTCACCAGGTTGACCATCACCTCTCCGGTGAACTTCCCCTCGCGGATGGTGAGGTACCGGAGGAACCCCTGGTGCGTCTTCACGTCGTAAGGCCGGAGTCCCTCCCGCCGGCAGGCGTCGCGGATGAAGCCGACGAGGGCGTTGGACAGCTCCGACTGAAGGTGGCACCGGCCCAGGTCGAAGACGTCCTCGTACGACTCCGCGGGGTGCAGTCCCAGCGTCAGCGTCCCCGCCGCGTCCCGGCCGAAGGAGAACTCCATCTTGTTGCGGTAGAAGTACAATTCCGGGGAGGGCAGAGGGTCCTCCACCGCGGGATCCTCGAAGCGGCCGATGCGCTTCAGCGATTCCACCACCTGGCGCTTCTTGTAGTCGAGCTGCGACGCGTAGTCGAGATCCTGCCAGCGGCAGCCCCCGCACACGCCGAAGTGGAAGCACGGGGCTGGCACGCGCAGCGGGGAGGCCCCGGTGATCTCCACGACCTTCGCGTCGGCATACGACTTCGAGACGCGCTTCACCTCGGCCCGCACCACGTCGCCGGGCAGGGCCCCGTGGACCATGACCACGAACCCTTCGTGGCGGGCGACACCGGCGCCGCCGAAGGCCAGGTCCTCCACGCGGAGGGAGAGGACGTCCCCCTTCCTGAGAGGCGCGGTGGCGGATTCCTTCATGCGAACGCGGGTCCCCTGATGGCTCCGCGGCGGGACGCGCCGCCGGCGGCGGGATCAATCGGGCAGGAGGTCGTAGAGGTCCTTGAGCATGTCGGTGGCCGTGATGATCCCAACGAGACGCTCACCTTCGACCACCGGAAGGGCGCCGAACTTGCGGTCGTGCAGGATCTTCACGGCGTCCCGCAGCGGGGTGGACGGCGTCACCGTGAAGGGCTGCCGCGTCATGATCTGACCGAGGCGCGTGGACTCCGCCACGCGCTCGTACGTCTCCGAATCGGCGCCCGAAAACGGCGAGGGGGTGGCCCGCTTCAGATCACGGTCCGTGATCAGGCCGACGAGGCGCTCGCCCTGCACGACCGGGATGTGGCGGATGTGGTGCTTCTGCACCGCGATCAGCGCGTCGCGGAGCGTGTCGTTCTCCGTGAGCGTCACGACCTGCCGGATCATCCTGTCCGCAACCTTCATGAATGGCTCCGCTGCAGCGGGACTTCCTATCCCCGAGGAAGGCGTCCGGCCGGCACGGGCGAGGATATCCCAAGGGCGGACCGGGCATCAACGATCGTCGTCGCGGGGCGGCCCCTCCGGCGCGGCGGGCACCGAGAAGAAGAAGCGGCTGCCCCGGCCGGGGGCGGACTCCACACCGATGCGGCCGCCGTGCAGCTCCACGATCTCCCGGGCGACCACGAGCCCGAGCCCCGTGCCCCGCGGCCGCGCGCCCGCGCGGCCGATCTGGGAGAACTTCCGGAAGAGCCGCCCCAGATCTTCTTCCGCGATTCCGTCGCCCGTGTCCGCCACCTCGAAGAGAACGGCTCTCCTGGGCCCCGGCAGCTCGTCCGCACGGGCGCTCACCCGCACCTCCCCTCCCTCGCGCGTGAACTTGAGCGCGTTGCTGACGAGGTTCGTGAGGACTTGAAGGAGGCGATCGCGGTCTCCCATCAGAGACACCGCGCCGCCCGAAGTCCCCTCCGAGAGGCGGACCTTCTGCTCCTCCGCCTGACCCTCGAAGGCCTCGCAGGTCTCCCGGATGAGATCCGCCGCGCCCAGATCCTGCAGGGTCAGGTCCATCCTCCCCGCCTCGATCCGGGCGAGATCCAGGTAGTTTCCCGTCAGGCGGTCCAGGCGATCGGCCTGCCTCACGATCCTCTCCAGGAAGGCGCGGCGCCGGTCGGGGCCGATCTCGTCGAAGTCGTCGCACAGGATCTCCGCGTAGGATCGGATGGAGGTCAACGGCGTGCGGACGTCGTGGGCCACGATGGACATCAGTTCCGACTTCATCTCGTCCAGCCGCCTCATCGCCCGCAACTCCTCCTCCATGCGGGCGCGCGCCGCCGTCTCGCTGACGAGGCGCGCGTTTTCGATGGCGATGGCGGCGTAGTTGGCGAAGGCCATCAAGAAGTCGCGGTCCTCCACGTCGAAGCCGATCTCCGCCACGCGCGTGTCCACGTAGATCACACCGAGCACGGCGCCCGCGCGGTCCAGCAGCGGCACGCAGATCACCGAGCGGATGCGGAAATCCACGACGCTGCGGTGGCCGCGGAACCGCTCGTCGCTGAGGGCGTCGGAGGTGAGCACGGGCAACCGGGTGCCCGCGACCTGCCGCGCGATCCCGATGGAGATGGTCGGCGTGGGCGCCTCCTCCACGTCGGCCCCCATGTTCCGCGCGGCCTTCAGCGCCAATCCGGGGCCCTCCCCTTCGGCCAGCATGAGGAAGCCCCGCTCGGCCCGGAGGACCCCGAGGGCCAGATCCATGATCAGGTCGATGAGGTTCTCCCTGTCCACGGAGGAGTTGAGGACCTTCCCGATCTCGTACAGGGTCTGCATCAGGAGCCGGCCCCTCTCGATCCGTGACACGGCCATGAGAAGAATTTCCAGAGACGCTTCCAGCTTCGTGAGGGCGGCCTCGACGCCCCCGGTGCGGCCGGCTCCGGCCGCCGCCGCGGCGCCCGCCACCACGGCCCTCAGTTCCCGCGCCGCCTCCCTCGCCTCCGCGAGCAGCTCGGAGCCCAGGAGCGCCGCGGAGGCCGGGCTGGGGCCCTCCAGGACGGCCGTGGCCGAGGGCGGGTGGTTCACGAAGGTGTAGAGCGAATCGCCGAGGCGGATGAGATCGCCGTCCCTGAGCAGGCACGCCTCCACCTGGTGGTTGTTGACGAAGACGCCGAGGCTGGACCCGGCGTCCCGGATGGTGAAGGCGGTTCCGTCCCGGGTCACGACCGCGTGGTGGCGCGAGACCCGCATGTCGGGCGACACGACGTCGCTGTCTGCGGAGCGGCCGATGCGCACGACGTCCGCGTCGAGGGGATGCACGACCTGCCGGCCGGCGTCGTCCGAGAAGATGAGGCAGGCCATCCTGCGGGCGATTATAGCGCCGGTGCGCGTGGTACGATGCGGTGCGCATGGTTTCACGGACCGAATCCCCCGGCCGGCCGGACTATCTGGCCGCCGCGGCCGTCTTCCTGCTTGCCCTCGTTTTGAGACTCCTCTACGTCCGCGACATCGACCGCGCGGGCCTCGGCGACTTCCTCCGCCTCGATCCTCTCTACTACCACGAGTGGGCCCGGAGGATCGCAGGCGGAGACTGGCTCGGCCGTGAGCCCTTCGAGATGTCGCCGCTCTACCCGTACGCCCTCGCCGTGGCGTACCGCGTCTTCGGGATCTCGCTGACCGTCCCCTACGTGCTTCAGGCGATCCTTGGAGCGCTGACGTGCGCGGGCACGTCGCTGCTGGCGCGGCGGATCTTCGGCCGGGCTTCGGGAGCGCTCGCCGGCACCTTGCTGGCCGTCTACGGTCCGGCCGTTTACTACGACGGCCAGATCAACAAGACCACGCTGGCGCTGGCGCTCTCGCTGGCCTTCTCGGGGGCGCTCCTGCTCTCCGAGGGCCGGCGCGAGGTGTGGATCGCCCTTTCGGGGTGCGCCCTGGGGCTCACCGCGATGGTGCACGAGAACGTGATCGTGGCGGCGCCCATCGCCATGGTCTGGCTGCTCTTCCCGCGTGATCCCGCGGCCTTCGCAACCCGGATCGCCCGGGCGGCGATCTTCGCGGCCGGGTGCGCCGCCGCCGTGGCGCCGGCCGCCGCGCGCAACGTGGCCGTCTCGGGCGAGTACGTCCTCATCACGACCGGGGGCGGGGAGAACTTCTACACCGGCAACCACGAGCACGCCTCGGGCCGCTACTCACCGCCTCCTTTCGTCAGGCCCGACCCCTTCTTCGAGCACGAGGACTTCAGGCGGGAAGCGGCTCGCAGGCTGGGGCGAGAGGTCACTCGCAGCGAGTCGTCCCGCTTCTGGTGGCGCGAGGGCTTGCGGTCCATGACGGAGAGCCCCGGCAGGTTCCTGTGGCTGATCGGGGACAAGTTCGCCGTGTTCTTCAACGCCTTCGAGCGCCCCGACAACTTCTCCTACTACAACTTCCGCGTCTTCTCGCCGACGCTGTCGCTCCCGCTCCTGTCGTTCGGAATCCTGGCCCCGCTGGCGGCGATCGGCCTCGCCTTCTCCGCCCCCCGCTGGCGCGAGCTCACGCCCCTCTACGCCGGGTTCGGGGCCTACGTGATCTCGGCGCTGATCTTCTTCACGCAATCGCGCTACAGGATGCCGGCGGTCCCGTTCCTGGCGGTCTTCGCCGGCTACGGGGCCGTCCGGATGGCGGAGCTGATGCGGGAGCGCCGGTTCCGCGCCCTGGCCGGCGCCGCCTTCGGCCTGGCCGCCGTCTTCCTGTTCGTGAACCGCGATCCGGGGAACGCTCCCTCCTTCCACGCGCAGAACGAGGCCATCCTGGGGGAGATGTACCTCCACGCGGGGAGGCTGGACGATGCCGCGGCCTCCTTCCAGCGCGGCATCGAGGGGCTGCGACAGATCGCCGAGCCCCCCGACCCCGTCCTCGCCCGGATCGCCGGCGCCGCGCAGTACGGGCTCGGCGTGACGCAGCGGCGCCGCGAAAACATGGAAGCGGCCGAGCGCGCATTCCTGTCCGCGGCTGATGCCTCCGACCCGGACGTCCGCGCCGACGCCGCGCTGGAGCTGGCCAGCCTCTTGAGGTCGCGGGGTGACGATCGCTCCGCCGCCGCAGCGCTGGGGGTGGCGGCTGCGGCCCGCCCGGGGGACGTTCCGATCCGGCTGCGCTACGCCGAGGCTCTGTTCGGGATCGGCAGAGTGGACGACTCCCTGGCCCAGGTGAACGCGGTGCTCTCCGCCCGTCCCGAGCCTGCGCCTTCCGATCTCGCCGACGCGCACTACGGAGCCGCGATGATCCACCTCGCCCGGGGAGACGCGGCCGCCGCTCGGGCGGAGATGCGGCGCACCCTGGAGCTCAGCCCGCGCCACCCGCGCGCGGCGTGGATGCGCGGGATGCTGGGTTCCGGGGATGGGCAGGCGCCTTGAGACCGCTGGTCCATCCCGACTCCCCGCTCATGAGCGATCCGAGGGGAAGGCTCTTCGACCGGGCCGCGGCTGCGGGAGTTGTTGTCGCCGCGCTCGCGGTTCGCCTGACGTACGTCGCGCAGCTCGCCCGGACGCCGCTCTTCTCAGAGCTCGTTCTCGATCCGGCCTACTACCACGAGTGGGCCCGGCGGATCGCCGCGGGGGACTGGCTCTCGGGGACCGAGGCCTTCGAGCAGAGCCCGCTGTACGCGTACATCCTCGCGCTGATCTACCGCTTCGCGGGCGCCGGGCTCCTGGCGCCGAGGATCGTGCAGGCGCTCGTGGGCGCGGGAACCTGCCTGCTGGTCTTCCTGATCGCCCGGCGCGTCTTCGGGCGCCCGGCCGCGCTCGCCGCGGGCCTCCTCGCCGCCGTCTACGCGCCTTCGATCTTTTACGACGGCATGATCATGAAGACCACGTACGCGATTTTCCTCACGGCGGCCATGGGGGCCGCGCTCGTGCACTCGGAAGGGAGCCGGCGGGGCTTGATCTTCTGGGCCGGGGTGCTCCTGGGCCTGGCCTCCCTCGTGCGCGACAATCTGATCCTGCTGTCCCCCATCCTCGCGCTGTGGCTGGCTCTGGACGTCTGGATCCGCGGCGGGCTCGACGCCCGCCGGATCCGCGAGGCGGCGGCCAGGGTCCTTCTGTTCGCCGCGGGCGTCGCGCTGGCCGTCCTGCCCGTGCTCGTCCGCAACGTCGCCGTCTCCGGAGAGTGGGTGCTGCTGACCGCGGGGGGAGGCGAGGTCTTCTACATCGGGAACAACCCCGGCGCCGACGGGAAATACTCCCCGCCGCCGTTCGTCCGAGCCGCGAGCGGCGTCGAGCACGAGGACTTCCGCCGCGAGGCGGCGCGGCGGCTCGGCCACCGGCTCACGCGGCGGGAGGCCTCCGACTTCTGGCTCCGCGAGGGGCTGCGCTGGATTGCGGGGCATCCGCTCGACTACGCCGCGCTGCTCGGGCGGAAGATCCTGATCTTCCTCAACGCCTACGAGCTGCCCGACAACCAGAACTTCTACCATCACCGGCTGATGGTGCCGCTGCTGGGGCTGCCGCTGCCGACGTGGGCCGCGCTGCTCCCCCTTGCCGCCGCCGGGATCGTCCTCACGCTGGCGGCCTGGCGGGAGATCCTCCCCCTGTACGCGATCGCGGGCGGCTACATAGCCACCGTGATGCTCTTCTTCAACTTCGCGCGGTTCCGGATGCCCCTGGTGCCGATCCTGCTGGCCTTCGCAGGAGAGGCGCTGGTTACTCTTCCGGGCGCGCTGCGCCGGAGCCTCTCCCGTTCCCGGCTCTCGATGGCTCTCGGGGCGGCCGCGGCCGCCCTCCTCGTCGCGCTCCTCGCACTGCCGCTGGACAGCCTGCACCGGGGCCAGTCGGAGGCCCAGCTCGCCGATCTGATGCTGAGGTCGGGGCGGTTGGAGGAAGCGATCGCCGGATCGCGCCGGGCGATCGATCTCCTCGAATCGGTTTACGTCGAGGCGGGCGGCGCGCCGGGGCCGGGTGGCCACGGCGTCGCGGAGGCTGGCGCTCCGGCACGCCCGGGCATCGGGGCCTCCTACTACGCGATCCTCATGGAGGCCTACCAATCGCGCGCCCGGATCGAGCGCGCGCGCGGGAACGTCGCCGAGGCGCTCGTGTGGATCGAGCGGGCGGCGGCGGCCGCGCCCGATCCCGTCATGGGCTTCGACGCGCTGGTCTCGTGCGGCGAGGCGCTCCTCGAGGCCGGGCGCCCCGCCGAGGCCGGAAGATTTCTGGAGCGCGCGCGGCCGGCCGACCCGCGCAACGTCCGCCTCGCGCTGCTCTACGCGCAGAGCCTTCACCGCACCGGACATCCGCAGAAGGCCGCCGACGTCGTCGAGGCCATGCTCCAGGGTACCCCGGGCATCGGGGCTCTCGACCTGGCCGACGCGAACTACGGCCTCGGGCTGATCTATCGCGACCTCGGCGACGTCCCGCGCATGAAGTTCCATCTCCGCGAGGCTCTCCTCAAGAACCCGGACCACCCGCGGGCGGAATGGATCCGGAAGATGCTCGCAGGAGCCGAGCCGGCGCCGGCTCGGTAACCGCCGCTGCCGGTTGCTCTCGCGCGCGCGACCGCACACAATGGGGGCGGCGCGCCCTCCTGCCACGCGCCTGCGCGGCGGATGGACGGAGGGCCTATCGAGGTCGCAGGAAGCACACGCTTGGACGCGACGGATCCGAAACGCGGCGGGCTCGGCCCCCGCTTCGAGGAAGCCCTCCGGTACGCCATCCGGCTGCACGGCAACCAGAGAAGGAAAGGGACGGAGATCCCGTACATCTCGCACCTCCTGAGCGTCGCGGCGCTGGTCATCGAGAACGGCGGCGAGGAGGACGAGGCGATCGCCGCCCTCCTTCACGACGCGGTGGAGGACCAGGGGGGGCTCACGACGCGGGAGGAGATCCGCCGCCGCTTCGGCGACCGCGTGGTGGAGATCGTGGACGGCTGCACGGACGCCACCACGATGCCCAAGCCGCCGTGGCGCGAGCGCAAGGAGCGCTACATCGAGCAGGTGCGGGGCGCCTCCGAGGAGGTGCTTCGCGTGTCGGCCGCCGACAAGCTCCACAACGCCCGCTGCATCCTCTCCGATTTCAGGCTGAAGGGCGACGCCGTGTGGGACCGGTTCAAGGGGGGGAAGGAAGGCACGCTGTGGTACTACCGAACGATCATCGAGGCCTTCCACGAAGCGGGCGGCAACACCCTCGTCCAGGAGCTGGAGCGGGTCGTCGCCCAGCTCGAGGATCTCTCGGGGCCGAAGTCCTAGGGTTTCCGCACACCACCGTCACTCCCGGCCGCCGGGGCCGCCTTCGGAGCGTTGGGATCTGGGGCGCCGGTCCGATTCGGATCTTTGAGATGCTCGATCCCCTTCAGGACCTCCGGGACGCTGGGAGGCAAGGGCATGTCGGCGCCGCCCGGGAGGATCCCCTTCCCCGCCTCGGCCATCCTCTTGCGCGCTGCGTCGTAGCGCTGCTTGAGATCCGCCGGCACCACCGCCCGGACCAGGGAGGAGACTCGCTGGATGTAGGGGGCCATGGTGGAACCGCCCACGAGGGTGCTGTCGGCCGGGAGGAAGGCCGTCAGCGGGACGAGGATCGCTCCCGCCAGCAGCGCTGCGATCGCGAGACCGAGCGCGGCGCCGGTGAGGCGATCCACCCAGCGAAGATGCGCCGCCTCGAGCGTCTTGGTGATGAACCAGACGAGGACGGCGAAACCGGCGAGCGTGGCGAGGAAGATCGCGCCGAAGGCGGAGAGCCGCCGCACGGAATCGGACTGGATCCAGCCGGACATCGCCGCCGCCACCGGGGCGTTGTACCAGCAGCCCAGGAAGACTCCGAAGGCCAGCGCGACCGAGCCCAGGACGAGACGCACCAAGCCCTTCACGGCGCCGAACACAACGAACGCTGCCAGCACGACGGCCAGCGCGATGTCGAGTGCGTTCACGAACGCGACCTCCCGCGCGATCCCATCATAGCCGGGCGCGCTCGGCGCGGGCGGCCTCCGACCCGGGTCGGATCTCAAGCGCGCGATCGAGGTGCTTCAGAGCGGCTTCCCTGTCACCGAGCCGGGCGGCGGCCCGTCCCAGCGCGAGGTGCGCGTCGAAGTCGCCGGCATGCATCGCCAGTGCTTTCTCCAGCGGCTCGCGAGCGCGGGCCCATTCACCCATCTCCACCAGCATCTGCCCCTGGCGCACGTGCGCGCTCCAGAAATCCGGGCGGCGCCTCGCCGCCTCGCCGTACGCCTCGGCCGCCTCGGCGATCCGCCCCAGGTCCCTGAGCGAGTTCGCCATGTTGTACCAGAACTGGTAGCGGGAGCCGTCCATCGCGATGGCGCGGCGGTACTCGGCCACGGCGCGCTCGTGCTCGTTCTTCCCCGTCCACAGGTTCCCCGAGTTGTAGTGGACGTTGGCTTCCTGAATCGTCGCGCTGGCGTCCCTCTCGAAATGCGTGAGGGCGAAGAGGAGGCCGATCGAAGCTGCGATCAAGGAGACCTGCGCGCGGCGTCCCGCACGATGCGCCTCGGCCGCCGAAGCGATCGTGGCGCCCGCGAAGGCGAGAAGCGGCGGGAGGGAGGGAAGGCGGTACCGCGACGAGACGTAGAAGGTCAGGACCGCGGCCAGATTGGCCGCCAGGGCCGCCAGCAGGAGACCCCTGTCGGCGTTGAGGGCGGCCGGGCCGCCGCCCGGCGCGCGGACGAGCGTCCTCCCGGCCAACGCCCCCGCCAGAGAGGGCGCGGCCAGGCCGACGATGAGCGCGAACGGCACGAACGGCAGCCAGAGCAGCCACACCGTCTCGCGCTCCACATAGATGACGTACTCGGTTGAGTACTCGTACGACCCCACGAAGCGCAGGAGCTTCATCCCGAGGAGCCAGATGAACCTCCCGGGATCCCCCCGGATGAAATCGAGCCCTCTGCCGAACCAGTAGGACGACACCTCCGATCGTGTGAGCGGACGGCCGGCCGCCTTCTCCGCGATCTCCTTCTCCTCCAGGGCCTGCCTCTCCGGCGCCCCGGAGAAGCCTTCCTTCGAAAGGTAGACGTACAACCCGCGAGCTCGTGGGTTGTTCGACTGGTAGAAGGTGATGCCTCCCTGGGACGAGATGAGCGTTGAGCCTCCGCCCGTGCGGATGTTGTGAAGCGCGGCCGGGGCGATGGCCGCCGTCCATCCGAAGAGGAGGCAGGCGGCCGCCGCGGCGGCCCCGGCATGGCCGCCGCGCGGGGTGGAGCCCGCCTCCGACCCTGGAGCGGCCGGACGGCCGCGCCGGTGGATCCACGCGATCCACGCGAGGAAGAAGGGGCCGGCGAGGAGAGTCTCCGGCCGCGCGAGGGACGTCGCCCCCAGCAGGGCCCCGGCGATCCCGTAGCGCCACGCCCCGCCGCGGGCGGCCGCCCATGAGAGAGCCAGGAGCGAGACGAGCAGGAGCGTGAGCGCCGCCGTGGGCGACATGACCTTCGCCTCGAGGAACGGGAAGGAGGCGTACAGCGCCGCGAGCGCGGCCGCCATCGTGGCGGCGCTGCGGGAGAAGGCCCGCGCCGCGAGGCGGTGGATCAAGACGATGTTGAGGAGGCCGAGCGCGAACTGGAACACGTAGACCGCCGTGAGGTCCGGCGAGATCAATCTGTAGAGGATCGCCAGAAGGTACGGGTACCCCGGCGCGAAGTAGAAGGGTTCCGTGGGGCTCCACTCGCCGGCCGCGATCCGGCGCGCCCAGTCGTGGTACAACCAGGCGTCGAGGAAGGGGGCGTCGAAGAAGACGGACCTGGCGCGGTACTGGAAAAAATAGGCGACGCGGAAGATCGCCGCAGCCGCCAATATGAAGGCCAGCGGAAGCGTGAACCATACCGCCGGGGCTTCGCGCGCGGAAGGATCGTCGCTGGAAGACAGAGCCCGCGACGTGGCAGGCGCCGGCGAGGTCGGCGGCGCGGCAGTCTCGCTCTTCCTGCGGCTCGCCTTACCCATGTTTCAGGCTGTCCCCGACCTTCGGTTCCTGCCGGGCGCTCCCGATCGCGGACGCGGCTCTCCCGGAATCACTCATTCGAGCGGCCCCTCCGGCAGCGCCGTCCATCCCGGCGGGCGCGGAACGTCGTACACCAGGATCGAATGCCCGATGGAGGCGACGGGCTTGACCGCGGCCAGGAAATCGTAGCGGGACTTGTCGTCGCGGTAGACGCCCGCGAGGTTTGTGGCGCTGACGGCGATGTATCCGCCCTCGAAATCGGGGGTGCTCCGGATGCCGTAGTAACGGGGGCACGCCCGGCCGAAGTAGTCGATGAAGATCTTCGCCACTCCCCGCGAGCGGATCCACTCCCCCAGCCCTTTGAGGTCCTGCCCCCAGTCGAGATTCGAGTCCAGAAGCCACCAGCGGCCCCCGTCGGGCCCACCCGCGATCTCGTTGAAGTAGGCCAGATGGTCGGGATAGATCAGCGCCTCCTCGCCGGCGCTCCACGCCAGCAGGATCACGAGCGCCGCCGCGCCGTACGGCCTCCGGGACGGCCAGAGCGCCGCGGCCCCGAGCCCGCCCATCACGCACAGGAAAGGATGGACGGGCAGAACGTACCGCAGACCGATGTTCTTGAGGTTCATCGACACCGTGAACGCCGCGATCAGGAAGGCGGGCGCGACGGACAGAACGGCGAGGCTCCTCCCGGAGGCGCAGCCCGAACGGCGCCACAGGATCAGCCCGGCGGCGGCGAGGAGCATGAGCGGGATCGGCGTCTTCACCAGCAACGCCACCAGATAATAGTGGGGGCGCCCGGTCATGGAGTGCCTTCCCATCAGATAGGACCACCACCGCTGGCCGCCCGCCTCGGCGTGATCGTATCCGCCGACCCACGCCGCGGGCACCGGAAGCGGGATGCGGCCCACTTCCCCCTCCGCCCAGGCCCGGAACGGGGCGCTCTCGAGCCCCATTTTCGAGAGCGGCGTGAACGATCCGTCGAAGCCGTACCCCGCGTTCAGAACGGCGAGCGCGATCGCCCCGGCGGCGGCGGTCGAGGCGACCAGATGGATCCACCCGCCGTCGGAGCGCCCCCACGTGACCGGCCGCGACCACCACCGCGTCAGGGCCCCCATCTCCGAGCCCGATCGGGCGGCGGGGCGAGTGGTTCCCTTCTTGCGTGAGCGCCTCCGCTCCGCCCGGCGCGCCGCAGCACCGCCCGCCGCCGAGGTGTCCCGCTCCCGGGAGGCGAGCCGGATGTCCAGCGCGCCCATCAGGAGGAAGACGGCCCCCAGGAGGATCGACGTGAACTTCGTCAGCAGCGCCACTCCCCACAGCACACCCGTGGCGCCCAGCCATCCTCGCCGTCGGGTCTCGAGGAAGCGCTGGAAGGCGACGGTGGCCGCGAAGAAGAAGGCGGCCATCCCCATGTCCGTCGTGACGAGGGAGCCATGGGCGAGGAGGTTGGGCTCCAGTGCGAAGAGCGCCGCCGCGACGGATCCCGAAAGCAGAGAGCCGCACGCCAGGCGCCTCGCCGTCACGAACACCAGGAGGGCCAGGCAGGCGCCGATGACCGCGTTCGGCATCCGGCCCATCGCCAGCAGGCGATCCGCATCGTTGGCGTGGTAGAGCCACTCATGCGAGCGCGGCCACTCGTCGCGCTCGCGCTGGTAGGTCCAGGGCCGGAGGGGCTTCGCCGCTCCCGACATCACCACGGGCGCCGCGGCGAGGACCTTCATCAGCGGCGGGTGCTCGTGGTTGAAGACGTGGTCGGATTCGGTGAGGACGCGGTAGCCGGAGAGGAGATGCACCGCCTCGTCGAACGCCGCAGACTTCCCCGACGCCGCCGTCTGTCCCAGCGCGAAGTACAAGAGCGCAGCAGCGGCGCCGGGAAGGACCAGGACGATCGCGCGGAGGGGCCGCCGCATCAGGCGCGGCCGCTGACCCTGCCGGCGAGCACGCGCGCCTGGAGAGAGTCGAGGGCCTCCTTCACACGTGCCGCGGGAATCCCTCCCCCGCGGGCGAAGGCGGCCGCCCCGCCTCCGCGCCCTCCCACGGCGCTACAGACCTCGGCGACGACGTCGCCCATCTTCGGGCTGCCTACATCGCCCGGCCCGCCCGGCTCGGAACGGCCCGCGAACAGCGTGGCCGTGCCTCCGTCCACGACCGCCACGAGCACGAGGCGGCCGGGAGCGTCCACGAAGCGTCGCGCCAGAGCCTGCACCTCCTCGACCTCCCTCTCCGAAGCCTTGAAAATGCGCCGGAGGATGCGGTAAGGGCCCGCCACCGGCGCCGAGGCGGCGAGGGACTCCGCCTCGTACGCCGCGAGATCGCACGCCAGGGCGCGGGCGCGCTTCCGGAGATCCTGATGCTCGAGGAGCAGGCGATCGAGCGCCGCGTGGATCTCGTGGGGGCGCGCCGACAGCCGCGCCACGCACCCCGCCAACGCCTCGCTCGCCTCACGCAGCGCCGCGGCGGCGCGGCCGCCGCAGACGAAGGTGACGCGGCACATCCCCTTGACTCGCTCCCACGCCGTGACGACCACGAGCCCCACCTGCCCGGTGCGCGTGACGTGCGTGCCGCCGCACGCCGTGGAGTCGAAGCCCTCGATCTCGATGAAGCGGATTGGGTCGCCGGGCTTGAGGCCCAACCCCGAGAGGGCCGGGTCGAGGACCCCGGCGGCCGGCGCCTCTTGCACGGCCAGGTCGCGCACTGAAACGGGACGATCGCCCCAGACGATCTCGTTGGCCCGCGATTCGGCCGCCCGGATCACATCGCCGTCGATCTGGGCGAGCTCCACGTCGATCGTGCAGATCGACTCGCCGAGGTGGAACGAGCACGTGCGGGCGGCGGCCGCGTCGATGAAGGCGCGCGACAGGATGTGCTGCCCCGAGTGCTGCTGCATGTGGTCGAAGCGGCGCGCCCAATCCACAACGCCCTCGACCTCCCCGCCCACGGTGAGGTGCGCGCCATAGGGAATCCCGTCGGCGCCGCGCATCTGGATGACGTGGAGGGGCCCGTCGTCGGAGTCGCGCACGTCCACGACGGGAAGCCATGCGAGCGTCCCCGTGTCGTGCGGCTGCCCCCCGCCGGCAGGATAGAAGGCCGTCCGGTCGAGGAGGACCGCGATCCGCGCCGACCCTTCGCCGTGATCGGCATGGTCCGCCCGCACGTCGAGGACCGTCGCCGTGAAGCGCGCCAGGAACGAATCGCGCTGGTAGAGACGTTGCGTCCGCGGAGCCATGCAGAATCCGCCGCTTGCCTCAAGAGCATCGCGCCCGGCTACGAGCCGCCCGGCGGATCGCCGGTCGCAGTGCCGTGCCGAGCATGCCACGATGCCACCCCTAAATAAAGCATGGCGGCATCCCAGCGACAAGCGCGGAGATGGCGCGATCGGTGAGGAGAGGGTGCGAGGGCGGGTCGGACGCCCGCCCTCGCGAAGGGTGTGCCGGCGCCCGGCGGGCGCGGCGGCCCCGCCGCCTACTTCAGATGCTTGGAGACGAGCTTGGTCATCTCGAACATGTTGACTTGCTTCTTCCCCGCGAAAACCTGCCGGAGGTTGTCGTCGGCGTTGATCATCCGGCGGTTCTTCGAGTCCTGGAGTCCGTTCTTCTTGATGTAGACCCAGAGCTTCTTGGTCACCTCGGTGCGGGGAATGGCCTTGGATCCGACGACGGCGGCGAGCGTGTCGTCGGGCTGCATCGGCTTCATGAAGGCGGCGCTGGGCTTGCGGCTGGTCTTCTTGGCGGTGGGCATCTCTCTTGGCTCCTCAACTGGCCTGAGTTTCTGGGGACAGGGGTCAACGTACCGTGAACCGGGCACATACTAGCCGATCCCGGGCCCGATGGGGCGGCGAGCCCGCGCCCCGTCACGGGCGAGCGCTGGCTCGCACGGGGCTGCCCTGTGGTATTCTGCGCGGCCTGTCCGGCGCTGAGGGTACCTGGATGGCATCTTCGCCCCGTTGTCGATCGATCCCGCCCGCGAGCGCGCGCGGCGTCAACGCCGTGGAGCGCGGCTTGCGCGCCCGCGCTTCACGGCCCCCGTCACGGCCGCACGGGATCCGGCCGGGCCTGCCCGAGGCGTAGGTGGAGATCTCGTCGCACGACGTCCTCATCGTGGGCGGCGGCGGGGCGGGCCTGCGCGCGGCCATCGCCGTTTCGGAATCCAACCCCGATCTCAGCGTGGCGGTCGTGTCGAAGGTCTACCCGATGCGGAGCCACACCGTCTCCGCCGAGGGGGGCGCCGCGGGGGTCATCCGGCCGGACGACAGCCTGGACGATCACGCCTACGACACGATCTCCGGCGGCGACTGGCTCTGCGATCAGGATGCCGTGGAGATCTTTGTCAGAGAGGCCCCTCTTGAATTGCT
>CAYNUH010000051.1:2147-25495 GCA_964400605.1 uncultured Acidobacteriota bacterium | reverse complement strand
GCTATCCCTCGATCCTCGTTGAGGTTGCCCGTCATACTACGAGATGCCCGCGCGGGGTGTCAATTGCGCGGGCGCGCGCGGAGGCCGCATCCCGCAAGCAGAGTAGTCACTCCCAGCGACGTTCACTTGTGGAAGTACGCGCCCACCTTGCCGAGGCGGTGCACCTGGATGTCGAGCGAGCGCTCCTTTTGGAACTCGGAGAGGGCCCGGTTGGCGCCCGGGTAGAGGTCGTAGTCGTTCATGATCACGACGCCGCCCGGGACCACATGGTCGAACCATTTCTGCAGGCAGGTCTTGACGGAAAGGTACCAGTCCGAGTCGATGTGCAGGATCGCGACGCGCTCCACCTGCGCCTTCGGGAACGACTCCGCGAACCATCCCGGGACGATGTGGACCTTCTCCCGGCGGAGCCCGCAGCGGCGGAAGACTTCCTCGACCATCGTCGCGCTCCCTTTGTTCCATCCGGCGTAGAAGAACGACCGGACGATCTCGGGATCCATTTCGGAAGGGGGCGGGAGCCCCTGGAACGAGTCGAAGACCCAGATGTCCCTCGCGCTGCCCCGCGACGAGGCGGCCACGGCGAGGAGTGCGGCGGAGCCGCCGTTCCACGCCCCGCACTCCACGACGGCGCCTTCGACGCCGCGCCGCTCGACCTCCTCGGCCAGGTCCCACATGCGGAACAGCAGCCTCGGGGCGATCATCGAGTGCTTCGGGATCACGAGGGAGCAGATCCGGACCTTGCGCGCCGTGGCCGCCGAAGGGGAGCGCAAGAAGAGGAACGGGATCTGGATCCAGGCCCTCAACCAGATCAGGGACGCCCCGATCAGTCGCTCCTCCCTGAACGGGGGCACGTGCTTCCGGAGCCAGAACTCGAATCGTCGCATCAGGTCAGAGAGGCAGGCGCAGCCGGGCGCGGCAGCCGCTCGATCCGCTGCGGTTCTCGAGCGACAGGCTGCCGCCGTGGGCCTCGGCGATCTGCCGGCCGAGCACGAGCCCGATCCCGGAGCCTGCCGGCTTCGTCGTGAAGAAGGGCACGAACAGGTTCGCCGTGCTCGACAATCCGGGGCCGTCGTCCTCCACCCAGACCTCCAGGTGGGCCGAGGCTCCGTTCACCCGCTGCCATCCGGCGCGCACGCCCCCGCCCGTCTCCAGGGCCGCGTCCACGGCGTTCCGGAAGACGTTGATGAGGAGCTGCTCGATCTGATCGCCGTCGGCCCGAATCGTCACGTCGGGTCCGGGCTGCAGCGCGACCTTCATCCGGGTCTCGAGCCCGGCCACCCGGCGCACCATCGCGCCCACGTCCAGAGCATGGAGCCGCGGAGGCGGGAGCTTTGCCAGCCTCGAGTACGCGTCCATGAACCGGCTCAGCGCCTCCGATCGCGCCTCGATCACCGACAGGCCCTTTTTCAGATCCTCCTCCCAGTCCGGCGAGCGCGACGACCGCGCCAGGAGCTTTCCCATGCTCCCGGCGATGGACCGGATGGGCGCCAGCGAGTTGTTCAGCTCGTGGCCGATGACGCGGATCAGGCGCTGCCACGCCTGGCGCTCTTCCTCGCGCAGGGCGCGGCTCAGGTCGGAGAGCACGACGAGCTGGTGGGGCAGGCCCTGCTCGCGGAAGGTGCTGCGGCGTGCCTCCCACCGGCCGGATCCGCCCGGGAAGGTCACGTCCAGCACGCGCGGCGTCTTCCCTTCGAGGCACTCGAGCAGACCCAGATCGGAGGCGGAGCGCCCCCGGAGGCGCTCGGCCGGCTGCCCGAGCAGGCGCTCCCCCACCCGATTCACGAGCCGCAGTTTCCCCGCGCCGTCGAAGGCGAACACCGCCACGTCGATCTCCACCATCACCTTGCTGAGGAAGGCCGTGGCCTCCACGGCGCCGAACCGTTGCTGCCGCAGCGTCTCCGCCAGAGCGTTCACCTCCGTCATGGCCTCTCCGAGGGCGTCGTCGCGCCGGGCGCCGCGCGCCCGGATCGAGAAGTCTCCCTCGCGGAGCGCCGCCAGGAGGTTGGAGAGGGTCTGCAGCGGGAGCACGGCATGCCGCCGCACGGCGAAGGCGCAAGCGAGCCAGACGCCCAGGATGAACACGGTGAGGGTCCAGCGGACCTTGGGCGTGTAGTCGCCGCCCCACAGCATGACGAGCGACACCAGCGCGCCGGAGGACCCAGCCGCGAGGGCCATGAGCAGGAGCCGGCGCTCGTGGCTGGGCGATCGCCGAGCGGGCTTCTTTCCGGCGGTCATATCCCGTAGCGCTGCAGGCGGCGGTAGAGGGCGCTGCGGCTCAGGCCCAGCGTCTTGGCGGCCTGGCTGACGTTGCCGTCGAAGCGGGCGAGGGCCCTCCTGATCAGATAGGCCTCCACGTCCTCCAGGCTCATCTCCTCCAGCCGCGAGGAGCCGTCGCGGCCGGCGCTCAACGCCAGGTCGGAGGCCGACACGACGCTCCCCGCCGCCATCAGCACGGCCCTTTCCACGGCGTGATCCAGCTCCCGGATGTTGCCCGGCCAGGCGTGATCCATCAACGATCGCAGCGCGGCCGCGTCGAATCCGCCGAGGTCCTTCCGGTAGTGCCGGGCATGGCGGCGGAGGAAGTTCAAGGCCAGGTGTGGGATGTCCTCCCGGCGCTCGCGCAGCGGAGGCAGCCGGATCTCGATGGTGTTGAGCCGGAAGAGGAGGTCCTGCCGGAAGCGCCCCGCGGCCACCTCGACGTCGAGATCGGCGTTGGTGGCCGAGATCAGCCGCACGTTCACCCGGCGCGTCCTCGAGGATCCCACCCGTTCCATCTCGCCGGTCTCGATCACACGCAAGAGCTTGGCCTGCTGGCCCGGCGGCACGTTGGCGATCTCGTCCAGGAACAGCGTCCCGCCTTCGGCGAGCTCGAAGCGCCCCACGCGATCGCTTTTCGCATCGGTGAAGGCGCCCTTCACGTGCCCGAACAGCTCGCTCTCGAAGACGCCCTCGGACAACCCGCCGGCGTTCACGGTGACCATGGGCTTGGTGGCGCGAGAGGAGACGGCGTGGAGGGATTGCGCCACGACCCCCTTGCCGGTGCCGTTCTCCCCCGTCAGCAGCACGTTCGCGTCGGAGGGGCCCACGCGCTCGATGAGCCGCACCACCGGCTGCATGGCCGGGCTGTGCGCGATCAGATCGAGGCGCCCCTCGTCGCGCAGGGCGAGGTTCTCGGCCTCCAGCCTCTGGCCGCGGCGCAGGGCGCGGCCCAGATCGACCTGCGTGCGCAGGATGGTGAGCAGCCGCGCGTTCTCCCACGGCTTCTGGACGAAGTCGCGCGCGCCGCGGCGCATGGCCTCCACGGCCACGTCCACGCTTCCCCACGCGGTCATCACGATGACGGGGAGCGTGCCGTCGAGGGCCTGGAGGCGGGAGAGAAGGTCGAGCCCCTCGCGGCCGGAGGTGGTGTCGCGGGCGTAGTTCAGATCCATCAGGACCGCGTCGAAGTCGCGGTCTTCGAGGGTGGCGAGGGTGGCGGCCGGCGACGCCGCCGTCTCGGTGTGGATCCCCTCCCCCTTCAGGAGCAGGCGGAGGGATTCCAGCACGTCGGGCTGGTCGTCGGCTATGAGGACCCGCGGAGGGGCCGGATCGGGCGCTTTCATGTGGAGTCTCGAACCGCCCTCATGATCTCACGGCCGTCAAGACCTTGCCTCCCGAAGCGCCCTCACGGAGCCGGGTTCAGCGCCAACCCTTTCTCCCGGGGCTAAGCCCCGACGCGCCTCGGGCTCGATCGGAACAGGCCCTACTCGTACCGAAGCGCGATCATCGGATCCACGCGCGTGGCGCGGCGTGCCGGGAGGTAGCTCGCGGCGAGCGCCACGGCCGCCAGCAGCAGCGGGATGCCCGCGAACGTCGCGGGGTCGGTGGCGCTGACGCCGAACAGGAGCCCAGACACGAGGCGCGCGGCGGCGAGGGAGACGCCCAATCCCGCGGCGACGCCTATCAGGACCGGCGTCATCCCCTGCCGGAGGATGAGGCCCAGCACGTCGCCGGGCTTCGCGCCCATCGCCATGCGGATGCCGATCTCCTGCGTGCGCTGGTTGACGGAGTAGCTCATGACGCCGTAGATCCCCACGGCCGCGAGCACCAGCGCCAGCAGCCCGAAGATCGCCAGGAGGGCCGCCCCCATGCGCGGGGCCCAGAACCCCTGCTGGATCAGATCGCGCGCGGTGGCGACGCCGACCAGGGGCATGTTCCTGTCCATAGATTGAACCTCCCCCCTCACGGTCCCCAGCGTGACCGCCGGATCGGCGGCGCTGCGCACGAAGAGCGTCACGGCCCCCTCGTAGTTCTGCCGCAGGGGAAGGTAGATGAACGGCTGCGGGTCTTCCCCCACGTTGAAGTACTTGCTGTTCCTCGCCACGCCCACGATCTCGCGGAAGGACTCGTCACCGTGGAACTTGAACCGCTTGCCGACGGCGTCCTGTCCGGGCCAGAAGCGCTCGCCCATGGTCTCATTCACGATGACCACCTGGGGCGCGCCGTCGCGGTCCGCGTCGTTGAAGTCGCGCCCGCGCATCAGCGGGATGCCCGCGGTCTTGAAGTAGCCGTCCCCGGTGGCGTTCACCAGCACGAGGATGCCGCTTCGGTCCGGCGGGACGGCCTGCCCCTCCGGGAATACGCTCCTCATGAACCCGGCCTGGAGCGGCGGGTTCTCGCTCAGGCTCGCCGACTCCACTCCCGGGATGGTGGCGACGCGCTCCAGCATGCGCCGGTAGAACTCCTCTCCGCGCGGCCTGTCGTAGCCCACCCCCGCGACGTCGAAGGAGAGCACTCCGAGGCGCTCCGCATCGAAGCCGGGATCGATCTTCTGCGCCTCGCCGAGGCTCCTCAGGAAGAGCCCCGCGCCGATCAGCGTGATCAGCGACAGCGCCACCTGCGACATCACCAGGAAGTTGCGGGCCCCGAACCTCCGGTTGTGGCGGCCGGGCTGGGAGGACTTGTCCTTGAGCTCGGTGACCAGATCGGACCTCGATGCCTGCAGGGCGGGCATCAGCCCGAAGAGCACTCCCGTCACCAGCGACACCGCCAGGGTGAACCCGAGGACGCGGGCGTTCAGGCCCAGGTCGAGGCCGTCCGGGGCGAAGAAGGGAGGCCTGAAGGCCCACAGGAGGTCCCGCCCCCAGACGGCCACCGCCAATCCTGCGGCTCCGCCGATGAGGGACAGCAGCGTGGCCTCCGTGAGGAGCTGCCGCACCAGACGGGCGCGGCCGGCCCCGAGCGAGAGGCGGATGGCGATCTCCCGCTTCCTCACAGTCGCCCTCGCCAACAGGAGATTCGCCACGTTGGCGCAGGCGATGAGGAGCACGAGCGCCACCACCGACATCAGGAGCCCGCCCGCCTGCACGAAGACGCCGCGCATGTTCGGATTGATGGCGGCCTGCGCGAGCGGCACGAGCGTCACGCTGCGCTTGGCGTTGTCGTCGGGGTAGTTCTCCTCCAATCGCTTCGCCACCGCCTTCATCGAGGCCGACGCCTGCTCGATGGTGACGCCCGGCTTCAGACGCCCGTGCAGGTTGAACAGGAGCGCGCGCCGCGAGGAGAACCAGTCGTCGCGCGGCATGAAGTCGGAATGCATCATCGTTGGGACCCAGAGATCAGGGCCGCCCAGAGCGCCGGTTCCCTTGAACCCCTCGGGCGCGATCCCCGCCACGGTGTACGTCCGGCCATTCAGGCTCACGGTCCCGCCCACCAGGCCCGGGTCGGCGCCGAAGCGCCGCTTCCACAGCCGATCGCTCAGCACGGTGACCGGGTTCGCCCCGGGCACCTTGTCCTCCTCGGGGAGGAAACCGCGGCCCCGGGCGAACCTGACGCCGAGCATGTCGAAGTAGTTCCCGGTCACGAGGGTGCCGAAGATCTGCTCCGGATCGCCCGTGCCGCCCGTGATGCTGACGCCGACCCCCGCCTCGGCGGCGAGGCTCGAGAAGGCTTCGCAGTGATCCCGGTAGTCTTCGTAGTTGGGGTAGGAGACGGCCATGAACCCCGTGAAGGCGCCGCTCTGCTTCTCGTCCGAGGTGAAGACCGAGACCAGACGGGAGAGGTCCTCCACCGGCAGCGGGTTGAAGAACACGGCGTTGATGAGGGTGAAGATGGTCGTGTTGGCGCCGATCCCCAGCGCCAGCGAGATCACGGCCACGGCGGTGAAGCCCGGGCTCTTGAGCAGCATCCTGAGCCCGAAGCGGACGTCCTGCCACAGATGGTTCATCGGTTCACCTCACTCGCACCTCAGCGCGATCATCGGATCGACCTTCGTGGCCCGGCGCGCCGGGACGTAGCAGGCCAGCAGGGCCACCCCCGCGAGGATGGCCGTGGTAGCGGCGAACGTGACGGGATCGGTGGCGCCGACGCCGAAGAGGAGGCCGGACAGAAGTCGCGTCATGGCGGCGGACGCGGCCAGGCCCAGGAGGACGCCCGCCAGGGTGAGCTGCATCCCCTCTCCCACGACGAGACGGAGGATGTCCCACGGCCGCGCTCCCAGCGCCATCCGCACCCCGAGCTCGTGCCGGCGCTGCGCGACCACGAATGACAGGAATCCGTATAGGCCCACCGCAGCCAGAATGATGGCGAGGCCCGAGAAACCTCCCATCAGCCAGGCAGGGAGGCGGCGCGAGGAGACGGACGCCGAGACCACCTGGCCCATGGTCCGCAAGGACGGGATCGGCTGGTCCCTGTCCAGGGCGGACATCTGTTCGCGGACGGCCGCAGCCAGGGACGCTCGAGGGATCGAAGTGCGGATGACCATCTGCACTCCGAGGATCACCCCCAGGTCCGGCCTCTGGAGGTACGGAACGTAGATCTCGGCCAGAGGAGGGCGATCCAGCGCTTCGTGACGGACGTCGCCGACCACACCGGCGATCTCCTGCGTATCCGTCGTACCCCACAGGAAGTCAACCCGCTTGCCGATGGGATCTTCACCGGGGAAGAAGCGTTGGGCCAGCGTCTCGTTGATGATGACCACGCTGTGGGCGCCTTCCGCGTCCTGGTCGGTGAAGTACCGGCCCCTCACGAGTGGGATCCGCATGACCCGGAAGTAGTCCGGGCTGGCGAAGCGTTTCGCCGACTTGGGCCCGGACTCCCGGGGGTACGACCGGCCCTCGATGCGGAAGTCGCCATCCGTGTTGCTGCCGTCGAGGGGGAGATGGCTGACGAGGCCCGCGGCTTCGACTCCCGGCAGTGCGGTGATCCTCCCCATCAGCTGTTCGATGAACAGGCGTTGAGATCGGGGCTCGCGATACCTGGCGTCCGTAAGGCTCAGCTCCAGCGTGAGAACCCCCTCGGGGTCGAAACCTTTGTCGGCGCCGAGCACGTGGACGAAGCTCCTGATCAGGAGCCCGGCTCCGGCCAGGAGGACGAGCGAGAGGGCCACCTCTCCCACCACCAGGGAGGATCGC
Source organism: uncultured Acidobacteriota bacterium (assembly GCA_964400605.1). Taxonomy (GTDB): domain Bacteria; phylum Acidobacteriota; class Polarisedimenticolia; order JACPZX01; family JACPZX01; genus CAYNUH01. Next base: position 18,104 of record CAYNUH010000051.1, on the reverse strand, counting down.
AGGCGGGAGCGTACCGGCACGGCGCCGGAGAGCCTCCCGCCCTCCTTCAACGCGTCGTTCAGCTTGGCTGCGGAGCCTTGAATCGCCGGCGCCACGCCGGAGAGGAACCCCGCCAGCAGCGAGATCGCCAGCGCGAATCCGAGCACTCGGCCATCAACGCCGATCTCCCCCGCGCGGGGCAGGCTCTCGGTGATGAACGACGGCACGTAATCCACGCCCCACCAGGCCAGCAGCAGCCCGCCGGCGCCGCCCATGAGCCCCAGCAGCACGCTCTCCGTCAGCATCTGGCACGCCAGGCGGATCCGGCCGGCGCCCATCGCCATCCGCACGGCCATCTCGCGGCGCCTCGCCGCCGCGCGGGCGAGCTGGAGGCTCGCCACGTTCGCGCAGGCGATCAGCAGCACGAACCCGACGGCTCCGAGCAACAGGAGAAGAGTGGGCCGCGTGTCGCCGACGATCTGATCCCGCAGCGGCACGAGCAGGACTCCGTGAGTCGTGGAGTTCCTCTCCCGAAGACGCGCGGCCGCGCCGTCCATCGCCGGCCGCGCCCGGCCGAGATCCAGGCCCGGGCGCAGGCGCCCGAGGACCGTCAGGAAGTGCATGCCGCGCGGCGAGTCCTTCACGGAGAGCCTCAACGGGATCAGCACGTCCCACGCCCCGCTGAACCGGAATCCACGCGGGAGGACCCCGATGATGGAGAAGGACAGCCCCTGCAGCGTCACCGTCCTGCCGATCATCTGAGGGTCCGCCCCGAAGCGGCGCCGCCACAGTCCGTCGCTGATCAGAGCCACGCGCTCGCCGGACGTGGACTCGTCCTCGGACCGGAAGCCCTGACCCAGGGCCGGCCGCGCGCCCAGAAGCGGCAGGAGAGTGGCCGACGCGCTCAGCGCCCGGAGCCGCTCGGGATCCCCCTGCCCCGTCAGCGTCACCAGCGAGCTCGTGTACCCCGCCAGCCCGTCGAAGACGTTATCCACCTCCCTCCAATCGAGGTACTCCGGATAGGACACCGTCGCCCGCTCCACCTCCGGCTGCGTGTCCCAGACCTGCACGAGGCGCTCCGCATCGGGATAGGGAAGGGGGCGGAAGAGCACCCCGTGGACGACACTGAAGACGGCTGTGCTGGCGCCGATCCCGAGCGAGAAGACGATCACGACGACCAGCACGAATCCCGGGCTCTTCGTAAGCACCCGGAGACTGAGGCGGATGTCCCGCACCAGATCGGTCATCACCGGACCCTCCATCCAGGCATCCCGGTCTCCCGGATCACCCGGAGCCCGCCTCGCCCGGCCGGCAGTGGAGCCGTGTGCAACCAGAAGGACCTGTCCCGGAAGCCGACTATCATCCTTCGCACCTCAACGCGGTCATCGGATCGACCTTCGTGGCCCGGCGCGCCGGGATGTAGCAGGCCAGCGCCGCCACGGCGGCCATGAGGAGCGCGGTCGCCGTGAACGTGGCCGGATCGGTGGCGCTCACGCCGAAGAGGAGGCTTGTCATGAGCCGGGTCACCGCCGCGGCGCCAGCCAGCCCGGAGGCGATCCCCATCACCGCGAGAGCGAGCCCCTGGCGCGCCACCATGCCGAGCACGTCCCTCCTCTGCGCCCCCAGCGCCATGCGGATCCCGATCTCGTGCGTCCGCTGGGCCACGGAATAGGCGATGACTCCGTACACTCCCACGGCCGCGAGCGCAAGAGCGACGGCCGCGAACAGGCACAGGAGCAGCATGTTGAAGCGCCGCTGCGCGGTCGCCCCGGACAGGATCTGATCCATGGTCCGGATGCCGAAGACCGGCTGGTCCTTGTCCACGTCCAGGATCGCCCGGCGGGCCGAAGCGGAGAGGTCCTCGGGGACGGACTCCGCGCGCAGCACGAAGAACATGGACTGCCACGCCTGCTGCGGATAAGGCTCGTAAACCTGCATCGCGATGTCGGCATCCAGGCCGGACTGCTTCACGTCCTTCACCACGCCCACGACTTCCCGGAGGGCCTCCGGGCCGATCCCGATCGAGATCCGGCGCCCGATCGGATCCTCGCCCGGCCACGTCCTCCGGGCCATCGTTTCATTAATGATGGCGACCCGAGGCGCGGAGGCGTCGTCCCGCTCTGTGAAGAAGCGCCCCCTCACCAGGGGAATCCCCATCGTCCGGAAGTAGTCGCGGCTCACCGCGTGCCAGTCGGCGGAGACCTGCTCCGAGGGAGGCAGGGGCGGGCGGCCTTCCACGTGGAACGTGAAGATCAGGTCGTAGTCGCTGAGGGGAAGGGAGCTTACGGCTGCAGCGGATCTGACTCCGGGGAGGCCGTCGAGGCGCTCGAGCGCTTGCCGGTAGAAGGACACCCCCTGGGCCCCGGCCGAGTACTTGCTGCCCGGCAGGGAGACCCGCATCGTGAGGAGATTCGCCGTATCGAATCCCGGATCCACTCCCTGCAGCTCGTGCAGGCTGCGGAGGTGCAGTCCCGCGCCGATGAGCAGCACCAGCGCCAGCGCGATCTCGGCTACGACCAGGGCGCCGCGTACGCGGCCCCGTGACGACCCGCCGGATCCACGCTCCCCTTCCCTCAGCGTCACGTTCAGATCGGTCCTCGAGATCTGGATGGCCGGCGCCAGCCCGAAGATGAGCCCCGTGACCAGCGAAGCCGCCGCCGTGAAGCCGAGCACGGCGAGGTCTACGCGGATCTCCTTCAAGCGCGGCAGATCGGCGGGCTCCAGCGCCCTCAGCGCATCGATCCCCCACACCGCCAGGAGGAGCCCCAGCCCCCCGCCCACCAGCGCCAGAAGGACGCACTCGGTGAGGAGCTGGCGGATCAACCGGGGCCTTCCCGCGCCGAGCGCCGCCCTCACGGCCATCTCCCTGCGCCTCGCCTCCGCGCGCGCCAGCAGCAGGTTGGCCACGTTGGCGCAGGCGATCAGAAGGACGAAGCCGACCGCGCCCAGGAGCGTGAGCAGGGCGGGCCGGATGCCGGCGACGGCCTGCTCCAGGAGCGGTACGACGCGCGCGCCCCATCCCGAATTGCTGTCCGGGTACTCTTTTCCGAGACGGCCGGCGATGGCGCTCATCTCGGTCTGGGCGGTCTCCAGCGTGACGCCGGGCTTGAGGCGCGCCAGCACCGACATGTAGTGGCTCCCCCGCTGCTTCATCTCACCAGGACGGAAAGAGAGCGGCGCCCAGATCTCGGTGTCGCGCGGGAGCGCGAAGCCGGCAGGCATCACGCCGACGACCGTGTACGCGTCGCCGTTAAGCGTGAGGGGCTTCCCGACGATGCCGAGGTCGCCTCCGAAGCGGCGCTGCCAGAGCCCGTAGGCGAGGACCGCCCGGTTCTCCTTGCCGGGTTCGTCCTCATCCGGGGTGAAGGTCCTCCCGAGGAGCGGCCGGACTCCGACCATCCCGAAGAACCGCTTCGACACGAACATCCCGGAGATCCGCTCGGGCTCGGCGACGCCCGTGAGGTTGAAGGCGGCTCCGCGGAAGCCGGTCATGCCGTCGAAGACGCGGCTCTGCTCCGACCAGTCCGCGAAGTTCGGCGGCGAGACGGAGAACTGCGGCCACCCCTTGGCGAGATTGGTCTCGTAGATCATGACCAGGCGCTCTGGGTCCTCGTAGGGAAGCGGCCTCAGCAGCACGCCGTTCACGAGGCTGAAGATGGCGGTGTTGGCGCCGATCCCGAGGGCGAGCGTGAGCACCGCCGCGAGCGTGAAGGCAGGGTTCTTCATCAGGGTCCGAGCCCCGTATCGAAGATCCTGAAAGAGACCCGCCATCATCATCTCTGACCTCTCCTCACCGGCGCTCCGGAAACGGATCCTGCCTACTCGCACCTCAGCGCCACCATGGGATCCACCCTCGTCGCCCGGCGCGCCGGGATGTAGCAGGCCAGCGCCGCCACGGCCGCCAGCAGCACGGGGACGCCCACGAACGTCGCCGGATCGGTGGCGCTGACGCCGAACAGGAGGCTCGAGAGGAGGCGGGTCAGGGCGAGCGAGCCGGCCAGGCCCACAGCGACGCCCATGATCGCCAGCCGGAGGCCCTGACCCACCACCATCCTGAGAACTTCCGCCCGGCCGGCTCCGAGCGCCATGCGGACGCCTATCTCATGGGTGCGCTGCGTGACGGCATACGACATCACGCCGTAGATCCCCACCGCCGCCAGCACCAGAGCCAGGAGGGCGAAGGCGGCGAGAATCTGCAGCGGGAAGCGTTGCTGGCCCAGAGAGGCGTCCACCACTTCCCGCATGCCTCGCACACGGTAGATGGGAAGGTCGGCGTCCACCGATAGCACTGCCGCGCGCACGGCGGCGGCGAGGCCCATCGGCTCCGATGCGGTGCGGACGACCATCGACATCTCCCTCTGAGGCGCCTGCGCGCTCGGCAGATACAGATCCTGCCTGATGGCGGCGTCCAATCCCCGGTACCTCACGTCGTTGACGACGCCCACGATCGTGAGCCAGGGCACGTTCGGGTCCTCGCCGCCGAGCCTCAAACGCTTGCCGACGGGATCTTCCGTGGGCCAGAAAGCCCGGGCCAGAGTCTCGTTGACGAGGACCACTCCCGGCGCGCCGTCCCTGTCCCGTTCGCCGAAGACCCGGCCCTTGAGAATCCGGACGCCCATCGCGCGGAAGTAGTCCGGGGTGACCACCTGGAAGTTGGACAAGCCGTGGTTCTGACCCGGAGGGGCGGACGGCCGCCCCTCGACGGTGAACCCCCAGTCCCAGCCGCCGCGGCCCGTGAGCGGCAGCCTGAGGATCGCGCCCGCCGCCGCCGCGCCGGGCAGCGCCGCGACCCGCTTTAGGGTGGCGTCGAAGAACCCGGCCACCTGAGCCCGCTCCCGGTACTTCGCCTCCGGGAGGGAGACCCGCAGGGTGAGGACGTTCTCCGGGTCCAGTCCGGGATCCACGCCCCGCAGGCGGTGGAAGCTCCGGATCATCAGCCCGGCACCGACGAGGAGGATCGACGCCAGCGCGACCTCGCTCACGACCAGAGCGCTGCGAAGCCGGTGCCGCGCCGGCCCCGCCGTCGCGCTCCAGCCTCCCTCCTTGAGCGCCTCGCTCACCGCGCCCCTCGAGGCCTGGAAAGCCGGAGCCATGCCGAAGAGGATGCCGGTCAGGAGGGTGGTTCCCACCGTGAACGCCAGAACCCTGCCGTCCATGCGGACCATCTCGGCCAGAGAGACGTCGGCGGGGATCAGCGACGCCAGCGTGTCGCGCAGCCATGTCCCCAGGAGGAGCCCCGCCCCTCCGCCGAGGAGCGACAGCAGCAGGCTCTCCGTCAGGAGCTGCCTCACGATCCGCCCCCGTCCGGCGCCCAGAGAGGCGCGGATGGCGATCTCCCGCTGCCGCGCCGCGGAGCGCGCCAGGAGCAGGTTCGCCACGTTCGCGGAAGCGATGAGGAGGACGAAGCCGACGGCCCCCATCAGGACGAACAGCGGCGGAGCGATGTCCTCCACCAGGGCGCCCTGGAGGGGCATCACGAGGACGCCGTGGTTCGCATTCGACTGCGGGTAATCCTGTTCGAGGCGGCGGGCGATGGCGGTCATGTCGGCCTGCGCGTCCGCCGGCGACACGCCCGGCTTCAACCGCGCGACGGCGGAGAGCCAGTGGTGGCCTCGCTCCGTCAGGACCGGATCCACGGCGAGCGGGACCCAGACGTCGATCCCGGGCAGGAGTGTGAAATCCGGCGGCAGGACCCCGACGACCGTGTGCGGTTCATCGTTGAGGCGGATAGTTCTGCCGAGGACTCCGCGATCCGCCCCGAAAAGGCGTTTCCAGAGGCCGTGGGCGAGGACCACCACCTTCTCCCCTCCCGGCCGATCCTCTTCGGCGGTGAACGCGCGGCCCAGGGCCGGCTCGACTCGGAGCAGCGTGAAGAGATCGGCCGACGCGCGCATCCCCTCGACGCGCTCGGGGCTCTCGCCGCCGACGTTGAAGCCCACGTCGTCCACGACGGCGACGTGGGTGAAGACGCTGTTCTGATCGCGCCAGTCGAGGAAGTTCAGGTATGACACCGCCGGCCGCTCGATGACGGCTCCCGGATCGTGCTCCTGGAGCCAGATGAGCCGGTCCGGCTCCGGGAACGGCAGCGGCCGCAGCAGCACGCCGTTCACGAGGCTGAAGATGGCGGTGTTGGCGCCGATCCCCAGCGCCAGGGTGAGGACCGCCGCGATGGTGAAGCCGGGGCTCCTGATGAGCATGCGGCAGCCGTATCGCAGGTCGTGCAGGACGTCGCTTACCATCGCCTCCCTCCGGAGAATCTCCCCACGGGTTTCATCCGTCCACGATCCATCCGTCGTGGAGCCGGATGACCCGGCTCCCGTAGGACGCGTTGACGTCGGAGTGCGTGACCTGGACGATCGTGGTCCCGCCCTCGTTGAGCCTCTTGAACCGCTCCATGATCTCCTTGCCCTGCTCACTGTGCAGGTTGCCCGTGGGCTCATCGGCCAGGATCACTCTCGGGCTGGCGATCATCGCCCTCGCTACGGCCACAAGCTGCTGCTGGCCTCCCGAGAGCTGCGTGGGGAAGAGGTCCTTCTTGCCCACGATCTGGAATTTGTCGAGGACGTCGCACACGATCCCGTCCCTCTCCTTCCGGGGGACGTTGCGGTACGACAGCGGGATCTCGAGGTTTTCGTACACGGTCAGGTCGTCGAGGAGGTGGTAGCTCTGGAAGACGAAGCCGATGTACTTCTTGTGGAGCTCGGACCTCTGCTTCTGCCCCAGCTCGTGGACGGGCTGATCGAGAAAGCGGTACTCGCCCGTCCAGGCGCTGTCGTGCATGCCGAGCACGTGGAGCAGTGTGGACTTGCCGGCGCCCGACGGCCCCATGATGGAGACGAACTCGCCATCTTTGATCTCGAGGCTCACCCGGCGCAGGACGTACGTCTTCTGGACGCCGTGCTCGAAGCACTTCTCGACGTTTTGGAGGCTTATCATTCACACCTGAGCGCGGTCATCGGGTCCACGCGGGCCGCTCGGCGCGCAGGAAGGTGAGCCATCAGGCGACCTCGACGGTCTCCTCCACGACGCGGCCGTCGAAGAGGTGGACGGTGCGGTCGGCGTGCCGGGCGAAGCGGGGATCGTGCGTGACCATGCAGATGGTGGCGCCCTCCCGGTGCAGGTCCCGCAGCAGCTCCATCACGGCATCGCCGTTTCGCGAGTCGAGGTTGCCGGTGGGCTCGTCGGCGAGAAGTATCAGCGGCTGCCCCGCCAGGGCGCGGGCGACGGCCACGCGCTGCTGCTGGCCGCCGGAGAGCTGGCTGGGAAGGTGCTTGGCCCGGTGGGCCATGCCCACCTTCTCGAGGGCCGTGTTGACGCGCAAGCGGCGATCTTCCGCCTTCATCCCGCGGTAGGTCAGCGGCAGCTCGACGTTCTCGAAGACCGTCAGGTCCCCGATCAGGTTGAAGCTCTGGAAGATGAAACCGATTTGTCGATTCCTTATGCGCGCCCGCTCCGCCAGCGACAGATCGACCAGGGACTTCCCGTCGAGCCTGTACGAGCCCTCCGAGGGAGTGTCCAGCAGGCCGAGGATCGAGAGGAGCGTCGATTTCCCGCATCCCGAGGGGCCGGCGATGGAGACGAACTCCCCGGCCTGGATCTCCAGGTGGACGCCCGACAGAGCGTGTGTCTCCACCTCGTCGGTGTAGAAGACTTTCTTGAGACCCTCCAGCCGGATCAGAGACTGCGTTGATGGGCTCATCTTCTCTCCTGCTCCCGCGCCTCTCCGCGGGGCGTCAGTTAAGCCGGATGCGATCGAAGGCGTCCCAGGCGGACACGTCCGACAGGATCACCTGGTCCCCGGCCTGAAGTCCTTCCACGATCTCGATGGTATTCACGGAGGAGCGGCCCAGCCTCACCCGCACCCGCGCCGCCTCTTTGCCGCCCGCCTGGAGCTTGAAGATCCCCACCGTGCTGCTCTCCTGGCCGAAGGCGGGGCGCCCCACGAAGAGGACGTCGTCGAGGTGCTCCAGCTCGATGGCGCCGTCCACGCTGAGGTCCGGCCGCGCTCCCTTCGGAAGCGGGCCCTCGAAGGTCACGTCGACGGTGACGGTGCCGTTCTGCACGGCCGGATCGATTCGGGCCACCCGGCCGGGCGCCACGCCGTTGCGCGTGTCGATGACGGCCTTCTGGCCGATGAGGATGTCCTTGGCCTGTGTCTCCGCGACGCGCAGCTCCGCCTTGAGCCGCCCCGGCTCGGCCACCTTCGCCAGCGTCACGCCGGGCGTGACCCTTTGGCCCACCTCCACGGGAAGCTGCTGGAGCACCCCGTTGATGCCCGACCGCACTCTAAGCCCCTCCACCTGGCCGCGGCGGAGCTGTGCGAGCGCCCGGAGCTGCCCGACCCGCGCCTCCTGCACGGCGAGCTGCGCTCGCACCGACCCGGCGTTGATCTCGATGCGCTGGCGTTCGATCTCGTCGCGCGTCGCCAGCTCCTCGGCCCTCACCTTGGAGAGCTTCAACGTGAGCGCGGAGACGAGCCCGTGCTTCGCGAGATCCTCATCGGCCTCGGCCTGCAGGCGCGCCTGGTGGTACTCCGCCTGCACCTGGGCCGCCACGGCCCTCTGGGCCAGGAGGTCTCTGTCGAGCCGCAGGCGCAGGTCGGTGAGCTCCGCCTCGCTCCCCCTGAGCTGCCACCCGGCGTCCTGCGCGGATTGCTCCAGCTCGGGGTTGCTCATCTCGATCAGGACCGTCTCGGGCTCGACCAAAGCGCCCGGCTGAACGAGGACCCGTTCGACGCGCCCCTCGGTGGAGGCGGGGATCCAGCGGACCTCCTCGGGCACGAGCGTGCCCGTGCCCCGCACCTGCCGAACCAGTGGGCCCCGCTTCACCGTGTCCACCCACACCGTCGCGCGCTCCACGCTCGGGGCGGCCGGCCTGAGGCGCGAGAGGCCCGCCGTCACCAGCAGGATCACCGCCAGGCCCGACAGGGAATAGATGATGCGGCGTGTCCGGCGCGCGGCGGCCTGAGAGGGCCTCGGGATGTCCATCAACTCCTCCGCGGCGAGGCGGCGAGGACCGCCCCGCGACAGGGCGTTCCTATGACAGATCCGTGCCATGCGGGCTGCGGCGGCTAACGTGTTCCAACCGAGAGAGTTGGATGTCCGCGCCGCGCCGGCGAAAACGGCGGAATGTCCGGTTGTGGGACGGCTGCGTCGCGCAACCGGATAGCAGGCGCTTGGGAGTGGCCTACCTAGCGGCGCGAGAGCCTGTGAGATGAGGCCACGAGTAGCGCGAGAACGAGCGGCGCGAGTACGAACGGGGCGAGCCGGCGAGCCCCGGGCGGTGTAGATTCCGCGCACCGATGCCCCCCCTTCCCCCGAAGCTGACGCGCCTGGGCCGCCACTGGGACTGGCTGCTGGTGGCGGCCGGTGTCCTCCTGGTCGCGTTCACGTTCAGGGACTACGGGATCACGTGGGACGAAGGGGTCCACTCCCACTACGGCGAGGCGGCCCTCAAGTACTTCACCTCGGGCTTCCGCGACAGGTCCTCCAGCACGTACCTCGACATGTACAACTACGGGCCGCTCATCGAGATGATCCCGGCGATGGTGTACGGGTCCCACGAGGCGTGGAAGTACGAGGCGCGCCACGTCGTCTTCGGGCTGATGGCGCTCCTCGTCATTCCCGCTCTCCGCCGGTACGCGGGGCTCTGGGGTGATCCTCTCGTGCCTGTCTTCGCGATCGCCGCGACGGTATTGATGCCGCGCTTCTACGGTCACTGGTACAACAATTCCAAGGACGTGCCGTTCGCCGTGGCGGTCGTCTGGTTCATGTACGCCACGGCGGCGTTCTTCCTGAAGCGCGAGTTCCGCGCGCGGCAGGTGATCGCCTGCGGCGCGGCGATGGGCGTGGCGCTGTGCGTCCGCCCGGGAGGTTTCCCGCTGCTCGCGATCTACTTCGCCGGCGCGGCCGCGCTGTCGCATCTGACGCGCCCGAAGGACGCAGGCTCGAAGGGTCCGGGGACGCCGGTCCGGCCGTTTCTAATGAAGTCGGCCGCGATCGTCGCCATCGCCTGGGTGATGATGGTGATCCCCTGGCCGTGGGCGCATGAGAACGTCGTCACCCATCCCATCCAGGCAATGAAGGTCGCCGCCTCCTTCACGACCTCGTACCCGGTCCTCTACGACGGCCGGGTCTTCATGAGCAGCGACCTGCCGTGGCACTACCTGGTCAAGTACCTCCTCATCACGACGCCGCCGGCGCTCTTGCTGCTCGCGCTCCTGGGGCTGGCCTTCGGAGTCAGGGAACAGTGGATCGCGTTCCACGGCGATCGGTCACTCCTGGCCGGCGTGACGCTCCTGTGGCTCTTCCTCCCGCTGATCGTGTTCATCGTCAAGCGGCCCAACGTGTACGACGAGCTCCGTCACTTCCTGTTCATCCTGCCGGCCGTGGCGATCCTCGCCGCCATCGGAGCCTCGGAGGTGCTTGCGCGGGTGCGCCGAGGAAAGGCTCGGCTGGTCGCGTGGCCGGCCATCCTGGTCCTCCTTCTGCTGCCCCTCAGGGACCTCATCCGGCTGCATCCGTACCAGATGACCTACTTCAACGCCTTCGTGGGCGGCCTCGGCGGCGCCTACGGCCGCTACGAGACCGACTACTGGGTATCGAGCTACCGCGAGGCGATGCTGTGGGTGAACGAGCGCGCGCGGCGAGAGCCCCAGCGCCGATTCGTCGTGCTGGTGGGAGGCACCGTCTACGTGGAACCGGCCGCGGCGCACTACCGCGCGCCGAACGTCGTCGTCATGATCGTGCCCGGCACGGTGGGGCTGCGGGACCTGCCCCCCGACGCGGACTACTACATCGCCACGACGCGGTACTTCCTCGCGACCGCGAACTTCCCCGACACGCCCGTTCTTCACACCATCGGGCGCGACGGGGCCGTCTTCACGGTGATCAAGGGACGGCGCGCCTGACCGCCCGCGGCTACCGTCCGATGATCGATTGGAGCCGGGGAAGGCTCGGGTTGCCGGGATCCGCCCGCGCCGCCAGCTCCAGGTGCATTCGGGCGAGGGCCGTGTCGCCCCTGCGGTGATACTGTTCGGCCAGGAACAGCCGGATCATCCCCTCGAGCCTGGGGATGAGGCCGAGGTTTACGGAGCTGCTGTAGAGCCTCAGGGCCCATTCCATGTTGCCGAGCATGACCAGCGTTTCCGCGAAGTTCGTCACGGCCACCATCCGGCCGACGGGCCACTGCCATGAGCTCACGGGCTGCATCAGGCTCTGGGCCCTTTCGAGGAAGATCGGAGCCGAACGCTCGCGCGCCTGCTGGATGAGCCTCTCGTTGCCGGCCTGCCTCACGAAGATGACAGCGACCTCGTCCACATAGACCAGCGCCCACCGCGGATCGGTGTTGAGCCTGCGGATGAGAGCCTCGTGGTTCGGCCATCGGTGGAACACCATCGCCGTGCGGATCCCCAGGCGATCGGCCTCCTCCAGCCACAGGTCCGGGTTCGCCAGGTGCGCGACGTACGCGGTGAAGAAATCGGTGTCGTACACCTCGAGACGGCCGTCGATGTAGTCCCCCTCGTCAAGAGGCCGCTCCCAGGCGAGGTAGGCGCCTGCGGCCATGTCGCTGTAGAGACGAGGCGGCAGCTTCATCTCCCTCACGAAGGCCGTGGCGCGGATCGGAAAGTTCTCCTCCTGCAATCCGGCGCCGAACTCGCGCGTCTCGTCGTTCCAACGGTAGAGACCGTTCGACGTCACGAACCACGTCGCGACGGCGACGACCGGCAGCAGGACCGCCGCGCCGAGAGAGGTGAACCTCCCCTCCCTCGGAAGGCGGGCCTGCAGCTTCGTCTTCAGGACGAGGAGGCACTGGCCAAGAAACGGTGCGGTTCCCATGGCGAAGAGCACGATGTTGCGCCGCGCGAGCAGCGAGAGGTACGCGAGACCGGCGAAGAACGCCAGGCCCGCGAGGTCAAAGCGCTCCACCCCTTCGCGGGCGCCCTCAGCGAGGTCCGTGGATGGCGCGGAGGGGATCCCGTCGGAGCCGCGCTTCCGGGCTCCCTTCTGGTTGGGGGCCGTCCGCGGCCGCTTCAGGCCCGCCATCGCGGAGACCCCTCCGGCCAGCGCGACCGCCGCGACGGCCAGAACGAAGAAGCCCTGGTACGCTCTCAGGGCCAGGGTCGGCGCGTACGGAGTGAAGGGAGGGACGAACTCGCCCACGGTCTGGAAGGCGGCGCTCCGCCCGTCGATCCGGGAGAGGAGCTTGAACGGGAAGAGCGCGCCCTCGAGAAGGAATGGATTCAGGACCGTCACCAGGAACGACGCCGTTCCGGCCAGCAGGAGCCGCTTGCGGGCCCGCGGCTCCCACGACGAGGCGCGCCGCCACGCCTCCGGAAGCGGCAGCCATCCAGCCGTGACGGCGCCCGCCATCGCGCAGCCGATCGCCAGCAACCCGACGATGAAGAGGGAGTGGTTGTTGACCCAGAGAAGGATGACCGGGGGCAGAAACCAGAGCCGGCGCCCCTCGTCGCGCCGGGCCGTGACCAGAAGCCACAGCACCGTCTGGAGGAGGACGAAGGAGACCATCTCCGGCCGGATCTGGGACCGCTCCGCCATGATGCAGGTCACCCACAACGCGACGGCGGAGGCGCCCACGGGACCGAGCGAGGACCTCAGATTGACGATGAGCAGCGCCACCGCGAGGCCGAACATCAACGCGGCGACGTAGACCAGCAGATCAGCGCCTCCCGCCCGGTAGAGGCCGTACAACCCGAGATCGAAGAGCCACTGGAGGTTGACCCACGGGTGGTCGGGCACCGTGTACGACAGCGTGTCGGTAAGCGGCACGGAGCGGTGCTCGGCGATCCACCGGCCGGCGGCCAGATGCCACCAGGTGTCCCAGTCGTCGAGACGGTGCAGGCACCACACGATCGCGAATCCCGTCGCCACAACCGGGAGAAGCGGCTCGATCCTGCGCAGACGAGCGAAGATGACACCCATGCCCGCAAGCGTACGCCTGGGTGCCCCAGGGGGCAAGGCACTTCGCGCCGGGGGCGTGCATTGATCGACCGCAGCGGCGCCGGTAGAATCGGCCTCCTTCACGAGAACCCCGAGAGACGAACATGACGGAGCAGGCGGGAGATTCCATCCGGAAAGTCGCCGTGCTCGGCGCGGGCACCATGGGAAGCGGCATCGCCCACGTGGCGGCCCTGGCGGGGTGCGAGGTGACGCTCTACGACGTCACGCTCGACCTCGCGCGCGGCGGCATGGAACGGATCCGAGCCAACCTCGACACCGGCGTGGCGAAGGGGAAGGTCTCCCCGGCCGAGCGCGACGGCGCCCTGGCCGCGGTGCGGCCCACGGCCGACCTGCGCGACGCCGCCGCCGGCTCAGACATGGTGATCGAGGCGGCCCCCGAGAACCTCGACCTCAAGCGCGACCTCTTCCGCGCCCTGGGGGCGATCTGCCGCGAGGACGCCATCCTGGCCACGAACACCTCCTCCCTCAGCGTCTCGAAGATCGCCTCCGCCGCTCCCCATCCCGGACGCGTCGTGGGCCTCCACTTCTTCAACCCGCCCCACATCATGCGACTCATCGAGATCGTGCGCGCTTGGCAGACTTCGGACGCCGTGGTGGAGGCGGCCGTCTCGATCTCGAAGCGGATGGGCAAGGAGGCCGTGGTGGTGAAGGACACGCCCGGCTTCGCGACCTCGCGGCTCGGCCTCGCGCTGGGGCTCGAAGCCATGCGCATGGTGGAGCAGGGGGTCGCCGGGCCCGAGGACATTGATCGCGCCATGGAGCTGGGCTACGGCCACCCGATGGGACCGCTGCGCGTGTCGGACCTGGTGGGTCTGGACGTCAGGCTCGCCATCGCCGAGACGCTCCACCGCGAGCTGGGCGAAGCGCACTTCCGCCCCCCGGACCTTCTCCGGGAAAAGGTCAAGGCCGGCAAGCTCGGCAAGAAGACGGGCGAGGGATTCTACAAGTGGCCGAAGATCTGAGCGTCCCGTACGAGATCACGGACATCCACATCCACATCCAGCCGTGGGACCAGCTCCAGCCCGCCGTGCTGGAGAAGATGCGCCGCGGACGCCGCGAGTACGACGAGATCCTCATGATGATCAAGGACCCGGCGCTCTTCCTGGACTACCTCGACGCGGCGGGCGTCTCGCGAGCCGGCCTCATCAACTACCCCTCGCCTGATGTCATGGGCTTCTCCGGCGAGGCGACGGAGTTCTGCGCGCGCTACTGCGCGTCGATGCCGAACCGTCTCATCCCCTTCGGCGGCGTCCATCCCCGGCTCACCAGGAACGCCGCGGACGACATGAAGCGCCTCATCGACATGGGCATCCGCGGGATCAAGCTCCATCCACCCCACCAGATCTTCGCTTTGACCGACTACCGGGACAGGGGGCTCAAGTCCCTGGAGACCATCTTCGCGGTCGCGCAGGAGAAGAGGCTCCCCGTGATGATCCACACGGGCACGTCCGTGTTCCCGGGGGCGCGGAGCCGCCTCGGGGATCCCATGGGGGTGGACGACGTCGCCGTGGATTTCCCCGAGCTGAAGATCATCCTCGCCCACGGCGGCCGGCCGCTGTGGTGCGAAACGGCGATCTTCCTGATCCGGCGCTTCCCGAACGTCCTCATGGACATCTCGGGCATCCCGCCCCGGCGCCTCCTCCACTACTTCCCGCGCCTCGAGGAGTTCGCCGACCGGATCCTCTACGGGTCTGACTGGCCGGCTCCGGGCGTGCCGCCGCTGCGCGAGGTCCTCGGGGGGATCGAGTCGTTGCCGCTGTCTCCGGAAGCCCGCGCGAAGATCATGGGTGGCAACGCCCGGAAGCTGTTTCCGTAGCCGCCCGCCGCCCGCGGCCGTCAGGCCCTCGCGTCCGGATCGAAGAGCCGGCGGTACTCGTCGATGGCGTACCTGTCGGTCATTCCCGCGATGTAGTCGCAGATGACGCGCTCCCGGCCGTCCTTCCGGATGCGGGATTGGAAGTCCGGAGGCAGCAGGAGCGGGTTATCCGAATAGCGCTCGAAGAGGCCCCGCAGCATGCGCCGCGACTTGTCCTTCACCCGCTCGATCCTGTAATGCCGGTAGAGATGCTGGTGGAGGTACTTCTTGAGCGCCGCGTTGCGCGCCGCGGCTTTCTCGCTGAGACCGATGAGCCATCCGCTGTGGGAACGGACGTCGTCGAGTTGGCGCACAGCCGAGGCGCGGATCTTCCGGCCCGAAGTCTCGATGAGGTCGGTGACCAGGTAGTCGATCATGGCGGTGAGGGCCACGGCGAGGATCTGCCGCTCGGAGGCCCTTGGGTAGTCCCTGCGGGCGCGGCGCCAGGGATCGCCGAAGAGGGACACGTCCTTCGCGAGGCGGTCGGCGGACAGCAGCCCCGACCGGACGCCGTCGTCCACGTCGTGATGGTTGTAGCCGATCTCGTCCACGATGTCGAGCATCTGCGCTTCGAGCGGAGGGTTCACGCCGGGGCCGTACTCGGCGAACTCGGGCGCCGCCTTGAGGTTCACCGGGCCGGAGTGCTTCGCGATCCCCTCCCGCACCTCGTAGGTGAGGTTCAACCCCGGCCATCCGGGATAGCGGTCCTCCAGACACTCCACGATCCGGAGCGACTGCCGGTTGTGGTTGAATCCTCCGTGCTTCCTCATGAGGGCGTCGAGGACTTCCTCACCGAGGTGGCCGAAGGGCGTGTGGCCCAGGTCGTGCGAGAGCGCCAGGGCCTCCACGAGGTCCGCGTTGAGCCCCAGCGCCCGGGCGACCGTCCGCGCCACCTGCGAAACCTCGATGCTGTGGGTGAGCCGCGTCCGGAAGTGGTCCCCCTCGTGGTTCACGAAGACCTGCGTCTTGTACTCCAGCCGCCGGAAGGCGCGCGAATGGATGATCCTGTCCCTGTCGCGCTGGAAGGGGCTGCGGAAGGGGTGCTCGCGCTCCCGGTGGCGCCTCCCCTGCGTGGCGGCGGCCGCCATGGCGTAGGGGGCGAGCCCCTCAGCGCTCGCGAGCGGCGGCGACTTGATAGCCGCC
>CAYNUH010000051.1:0-2137 GCA_964400605.1 uncultured Acidobacteriota bacterium | reverse complement strand
GCCGGCGTGCCGGCCGAGCGTGCCGGTGCCTGCCTCGACGAGCTGCGCCGGCTGGGCTACCGCGCGGCCGATATCGGAGTGGTCGTCGCGAGCGGCGGCGACATGACAGCCGCCCTCAGGACCTTCGCACGGCGCGGCCGCCGTTCGAGGAGGATTCGAGCCACGCGGCGCGACATGCGCCGTACCTTACCGGATCGTGGGCGGGGCTTCAACGCTTGTATAATGCCGCGATGGCCACACCTTCGCGCGTCACGGTCACCGTCGTCGCCGCGGTGATCGTCCGCGACGGTCGCGTCCTCCTCTCGCAGCGGGCCGAGGGCTCCCATCTGGCGCTGCACTGGGAGTTCCCCGGCGGAAAGGTGGACGGAGGGGAGAGCCCGCCTCAGGCGTTGCGCCGGGAGCTGGCGGAGGAGCTGGGTGTGGAGACGGCCGTCGGGGAGCCCTTCGCCTTCAACTGGCACGACTACGGCGAGAAGCGCGTGCTACTTCTCACGTACCTCGCCCATATCGTGGGCGGCGAGCCGAAGGCCCTCGGCGTGAAGGACCTCGGGTGGTTCGACCGTGGAGAGGTGGCCTCGCTGCGGCTCCCCCCCGCGGACGGCCCCGTCGTCGAGCGCCTCCTCCCGCTCTTGGATCCCGGGAACCCGGTCAAAACCTGAAGCCGGAGCCGACGGCGAACTGGGTCGTGCGCCAGTCGAGGTGGACCTCGGTGAGCGGCTCTCTCAGCGTGAAGTCGTTCTCCCCGGCGTGGTGCCGCGCCTCCAGCATGATGAACCAGCCCCCGGCGTACGTCCGGCGCACGCCGGCGAAGAGCGCGAGGCCGAGCGGCGCCTCCACGTCCGTGTCATCGTCACTGAAGAAGACGCCGCCCACGTCGCTGAGGCGCGACGCCCACAGGACGGTCGCACCGACGCCCCCATACCCCTCCCACGATCGTCCCGGAAGCCTCAGCATGAGGCTCGGCGTCACGACGGCCGCCGTCAGCGTCACCTCCTCGACGCCGAATCCGGGTTGCGTCTCCATGTCCGCCTCCCCCGCCAGGCCGTTGATCTCGATTCCAAGGCCGAAGTGTCTCGCTGTGGATCCCGCGGTGGAGGGGAACAGCTCGGCGCGCGCACCGAGCAGGATGAAGGCACCGAAGTCGCCGCTCGATCCCGTGGCGGCGACGCCCACCTGCCGCGAGGTCGATTCCGAGGAGTCCGCCCCGGCGAGGCCGGCCCACATGGAGATGATCCACTCGTGCGGTGCGGGGGTCGGCCTCGCTCGCTGCGGCTGGCCGCCGGCGTGCGCGAGGGATGCTCCGGCCAGCGCGCCCGCCAAGACCACGGCCGGCCCCGGCCGCCGCGGCCGCCGGACGGAGGCGGCGTTCAATGGCCGCGGTCCTCCGGATCCTCCGGCGTGTCGTCCTCGACGTCGGGGACCTCGCCGATAATGTCCCCGGCCGAGGCGGGGGGCGCCGCTCCGGGCGAGGAGTCATCCATGGCGTCGGCCATGACGTCCGCCTCGGCCCTCTCGGATTCGAGGATCAGGTCCTCTATCTGGTCTTGGAGCTCGATGAGCTTGCTCCTCTGGGCCTCGGTGGGGTTGCGCCTCAGACCCGAGAGGCAAACCTTGCGCGCGGAGTCGAGACAGAGGGGGTCGCCGGATTCTTCGAAGGCGACGATGTAGGTGAGGGCCAGCTCGACGTACGTCTCGACGTCGTCCTTGTTCTCATCGAGGGCGTTGCGGAAGCACCTCAGCGCCTCTGCGATGTCCCCTTCCTCCCGGAATCTCCGGCCGGCCTCGAAGTCGAAGTTCTTCATGGCGGATCCGCGGTGTGGTCTTACGCGGGAATTTCATGCTACCACACGCTCCGGGAGCTCTCACCCGCGCTCCGGCCCGAAGACTTCACAGAGAGAGACCCGGGCGCCGGCGATGTCGGCGCGAACGGGACGGGACCGACCGCTTCGCGAAGCGGCCGGAGCGGAGGGGGGGCCTCGCGGTGATCGTGATCGGATCTCACCCTACAGATTCGATCGCCGGCGCGGGCGGGGCGCCGGTGCCTCTCCCGGCAGCGCCGGGAGATCGATCTCCGAGGCGTCGGCCGTCAGCGTCATCTTCTCCCCCTTGCGGAGGATCAGGATCGTGAGCGGCTGGT
>CAYNUH010000050.1:0-25659 GCA_964400605.1 uncultured Acidobacteriota bacterium | reverse complement strand
GAAGCCGGACGGGGTCGGAGGCAGCCCATGGTACGCGTCAGGCCGGCGGGCCGTTGCGCCCGCATTTGGTTGTTATCCCTCGCCGCCTGCGGGGCTGCGGCCGCTCTCCCCGGACCGGGTGCCGCGGGGGGATGGCCCGGGACGGATGTGAGATCGCGCGCCGCCCGGGGCGCCTCGCCGTCAGCGTCCCCTGCGCCTGCCGGCGAGGCGGCGCAGCCGGAGTGGCGGAGCGTGACCCGCGAGGCCGTGGAGATCCTGAGGTCGTACGTCCGCATCGATACCACGAACCCACCGGCCGATGTGAGGGAGGCGGCTGCCTTCCTCGAGGGGCTCCTGGCCGCCGAGGGTGTGGAGGTCCGTCTCTTCGAGTCCGGGGCAGGGAGGATCAACTTGCTGGCGCGTCTTCCCGCGACGGTGGAGGCACCGGCATCGGCACAGGTGGGCCGGGGGACGGGCCCTGCGGAGAAACCTCAGCGCCGGCGGCCGCTCATGCTTCTGCACCACATGGACGTCGTCCCGGTTGATCGCTCCCGCTGGGAGCGCGATCCCTTCGGAGGGGATCTGGCGGACGGGCACGTCCACGGCCGCGGAACGATGGACATGAAGGGGCTCGGCGTGATCCATCTGAAGACGCTGATCCTCCTGAAGCGGATGGGCGTCCCCCGGGACCGGGACATCCTCCTCCTCGCGACGCCCGACGAGGAGACCGGCGGGGAGACCGGCGCAAGGTGGATGATCCGGAACCACTGGTCCGAGATGGACCCGGAGTACGTTCTGGACGAGGGCGGCTTCGGCGCCCGCGACGTGTTCGCTGCGGACCGACGCCTCGTCTTCGGGGTCTCCGTCGCTGAAAAGAAAGTGCTGTGGCTGCGCCTCAGAGCCTCGGGCACCGCGGCGCACGGATCGCAGCCCATACCGGACAACGCCGTGGAGAGTCTGGAGCGGGCCCTGGGCCGGATCCTGGAATGGCGGGAGCGGCGGGGGGTGCCGCCGCTTCCGGAGGCGCTGTCCCGCCTCGGCGCGGCCATCGGTGCCTTTGCGGAGAACAAGTTCACGCGTGCGATCCGGTCGGACACGATCTCTCTCACGACCTTGAGGGCCGGGGTCGGCGAGCCGGCCAAAGTGAATGTCATCCCTTCGGTGGCGGAGGCGACACTCGACTGCCGCCTCCTTCCAGGGACGGACTCCGAGGCCTTCGTGGAAAGCGTCCGGCATCTGGCTGGGGAGGGGGTCGCCGTTGAAAAGATCTACGCCTCGGTGGAAGCGCCGGCGAGCCCCACGGACACGCCTCTCTTCCGAGCCATCGAGAGCGTCCTTGGACGCGAGGATGCTGGAGCCGTCGTATCGCCGATCCTCATCCCCTACGGGACCGACTCGAACTCCTTCCGGGAGCGAGGGGCCGTCGCCTACGGCTTCCTGCCGGTGGAGGTGGACGCCTCCATCGTGGCCTCGATGCACGGGGATGCCGAAAGGATCCCCGCCGACGGCCTCGGCCGGGGTGTCAGAAGGCTCTACGAGATCCTGGTCGATTTCCTCGCATCTCCCGGCCGAGCCTCAGGACCTCCGACACCAGCAGCTCGACATCGGGCTCGGCGGTGCGAGGGTTGAGGATGCAGGCCCGGAGCGCGAAGCGGCCTTTGATCTCCGCGTGGGTGGGGTAGACGACGGCGCCGCGCTGGAGCGCCTTCAAGACCTCCCGATTGATCCGGTCCAGCTCGCCCTCATCGGCGCCGCGCGGCGCGTAGCGGAAGCACACGGTGCTGAGGGGGACCGGGGCCAGGAGATCCAGGTCGTCGGCCGCCTCGATCCGCTCCGCCAGAAGGCGGGCCATGGCGATGTCGTGATCGATCAGGCGACCGAG
The DNA here is from genome assembly GCA_964400605.1 of uncultured Acidobacteriota bacterium. Taxonomy (GTDB): domain Bacteria; phylum Acidobacteriota; class Polarisedimenticolia; order JACPZX01; family JACPZX01; genus CAYNUH01. The sequence continues at coordinate 23,798 of CAYNUH010000050.1, read as the reverse complement.
CGCCGCCACACCCACGTGCCGCATCACCATCCAGACCTTCAGCGCCCGGAAGCGGCGGGAAAGGTCGGGCCCGTGCTCGAAAAACGCGAAGGAGGCCCTCGGGCCCGTCTCCCGGGATCTCGCGTAGGCCCCGACCTCGCTGAAGGAGGCCCGCAGCGCCCGCGGATCGCGCACGAGGAGGGCGCCGCAGTCGAATGGGACGTGGATCCACTTGTGGGGATCGATGGTCACCGAGTCGGCCTCCTCGATCCCCGCCAGGGAAGATCGTGCGGTCGGAGACAACGCGGCGTAGCCCCCGTAGGCCGCGTCCACGTGGAGCCACATCGTCTCGCGCCGGCAGAAGGAGGCGAGATCCTTCAGCGGGTCGATGGCGCCCGTGCTTGTGCTCCCGGCGTTCGCAACCACACAGAAGGGGAGCCTTCCCTCCTCGCGATCGGCGGCCACCATCTCCCGCAGCGCCTTCATGTCGATCCGGAAGTCCGCGCCGGTAGGAACAGTCCGGACCGCCTCGCGGCCGAGACCGAGGATCGAGGCCGATCTCGGCACGGACATGTGGGTCTCGTCCGAGGCGTAAAGCGTCATCTCCCGCCCGAGAGTGAGGAGCCCCCCGCGCGCGATGTCGGCGCCGGCCAGGGCGTCGCGCGCCGCCGCCAGCGCCGTCAGGTTGGCGGACGAGCCGCCGCCCACGAGCAACCCCTCCGTCCCCTCCGGCATCCCCACGATCTGCCGCGTCCACTCGATCACCAGGCGCTCCAGCTCGGTGGCGGCGGGGGCGGATCGCCAGGCCGTGACGTTCTGGTTGACGCCGGAGGCGAGGAAATCGGCCAACGCCCCCGCGTCGCTGCCGCCCGAGCAGACGTACCCGAAGAAGCGGGGCGAGTCGTTGCGGCGGCCGAACGGCAGGATCTTGTCCCGGCACTCACGGATCAGGTCCGCGATGGGGGTCCCCTCCACGGGGAGGGGGGAACGGAGCGTGGAGGCGAGATCGTCGGGGTCGGGGTGGGCGAGAACACTCTCCCGGCCCGTTCCCTCCCGGAAGGCGGCGATGGCCTCCGCCACATCGGCGGCCGCCGCGGAGAATTCTTCAGCGGTGAGGTCGAGGGGGATAATGCGGGTCATCCCCGGCCTACCCCACCACCGTCAAATCGACGCTCCGGCTCCGCGGACCATCCATCTCGATGAGAAGGATGCTCTGCCAGGTCCCCAGCACGGGGGCCCCGCCGGCGAGCGGCAGCGTGAGGGAGGGCCCGATGACGGCTGAGGTGAGATGGGCCCTGGCGTTGTCGTCCACGTCGTCGTGCCTGAACGGGCCCGAAGCCCGGAGCGGGGCCAGAAGCTCGGCGGCGAGGCGGTTCAGATCCTGCCTGAGCCCCTGCTCGTCCTCGTTGAGCGCGAGGGCGCAGGTCGTGTGCCGCACGGAAACGCACAGCAGCCCCTCCCGGATCGGCCCCCCGCGAAGAACCTCGGCCACCTCCCTGGTGATGTTGAGGACCTCGATCCGCGAGCGGGTGTTCAGCGCTATCTGGCTCCTGTGCGTGGCCATGGCTGCGTTCCTCTCCGGGGTCGTGCCGCGCCGCGAGCGGACATGGGGGATACTCTCTAGGGCCCGCTCCGATCCACGGCCTCGGCCTTGCGCCGGGCCTTGAGCTCCTCCATCAGCTCCTGCTTCTCCCCCTTCACGCGGCGCATCAGACGCCACGGGCGCCTCTGGAGCTCCTCCACGAGCAGGTTGCCCTTCTCGGACAGCGTCTTGAGGTTGGTCACGATCTCTTTCAAGTCTTCTTCCTTGATCGACCGGCCGGCCTGGCCGATCAGGCCGTCCGCCTGCTGCAGGGTGGACTCCAATCCGTCCACCAGGGGCGCGAGGCGTGATTGGATAGTCTGGACCACCGTATCCACGCGGCGGCCGAGGTCTCCCGCCGTCCTGAGGTCCTCGTCGGCCAGATCCATCAGACGCGCGATCTTCGGCCGGTTCTCGCCGAGCACCGTCTCCACCTGGGCCATGGCCCCGCGCGCGTCCTTCATCGTGGTGCCCAGATCGGCCACCAGCGCGTCGAGGTCGCGGCTGACGGTGGCCATCGTGCTCTCGATCTGGGGGCCCAGCGAGTCGGCGATCAGCGTGTCCACGCGCTGCAAGGTGTTCGAAACCCGCCGCGTGAGCACGACGACGTCGCTCAGGAGCGCGTCCAGATCGCTTCCCGCAGACCCCGGCAGCGTGGCGCCGTCGGCCAGGAAGACGGCGGGCCGGCCCGCGGCCGGCATCGGGGGCGCCTCCGGGTCGGTGGGATCGCCGGGTGTCACGATGTCCAGCACCTTGCTGCCGAACCCCCTCGTCGAGAGCCTCACGCGCGAGCCGGCGGGCAGGCGCACCGCCTCCTCCACGGTGAATTCCACGTCGAAGCGGACGTCGGGCGTCGTGGTGAGGCCGATCCGGGTCACGCGGCCCACCGCGTAGCCGCGCAGGAAGACCTCGGCGCCGGACTTGAGTCCCTCGATCCGGGCGAAGGAACTGTTCAACCGGTACTCCTTGCGGAAGACGCGCTCCTGGACGGCTACGAGGGCCACGGCGGTGAAGGCCGCCATCGCCGCCACCACGAAAAGGCCCACCCAGAGATTCTGGCGCTGGAACTCGAGCCTCCCGCCCGCGGCCTGCAGCTTCTCGCTCACGGCGCGCCCCGGCGTCCCGGCGCCGCCGGGTGGGAGCGCGCGCCCATGAAGGCCGGCCTGGCCCCCATCTCCACGAAGGGGGCCGTGTCGCGGGCCGCCGCCAGGACGGCGCAGCGCCCGTGCCGGACCGCCGCGCGGAGCAGCGGGCGGACGCCGGCGAAACTTTCCTCGTCGAGGCCCAGGAAGGGCTCGTCGAGGAGGGCCACCGCCGGCCTTCTGAGGAAGCCGCGAAGCAGGGCGACGGTCCTGCGATTCTCGAGGCTCAGCCGTCCGGGGAGGGATCCCGCCGACCAGCCGATCCCCGAGGCGTCCAGGAGGACAAGCGCCTCGCGCAGAGCGTCGTCCTCGGTTCGTTCCCGGAAGTACCGGATGGGAAGGAGGAGGTTCTCGAGCACCGTCAGGTTGCTGATGAGCACGGGCTCCTCGGGGAGATACAGCAGCCGGAGAGCCGTCACCACGTGCCGGCGGCGCCGGTGCGACATCGCTCCGAGGTCGTGCCCGGCGATGAGCGGCCGGCCGGCGGGGAAACGCGCCAGCCCGGCCGCCGCCCGCAGCAGCGCCGACTTGCCGCCTCCGGGCGGCCCGGTGAGGACCACTATCTCGCCGGCGCCGACCTCGATCGCGGGCGCGGCCGGGGCGTCGCCCTCCGCTCCCTCCGGGACCGGCTCGGGCCGCACCACGATGAGAGGCCCGTCCGCGCCCGCCACCGTCGGGGCCGCGCCGGCCTCGCTCACGAGTACACCAGGGCCGCCAGTGCGGAATCCGCGACGAAGATCCCCACGAGCGACATCACGACCCCCCGCGTGGCGGCGCGCGGGATCTCGGTGGGAGAAGCCTCGACGCTGAGGCCGCGGTAGCAGCAGAAGACGGCGATCATGGACCCGAAGAGGACCGCCTTGGCGGGGACGAGGGCGAGGTCGCGCGCGGAGACCGCCTGGGCCACCGATCGCAGGTACGACGAGATGGGAGCGGTCGTCTGGAGCCCGAGCGCGGCGTAGCCGCCGACGACGGCCAGGAGATCGAAGAACACCATGAGGGCGAAAAGGGAGACCACGGCGCCCGCGAGGCGCGGGAGGAACAGGTACTGCACGGGATCGATGCCCATGGTGTCGAGGTCGTCCACCTCCCCGCGGAGGCGCATGGTCGCCAGCTCGGCCGCCATGGCCGTTCCCGAGCGGCCGATGACGATGACGGCGGCGATGAGAGGTCCCAGCTCCCTGAGGACGGCGATGACCAGCAGATCGCCCACGAACCCTTCGATCCCCAGAGCCGACAAACGAGTCACCGCCTGGATCACGACCACAGCGCCGATGAGGAAGGCGATGAGGCCCGTGAGGGGAAGCGCCTGATTTCCGGTGAAGAACATCTGACGGGCGGCGACCTGAGAAACCACGCGGAGGGGCGGGCCGAGCAGGGCCGGGACCGACCGGACCGCGAGGAAGAGAAGCGTCGCCATCTCGCCCGCGGCCACGAGGGATCCTTGCACGCGGGAGCCGACCGCCTGGACGAACCGCCGCACGCCTCCTCCGTGAGACTTGTTGCAGAGGGGGCGAGGATATCACATCACGCCGCTCCCCCCGGCGCGCGCATCCTGTATCATCACGCCCCTGGAAGAGGATGCTCGCTCCGGGCGCTCGGGCCGGAACCCGAGGGAAAGGACCCCGATATGACCCCGAAACGAAAGAGACGCGCCGTATGGCGAGTCCTCGCCCTCGTTGCGGGCGCTCTTGCGCTCACGGCCTGGGCGGGCGGATCTGACCTTGGCCCCCGCGAGGCGGGGCTGAGGGCCCTCTCGGCGGGGCTCCGGCCGTGGCACCGGCTGCTGGGCGTGGAGCGGCGCTTCGAGCGTGTGATGGGAGGCGCCGCCGTCCTGGACGGAGAGACGGGCCTGGTGTGGGAGCGAGTCCCGGAGACGGTGACGACGAACTGGATCGATGCATCCTTCAACTGCTACAGGCGCACCGTAGGGGGGCGCATGGGGTGGCGGCTTCCCACGGTCGAGGAGCTCACGAGCCTCGTGGACCCCTCGGAGCAGGATCCGGCCCTCCCTGCGGGACATCCTTTCGAGGACGTGCAGCCGGACGTCTACTGGACGGCCACGACCATCAGCGGGATCACCGGCAGCGCCTACGGGGTGTCCTTCCTCGACGGATCTCTCTTCGATCAGGTCAAGAGCTCCCCGTTCCGCTTCTGGTGCGTGCGCGGCGGCCACGGCCATGACGGGCTCTGAGGCGCCGGCGTCCACCCGGATTCCTCGATGAACGCGCTGCCCGTCCTCATCGTGGTCCTCTGCTGCCTCGCCGTCTCCTACCGGTACTACTCCGCATTCCTCGCCACGAAAGTGCTCTGCCTCGACGACACGCGCGTCACCCCGGCCTACGAGCGCTACGACGGGCAGAACTACCACCCCACGTCCAAGTGGGTGCTCTTCGGCCACCACTTCGCCGCCATCACGGGCGCGGGGCCGCTCATCGGGCCCGTCCTCGCGGCGCAGTTCGGCTTCCTGCCGGGGCTGCTGTGGATCGTCGTGGGGGTCTGCCTCGGCGGCGCCGTCCACGACTTCGTCATCCTGAGCAGCAGCGTCCGGCGCGGCGGAAAGTCTCTCGCCGAGATCGCCCGGGCCGAGATCGGTCCCGTCTCCGGCGTGACGACGGCGCTGGCCATCCTGTTCATCGTGGTCATCGCGCTGGCGGGGCTGGGCCTCGCCGTCGTGAACGCGCTGAAGGAGAGCTCCTGGGGGGTGTTCACCATCGCGGTGACGATCCCCGTGGCGCTCGTCATGGGCCTGTGGATGTACCGGATCCGCCCGGGGCGGATCGTGCCCGCGACCATCTTCGGCGTGATCTGCCTCCTGGCCGCCGTCATCGCGGGCGCGTGGATCCCGGGATCGGCGGCGGCGCCCTGGTTCACGTTCGGCCACAAGCAGATCACGCTCCTCCTCGCCGCCTACGGCTTCATCGCCTCCATCCTTCCGGTCTGGATGCTGCTGTGCCCGCGCGACTACCTGTCGTCCTTCATGAAGATCGGCACCATCGGCGTCCTCGTCGTCGGCGTCATGCTCGTGAGGCCCGACCTCAAGATGCCCGGGATCACCGAGTACGCCGCCGGGGGCGGGCCGATCATCCCGGGCAAGCTCTTTCCCTTTGTCTTCATCACCATCGCCTGCGGCGCGATCTCGGGGTTCCACTCCCTCATCGGGTCCGGCACGACCCCCAAGATGATCCAGAAGGAGAGCCACTGCCGCCCGATCGGATACGGAGCGATGCTCGTCGAGGGGCTGGTGGGCGTCGTGAGCCTGATCGCGGCGTGCAGCCTCTACCCGAGTGACTACTACGCCGTGAACGTGCCGGTCGAGAAGTTCTCGCACCTGGGCCTTCAAGTGGTTAACCTGCCGCAGCTCTCGGAGGCGGTGGGAGAGCAGGTTCAGGGACGGACCGGTGGGGCCGTGAGCCTCGCTCTCGGGATGGCGCAGATCTTCACGGGCCTGCCGGGGATGAAGGGTTTGATGTCCTACTGGTACCACTTCGCCATCATGTTCGAGGCCCTTTTCATCCTTACCACCATCGATACCGGCACCCGTGTGGCCCGCTTCCTCGTGCAGGAGTTCCTGGGGAGGGTGTGGAAGCCGATGGGGCGCACCGACTGGATCCCGGGCTCGATCATCTCGAGCGCCCTGGTGGTTGGCGCCTGGGCCTTCTTCATCTGGGAGGGCACGATCTCGACGATCTGGCCCATGTTCGGGATCGCCAACCAGCTCCTGGCCGCGGTGGCCCTCTGCGTGGGCACCACCGTGATCATCAACTCGGGGCGCGCCCGCTATGCCTGGGTGACGCTGCTGCCCCTCGCCTTCGTGGCCACGACGACGCTTACGGCCGGATATCGGAGCATCCTCGACATCTTCCTTCCCCAGGCCTGGACGGGCGAAGCACCGTTCCTCGGCTATCTGAACGCCTCGCTGACCGCCGTGATGATGGCCTGCGTCGGAGTCATCCTGGTGGCATCGGTGAGACGGTGGACCGTCTCTTTGAAGGCTTCCGTGGGGGCGCCGGCGGCGTAACACGCTGGCCACTTCACGCTATCTCCCGGATCCCGCATCCTCACCAGTCAGACCATCGCTTGTGCGACCTCCTCGGTGGCTGGAAGAACCATGACCGCCTACCGACCGGACCAAGTCAAGGGCCGCGATTCGCCGCGGCTCGGTGACGGGCGGGCGAATCAGCGCGAGGAATCCGAAGGCGGCGTTCAGTCCAGATACGCGAAGAGGAGGATTCGAGCCTCAGCGATCGCAGCCGAGTACCGAACCAACCGACCTGCTTCTGGGCAACGTTCGGCTTCAGCCGCGGCGGCCAAGCGTGGGTGTCGCGGTACGCCGAACCTCCTGCCCGCCGTCGGGTCCACGGAAGTTAGGTTCCAGTGCTGAACGCTCTCGTGGCCTCGCGGGGGAGCTCCACTGCGACGAAGAGCTTGTGGGGGAAGAGATAGTCCTCTCCCGACTCGTCCACGACTCGGAGGAGTCCGCGCTTGGCAGCCCGATCGTCGGGTACAGCGCGGTAAATGCGTCTGACGACGAGCGAAGCCTTGTACCTGGCGTTGCTGACGCACATCACGTACCGCGCTGTGGACGGACGACGCCTCATAGCTCACCACCCAGGATTCTGTTCACCTGGACCCCTTCGGGAGTCGATGTGTCCACAGGAGTTCTTGGCAACCTAACGTTCAGCGCAACCTGCGGGCCGGAATGGCGCGGGCCGTGCGCAAGCACGGACCGTGACAGTCCGGGCCGTCAGGTTCACGCTGTTGGTGGGCGGCGTGTCGCGATCGTTCTCCGCTTCTTCGGGCGTTCGTCGAACGAGGAGAGCACGGGAACACGCGCGCCTTTCCGCCGCCTTGTATGGCATTCGAGGATCTGAATCCCTGGGCCAAGCGTCCGCCTGATAGATTCGGCCGCCTTGCGCCTCTTGAATAACGTAGCGCCACTGGGGTCGTTCATCGCGTACAGGTCGTCACTCACGTTGTAGTACAAGGAAAAGCGCGGCCCCATCCGCGACACCAGGAGGTAGCGGACCGGGTCATCGAGATCCGCGACGCGTCGGTCGATTTCCCGAATCTGCGCCGGTGTCAGTGGCGAGTCGACCGGCTCATCCCTTCCCATACGGCGGCCGGAGCTGCCCCGCCGACTCTTCGGGCCAGAGGTCCCAGATGCTGGGCCGCGTTGCTCTTCCGAGAAACGGAATGCCTTCCTCATCTGCGAAGCTCGTTTCCGTCCGCCCAACCATAGGTCGAATGTTCCGAGTAAGCGAATAGCCGGATCAATGTACGAGGGGAGACGCTGCGTGGCAGCGCAGCGTAAGGCCGTGGCCTTCGCTCTGCTGGGCTGACGATGTCCCCTCGCATCAACGTACGCCACGGCCTCCCGTTCCGAATCATGGTCTTCGGCTCAGATGTGCCGCAGCGCGCGGATCACGTCGAGACGGGCGGCCTGCCGCGCCGGGAGCAGCCCTCCGATGGCGCCGATGGCGACCGAGAAGACGACCCCCTGGGCCACGATCGCGGGCGACACGGCGAAGTGGACAACGATCTGCCGGAACCCCACCCCGATCATGTTAAGCCCGATCGTGTTCGTGATGAGGGCTCCCGCCGAGCCGGCGAGTCCCGCCGCCGCCGCGATGATCACCGACTCGATCACGAATGAGGCGAGGATGCTGGCGCGCGAGTATCCCAGCGCCCTCAGGGTCCCGATCTCGCGCGTGCGGTGCGCGACCGTGGCGTACATGGTGTTCATGCCGGCGAAGACGGCACCGACGGCCATGATGAGGGCGAGGGCCACGCCGGCGCTGCGGATCTGGGCCGTGGCCTGGGACTGGTCCTCGTAGTACTTCGTCTCTGTCTTGGCCGTCACCGAGAGGGCCGGGTCGTCGGTGAGGCGCCTGGCCAGCTCCTCGGCGGCGCCCGGCGAGGCGGCTCGAAGGGTGACCGCGGAGACCTCCGACCTCTTGTAGTCAACCATCATGTCGTCAAGATCGGCCCAGATCTCCGACTCGTAGGCCGCCCCGCCGGCCTCGAAGACTCCGTTGACGGTCCATGGCCTGCGGCCGAACTCCAGGACGGAACCCACGTCGGCGCCGAGCTGGTCCACCAGCGCGCGCCCGATCATCACGCCGCCGCCCGGCGCGTGTGGCGTCCCGCGCACGACCCGCACGTTGCTGAAGACATCGGGGCCCTCTTCGTCGATCCCCCGCACGATTATCAGCACGTTGCCGCCGCCGCGTCCCGGCACCGACACCGAGATGAGCAGCTCCTCCGCCGCGAGGGGGGACCCGTCGGGGCGCAGCGCGATCCCGGGGACGGCCTTGATGAGGCCGCACGTCTCCCGACGCAGCGCGCTCGACTCGGCCGCCGAGGCCCCTTTTCGGAGCACCTTGACGTTGGCGCTCAGGCCCGTGGCGGCGGCGGCGCGCTCGATCCCCCGGGCGAGGCCGAGGATGCTCTCGAAGATCAGCACGACCAGGGCGATCCCGGCTACGGTCAGAAGCGTCGTTACCCGTCTGACCATCAAGTTCCTGAGGTTGTACTTGAGCGGGATCCTCACGCTACGCCGCCTCTCTCAACGTCTCGACGACGGTGGCGCGGGCCTGCGCCGCGGCGGGGATCGCCCCCGCGAGAAGCCCCACGGCCACGGACATCCCTATCCCCTGGAGCGCCGTCTCCGGCGTGACGACGAAATAGGATTGCGGCCCCATCCGGAAGGAGAAGCCGCTCCAGTGGTAGAAGGCGAGCGCGCCCGCGCAGCCCAGGACCCCGCCGCAGAGCGAGATCAGGCCCGACTCGGCCAGGACGAACCCCAGGATCTGCTCTCGCGAGTAGCCAAGCGTCCTCAGAACCGCCGTCTCGAGGGTGCGTTCCCGTGCGGACATGGCGATGCTGTTGGCGGTGACCAGGATTGCGGAGACGATGATGATGAACGCTATGACGCGGATGATGACCCCGATGTTCCCCACGGAAGACATGATCGACATCAGGAAGGCCCGCTCGGTCTCGGTCTTGGTCTTCACCGACTCCTTGTCGAAGGTGTCGTCGATGGCCCGCATCACGGAGGGGATGTTCTCCGCGCGGTCCACCCGGACCCACACCATGTTGACGATGCCGCGGTCGCCCGTCACCTGCTGGAAGTACTCGTCGCTGACGACGAAGTTGTCGGCCAGGAGCCCGGAGGGGACGACGCCGCAGATCTTCATGCTCAGGTCCACGGGATAGGTCGCGCCGTGGAGGATCACGGTCTCTCCGATCTTCCAGCCGAACTTCTCCATCGGCTCCTGGCCCATCAGCGCCCCGGTCCTCTCCTCCCGCAGGCAGGCCCAGGCCTCTTGCGGCACCTCCTGGAGTTCCGGGCGGGCGAGCTTCAGCACCTCCGGGACCGTCCCGAAGCCGAAAAGGAAGTCGGTCTCGCTGCGGACCGTTCCGCCGAAGAAGGAGAAGGGGGCGGCCCCCTGGACGTGGGGCATCGCGGCGACGCGGCGGACGTACGAGATCGGCAGCGTCCCGAAGGTCGCGTACTTCTCGTGGACGTTCAGGTTCAGGCTCCGCCCGGCGGCCTCCATGGTGGCGTCGAGCGTGGAAAGGACCGTGAAGAGGGTCGTGTAGAGAAAGAGGAACAGCGCCACGGAGAAGATGGTCAGAATCGTCCGGCGCGGGTTGCGCCACAGGTTCTTCCAGATGAAGGGGAGGTAACGCACCGCCTACGCCTCCGTGCGGGCAGGGGCGGCCCCGGCCGGGGCTGGGGGCGCCGCCATCACGCCCTTGTCCAGGTGGGCGATTACGGAGGCCCGGGCGGCGGCTTTCGGGTCGTGCGTCACCATGATGATCGACTTGCCGAGGTCCCGGTTCAACGAGACGAGGAGGCTCATCACCTCATCGGCCGAACGCTGGTCCAGGTCCCCCGTCGGCTCGTCCGCGAGGAGGAGCTTCGGATCCACGACGAGCGCCCGCGCGATCCCGACGCGCTGCTCCTCGCCGCCCGAGAGCTGCCTCGGGAGGTGTCCCGTGCGCTGTTCCAGCCCGACGATCCGCAGCGCGGTGGCGACGCGCCGGACTCTGTCAGCCTTCGACAGCCCCGTGAGGAGCAGAGGGAGCTCCACGTTCTCGGCCGCCGTCAGGACGGGGATCAGGTTATAGAACTGGAAGATGAACCCGATGCTCACCGCCCTCCAGCGCGTGAGCGCCCTCTCGGGAAGGGTTCCGATGGACTCCCCGGCCACGCGGACCGTCCCGGCCGTGGGGCGATCGAGCCCCGCGAGGATGTTCAGCAGAGTCGTCTTGCCGGACCCGGATGGGCCCATGAGGGCGAGGAACTCACCCTGACGGACTCGGAGGTCAATCCCATCCAGCGCGCGGACCTGATGCGTGTCTCGCTGGAAGTACCTCTTGAGGCCGTCCACCTCGATGACGTGGTCGCGCATGTCGGGGATCTCCGGGAGCGCGCGATCGTAGCACTCCCCGGAATCGTGCGGGGTCAGCCGCGACCGGGAGCCTGGGCCTGTCTTCGAGGTGAGTCCGGCTCTCCCGAGCGCGGGCCCGGGGCCCTCGTCCGCGGCCCGGGACCGAGAGAGGCCACGAGCGACAGGGGAGGCGGCGGAAGGGGGATGAAGTAGATCCGCTCGCCCGGCAGGAGCGAATGGTAGAAGGCGCGCGCCGTCGCCTCGTCGAGCGTGGCCCTGAGCGCGACGCCGGCCGTCCCTCCGGAGGCGGGCCCGTCACGCCGCAGCCATTCCTTTACGGTCGAGGCGAGCCCCCGCGCCATCCCCGACAGCGCGTCCCGCGCCCGCTGCCAGCCGGACTCCGGCCTGCGCGTACGGATCTCCAGCCTGACGCCGTTCTCCAGGATCACGTCGAAGTCCGTCGGCGCGCTCACGCCGAGCACCTGCGCGTCCACCGTGAGCCGGGAGGCGTTGGGGTCGGAAGGCGCGGCCTTGTCACCTCCCTCGGCGGCCGGGGGGATGACCTCGGGAGGGCCTCCCGCCTTATCCTGGACCTCCAGCGGGTCGGGGGCCGCAGCGCGCAGATCTGCAGCGGTGAGGCGCTCGCCGTCGGCGCCGACGACCTCGAGAGCCTCGGCTCGGTAGGTTTTGTGAGCCCTCCCTCGGACGCGGAACTCGAAGGAGCGTTCCCGCAAGTCCACGAAGATGTAGGGCGAGGGCGTCGCGGCGAACGCCAGCTCCTGCGAGAGCGTGGCGTTCTCCCATTCCAGACGGCGCTTCTCCTCCAGGAGCGACTTCAGACGATCGAGGGGCCCCTCGCCCCCCGCCAGGTGCACCTCGGGTGCCACGGCGAGGGCCACCACTACGCAGTAGAGCGCGGACGGACGCACGCATCCTCCCTCAGACGATGTAGACCTTGGTGCCCGGCTTGACGTTCTGGAAGAGGTATTCGAGGTCCTTCGCGCCCATGCGCACGCATCCGTGGGTGACGTGGAGGCCGAGGGCCCTCTCGAACAACGTTCCGTGGATCAGATACCCCTGACCGAGGTCCAGCGCGTAGTCGCCCAGGACGCCCTCTTCCATGCGCTCCTCCGTGCCGTGCGGGATCTCCTCCCCCGTTTCGATGAAGGCCCAATCCGGCTTCACCCAGATGGGATCGGTCGTCTTGCCCCTGACGGTGAGCTCGCCGCGCGGAGTGTCGAAGACCCAGGACCGGGGGGCGGCGGGATCGGCCAGACGCACCCCCGATCCCGTGGAGCACACCGCCTCGCGAAGGACCTTGCCGTCCTGGATCACGTAGAGCCGGTTCTCCCCCGTATCGATGACCAGGTAGAGCCCTCTGGGCTGGAACCGGGCGATCTTCTCGCGGAGCCGGCGGTTCTGCGTCTTGAGCCTCTTGACCTCCTTCTCCAGGCTCGCCGCCATGACCTCGATCCCCTCGGCGTCGCCCGGCACGGCGAGCGGTTCGGCGGAGCCGGCGGGAGCGGCGCGGCGCAGTCCCATGCGTAGGGCGATGAAGCCGCCGCCGAGGGCGAGCGCGGTGGCCAGCAGCAGGAGCGCTGCGCCGCGCAGCTTTCGGAGGCCGCTGCCCGGCATGGCCTGCTGCGGGCGGGGTGGACCCAGGCGCGGCGAGTTCGGGCGTGGTGGGTTCGGGCGCGGTGGGCGAGAGGGAGGGGGTCCCGCTAGCGACATGGGCGGCTCACCTCCGGCTGCGACTGCCGCGCCGAGGACGGTTCTCCCGTGCCGCGACCGTACGGCCGCTCGAGGCGGGCGCATCGAGCCAGTTATCGCCCTCGTAGCCGACGATCGTGATCGGAGTGCCGACGGAGACCAGATCGAACAGCTCGTCCATATCCTGGTTGTCGAGGGCGACGCATCCGTCGGTCCAGTCCTGGAGCCTCCCTCCCTCGCCGTGAACCTCGATCAGCCCGCCGATGCGGGCCCGGCTCGAGATGAGCCCCCTGCGCCGGGATTCCTCGAACTGGGCCCTGTCCCGCTCGTTCGGGTAATCCAGGAGGAAGGCTTTGTACCACCGGGTCTGTCCCAGCCCGCGCTTCTCGATGATCTTGTACCGCCCTTCCGGCGTGGCTTTGTCGCCCGCCATCGTCTTGTCCTGGGCGCCGTTCAAGCCAATCTCGGCGCGGTAGGTGCGGATGACGCGGCCACCCCGGAGGAGCGTCAGCGTGTGCCTCAGCTTGTCCACGAGGATGGCTTGCGTCCCGTCGCGGGTCGACTCGGTGACGGTCTCGCGAACCCACCGACGGTACCTGCCGAGATTGTCGCCCGACGTGTACGCATCAATGATCCGCGCCAGTCTCTCGGAGAGGAGGGCCAGCTGGTGCGACGCGTCTTCGGCGCGCTTCAGAGCCGGAGCGAGGTCGCCGCGCCGCTTGAGGACTCCGGCCTCTTCGAACAGGAGCCGGGCGCGCGTGAAATCCGACCGGGCGTTCGTTTTCGGGGAAAGGTAGCTGAGGATGAAGGTGAGGTTCGCGAGCGAGCCGTGCGCCGCCGTGAGCAACGCGTCGGTCCGCCTCTCGAGATCCCGGCGCCGCGCCTCGGCGAGGTCACGGGCGAGCCGCGCGCGCCTCGATGCCGTGTGCAGATGGGCTTGGGCGACGCCGAAGTCGCGAGCCGGCGTCCACCGCGCGGCCTCCGCGGCCATCGCTTGGAGGCCCGCCCTGTAGGACTCCTCCGCCGCGGCGAGGATGTCGGGAGCGTACGCGTCGGCCTGAGCGTCGTAGGCTGCATCGACAGCGGCCTTGACGTCGTACTTCAGCGCCACCGGCGCATCGGCGCAGCCTGTGAGGGAGAGTGCGGTGAGGGCGAGAGCGAGAAGAAAGGTCGAGGCACGGAGCCGGCGCTTCATCCCGAGGGGGTCCTCCGTCACGGGGCCGGGGCCCCGCGACGGAGGGAATCTTACTTCCTGCGGCCCCTCTTTGCAGCCGCCTTGGCGGCGGCCTCGTCGAGCTTGGTCTTGATGTCCACGGCCTGGCTCTTGATGGTGGCGGCCTTGGCGGAGACCTCGGTGTAGTTCTCCTGCGCCATCATGCTGCGGGCCTCAGCGAGCGAGGCGGCGTAGGTGTCGAGGTCGGTCTTGAACAGCTCGAGGTCGGCCTTGGTGTCCTTGGTCTTGGGTGCAGTCTCGAGTGCCGCCCTGGCGTCGTTGATGGACGTCTCGGCCTCGGTCAGCTTGGCCTCCGCGTCCTGGCGCGCCGCCTCCTTGTTGGCGGTTCCGGCCTGCTTGGCCTTGTCAGCGGCCGCCTTGGCGTCGGAGAGCATCTGCTTGGCCTTGTCGTAGTTGCGCATCAGGGCGAACCGGTTGTTCTGCGTCTCGATCTCCTGGTTGGCGCTGTCGAAAGCCTGCTGGGCCTGCCGCCACTCGTTCGGGGCCCACTTCTCGGCCACGCTCCGGGCGGCGTCCAGGGCGGCCCTCGTTGAGTTCTGTTCCTCGACGGGGGGCTTGGCGCAACCCACGGCCAGGAGCGCCAGAGCCAGGAGTGCGCCCACCGTCACGAACCGCTGCGTCTTCATCTACGTCAACCTCCGTTGATGTCCTCAGCTCGGGCGAGGACTCAGGACACAGGACATGTACTCCGTTTGGACAGGACAGTGTCAAAAGGATTTCGGTACTTCCACAATCGCGCGGACGCTACCGCCCCCTCGCATGACCTCCGGCTCTTGGATGAGTGCACATGGGAAGCGGGAGGGACCTCTGCTCCTTCAAACCTGGAGAAACTCGCCGGGGCCGAGTCCGCGTGCGGGCGGCGGGCCTCGGTTGTCGCTCCGCACCTGCCTGGCCTCGGGTGGGGTAGCCTCGGGGCTGCCTCAGGTGCGGGAGTTCTCTCCCTCCCCGATGAAGGCGCGTATGATACACAGCGTCCGGTTGCGGGTCAATAGCTCCTTCCTCCGGTCGCTGGAAACCGGACTATCGGTATTCTATTTTAATTAAAGAAGTTAACAGGATTCGAGAGCGGTCGCCGCCGGAATGAGTCAATCCGGATGAGCGCGTGCGGTTGGAGGCGGCGATCGGAATTGAACCGATGTATGGAGGTTTTGCAGACCTCTGCCTTACCGCTTGGCTACGCCGCCCCAAAAAGCAAAGGCAAAGGGACCGGCAGGCCTCCCTTTGCCCCATTCATGAGTGCTGGGATGGATCCTGGGTGGAGCGGGAAACGGGATTTGAACCCGCGACTTCGACCTTGGCAAGGTCGCACTCTACCACTGAGTTATTCCCGCGCCGTGCCAGATCTATACACGAGGCCCGGCGGGGAGTCAAGAAAGCCGGTGATCGCGGTGCCTAGCGGCACTCCGCCCGCCGGAACTCCGTCACGGGCGGCCGTCATCGTGACGCTGATCTTGCTCGGCGCCGTCCCCTTTCTTCACCTGGGGCGGAGGGTGCTGTGGCCCCCTGATGAAGGTCGCTACGCCCTCACAGTCAGGGAGATGGTGGCGTCGAGGGACTTCGTGGTGCCCACGGATGGCGGCAGGCCCCGCATCGACAAGCCTCCTCTCTTCATCTGGTCCGGAGCTGTGGCCAGCCTCCTGTTCGGCGGCGTGAGCGAAGCCTCCGTCCGGTTCCCGTCCGCTCTGGCGGCGGCGATGTGGCTCCTCGCCACCTTCGCCCTGGGCGCCCGGCTCTTCGACGTGAGGACCGCCCTGCTCTCGGCGGTGGTGCTCGCCACCTGCGGCCGCTTTCTTCTCTACTCCCAGTGGGCGGCCACCGACACCCTCCTCTCCTCCCTCACGACGTTCGCCCTGGCCGCGTGCGTGGCCGGCGGGGGAGCGCCGGCCGGCGCCGGCGGGAGGGCTTCGTTGCGGCTGGCCGCGCTGCTCTTCTCCGCCGCCTGCGGGCTCGCCGTCCTGACGAAGGGGCCGGTCGGCGTCGTCCTCCCCGTGGCGATCGTGGTGGCGGACCATGCGGCGGCATGGTGGCGCGCTCCACGCTCCGCGGTCGAAAGGTTGCGCGGGGTCGCCATCGCCTGGGCCGCGGGAGCGGCCGTCTTCCTCGCCGTCGCGGCGCCCTGGTTCATCCTGCTGTGGGAACGTCTGGGCGCCGCGGGACTCCGTGAGATCCTCTTCCGCCAGAACGTCTCCCGATTCCTGGACGCCTGGAACGCCAGGCAGCCTTGGTACTTCTACTTCGAGGTGCTTCCGATGGACCTGCTGCCCTGGACGTTCTTCCTTCCGCTCGCCTTCTTGTGGATCCCGCGACTCGACGCCGGTCGGGCCGCTTCATGGCGTTTCCTCAGGACCTGGCTGGTCGTGGTGTTCGTGTTCTTCTCGTCGGCGTCGGGCAAGAGCCCGGAGTACCTGATGCCCCTGCTCCCCGCGGCGGCGCTGGCGGCGGGGCGCCTCTTCGTCCTCGCGGCGGGAACCGTCCCGGCTCCTGGAATCCGTCTCCTGAGGGACGGGCTCTCCGTCGCGGCGGGACTGCTGACGGCGCTGGGTGCCGCGGGCTCAGGCGTCCTCCTCTTCCGCGGCGGGGATCTCCTCCCGGGCGCGGGCGGCCTCCTCTGCGCCGCCGCCGCGATCGTCACCCTGGGGGCGGCGGCCTGTCTCGTCTTGATCCGGGCGGGGCGGGCGCGGGCGGCCGCCGCCACGCTGGGCGCGGCCGTCCTGGTCGTACGGGTGGCGCTGGGCGGGCCTCTGATGGACGCGGGCAACGCCGTCAACCTCGCCCCTGCCGTCGGCCGCGACCTCCTTTCACTCCTCCCGCCGGGGTCCGAGGTCGGCGTGGGAAGGAAAGGCAGCGACTACATCAGGTACTATGCTCCGGTGCCGCTTACCGTGCTCGACCGGCCGGCGCGTGTGGAGGCGTTCCTTGCGGAGGGCCCTCCCCGAGCGGTGATCCTGAAGGGGCGGGAGTACCGTGAGATCGCTCCGCGGCTGGCAGCCTTCGCCGAAGTGGCGGCGAGGTGGGGAGACGATGAACGAGGATTCGTCCTGCTGAAGGCCTTTCCCCGCGCGGCGGCCCCGGAGGACGCGACAAGCGAGGCGACCAGAGGACAGTGATGGCGCGCGGAGAGCTGGATCCGGGGGAAGGGGTGAAGGCCCTCGATCGCGAAGGGCTTTCCGCAGTCCTGCCCGCCTACAACGAGGAGGCGAACATCCTCGCCACGGCTGAGGCGGTGCGGGCCGCCGTCGAGAAAGTGACGTCCAACTTCGAGATCATCATCGTGAACGACGGCTCGAAGGATCGGACCGGCGCCGTCGCCGATGCCCTGGCCCGCGAGGATCCGCGCGTGCGGGTGATCCACCACGAGGCGAACAGGGGGTACGGGGCCGCCCTCCGGAGCGGCTTCGCGGCCATCACGAAGGGGTTCTGCTTCTACACCGACGCCGACCGCCAGTTCGACCTGTCGGAATTCATGAGGCTGCTGCCGCTGATCCCGGGCGCCGACGTCGTGACGGGGTTCCGCGAGAACAGGCGGGATCCCATCAACCGGCGCCTGAGCGCGGCCATGTACAAGCGCATGCTGGGGGTCCTGTTCGGCTTGAGGGTCCGCGACGTGGACTGCGCCTTCAAGGTGTACCGCAGCGATCTGCTCAGGGATCTGGACCTCGCCTCGAACTCCATATTCATCTCGGCTGAGGCGCTCATCAAGGCGACGCAGAGAGGGTGCGTCATCCGCGAGGTGGCCGTGACGCACTTTCCGCGCGAGCACGGCAGGCAGACCGGCAACAGCCCGGCCACTCTGGTGAAGGCCCTGCGCGAGTTCGTGAAGCTCTCGCCCGCGCTGCGCCGCCCAGGGCCGGCGGCGCCGCGGCCCCGCGGGTCGAAGCCGCGCTGAATCCGGCGGGTCAGGCGCGGAAGGCGTCGGTGAGGTGCCGCACCTCGAACCGCCCGCCCTCCCTCGGCTCCACCGCGACCACGTCGAACCGGCAGTCCCTTCCGTGAAGGCCGCGCGCGGCGAGGAAGGACTGCGCCACCAGGATCAGCCGGCGCCGCTTGGCCGCCCCCACACTCTCCTCGGGCCGTCCAGCAACGAGGGAGCGCCGCGTCTTCACTTCGACGAACACGATCGTCGTGCCGTCCTCGGCCACGAGATCGATCTCTCCGAGGCGCGATCGGAAGCTCCGCGCGAGAATGCGGTAGCCGTTCGATTCGAGGTGGCGCCGCGCCTCGTCCTCACCCGCCTTCCCCAGGGCGGCGCGCCCGCCGGCCAAGCCGCTACCTTCTCTCACCCGGCGGAGAGGAGCGCTTCCAGCGGACGCCGGCGGGGGTGTCCTGAAGGACAATGCCCCTCTCCAGCAGGATCGAGCGGATCCTGTCGGCCTCCGCGAAGTCCTTCTGCCGGCGGGCCTTCTGCCGGGCCTCCACCATGGCCGCCAGTTCGGCCGGCAGGGCGATCTCCTCTCTCGGGCGGATGCCGAAGACGCCCCTGAAAGCGGCGAGAAGTCCTCCCGTGGCCGAGAGTGAAGCGGCGTCTGCTCCCGCCCGGTCCAGGCCCGCATTCGCGATCCGGACCGTCTCGAAGACGGCCGCGAGAGCCTCGGACGTGTTGAGGTCGTCGTCGAGAGCGGCTTCGAACGCCTCTCGCTGTCGCTCCACCTCGGCGGCGAAGCCCCCGCCCCCGGGCGGCGGCGTGCCTCCGGGGGGCAGGGCCGCGGCCCGTTGCACGCGCGCGGAGAAGTCGTCGAGGCGCTCCAGGGCCTGCGCCGCCTGCGCCGCCCCTTCCAGCGTGAAGTTGAGGGGCTTGCGGTAGTGGGAGGAGAGCAGGAAGTACCTCAGGGCCCGCGGATCGATCCCCTTCCGGAGGAGATCGCGCAGCGTGTGGAAGTTCCCCTTCGACTTCGACATCTTCTCGCCGTCCACGATGAGGTGAGCGCAGTGCAGCCAGTGACGGACGAAGGGGACTCCGGTGGCGGCCTCGCTCTGAGCGATCTCGTTCTCGTGGTGAGGGAAGATATTGTCCACGGCGCCCGTGTGGATATCGAAGGATTCGCCGAGGTACTTCATGCTCATCGCCGTGCACTCGATGTGCCAGCCGGGCCGCCCCTCCCCGAGCGGCGTCTTCCAGGAGGGTTCCCCTTCCTTGCGCGCTTTCCAGAGGACGAAGTCCCGCACGTCGTCCTTCTCGTACTCGTCGCTCTCCACGCGAGCGCCCGCCCGGATCCCCGACGGATCCAGCCCCGAGAGGCGGCCGTAGCCCGGGAAGGAGTCGATGCGGAAGTAAACGGACCCGCCGCTCTCGTAGGTGTGCCCCCTGGAGGCGAGCCGGCGGATGATTTCCACCATCTCGGGGATGTGGTCGGTGGCCCGCGGGTAGTGCTCAGCCCTCTCCACGCCCAGCGTCTCGATGTCCTCGAAAAAGGCCCGGATGTAAGTCTCCGTGTAGTCGCGGAGCGGGACGCCCGCGGCGCGGCTGTCCCGGATGGTCTTGTCGTCCACGTCGGTGATGTTCATCACCTGGGTCACCGCGAGCCCGCGATGCTTGAGGAACCGGCGCAGGAGATCCTCCCAGAGGTAGGCGCGGAAGTTACCGATGTGCGCGAAGTCGTAGACGGTAGGCCCGCACGTGTACATGCGGACGGTTCCCTGCAAGAGAGGGACGAAGGGCTCCACGCGGCGAGTGAGAGTGTTGTGGAGGAGGATGGTCCGCCGGGGCGTCATGGGACTGCGGGCGACTCTAGAGCCTGGCTTCCGCGCGTGTCAAGAAAACCGCGAGCGCTCAAGGCTCCCCGAGGATGCGGAAGAGGACGTCGCGCGACACGCGCCGGGACGCCACCCTGTCTTCGACCTCGACGCGCACGAGGTACGCACCCGGAGGCCAGTCCTTCAGGGGGAGGGCGTAGCCATGCGCCTCCGCCTCCTGCCCGTCGAAGATCACGCGCCCAACCTCCACGAGGCGATCCGCCTCCTCGGCCAGGAAGGTGTAAGAGACGTCGAGGCGGGGCTTCCCCGTCTGGAGGTCGCTCTGCGCGCCGTAGACCTGGTAGTAGAAGGCGAGGTCTTCCCCCCCGATGAACTCCTGCCCCAGGCGCGGCACCACGCGGAGCCTTCCCAGGTGGAAGGGCGCCTCGGCGGAGGCGCCGGCCGCCACGGGCTCGAGGGTTCGCGCCAGCACCACGCTGCTCAGCTCAAGACCCTCGACGTTGAAGTCCGGCACCGTGAAGGGGGTGTCCGCGGTGCCGGATCGGCCGCTCACATCGTCGAGCACCGTCAGCCGGGCCACGTAGCTGCCCGGAGTCAGCGCTGCGCGGGCCTGAAAGATCAGATCGTCATCGAGGCCCGCGGAGTCGTTGCCGGGCGCCGCGGCGAACGGCCCGCCTCGTTCCATGATCAGGACACTCTCCGAGGCGGTCGAGTCGAGGATACGGGCATGAACCTGAAGCCACGGCCGGTCGCCTTGCGGGGTGGAACGGTACGTCGCCGAGCGGCTGCGGACGCCGACCGTGAGGAGCACCCGGATGTTGCCTCCCGCGACTTTGAAGAAGTCGGCGCGGGCGCGGAAGGGAAGCGTGCCGAAGTATTCGCGTGTCGTCACCTCACCGCGGAGAGTCCACTCTTTCGGCGGCTGCTGGAGTCGGGCCAGGAGCATCGTGAGCCCCAGCGGGCTCTCCAGGGCGGGCCCGCCCGCCGCCCGGATGACGGGATCGGTGAGGCCGATGTATCGCATGTACGCTTTCTGGAGGGCCTTGCGGCGCGCTTCGACGAACTTCATCGGGCCGGCCGGAGGCTGGGGGTCGGGCAGACCCTCCCAGACGTTCGCCAGCTTCGTGGGCTCGACGGTCATCCGGTACTCGCCCGAGTCGTCCTGGGCGAAGGCGATGACCTGGTTGGGGCCGGCTCCGGTGCTGATGCCGCCGATGTTCGGGCTGCTGCGGTAGGTCCAGACGACGATGCCGCGGTGCCCCTCGGCCATCTCGTCGCGCGCGATCTCGTCGGGAGCGCCCAGGAGGATGTGGATCTTCCCCATGTCCGTCAGCCACCCGGGACGGGACGTCTCCCTGCCGTAGAGGCTCGTGGCCTCGCGGACGCGCTTCCAGAAGCTCGCGCGGTATTCGTTCCCCGGCGTTTCGGGGGTGGGATCCCGGCGCCTCCAGAAGACCTCGATGAAGCGGCGCCGTTCTTCCTCCGTCTTCGACCGGATGTACTCGTCGTCCTCGCCCTTGGTGATGATGTAGCGGGCGGGCCCCTCCCTCCACTCCGGGACGGGAGCGTCGGACGGCCTGGCGCGGCTCGACGGGAAGCTCAGAGATGGCGCCGTGAGCCACGCCGCGAGGACGAGAACCGAAGCCCTCGCGCCTCGTCGCGCCGGGCGGACCATGGGATACCTCTTCCGGGGAACCCTACTTCGCCACGGCGAAGGGGATCGTGGCCGAGGCGGTCGCGCCCGCGATCACGTCGTCCACCTTCACGACCACCCGGTAGTCTCCGGCCGGCCAAGCCGGCTGGACGGTCACGGAATAGATCTGGACGTTCTTGTCGGAGGACTGCTCGACGGGCCGACCTCCCAGAAGCCGGTTGCCGGTTCTCTCCACCTTTTCGAAACGGTAGGCGATCTTCACCTTGGGCTGTCCCGTGCCCGGGTCGCTGGCGGTGTTGTAAATCTGGAAGTACAGCCAGATGTCCTCCCCCGCACGGAACACGGGCCGCGGGGCGGGGAGGACCTTGAAGTTCCCGAGCACGAACCGGGCGGCGGCGTCCGTCGGGGCCGAGGTCAGCCGTTCGACCTTCTTCGCGAGGGTGATGCTGCTGAGCTGCAGCGTCTGTTCGTGGAAGTCCGGCACCTCCGCGGTGTCGAGGACGAACCCGATCTCTCCCGTCGAGGGGTCCTTCGCGGCGGCGACCACCGAGTACTTGCCGGGGGGGAGGTCCCTTCCGGCCTGGTAGTGCAGGTCCGCGCCCTCGGCGGCCCGGGAGTTCTCCTCCGCGCCGGTGAAGCTGTCCTCCCTCTCGAGGCTGACGGCCACCTTCTCATCGGGTCCCAGGACGCGCGCCGCGATGACGGGGGCGGTCCCGGCCCGGCTCGGCACGGCGAGGGTCAGCATGGCCAGGGTCTCACCCTCCAAAGTCTTGTAAAAGTCGAGCCGGGCCGCGACGGGCAGCTTGGAAACGGGCGTGGTGCCCGCCAGGATCTCCTCCATGAGGAGATGCTGCGGCGTCGGGGGCGGCGGCTCCACCAGGGCGGGGGGAACGGCCGGCTCGGGCGGCGCGGCGGAGGCAGCGGTGGGGGGGGGAGAAGCAGGCACTGGCAGGGGCTCCAGGCCCGTGAGGCGCGGTTCCGTGAAGTCGAAGCGATCGAGGAGCCGGAAGCCTCCGGCGGTGTCCTCGAGGAACTTCAACTCCAGCGGGATGGGTTTCCCCGGCAGCACCTCACGGTTGTAGACAAAACGCGCCCGCCTCGAAGGAGCCGGCGTGCCCGCGTCGCCGCCACCGGCCGGCTCGTTCTCGATCACCTCCAGAGTGTCGGGCGGGCCGAGCAGCATGACGACCTTGCCGCGGTCCTCCTCCCAGCCCCGTCCCTCCGGCGGCGTAAAACGCTCGGAGACGATCTCGAGCCGCCGGGCGTACGTTACCTTGAATTCGTTCGCCGGGGTTCCGGCCGTCGGATCGCGCCGGGACCAGAACTGCTCGATGAAGATCCTGCGCTCCTCTTCCGTCTTGAGCTTGCGGAACTGGGCGTCTTCGTCCTTTCCGAGGATGTACTTCACCGGTCCCAGGCGCCACTTTGGGTCGGGGCGATCCAGTGACGCGGCGTCACCGGCGGCGGCGAGGGCGTGAGCCGGGGACGAAAGCAGGCTCGTCAACACGAGGAGCGGGAGCGTTCTTCGAGAGGGCCGGGCCATGCGGGAGACACCTCCTGGCGGGCGTTCAAACAGGAAGGGCCACGTTTCCGTGGCCCTAGCATAGTCGGTCGGGGCTGCGGGGGGCTAGAAGTTGAACGACACTCCGAGCTCCCAGACCCTGCCGAAACGCCGCAGCCCGTTCGGGCCGGCCCGGAGCTGAATGCCGTTGAAGGAAGTGGTCCGGAAGGCCGAGAGAGTCATATCGTCCATGTTCAGGATATTCTGGACCGCAACCTGCGCTGAGGCCTGCACCTTTCCCATCACGAACCGCTTGACCAACTGGGTGTCGAGCCCCCAGAAGTTGCCGTTGCGCTGGTCGTTGCGCCGGTGAGTGGGGAAGACGGTCCGGAACGTGATGTTGTCCACGTTGTCCGCGTCCACCACCTGGCCCGTGACGGAGTAAGGCGTGCCGCCCTCCCAGGTGATGGTGCCGCCCAGCTCGATGTCCTTGGGGAGGTGGGTGCTGGTGATGAGCACCACCCTGTGGCGCTGATCGAAGTCCAGGTAGCCGCGCTCGTCGTCGGATGTGGACGGGTCGTCGCCGAGGGCCGAGAGGAAGTCCTCCGCGTTGCCTATGGCGCGGGAGTACGTGTAGCTGCCCTGCATCTGCCAGTTGCGGTGCAGCCTCTTGTTCACCTCGAAGGCGACGGAGCGGTATTTCGAGCTGTTGAAGTTGCCGATCCTGAGCACCTGGTTGAAGTTCCTGTTCGCGACGTAAAGATCGGAGGCGTTGTTTGAACGGCCGGTGCCTCTGGGATCGCCGAACAGGTCGTCATTCAGGAAGATCCTCGACCCCCTGGGCTGGGCGCAGACCTGGCGCGGATCGACGCCGAAGATCTCGTCGTGCTGATCGCAGAGGATGTG
>CAYNUH010000049.1:0-25767 GCA_964400605.1 uncultured Acidobacteriota bacterium | reverse complement strand
CCTCTTGACACGGGGCCGCGTAGTGGTAACATGAGGGCGTCATGGCCTACCTGAGAAAGCGGCGTATCCGGCAGGGGACCTACTTCTACATCGTGGAGAGCAGGCGCCGTGCTGGTAAGGTGGAACAGAAGACACTCGAATACCTCGGCCGCGACCCGGACTCGGTGCGGCTCAGGAAGGCACTCGACTACTGGGGCGTGAAGAAGAAGCCCGGCAAGGGGGGGAGGTTGCATGGAGATCGCCACGCTCATTCTTGAGTACGTCCGGGTTCTTGTCTGGCCGGGCCTGATCGTGTCTGGCGCCGCGTTCTGCTACAGGCGCTTCGGAAGCGAGGTCACGGAATTGGTGAAGCGAGTGACGAAAGGCTCCAAGTACGAGGTGAGCGTCGGAAACTTGACCTTCCGCGCGAAGGTGGATCAAGCCGTGACGGAGGCGGTGAAGCGCAACGCCGAAGTTGTTGGGAGTAACGATCCCGAGAAGCTCAGGAAGTTCATCGCAGAGTCCGCCGCGAGGATCATCCAGCTACTCGGCATCTCGAAGGACGAGATGCGCCTCCTTGGAGCCCTCAACCTTTATCCATCCGACCCCGACCGTCTGCGGCAGAATCAGGAGCTCAAGGACTTGGATGTTGATGGTCTCGTGCGAGCCCTCCAAGCGAAGCGACTCGTGCAGCTCGAGATCAACGGTACCTTCAAGGCGCTGTCCCTTACGGAGAGCGGCGTTCAACTAGTATCGAAGCACAAAGTGTACGAGGGGCTCGCACGCGGCACCATTGAGGCCGAAGTCGCGTCGGAGTATGAAGCGGATCTCGATAGCTACTACGCCGCCATGGCGGAATCGCAGTATTGATGCAGGGCAAGTAACGGCCGGGCCCTGCCCGGCAGGAACGAGGGCTCATGGGACTCTACAAAAAGGGCCGGAACTGGTTCATTGACTTCTACTATCCGCCCGGCCGCGACGGTGCGCGGCACCGCGAGAAGGTCGGCCCGGACAAGCACGAGGCCGAGATCGTCTTGGCGCAGCGCCTCCGCGACATCCGCCAGGGCCTCAACCCCGACCTTCGCACCGTGAGGCCGAAACCGTTCACCGAGATGGTGAAGGAGTTCACGACTCGGCACGTCGCCCACCTGAGGGATCAGAGCGGCTACGGCGTCAGCCTCCGCGCTCTGGCGCGGCACCTCGACGGCAAGACCCCACAGGAGATCACGCCCGGGGTGATCCAGCATTTCATCGCGGCCCGCCTCGCCGAAGGCGTGAGCAAGGCGACCGTGAACCGGAACCGGGCGTGCCTGTCGAAGATGTTCTCCTGCGCGAAGGAGTGGGGATACTTCGCCGGAGAGAACCCGGTCGCCCTCGTGAAGCCCTTCAAGGAGCCCGCGGGGCGCATCCGGTTCCTGAGCGCGGAGGAATCCGACCGGCTCCTGGAGTGCGCCGCGCCGCACGTCCGGCCGATCATCCTGACGATGCTTCACACCGGGGGCCGCGTGACCGAGGTCCTGCGTCTCCGGTGGTCCGATGTCGATCTGGAGCGCGGCGTCCTCTACTTCGATCAGTCGAACACCAAGAGCGGCAAGCAGCGGGAGGTGCCCGTCTCACCCGAGCTTGGCGGAGTTCTACGCGACCGGCGAAGGGTCCGAGCCTTCCGCGGGACGGACTCGGAGGATTTCATCTTCACCTGGCAGGGGAGGCCGATCCTCAGGTTCGCCGGGGCCTTCGCTACAGCCCGGAAGCGGGCCGGCCTGGGGGCGAACGTGACACCGCACACCTGCCGGCACACCTTCGCGTCCTGGTACATGATCAACGGCGGAGACCTCTACCGCCTCCAGAAGTACCTCGGGCACTCCACGATCGCGCTCACGCAGCGCTACGCCCACCTGAGCAAGGACTACCTCAAGGCGGGTGTGGAGTTCATCGGGGCACCGCGGGACGGCGCCCGTAGTCACCCGGTAGTCACCGGCGAGCTGGAGGTCGAAGCGGCGGGAATGGTAAACACTTGATTCTGTTGGTGCCTCGGGACGGAATTGAACCGCCTACGCAGGGATTTTCAGTCCCTCGCTCTACCGGTGAGCTACCGAGGCACCCTTTTCGTTGGCACGGGAGGGAAGGCCGAGAAAATACCGGCCCTCGCCGGGGGTGTCAACCCGAAGGCGGCGCCGGCGCGCCCATCCGGGTCAGCGCCTCCCGGCCGGCGGGGCGGGCGGCGCCGGGCGGGATCGGCCGCCGCCGTCCACGGGGACGGCCGTCTCGGAGCGCGCCCTTCGCGGCTCGTCGGAGGGGGGGGCTCCGGCCTGGGAGGGCTCCGCGGACCGCACCAGCCCCGTGAGCACCCGGAGCTTCTTCTCGATCTCCTCGCGGACATCCGGGTTGTCCTTCAGGAATTGCCGCGCGTTCTCACGTCCCTGGCCGATCTTCACGTCGCCGTAGGAGAGCCAGGTCCCGGATTTCTGGATCAGCTTCTTGTCGAGGCCGAGGTCCACAAGATCTCCCTCGCGGGAGATCCCTTCGCCGTACAGGATGTCGAACTCCACGACCTTGAAGGGGGCCGCCATCTTGTTCTTGACCACCTTCACCTTGGTGCGGTTGCCCACGACCTCCTCGCCCTCCTTGATCGAGGCGACCTTGCGGATGTCGAGGCGGATGGAGGCGTAGAACTTCAGTGCGCGCCCGCCCGTGGTAGTCTCGGGGTTTCCGAACATCACGCCGATCTTCTCGCGGATCTGGTTGATGAAGATCAGGGCGATGCCGGTCTTGGAGACCACCCCCGCGAGCTTGCGCAGCGCCTGCGACATCAGCCGGGCGTGGAGCCCCAGGTGGGAGTCGCCCATGTCCCCCTCGAGTTCGGCCCGGGGCACGAGGGCCGCGACGGAATCCACGACCACGATGTCCACGGCGTCGTGCCGTATCAGCGTCTCGACGATGTCGAGAGCCTGTTCCCCGTGATCGGGCTGGCTGACGAGGAGGTTGTCCACGTCCACTCCGAGCTTGCGGGCGTAGTCCGGATCGAGGGCGTGCTCGGCGTCCACGAAGACCGCGACGTCCTCGTGCCTCTGAGCCTCGGCGATGATGTGAAGCGCCAGCGTCGTCTTGCCCGAGGACTCGGGGCCGAAGATCTCCGTGATCCTCCCGCGAGGGATGCCGCCGATGCCCAGCGCGGCGTCCAATGAGAGCGCCGTCGTCGAGATGACCGGCACCTCCAAAAGCGGATCCCGCCGCCCGAGCTTCATGATGGAGCCCTTGCCGAACTTCTTCTCGATCTGCGCCACGGCTGCGTCGTAATTCGCCTTACTTTTGCTGCTTGCTTCCTGGGTCATGTTCTCTCCTGGGCGGGGAGACTGGAGGGGAGGCCGCTGTCGAAGGTCGTTCGCCCGGACGGCGAACCCGATGATCTTAGACGAGGCGCCGGCGGGGGGTCAAGGAAGGCGCCGCGTCAGGGCGCGATCGTGATCGGGACGGTGGGGGAGGCTTCCTCCTCTCCGTTCGCGCCGTAGCCCACGACCTTCCAGAAGTGCGTGGTGCCCGGCACCATGTCCAGGATCGTCGCCGGGGGCACCTCCACGTTGTCTCCCCGGATCCTGCCCGATCGCCACAGGAGCCGGATGGAGTTGTTGTAGATCAGCGCCTCATACTCCTGGAGCGCCGGCACCGGCACCCAATGGAGAATGATCCTGCCGCGCGGGATCGTCCTGATCGGGGCCAGGATCGACGGAGCCCCCTCTCCGCCTCTTCCCAGGGCGGGGATCCTGGGGCTGCCGAGATCGAGCACCGGGAGGATCGGGTGATCGCCCCGCCTGAGGATGGCCACCGTGAAGGCGATGAGGAAGATGGCCCCGGCCATCAAGCCGACCAGGATGGGGGTGGAGAACCGCCCCTTCGGAGGAGCCACGCCGGGATCGGCCGAAGGCGGCGCCCCAGCGCCTGGGGGGTTCACGGACTCGGACATGAGAACCTCATGGGCGCCGTCTGGCCGCGGGCCGATTCTCCGGACAATCGGGTTCGGCCGCGGAGTATAGCGCGCGCGCAGCCCCTTCCGGTTGACACCTTTCACGACCGAAACCTAAGATTACCCGTCGTTGGCATCGGCCACCCCGCGCTCATGAAGATGGATCCCCCAAGGAGCCGGGGCGGTCGTCGGGAAACCGGCCCCGCGGTTGTTTTCGGATGGAGAGCGGCGACCGCCGGGCTTTGCAAGCTTCGGTGGGAGCGACTCTTGGGCCGCAGCCTCCTGTGCTTTCTCGCAGCCGGCATGGTCACCACGGCCTCCGGCTGCGCCGGCGCGCCCGTCCGATCGGCTGCGCCCGCCATCGCCCCGGCCCCTCCCTCCCCGGCCGTCGTCCCCGCCGCCAGCGAGAACGGCTCCGCGCCGGCCGGAGGCCGCGCCCCGGCGAGAGAGCCTGTCATCGTGGACCAGGCGGCCGTCGTCATCCGGGAGGCCACCGACGAGTACCTCCTGGGAGAGGAGGCCTACCGAGCCGGTGACCTGGAAGCCGCCCGCGCCCACTTCGACGCCGCCCTCCTCGCCTTCATGACGAGCGGCCTTCCCGTCCAGGACAATCAGCGTCTGAAGAGGGCCTACGACCGCATCGTGCAGGACATCCAGTCGTTGGAGTCGGAGGCCGTCGCCGGCATGGAGGAGATCCGCGAGGAGCCAGGGGGCACACCCTTGGAGGACTTGAAGGACATCACGAAGTTCCTATCGCCGGAGGAGCTCGCCCTCGAGATGGAGAAGATCCGGCCGCCTTCCGAGGGGGATGACTTTTCCATCCCCGTCGTCCTCAACACGCAGGTGCTGACGTTCATCGAGGCGTTCCAGCGCCACTTCCGGGAGGCGTTTGCCGGCGGCTACCAGCGGATGGGGCGCTACGAAGGCATGATCCGGCAGACGTTGCGGGAAGAGGGGCTGCCGGAAGACCTCATATACCTGGCCTTCACCGAATCCACCTTCAAGCCCCACGCCTACTCCCGGGCCCGTGCCAAGGGGATCTGGCAGTTCATGGCCTCCACGGGCAGCCGGTATGGGCTCGTGCGCAACGCCTACGTGGACGAGCGATCGGATCCCGAGAAGGCCACTCGCGCCGCCGCGCGCTACCTCAAGGACCTGTACGCGATGTTCGGCGACTGGTATCTGGTGATGGCGGCCTACAACGCCGGGGAGGGACTCGTCATCCGGGCGATCGATCGCACGGGCAGGAGGGACTTCTGGGACCTCGCGAAGACGCGCTCCCTCAGGAGCGAGACGAAGAACTTCGTCCCGTCCATCCTTGCGTTGTCGATCATGTCGCGGGACCCCGACCGGTACGGGCACCCGGGCCTTCGGAAGGATCCGCCCCTTGAGTTCGACAGGGCCACCCTCGACGGCCCCACGGACCTCGCGCTTTTGGCTCGCCTGGCGGGGTCCACGGTGGACGAGATCAAGCTCTTCAACCCTCAGCTCACGCGCACCGTGACGCCGCCGGGCTACAGGGCGTACGAGGTCCGCATCCCGCGCGGCGCCGGCGAGGCCTTCCGGACGGCCTACGCCGCGCTGCCGGCGTCGGAGAAGATCGCCTCGGTGCGTGCGTCTTACAGGGTTCGAAAGGGCGACACTCTCGCGGGGATGGCGCGCCGGTTCGGGACTTCCGCTTCGGTCCTGGCGGAGGCGAACGGCATCTCCGTGAACGCGCATCTAGCCACGGGGATGACCCTCGTGGTGCCGGGAGGCGTCGAGACGGCGTCATCGCGCGGGAGGGCCCGTTCACGGCCGAGCGCCGTCCGGCCGGGCGCCGCGGAGGTCCGCTCCGACGGCCGCTACATCGTGCGTCCGGGCGACACTCTCTCCGACATCGCACGCCGCCACGGCATGACGGTCGCACGCCTTACGGCGATGAACGGGATCTCAGACGCACAGATCCTCAGACCCGGCCAGAGCCTCAACGTGCGCCCCACCGGCGAGGACGCGTCGCCGGCGGCGCCCCGGGCCGCGGCCGCCCCCTCCGACGGCAAGACCGCCGTGGCGAGCGGCGCCGCCCGAAAGGTGACGTACCGGGTCCGGCGCGGCGACAACCTCTACCGTATCGCGCAACGCCACGGGATCACCCTGGACAGCCTGCTCTCGTGGAACAACCTCTCCGACGCGAGCCGCATCTACCCGGGCGACATCCTCACCATCTACGCCCGCTGATCACTCCAGCACCACCTTCGACAGGGAAGAGCCTCCGAGATACGCCCGTGCCGCCGCGGCCACGCCCGCCGGATCGGCCGCGGGAAGATCGCGCCAGGGGGCGGGCACAGGGGATCCGGATCGGATCTCCTCCACCGCGGCGGACTGGGCCCTGGTGATCCGGGAAAGCCTCCGCATCAGGATGCGGACCCCCTCCGAGCGGACCGCCGCGGCGATCTCCTCCGCGCCGGCCGGCGAGGTGCGCAGGGAGGAAAGGACTTCCTCGATGCCGCGAAGCGCCTCCTCCACCTGATCCGGCTTCGTCCCCATCCGGATCGCGAGCAGGAGCCCGTCGCCGAGGGGATCCACCGAGGCGCCGAGAGAGTAGGACAATCCGCGCTTCTCCCGAAGACCCAACCCCATCCTCCTCGACAGGACGGAGGCGGCGGCAGCGAGGCGCGGGACGTCCTCCGCGCGAGGCCTCAGGATCGCTCCCTCCAGGATGTACGCCTGCCCGGCGCCCGACTTCTCACGGGCCGTCGCGGCCGGCCGCAACAGCAGCGCCGCCGCGGTGGGACGCGAGCGGCGGGTCGACGGGAGCGTTCCAAGGGATCGTGCGACACTCTCCAGGACCTGGCGTGGAGGAAGCGACGTGACGAGGGAGAGGATCAGGTTGGAAGGGTCGAAGTAGGCGTCCCTGAAGGCCGCGAGGTCCTCCGCGTTGATCGAGAGCAGGGCGCTCTCGGATCCGAACGGAGAGCGCGCCATCGAGGCGCCTTCGCCCAGGAGCAGGGAAAGGAACATGACGCGCGCCCTCTCGGAGGGCCGTGCGGCCGCCTGCCGCACCCGCTCGATCTGGAGCCCGCGCGCCTTCTCGATGGCCGCGGCGTCGAACGATGGCTCCCGCACCATCTCGGCGAGCAGAGCGAGAGCCTCGCCGGCGAACTCGTCGAGCGTTTCCAGGCGGATGAAGGAGTACTCCGCCGTGGTGTCGGCGTCGTCGTAGGGGATGTCCGGGTCATCGGTGACCTTGAGCGTGGCCCCCAGGCGCCGCAGATCGCGCTTCAAGGTCGCCGCGTCCCGAAGCCGCGTGGCATGGCCCGCTAGGCGGTGGAGGAGATCCGCGACACCCTCCTTCCCCGCAGGCTCGCTCGCGCACCGGTCCCGCGCCACGAGGCTCGCCGCGAAGATGCTCGATTCTGGACTCGAGCGGACGAGTACCGTGAGGCCGTTGGGGAGAACCTCCCGGATCCCGGCGCCGGGCGGGGCGGCTACGCCCGGGGAGGCGCCTCCCTCGGCCTGCGCCTCGCGCGGCAGAAACGATGCCGCCGGAGGCCCCACGGGGGCGTCCTTGCCCGTCATGAGGACCGCCCACGCGTCCACTCGGGCGTACCCGACCGCGAGGGACGCGACGTCGGAAACGCTCACCGCCGCGACGCGAGATGGGGCGTCCACGACCCCCTGCCATCCACAGCAGGCGACGAGGGGCGCGCGGTCCAGGCCGAAGTAGTGCGGCTTCTCCTCGAGCAGCGCCAATCTGACCCGCTCGGATACCTTGAAGTTCCGGAGCGCCTCCGCGTCGGGAGGCGCGCCGAGACGAGAGGCGAGCTCCTCCCACAGCGCGCGGGCCCCCGTCTCGTAGGGGAGGGAGCCATCCAGCGAGGCCATGACGCGGATCATGGAGCCGCTCCTCTGCGGGGCGACGGAGACGGAGGCGTCCAGCAGGTTGCCCCCGGCTTCTCCCAGCCGCCGGGAGGCGGATTCGGCCAGAGCGGGCTCGATCATCGAGGCCAGGGCCTCCGCGGCGGCGTATTCGCGGCTGCCGGGCGCGGGCGCCGCGGCCGCCAGCACTACACGCCTTGAGGCGATCTCCAGGCGGCGGGAGTAAGCCTTCCCGGCGGCTCCCGGCGCGGGGAGACAGGGGACGGAAGAGGCTCCGGCAGGCAGGGACGCGGGGGCCCGGCCGAAGGCGGCGCCCGCCTGGGCCAGGGCGGATCCGGGGTCCAGGTCTCCCATCAGGATCAGCGTGACGTTGCCGCCGCCGTAGTGCCGGCGGTGGTAGGCGAGTATCTCGTCACGCGTGAGGCCCCGCACCGTCTGCTCCGTCCCGGTCCCCTGCAGGGCGCACGGCGTGTCGCGGTACATCACTTCCGCGATGAAGTCCTCGATGAGGGTCGCGTCCTGGGTCCGGTCCCTCGCGATCTCGTTGAGGACGATCCCGCGCTCCTTCTCGATCTTGCCGGGAGGGAAGACCGACCGGAAGAGCATCTCCGATTGGATCTCGATCATCGCGGGCACCTGGTCGCGGGGGCCCAGCATGAAGAGCGTCATCTCGTCGAGGCCTGTGTGGGCGTTGTGCACGATCCCGCGTCCGTCCAGATCCGCGTACAGCGCCTCCTGCGACCGCGTCTCGGTGCCGTTGAAGAGGAGGTGCTCCAGCATGTGGGACACGCCGCTGATCTCCGGCGCCTCGGCCGAGGATCCCGAGCGCACTATGGAGACCACGGCCGCCAACGGGACGCCGCTCTGGGGGATCGTGATCACCTCGACGCCGCTTTCGAGCACCTCCCGGGCTGCGGAGGCAACGCCGGTGGCTTCGGAGGCGTCTCCGGCAAGGAGGGCCGCCGAGGCGGCCAGAAGGAAGAGGCGGAGGGGCGTGGATCGCCACGCGCGTGCGGCGGCGGACGGCATCGGAGCCTCCCGAGTGCAGGGTGTGGGGACGGGCGGCGGGAGTGTACCACCGGCTTTCTCCCGTGAGATGCGGCGGCAGGTTGACCTGCCCGGGAGCGTGGTATTGAATACGCCCGGCCGCGCGCGCGGCCACCCCGGAGGCGGCGTGTACCCCATCGACATGCTCGGAAAGGCCGGGCTCGTCTTCGGCGTGGCGAACCAGCGGAGCCTCGCCTGGGCGATCGCGCGGTGCCTGCACCGCGCCGGCGCGCGCTTGGCCTTCACCTACCAGGGCGAGCGCCTCAAGGAGCGCGTCGAGGGGCTCGTCAAGGATCTGGGGAGCGACGCGCCTCTCTACGAGTGCGACGTCACGCGGGACGAGGACGTGGCGTCCGTCTGCCGGAGGGCGGGGGAGGCCCTGGGGAAGATCGACTGCCTGGTGCACAGCGTCGCCTACGCCCGCAAGGAGGACCTGGAGGGGAACTTTCTCGACACCAGCCGGGACGGGTTCCGGACGGCGCTCGAGATAAGCGCCTACTCCCTCATCGGAATCGCGCGCGAGGCCGCCCCATTCATGGAGAAGGAGGGGGGCAGCATCGTCACCCTCACCTACATGGCGTCGCAGCGGGTGGTGCCCTCCTACAACGTCATGGGATCCGCGAAGGCGGCCCTCGAACACGCGGTGCGGCAGCTCGCCTACGAACTGGGGCCGAAGGGGATCCGGGTGAACGCCATCTCCGCAGGGCCCGTCAACACGCTGTCCGCCCGAGGGATCTCGGGGTTCCTGGACATGCTCCACGTGTCGCGGGATAAGGCCGCGCTGCGCCGCAACATCGATCCCGAGGAGGTGGGAAAGGCGGCGCTGTTCCTGCTCTCCGATCTGGGCAGCGGCGTCACGGGCGAGGTTCTCTACGTGGACGCCGGCTACAGCATCATGGGGATTTGAGCCCCTCGCGGTCGGGAGCCCGAACCACCGGGGGCCGCGGCGGGATCGGGCGGGCCGCGCCGAGAGGGAACCTCGAAGACACAGGGAGGACCGCAGCGTGCAGGCCGTACTGGAGACGAGCGAGGGGCAGATCGTCTGCCGCCTCTACGAAGAGGAATCCCCCGTGACGGTGGCCAACTTCGCCGGCCTGGCCGAGGGGACGAAGGAGTTCACCGACGCCACGCGCCGGGAGAGGACGAAGCGCCGGTTCTACGACGGCACGAAGTTCCACAGAGTCATCCCCAGGTTCATGATTCAGGGGGGCGACCCGCTCGGGACCGGCACCGGAGGTCCGGGTTACAGCATCCAGGACGAGTTCGCGCCGAATCTGAAGTTCGACCGTCCCGGGCGGCTGGCCATGGCCAACGCCGGGCCGGGCACGGGGGGTAGCCAGTTCTTCATCACGCAGATCCCCACCCCCTGGCTCGACGGCAAGCACACGATCTTCGGCCAGGTGGTCGAGGGGCAGGAAGTCGTGGCCAGGATCTGCTCGACGCTCGGGACCCCCGGCGGGAGGCCGTCGAAGGAGATCACCCTCAAGAAGGTGACCATCGACAGGACGGCCGGTGCGGCCTGAGGTTCATCCAGTGGAGGGAAACGATGCTTCCGAGTGCGTTTGATGCGATGATGCATGCGAGGCGGGCGGCGGCGCTCGCCGCAACGCTCATCCTGGCGGCTGCCGGGCCGGCGGCCGCAGCGGCGGAGCCCGAGGGCAAGGCCGGCTGGAAGTCCGAGCCCGGGAAGTACGCGGTCTTCGAGACCAGCGAAGGGCGGATCGTCTGCCGCCTCTTCGAGAAGGAATCCCCCGTCACCGTGGCCAACTTCGCCGGCCTGGCCGAGGGAACGAAGGAGTTCACCGACCCGGTGCTCCGGGAGAAGACGAAGCGCCGGTTTTACGACGGCACGAAGTTCCACAGGATCATCCCCGGCTTCATGCTTCAGGGGGGCGATCCTCTGGGAACGGGCACCGGGGGGCCGGGCTACCGCATCCCGGATGAGTTCGCGCCGAACTTGAAGTTCGACCGCCCCGGGCGGCTGGCCATGGCCAACGCGGGGCCGGGCACGGGGGGAAGCCAGTTCTTCATCACGCAGGTTCCCACCCCCCACCTCGACGGCAAGCACACCATCTTCGGTCAGGTGGTCGAGGGGCAGGAGGTCGTGGAGCGGATCTGCAAGGAGATCGGGACGGTCCCCGCGGGGAAGCCCAGGAAGGACGTCATCCTCAACAAGGTTTCGATCGAGACGGTCGGCGCCGCCGCGGCGCCCCCGACGCAGAAGAACTAGGTTCCTGGGGGGGGCGGACGCGAGGGCGGAACGGAGCTCGGCGGTACACGGGAGGCCGGCACGTGGTTGACTTCGATCCGACGGAAGAGCAGCAGCAGCTGCGGAACCTCGCGCACGAGTTCGCGGCCAACGAGATCGTCCCCAGGGCGGCGCATCACGATCAGACCGGGGAGTTCCCCAAGGAGATCTGCCGCAAGGCCTGGGAGCTCGGGATTATGAACACCCACGTGCCCGAGGCGTACGGGGGGATGGGCCTCGGGGTCTTCGAAGGGGCCCTCATCGCCGAGGAGATAGCCTGGGGCTGCACCGGGATCGGCACCGCCATGGAGGCCAACACACTGGCCGAGGCCCCCGTCATCGTGGCGGGCAGCGACGAGCAGAAGAAGATCTGGCTGACGCCGATGGTGCGGGATCTCCGGTTCGCCGCCTACTGCGTCACGGAGCCTGACGCCGGGTCCGACGTGGCCGGCATCAAGACCGTCGCCCGGCGCGTGGGGGAGGACTACGCCCTGACCGGGTCCAAGATGTGGATCACGAACGGCTCGGTGGCCGACTGGTACTTCGTGCTCGCCTACACCGATCCGGAGAAGAAGCACCGCGGGATGAGCGCGTTCCTGGTCCCCCGCGAGGCCGACGGCATCGAGGTCGGCAAGAAAGAGAAGAACATGGGCCAGCGGGCCTCCGACACGCGCGCGGTCACCTTCACCGACGTGAAGGTGCCGCGCGCCAACAGGCTGGGCGCCGAGGGCGACGGCTTCAAGATCGCCATGGCCGCCTTCGACCACACGCGCCCCATCGTCTCGGCCGCCGCGGTGGGGCTGGCGCGCTCCGCCTTCGAGCACGCGGTGCGCTACGCCAGGGAGCGGCGCGCCTTCGGGGTCCCCATCGCGGCGCACCAGGCCGTCTCGTTCATGATCGCGGAGATGGCGATGAACATCGAGGCGGCGCGCCTGCTGGTGTGGAAAGCCTGCCGCACCATCGACCAAGGCCGGCGCAACACGCGGGAGGCGGCCTACGCCAAGGCTTTCGGCGCCGACATGGCGATGAAGGCGGCGCTGGACGCGGTGCAGATCTTCGGCGGATACGGCTTCAACACCGAGTACCCGGTCGAGAAGATCATGCGCGACGCCAAGGTCTTCCAGATCTACGAGGGCACCTCGCAGATCCAGCGCCTCATCATCGCCAAGGAAATCTTCGAGAGGGGCTGAAGACCTCCTACCGGGTGCAGGCGATCGCGAGCACCCGGGGCTTCGAAGCCGTCCCGCCGAAATCCGGCTCCGTCGCGACCAGCGTGAACGGACCCCCCGGCACCGCGGGCGGATCGAAGACCTTCAGCGACTGCACGCCGGAGGAATCCACGTTCAGCGTGACGAGAAGGTCGTTCGCGGTCGAGTCGTCCAGGTCTGCGTCCAGAACGCAGATCGACTCCACCAGATCGCCGGGGGCGCCGAACGCCGGCTCGTCCGTGAGAGGCAGCAGCGGCGACGGGTCGGGAGGCTGGGTGATGACCAGGTCGTAGATGGTCACCGTCTGCGCGGAGCCGTCGTCGGTGACGATGGCCACCTCGTCCTCGGCGTCGCCGTCCCACCGGATGCCCGTCGCGCCCACGATCGTCTCCGGGAACGGCGCTGTGACCGCGATGCGGACTCCAACCTCGGGGCGCCTCTTCACGTAGTTCACCTTCCGGAAGTCGAGGAACTGACCGTCCCGGCTCTTGTTGAGCAGGATGAGCTCGTCCTCGCCGTCCGCGTCGATGTCGGCGCCTCCCATGACGGCGATGGCGGAGCGGGGGAGCCTGAGCTTCGAGACCACGAACAGGTCCTCGTCGATGGACTTCGGCGTCCGGAAGAGGAACACGCGCTGGACGGTCTCCGGCGGCTTGATCCA
Organism: uncultured Acidobacteriota bacterium; assembly: GCA_964400605.1. GTDB lineage: Bacteria > Acidobacteriota > Polarisedimenticolia > JACPZX01 > JACPZX01 > CAYNUH01. The sequence goes on along the minus strand of CAYNUH010000049.1, from coordinate 12,805 downwards.
TCCCGCTATGAAGTTGCGGTTTTGGGAGGCGGACTTGAGAGTGGTGATGGACCGCGCCGCGAGCCGCCGGTCGCTTCCCAGAGGCGCTCCCACGGCCGCGTTGGGATCGGGCGCGCGCGTGGACTCGATCATGCGGCGGGCGCCCTGCTGCCGCAGGGCGAAGAGGCGGGACGGGAACGGCAGCGTTGTCGTCTCCACCGGGGCCGGATCGATCCGGAAGCCCGCCGAGTAGACGCCGGGCCGGAGGTCGAGGTCGACCTGGCAGGTGTCGATGGTGCGGCTCACGCAGCTGGGGTTCACGCAGTCCGGAGCGGCGATGGCCGCCGCCTCGCCGAAATCACAGGCGAAATGATCGGCGTTGATGTTGATGTTGGGGTCGCGCGAGATGTAGACGTCCGTGGTGAGGGCGGGTGGGGAGGGACCATACCCCAGGTTGCACAGGTCGTAGTTCACGCTGAACGGAATGCCCGGGAAGGCCTCGGGAGAGGCGCCCATGTTCTGGAAGTCCATGACCGACGGGCCGGTCACCGCGAACGTGCCGTCGTTGCTCTCCAGATTAATGATGGGCATGCCTGTCGAGTCCGTGGCGCTGACGCCGAGGAAGGTGAACGTGCCGTTGCCGGACACCAAGGAGTTGAACACGACGCGCGTGAGGGACTGGGACCCCTCGAAGGTGACCCCGGGCTGCGCTCCCGTCGTCGAGCACGAGACGGTGAGCGTTCCGGCGTTGTTGTTGATGGCGGGCGCGGCGCACGAGACGGTCCGGCCGGTCGTACCGAGCAGACCCAAGTTGATGATGACGTCGTTCGGGTCCGCGATCTCCATGAGGCACGCCGGAGCCCAGGTGACCGTGAAGGCGAACGACGCCAGGTCCTTCGCCGCGATCAGACTGAAGAAGGCGTCGTGGGAGTTCGGATCCGCGTTCAGCGCCTCGATCCCCTGATTCAGATTCCCGATGGCGTTGGGATCGGCGGCGCGGATCTTGGGGGGCACCGGCGACTCGATCCGGATCAACCGCGATGTGATGTTGTTGCCTTCCAGGGAGACGCCGTTCGGGTCCTGCTCGGAGACCTGGAAGTTGGCGTCGAGCTGAACCGCCAGCGTGTAATCCTCCGGCACCGGGCTCAGGTCGAACGGGAGGGCGCAGCGCTGCATCGAATTGAGGGGGAGGCCCCCGTCGTCCCCGTACGAGCGCACGATGGAGTCCCCTCCGAGGATACCGGGGGAGTCCGGCTCCATCAGCTCGCAGATGATCGGGTCCAAAGTGTTGATGTCGTTGTCGATGAGCCGCACCACGTTGCGGTGCGTGCGGACGATGGCGATCCCGGCATTCTTGACGGTGTAGTCCACCTTGAGGAGCAGCCCGGCGTGGAAGGCGTTCGGATCCACCTGGCTCGGCGTCGCGTTGAAGAGGGCGATGTTCGGGTCGTTCGGATCGACGTCGATGACGAGGTCCCTCACGGGGAATTTCACTTCGACCATATTGCAGACTTGGTTGTTGCTTTCGTCCGTCTCCAGGATCTTCCCCGCCGGCTGGTTGCTCGTGGCGTCCACCTTGATGCACAGGTTGAAGCCGCCTGAAAGCGACCCAGGATTCGGCATGCTGGTCATCGTGAAGGTATGAGTCGCACCGGGCTGGAGGCTCGGGACGATGCCGCCGGCCTCTATCGCGACGGGGTCCGACGATTGGATGACCAGGTCCGGGGTGAAGACGGCGAGGACGTCGGTCGATCCGGAAGTGGCGGCGGTGCCGGCGTTCGTCGCGGTGCAGTCGAGCGTGAGCGTATCACCGTCCACGAAGGAGTTCGGGTCGGACGGCGAGGTCTGCGTGCAGGCGATTATCAGGTCGCCGCTGGGCGTTCCGACGCTGAACGTGGCGCCGCCGTTCGAGCCGTCCACGAACTCGTCGAAGAACGGTGTCAATGTGGCGATGCAGGTCCCGTCGGTGCAGGCGCTCCCCTGCTCCCACGAGAGTGTTCCGTTCCCCGATGAGACTCCCCCCAAGCGGATTTCGCCGAGCCTGACATCCGATCCCGTGGGGCCTCCTGAGGTGGAAGAGCGAACTTCCCAGTGGAGGGTGTCCCCGTTCTCGATCGTCAAGTTGTTCGTCTGGACGTTGCCGGATCCGCCCCAGACGATCAGGAGGTTTGGATCCAGAACCCTGTTGTTCGGATCATTCGTGTTGGCGGAGTTGACCAGGGAGAGCCGCGACGGGTCGAAAATCAAGCGGATGTTGAATCCCTTGAGGCCATCGGCGGGGACAAAGTCCACGAAGATTTCTACGGACGTGGCGCCACAGGCGACGTTGTTCGCGCAGGCCGAGCCGACGGCCACGGCGGGAGCGGTGCACTGCAACGTGGTGATGTTCGGATCGGGGTTGACGTCCGCACACGTGCCGATCGGGAAAGCAAGATTGTTGGGCGTGATCCGAATCGTGGGTGTCCGCGCGAGCGCCGGATCGCTCAGGGCGGAGGCCACCAGGGAGAAAGCGCCGCCGAGAAGGGCGCGTCTGAAATGCGCCCGGGGATTCGTGGAGTCAGTCGTCATCCGTGGCATCTCCTGGCCGATGTCGCTGGCACGTCCCGGGGCGGCTTTCCGAAACCGCCGGAGCGAAACCCGACCCCTCCCTCCCAGCCCTCAGAGGCTCTTTCCGTCGGCGGAGCAGGTGGTCTGAAAGGTCCGGATCCGGCGTTTTGCGTAGACCTGACATTTGAACAGCCGATCGGGGCGATGTCAAGCCGCGGATCTCGCCGCGCGCGCAGCCGCACGCCCCGGCCCGTTTAGACCCCGGCGAGCCTCCTTCGGTTGACGGATCCCGGCGTCCCGCCACGCGTTTCCGCTGTCCCGCCCGAGGCGCGGAAATGGGCGGGCGGCACCCCGTTTCCGAGAGGAGGGGGGATCCCACGGGGCACGCGGTCGATCCGCTATGCTGCCGAACGCGGCACGCGTCCGATGGGATACGGGAGGCTCTCTTGATCTTCGAATCGTTCCCGGTGGGGGCGTTTCAGTGCAACTGCGTGATCCTTGGCGACGAGGCGACACGCGAGGCCGTCGTCATCGATCCGGGGGATGAACTCGAGCGGATCCGCGAAGTCCTCGACCAACACCGGCTGACCCTCAAAAAGACGCTCCACACGCACGGCCACCTGGATCACATCGGGGCCGCCTCCGGCCTGAAAGAGGAGCGCGGTGCCGCCATCCACATTCACCGCGCGGATCTCCCACTCTGGCGCGCCTACCCGGCCCAGGCGAAGATGTTCGGGATCACGCCGCGCTCATTGCCCGAGCCCGACGGTTTCCTCGAACACGGCGACAGGATCGAGGTGGGCGGGATCGCCCTGGAAGTCATCGGGACCCCCGGCCACACCCCCGGCAGCGTCTGCCTCTGGATGGGCCGTCCCCCGGACGGCCGCGCCGAGCCTTTGCTCTTCTCCGGAGACACGCTCTTCTGGAAGGGGATCGGCAGGACCGATCTGTGGGGTGGAGACTACGGGCGCATTCTCGGATCGATCCGCGAGCGGCTCTTCTCCCTGCCGCCGGACACTCTGGTGCACCCCGGGCACGGCCCCGTCACCAGCATCCGCGACGAGAGGCGGGGCAACCCGTTCCTCCCCGACATCCTCGCCTCGAGGTAGGCCGGGCTCCTCAGGGTTTCGAAGCGGGCGGCGATTGAGGAGCAGCTCTGGACCGGGGCTGGTCCTTCGGCATGGTGAGCACGATGGCGCCGTCACCGCGATTCCGGGCCGGTGCCTCGGTGGTGCTCCGCCGAGTGCGCTCCGCCTTCACCGCGGCGTCGAGCGCGTCCACGTTCTCGTACATCTGCTTGAGGAGCGCCGCCGTGAGCAGGATGAACGCCAGGCCTATTCCGGAAATGACCAGCCCGAGGAAGATCGAGGCCACGCGGACCGTCCAACGCGTCTCCGGGTCCCCGGGACGGCTGAAGGAGACCCGCGGCCCCTTCGGTACGAGCCTCAGGGAGGGCCGGCCCTCCTCATCCGGCGGATCGGGCTTCGGATCGTAGAGATCGAGCATCACCGCGCACCCGCGGCCGCCCGCGGGGCCTCCAGGGGAAGCCTGCCTTCGAGATCCGGGCTGGACCTCACCACCTTGCCGGCCACGATGACGGCCAGAGGCTTCATCGTCAGGAGTTCTGACACGGGCGCGGTGAGCGGGTTGGCGGCGAGAACGAGGAGGTCCGCCTTCTTGCCCGGTGCGATGGAGCCCAGGGACCCTTCCGCGAAGCCGGCGTAGGCCGCATCGAGCGTGAACGACCGCAGGGCCTCCTGCATGGTCATCCTTTCCTCGGGCCGCCATCCGCCTCGGGGGCGGCCCTTCTCGTCCTGGCGCGTGACCGCCGCGTACAGGCCCAGGAACGGGTTCTCGGATTCAACCGGGAAGTCGGATCCCCCCGCTATCCGCGCGCCCGTGTCCAGGATCCGCCGCCACGCGTACGCCCCTTCGAGCCTCCTCCGGCCGAGCCGCGCCTGCGCCCACGGCATGTCGGAGGTGCAGTGGGTCGGCTGCATGGACGGGATGATACCGGCAGCCTTGAACCTTGGTATGTCGGAGGCGGCGAGCACCTGGGCGTGCTCGATCCGGAGCCGGTAGTCGCCCGCCGGGGCCGCCGAGAGCGCGCCTTCGAGCGCATCGAGGGCGAGGCGGTTCCCCCGGTCCCCGATGGCGTGGACGCAGACCTGATACCCCTTGCGCATCGCCTCGGAGGTGATGGATCGGATCTCCTCGGGAGGGCGCGTGATGAGACCGCGGTTCCCGCGCGCGTCGCTGTAGTCCTCGAGGAGCGCCGCCCCGCGCGACCCCAGAGCGCCGTCGATCCCCAGCTTGATGGCGCGGATCGTGAGGAACCCGCCTGCCAGATCCCCAGGCAAGGGCAGGTCCACGATGGGCGGTGTCTCGAAGTAGTTGCTCAGCGTGCGGCTGTTGCCCCCCAGCATCGCGTACACGCGGATCGGAAGCTCCCCCCCGGCGGCCAACTGCCTGTAGATGTCCGCCTCCTCCGTGGGTATCCCGGCGTCGTGGACGCCTGTCAGGCCGGAATCCAGGCAGCGGTTCAGGGAGGCGAGAATGGCCAGGCGGGTCTGCTCTCTCGTGGCGCCCGGGATCTGCGCCCTCACGGCCAGCATGGCGTTGTCCACGAGGATCCCCGTAGGGTTGCCGACCTGATCTCTCAGGATCTGGCCGCCCTCGGGATCGGGGGTCTTCCGGGTGACGCCGGCCGCTTCGAGGGCTCGCGTGGACACCCACAGCGCGTGACCGTCGATTCGCGACAGCGCGACGGGGTTTTCCGGTGCGGCCTCGTCGAGCAGCCTGCTGGTCGGGAACTCCTTCCGCTCCCAGTCGTTCTGGTCCCACCCGCGCCCCAGGATCCACTCGCCGCGCCGGGATGCTCCCGCCGCCTCGCGGACCTTCGCGGCCACCTCCTCGGCGCTGCGCGTGCCCAGAGCATCAATCTGGAGGAGGGAAAACCCGAGGCTGGAGACGTGGCCGTGGGCGTCGATGAGGCCGGGGAGGAGAGTCCGCCCCTGAAGGTCTACGATCCGTGTGCCGCCGCCGCGCAGCGCCAGCGCGCCCGCGTCGTCGCCGACGTAGATGACCCGGTCGCCCCGGATCGCCACGGCGCCCGCCTTCGACCCCGGCGGATCGATCGGGATGACCACGGCGCCGTGCAGGATCAGATCGGCGGGCGCTTCGGGCGCGGGAGCGGCCGGGGCGGCATGGGCGGCCATCGTGATCCCCAGGATGGCTGAAAGGGCCTTGAACCGGGACATCGGCGCCATTATAAGGCACGCCCTTCTGCCGCTGGGTGTAGAATGACGTCTCCTCCTGGAGAATCGATGCGGGCATCGATGACGCAAGGCGACGTGAGGAGAGGATGGACGCGGCGGCGCTTCCTGGCATCGTCCGCGTCGGCGGCCGCCCTCGCCCTGGCCGCAGGGGCCGTGAGGGAGGCTCCGGCCGCGCCCGGGACCGCGAGCGGCGATCAGCGCGGCGGAGACGATCCCGCAGCGGCCGCCTCGGGCGCGGCGGGCACGGGGTGCCGCCCGACGCTCGATCTGCCCATCCAGGGATCCCCCTACCTTCTCACGACGCAGGCGCCCCCGGATCGGGGCGGGATCCCCGAAGCGCTGGGCGCGGACCCCCTGATTCACTTCCGCTGCCCGGCTGAGTTCCGCGACCGCCTCGTCCTGGGGCTGCCGTGAGGGATCTCGCCGACCTCGCGCTCGACGCGGCCCGCATGGCCGGAGTGTCCTACGCGGACGTCCGCATCTGCCGCTACCGGCGCGAGAGCGTCAGCGCGCGGGAGGACCACATCCAGAGCCTCCAGCGCTCCGAGTCGTTCGGCGCCGGCGTTCGGTGTCTCGTGGACGGAGCCTGGGGCTTCGCGGCCGGCCCACGCGTCGCGCCCGCCGATCTCGTGGGAGCAGCCCGCGCCGCCGCCTCCATGGCTCGGGCCAACCGCGCCGCCGTCTCACGTCCGGCCGTCCTCGCGCCCGAGCCGCCTCACAAGGACGCCTGGCAGACGACCTTGACCAAGGACCCGTTCAAGGTCGCCCTGGAAAGGAAGATCGATCTACTCTTAAAGCTCAACAGAGAGGCCCTGCGCGTGAAGGGGGCCTCCTTCGTGACCTCCTTCCTCAACGCCGTCAACGAGCAGAAGTACTTCGCCTCCACGGAGGGGACTTACCTCGACCAGCAGATCACCCGTCTGTGGCCGGGCTTCACCGTGACGGCGCGGGACGCGGCCGGGGGCGACTTCGTCACGCGCGACTGCGATCTGCCGCCCGTTCAGGGCGGCTACGAATACGTCGAGGAGGCCGACCTGCCCGCCCTGGCCGCCGCCGCCGCCGAGGAGGCGGTCCAGAAGCTCTCCGCCGCGGGCGTCGAGCCGGGCGTGAAGGACATCGTGGTGCACCCGACGAACCTGTGGCTCACCATCCACGAGTCGGTCGGGCATCCCACGGAGCTGGACCGCGCGCTCGGCTACGAGGCGAACTTCGCCGGGACTTCCTTCGCCACACCGGACAAGCTCGGCGTGCTCCGCTACGGCAGCGACCTCGTCAACATCACCGCCGACAGGACGATGCCCGGGGGGCTCGCCACGGTCGGGTACGACGACGACGGCGTGAAGACCAAGTCCTGGCCGCTCGTCCAAAGCGGCCTCTTCGTGGGCTACCAGACCACGCGCGAGCAGGCCGCCTGGATCGGGCAGGATGCCTCCAAGGGATGCGCGCACGCCGACTCCTGGGCGAGCTTCCCCTTCCAGAGGATGCCCAACGTGAGCCTGGAGCCCGCGGAGGGCCCGGCCACCGTCGAGGATCTCATCGCGGGGGTCGAGGACGGCCTCTACATCGTCGGGGACGGCTCGTGGAGCATCGACCAGCAGCGGTACAACTTCCAGTTCGGCGCCGGCTGGGTGCGGGCGATCAAGGGCGGGCGGCTGGGGCCGCCGCTCAGGGACGTCGCCTACCAGTCCAACAGCGTCGAGTTCTGGAATGCCTGCGACGGCCTCGGAGGCGAGGAGACGTGGGAGGTCGGAGGCTCGTTCTTCGACGGCAAGGGGGAGCCGGGGCAGATCAACGCGGTGAGCCACGGCTGCCCCGCAGCGCGCTTCCGGCGCGTCAACATCCTGAACACCGGCGTGAGGCGGAGCGGCTGACGGATGCTCCCGTCCGGAGATGAAGCGCGCTCCCTCGTCCGCAAGGCCCTGGGGTTCTCCAGGGGGGACGAGGCGCGCGTCATCCTAGCGGGATCTCGCTCCGGCAACGTCCGCTTCGCGCTGTCGGGGATCACGTCCTGCGGCGACGTGGAGGACCTGACCCTCACGGTGCTGAGCACCGTGGGGACGCGGCGGGCCGGCTCCGGCACCAACCTCCTCGACGACGGGGGGGTGGAGGCGGCCGTGCGCGCCTCCGAGGAGATGGCGCGGCTGAGCCCCGAGGACCCCGAGTACGTCCCGGAGGAAGGGCCGAAGGAGATCCGCGACGTGGGCGCGTACTTCGAGGAGACGGCCTCCGCGGGCTCGGAGGCCAGAGCGCGCGCCGCGGCGGCGGTCCTCGCTCTCGCGAGCGAGTCGGGAGGCGTGGCCAGCGGCTTCTACCAGACGGGCGAGTCCCTCACCGCGGTCGGCACGTCGAGGGGCTTCCTCGCCGTGCACCGCGAGACGCGGGGGTCATTCTCCACAACCGTGAGGACCAGAGACGGATCCGGATCGGGCTGGGCCGGCCGCGAGGAGAACAGGATCTCGTTCCTCGATCCCGCCGCCATCGCCAGGATCGCGGCGGACAAGGCGGTTCGATCGGCGTCGAGCAGCCTTCTCGAGCCGGGCGCCTACACGGTAGTCCTGGAGCCCGACGCGGTGGCCGACCTGATGCCGTTCCTCCTCTTCTCCCTCGATGCGCGGATGGCCGACGAGGGACGATCGTTCTTCTCCAAGTCGGGAGGAGGCAACCGGATCGGCGAGCGGCTGTTCGGTGAGAAGATCACGCTGGTGAGCGACCCCGCCGACCCGATGCTGCTGTCGATCCCCTTCAGCAACGAGGCGGTCCCCCGGACCCGGAAGACGTGGATCCAGGCGGGGGTCCTGGCGGATCTCTCCTACTCGCGGTTCTGGGGGATGAGGCAGGGGGGCCGCACCGCCGGCGGCATCGGATCGGCGCTGCTCCTGGGCGGCGATGCCACGCTGGAGCAGATGATCCGGGGGACGGAGAGGGGGCTGCTCGTCAGCCGCTTCCACTACGTCAACATGGTGGACCCGCGACAGATCCTCCTGACGGGCCTGACGCGCGACGGCACCTTCCTGATCGAGAAGGGCAAGGTGCGCGGTCCCGTGAAGAACCTGCGCTTCAACCAGAGCCTGCCGGAGATGCTCCGGGGTGTGGAGGCCCTCGGCGTGCCGCGGCGCACCCTGGGATCGCCGGTGATGGCGATGCCGGCCATGAAGGTCAAGTCGTTCACCTTCACCAGCGTCGCGGAGGGAGTGTAGCGGCGTGGCGCGATCGCACCGGAAGAGCTCGGGGGGGCGCTCCGCCCGCGCGGCGTTAAGCCACGCGGACGCGGCCGGGAAGGCGCGCATGGTGGACGTCTCCGGCAAGCCGGCGACGCTGCGGGAGGCGGTGGCCCGCGGTGCGCTGGCGCTGAGCCGGGAGGGGTTCGAGGCGGTGGCGGCCAACCGCCTGAAGAAGGGCGACGTCTTCACCGTGGCGAAGATCGCCGGCATCCAGGCGGCGAAGGGGACCTCCTCCCTCATTCCGCTGTGCCATCCGATCCCGCTCGACCACATCGAGGTGGAGGCGACGCTGAACGCGGAGCGCTGCCGCATCGAGTTCGAGGCGCGCGCGCGCACCCGCTCCGCCACGGGGGTGGAGATGGAGGCGCTCACCGCCGTCACGGTCGCCGCGCTGGCCGCCTACGACATGATCAAGGCGGTTGACAGGACGGCCGTCCTCTCCGACGTGCGGCTGGTTTCCAAGTCGGGAGGCGCTGGCGGCGACTACCGCCGCGAAGGCGAGAAACGCTGACCGCCGCGCCGGCTTGTTGACCTCCCAGGCCGTCGTTTCTAACATGCCACCGCGAGCCCCGGACGCCCGAGAGCCCGGCCTCAGCGCCGCCCTGCGGAGACCATGGATCCCGCCGACCTTCGACTCGCCGCCAACGACTGGATCAAGGAGTTCGCCGTCGCCCTCAAGAACGTCGGCCTCTACTCTTCCGAGCACCCCCGGGGCAAAGAGTCGGTCACCCGCTCCTACATCAAGCTCAAGACCCTGCTGCAGGGACGGATGTCCGTCACGCTGACGCGCGCGGAGGGAAGACTCACCCTGGAGAACCTCCCCCTGGACCGCGACCGCGTCATTGCGGGCCAGCTCCACAAGGAGTTCTCCGACAGGGGCGTCCAGACCATCTCCTTCGCCGGGGGCGTCACACAGGAGGAGTACACCAACCTGATCCGAAGTCTCCTCCTGAAGCCGGAGCGGGTCCACGAGCGCGGGGGATTGGACCTCGTCCTGCTGGACGAGGGTATCTCCTCCATCTCCGTCAACAAGGGCCGGGTGGGAAAGGTCCCCGACGCGCTGGATCTCCTCACCGACCTCTCGCTGATGGACATGCTGGCGGGCCGGGGGCAGTCCGTGGGAGGCGAGAGCCTCGGGTCATTGATGGAGAAGGAGCCCGCCACGCTCGCCCGCGTCCTCTCCCAGGCGGCCGCCCGGAGGGACAAGAGCCCCGCGCCCGGCGACCTCGACACCCAGGCCGAGCTGGTGGCCGACTCCCTCGAGAGGCTCGCCGAGCGGGCCATCGAGGAGAAGCAGCGCGACCCGGCCGCGATCCTCGGCGACGTGGCCAGGATCCTCGCCGCCACGCCGGGGGCCCATCAGTCCCGCATCATGCAGGACAAAGTCGGGTCCCGTTCTCCCCGCAGACACCTCACGGCCGCCGTGGAGTCGATGCCCCGCGACGCCCTCGCCGCCATGGTGGCCGGCCAGTTCGGCGGCGCGGCCGTGGACTACCAGCGCCTGATGGACCTTCTGGAAAGGACACGCGCCTGGCGGGACGATCATGCCTCGGTCATGTCCGCCATCGAGGAGAAGCTGCGCTCCCAGGGGGCGAGCGAGCACGAGCGCAAGGACCTGATGGACCAGCTCATGTGGGCCGAGATGGACGTCTCGAGAAGGCTGCAGCTCCTCAACCAGCGCGACTCCCTCTGGAAGGTGGACTTCCAGCGCGTCAAGGAGGTCCTGGTCAAGCTGTTCGCCATGGACCAGATCAAGGAGGCCACCGCCCTCATCCAGAAGTACCTCAGCGGGCTCCTGGTCGAAGATCCGGCGACCCGGCGTCACGTGGCCGACAACGCGCGCTACATCCTCCAGCTCATCGAGAAGACGGGGAAGGGCGCGCCCATGCTGGGGCGGATCGCGGAGCTGTTCTTCGCGCGCATCCACGACGAGCCCGACCCGGAGGTCCACACGCGGCTGGCCGCAGGGCTGGCGTTCCTCGCCGACCTGCGCCTGCGCAACGGCGATCTGGGGGCCGTGCTGGAGCTGATGCGGCGCGCGGAAGGGCTCGCAGGATCGGCCGACATCCCCGTGAAGGAGCGGGGGACGCGGCTGTGCGAGGCCCTCGGACGCGTCGGCAACGAGAAGCTTTTCAAGAGCCTCGCCGACAGGCACCTCGCGGGCACGGATACGGGCTCGATGGAGGCGGCCGAGGTGCTCAAGCGCGGGGCGGTGCGCTCGGCGAACTATCTCATCGACCGGCTCGCCGACGAGGAGGACCGCGGAAACCGGGCGCGGCTCGTCTCCCTGCTCAAGGACATGGGGCGCGGATCCATCGCTCCAATCACGGCCCGGCTGGACGATCCGCGCTGGTACCTCGTGCGCAACGTCGTCCACATCCTGGCGGAGATCGGCGACGTCTCGGTGGTCCCGGCCCTCATCCAGGTGGTGAAGCACGCCGACGCGCGCGTGCGCAAGGAGGTGGTGAGGACGTTGATGCGGCTGGGAGGCGCCGAGTGCGAAGATCTCATCGTCGCCGCGCTCGGCGATCCGGACCGGGCGGTCCAGGTCATGGCCGTGAACTCGCTCTCGGCGCTGAGGGGCGAGCGCTCAGCGGGCGTGATCCTCGAGATGCTGCGTCGAGCCGGCCCCTACGGTGCCATGGACCCTGAGGTGCGGGAGGAGGTGGTGGCCTCGGTGGGGCGCATGGGCCTCGACGAGGCCGTCGAGACGCTCGTGGAGATCCTCACCCGCAAGGCATTCATCGGCCACGCCGAGCCCGCGAACGTGCGCCTGGCGGCGGTGCAGGCCCTCGGGGCCATCGGAGGGGACATGGCGCTGGAGACGCTGCGGGCCCTCGCCCAGGGCGACAGCAAGCGCGAAATCCGCGAAGCGGCCCAGGCGGCCCTCACCGCGCGAGGGGTCGAGTCGGAGTGACTCCGAGCCTCAGACGCTGAACGACTCGCCGCAGCCGCACGTGCGGCGGGCCCCTTGAACCCTGCACCTAGCTAGAAACTGTTCTTCCGGCACGTCATCATCCTGCCGTCTTCCAAGTCCGGATTGAAGCGGAGCCGCAACGGAACACCTGCGGCAGGGGACTGTCTCCTCGAGAATAGTGCGCGCAGATCGGTGCAGATCGCGGTACATTCATAAGCTCCGTACGCGGATGGACTCCGTCGAGGTGTCCCGAAGACGGGTTCTCTGGAGATAGGGAGGCACGGTCTGTTTCTTTCGGCTTTCGCGCGGTGGAGGCTTGAAGTACTTCGTGTCTTGGTCCGGATCGTGCCCGGATCGCGCCGGCACGCGACGGGCAATCGTCAACGCTGCCGTTCCGGGATGCATCGAACCAGCGCCATCGACGGACGGAGCCCCGGGTTCGGGCTCATTTGCCTCCGCGGACCGATCCGGCTGCTCGGGGCGTCCTGCAGCCTCGGTTGCTCCATGACCCGGGGGTCGCGAAGAGCCCTCGCCTGCCTCCGGCCTTCCCGGTTCGTTCCGGCCGCATCGGTACTTTTGTTGCTGCTCGGCGCCTCCGTTGGACACGCGTCCCCTCCCACGGATGCGGGCTCCGTCACGAGCTACACCTTCACGGCGAGCGCCGGCACGTTCACAGCGCTATCGGGTGCGACGCGGGTGGTGGGGATCGAGGCGAATGACGCCGGCTCGGAGGCGATTCCGCTCGGCTTCACGTTCTGGTTCATGGGGGTGCCGTACACGCAGGTTTGGGCGAACTCGAACGGGCACTTGTCGTTCAACGCGGCCGCGCCGACGACCTCGACCGCGAACATGCGGACGAACGC